>NZ_FOXG01000004.1:0-187020 GCF_900115645.1 Pseudomonas sp. NFPP07
GTAGAGGCTGCTCGCCCTAGCAGCGCGGCCATGGAACGGATCGAGTTACCTGCCACCACTGCACGCGAAATCTCTTCGCGCTCAGCCAACGTCAGAGCCAATCTGGACCTGCGGCGTACAGCGGGTCTGATACCGCCTGTTTCCGCCAAGATGCGCTGTATCGATGAATGGTTTCGATCAAATAGTTGGGCTATGTGCTGGAGAGAGTCGCCTTTCTGCCAGTGATCCCACATCAGTTTTTTCTGGCTTTCGGTGTAATAGATCCGAGGTCTCTGCTTCATCTGCAACACTCCTTCTGCTTACACAGAATTTAGTTGTGTTGCATCGACCGGTTGAATCCACAGCCGTTAGCGGTCATTCACAATCGCCCCCGTTTTTGCCCCGAGGCCAACGCCCTGAAACTCCAGAGAAAACTACCCGCCCGAAGCGCAGGGTTCCAACACCGTCACGGTCTTTCCTACTATTCAAACGTCCCTGTACGCACCTCACCACTGCGAACATAGTGGGCAATCAACACCCCACCAGAAGTACTCATCGAGTTCACCAAAGTGAAGGCTGATGCTTGTGCCTGATCGTCGAACAACCGCTTGCCGCCCCCCAATACGATGGGATGGATCATCAGCCGAAGCTCATCCACCAACCCGGCGGCCAGCAGTTGGCGCACTAGATCGCCGCTGCCTTGGGTCAGCAGGTGGGCGCCGCCCTGCTGTTTGAGGGCCTGTATGGCATCGGCAAGGTTTCCTTGCAGCGCATGGCTGTTGTGCCAATCAAGCGTATTGGGGCGGTGGGTGGCCACATGCTTGGGCACGCGGTTGAACAGGTCGGCGATGGCGCTGTTGCTTGAACCGGCCTGTATGTGCGGCCAATACCCGGCGAATATGTCGTAGGTGCGGCGCCCCAGCAGCAAATCGAACGGTTGCGAGAACAGCTCCTGCATGGCCTGGCCAAAGGCTTCGTCGGCGTAGGGTACGACCCAGCCACCGAAGCGGAATTCGCCGCTGGTATCTTCTTCAGGCCCGCCGGGCGCCTGGATAACGCCATCCAGGCTCATGAAAGCGGCAACGATAAGCTTGCGCATGGTCTTCTCCTGGTTCGTCCGCGTAAAGGTTCTCAGGTTGGGAGCGCCGACGGTCATTGCGACTCATTGGCTTCGTTCCCTGAAAGATAGTCGAACCAGACTCCGGGAAATCGACAGTGCGATGCGGGGTAACCACCATAAAAAACGCCGCTTCCCTGCCACCCAGAAACGGCGCTCTGCAACATCCCTCCACTAAACCTTCAGCTCCTCCCCTTCCCTCAAACCCAGCCCCACATCATCGATCACCGCCTTGCCCATCTCCGCCAGAAAGTGCGCGGCCCAGGCGTAACGTTCGCCCTGCTTTTCCATGGCCGCATCCAGGGCGAGTTTCTTGGCGTAGTACAGCAGGGTCGAAGCGTGTTCCAGGGCTTGGGGCAGAGGCACGTCGGCGTTGACGCGAAACAGGGTTTGCTCGCCGTCGCCGCAAGGGCCGAAGGTGACGAAGCCGAGGGTTTTGACCGGGGTGGAGGTGCTCATAGTGCACCTCCTTTTACCCCGTTGAAGCGACCACGATTGGCGGCGGTTTTGATAGCGCACATGATTGAAACTCCCATATCAAAGTGAGAGCTGCCACGTTCGCGACCAAACGAATGGGTGGCAGCCGTGCGCGGATTGGTCGACCGGAGATACAGGAACCCGGCAGGGCCGAAGCCCTTCCACGCACAGCCGCCATTGCACGGAAATGCGAGCGCAAAAAAAGCGCCTGCAATCGTCAAGGGGGCGCTGTTGCGCCTGTATCAAGTCGGGCGACCAAACCCGATCGCTGAGTTAGCAGCGACGATCAAAGGCTAGTCTCGGGCTCTATACAGGGCAACGACAAAGGCGTGGCAGTTTATGTCTAACCCCATCGTCTTGGAAATATCTGGAGTGCGGTAACTCAGTGCGGGCTGCGCTCTGCGCGGGGTATCGAGGAGGCGGCCTATCCGGCCATGGTCGCAACTGGAAACACAGTCATGCAGCCGCTCACGCGAGACTGTCAGATTCAACTCTGGAAAAACACCAGATCAATGCCTCGCCAGCCCGGTGAACCTCTTCCTTCCACCGGTCATGGCATGGGGACCAGCGCTCTGGCGTGCCTCTCGTGACCGGATGTTGGAGGCAAACAGCACGCTACCTCTGGACGCCTGGCGCCGTTCAACGCTCAAAGCGTGCGCGTGCGCAACGGAAATCCGTACGACTCGAAAAGATCCCAGACGTCCTCGCGATCGAAGAGCCGCCACCCCAGTGTGGTGAAGCGCATCAGGTCATCTTCGCTGGGAAAGGAGTAGTAGGCGCCTGCAGATGGATCCTGAGGCGCCCCCGTCATGGGCTCGCCGCGCTCCAGGCGTCTGATTGCGTCCAGGATGAGGCTCGCGCCTGGTTGATAAAGTGCAAGGATGTGCCACAGCAAGGAGCGCTCCTTTTCGACCGCCACCCGCGCCGTCTCAATGATGCGCCCCACATCAATGCCGGGACTGTCTATCCAATGGAGCGTACAGCCGATCTCCGGGTCACCATTGAGCAGCGCCCGGAACGTCGCGAGAACGCCTCGATAGTGAGGCAAGAGGCCAGAGTGAAGGTTGAGGACGCCGCGTGACGGAATGACCAACGCTTCATTGGAGAGGATTTGACCAAAGCGGATTGAGACAAACAGATCCGCTCCCGCCTCCTGCAGCATTTGCAGGCCCACCGGGTCCCTCAAGCTGGGCAATACCCGCACAGGAACCCCAAAGCGTTGCTGCAGTTCTGCAAAACCGAATCGATGCCCGCTGCCGACCTGGTCGCTCGATCCGCTCAACCCCGGAGCCAAGGCATTGAAGAGGTCCTGCTCGATCAATGCGAGTTGCCCGAGCATGCGGGGTACCTTGCTGCCCGTTCCCACTCTCTCCGAGAGGAAGATCCCCACTGTGCTCTCGTGAATCTCGGGCAACAGGAAGTTGAGCGTGAGGTTGCTCTCCACATCTCGGTTCACCAAAAAAGCGATACGCAACTTCAGACCTCCAACAGACCGACCTTGAGAGGCAGCGACGGTCAATTCAACCCAAGCGGATCGAACCCATTCCCATTGCTTTTCCACGACGCAAGGACGGGAAGCCCGATCTGCTCAATCAATTTCGGCATCAGACCTAGCATAGTTGCTCTTTGTCATCGCTACGTCCCCGGGCAGCTCCCGACCGATTCGGCGCCCCAGCAGCAAATCGAACGGCTGTGAGAACAGCTTCTGGATGGCCTGCCCGAAGGGAACGCCGACGGTCATTGCGATCCATCGGCTTCATTCCCTGAAAGATAGTCGAACCAGACTCCGGGAAATCGAGAGTGCGGTGCCGGGGTGACCGCCCTAAAAAACGCCGTTTCCCTGCCACCCAGAAACGGCGCCCTACCCGACATCTCCCTACCTGTTAAACCTGTAATACCTCCTCTTCCCTCAGCCCCAACCCCACATCATCGATCACCGCCTTGCCCATCTCCGCCAGAAAGTGCGCGGCCCAGGCGTAACGTTCGCCCTGCTCTTCCATGGCGGCATCGAGGGCGAGTTTCTTGGCGTAGTACAGCAGGGTCGAAGCGTGTTCCAAGGCCTGGTGCAGAGGTACGTCGGCGTTGACGCGGAACAGGGTTTGATCGCCGTCGCCGCAAAGACCGAAGGTGACGAAGCCGAGGGTTTTGATCGGGGTGAAGGTGCTCATAGCGCACCTCCGTTTGCTCTTAGGAAGCAGACGTAATTGAGCAGGAAAAGGAGATTAGAAAAGCCGCGATCTGCGGACGACTTGTCGGCGCACATGATTGAACTCCATATCGATGCGCCTGTATCAAAACGGGTTACCAAGCCCGATCACTGCGTTTGCAGCGACGATCAAAGGCTAGCTCTAGGCTCGATACGGGGCAACGACAAAGGCGTGGCAGTTTATGTCCGAACCTCGGGGCCTTAAAGTCCGCCTTTTTTTACATAGATCCAACACATAACCATTACTCCGCCGACCAAAAAACCACCCACGGCCAACGCAATATTCACGATATGCAACAGGATCAGCTTGCGCTTCAGGGGCGATGGAAAAGCGTCCAAGTCCGCCTGGCTGACTCCGCCGTGACGAAGATAGATTCCGGGAAATGTCATGATTCCCGCAATCGACGCCGTAAGCATGACTGTCCCCCACGGCCCGACGTGCATAAGAAACCTTCTTTGCTGTATTGCTTGGCAATTCTCAAGATGGCCCAGCATTTCCTCCATACGTGAATACCCGACATACAGAAAAACACCCATCAGGGCAAAGGCACCAACAAGTATTCCGGCAAATGTGAATGCAAGCACAACTGCCGCCAGGTTAAGCAGGCCCAATTGAAAACCTCATAAATAACGCCACTTATCACGGCCTGATCAACTTCAGAACAATAAACTCAACTATTAGACAGACCAGGAATACTAACTGCATGTTAAACATTGCAATCAGTCTCCGCTTGAGCGGCTCAGGAAAATTATCTACATCACCAGCATCCATCATCCCCTTTCTAATTTGATAGTTAGAGTATGCCAAGGCACCCGAAATCATCCCAACCATTAAAAAGCGCCCCCAAGCCCCCATATAAAGGTAATACCTTTGGTTATTTACTACTTTGCAGTTTTTTACATACCCCAAAATCTCATCCATTCGGGTGAAGCTCAGATAGAAATACACCCCTGCAGTAACTCCCCCACCCAAAAACGTGGCCACACCCAAAAAGGTAAGCACGTACTCCGCCGTACTTAACTTACTCATTGCCCGACCTCATAAATATTTTCTCCGAGGAGTTCTCCGAAGGCGCCTCCACCCTTCCCTGCCAAATAGCTCCCCGCTCCAACCACCACCAAGCCACAGACAACACCGCCCATCCCCCCTGTAGGAACAGCAACTGCAGCACAGATGGAAGTCATAGCCTGGGTTAAAACCGGGCTGGCGATTGCCCCTCCGAACACCCCACCAACAAAACTCCCCACCTCAGTAAACTTCACCTTCTCGCAAACCTCTTTATTCCCCGCAGAACAAACATCCTGAACCTTCACATAAGACGCGCCACCGCCCAAAGCCGTGCCAATCCACCCCCCATACTTGAGCACCTTGGAAGCCTTCGACACGCCCTCGATATGCGTGGCGTAACCCGGTATCTGCCCCACCGCGCCCGCTTTGGTCCAATGATGAACCAAGCTGCGGCTGGAAATTCCCAGGGCGGTTTTCAGGTCGGGGTGGTCGGGAAAGGCGATGCTCATTTTCGTGATGGCGGTGAGGTTTGCGTCCAGCCGGGCGAGTAGCGTCCGCCGTTCGGCGAAGAACTGGACGCTGCGTAGATGCCCATCCCGCAGGAAGTAGGTTTGGTGGAGGGATTCGATGGCCTGCAAGGTTCTTTTAATGCCGTCCAGATGATTGCCGGCGGCAGCGGTCGCGACCCCAAGGTTGGTTGAGCCATAAGACAGAACGGACTCGATCTGCTGCCGGTACTGGACCATAAAGGCCGCCTCCTCGGCCGTGAGGGTGTCCAACGCGGCGCTGACCTTTTGCGCTGCGTCCATCAGCAGTGCTTCTTCACGGCTGCACTGTTGGTTTTCAGAATGGCTGAGGACCACCATCTGGCCGGGTTTGGCGGTGTCCGTCAGTTGGGGGTTGAGCCGACGAAACTTCTCCAGGAGGGCCGCGTCGGGCCGACCGAAAAGCACCACTTCGAGGGCTGCACGGCTTATCGGGGACTGAACGATATAAAAGCCCGGCTCTACGCCTTGTTGCGACAACCGGGCGGGCGCTGACAGCGCCGTTTCGCTGATGGGCGCCAGCCCCTTTACCTGATCGCGCGGCAGCGAATCTGCGAATTGGTTTTGCGAATATCCCCGCCTGATCGCTTCGGCCCATTGCTGGGTGTTCGCCACAACTTGCGGCACCAAGGCGGCGGGAACAGGAACCGGTGGCTGATTATCCGAGAGGACAGAAGATTGAGTGGCGACAAGACGGTTAGAACCTACAGGGCAGCCACACTGAACGGCGCCCCCTTCTACCGCGATAGCCTGTTGGTTATCCAGCCATGTGTTATGGCCCTCCGCGATATACCCCACCGACTGGCACACCGGGCACCACACTGGGTCGGTGATGCGTGCAACTTTGCGGTACTCAACGATGGTCGTTGATGAACCTGCGATAACCTTTCCACCGGTCGTGGTCGGGTCTCCTTCCCTGATGACATAGGCCATGAGTACATCCTGAGTGTCTGAAAAATTCAGGCACCGACCCTATCAATGCAGAAAAGTCGTAAATATCAGAGCTTTCCCAAACCTCCGTACTAAAAGTCCTTATGCACCGCAGGGGGCGAATAAGAACGATCAGAACCTCCTGTTTCGCTCTTCAACGGGTCAGCAAGGGACACGGATGATGGGTGGAGCTACGCCACCACACCAATAAACATATCGAGGTGACCGGGTAAGGACTCTTTAATGGCTGCGGCTATCTGTCTGACCTGCTCCTTGGTGAGCGGCAACTCGCCACCAGCTTCGGCTGCCAAGCTCTGCCAACCCAATATTTCCATTACGGTCTGCTCACATTCAGATGAGACTTTCAGCTTGTACTGCAATGAGTCGTCGTTAGCTTCGTCAGGTAGAAAACCAGTGATGCGCAAGTACATAAAACTCCTCTTCATTTGAGTGTGGTTCTTCCCTGCGCAGAGCGCCCTACTCATAAACGTTCCTGAGCTATCACCTCAACATTGATGCCTCAACACCAATAAACATATCAAGGTCGTCAGGTAAGACTTCGTTGATGGCCGTTGCTATCTGCCTGACCTGCTCCTTGGTGAGCAGTAGCTCACCATCGGCTTCAGTTGCCAAGCTCCGCCAGCCCAATATTCCCATTACAGCCTGTTCAAACTCAGACGAGACGTCCAACTCGTACTGCAATGAACTGTCGTTAGCTTCATCAGGTAGAAAGCCAGTGATGCATAGGCACATAAAAACTCCTTTTCAGCAGGCCGTGTCCGCTTCCACATCGTCCATAAAAAAAGCCCCCATCAAGATGGGGGCAAGTTTGGTTGCAGTTGGCAACGGAACGTTACGCTAAGTGGCTACGGCCGGGGTGTAGGAAGATTCTGAAATTGCTCGGTGCTGCTGCGCTACACGACACGCTCCGGCGGACTCAACCGCCCATCCAGCGCAAAGCGCTCCTGCAACACCAGCTCATACAACCCGGTGGCCAGCAAGGGGTTGATCAGCAGGTTCCAGCTATGGCGCGACACGCTGGAGGGGATCAGCACAAAGGGATGCTGTTCCAGCAGGCTGGCGCCGAAGGCTTGTTGGCTGTGGCTGGGGGTTCCGGGGATCAGCCAGTTGGGGTTGGGGATGTCTTCGGGGCGGACGGTGTGGACCCGCGATGGGTCCAGCACCCGGGCCGCGGTCAGGGTGTGGGGCAGGCAGTCGAGGGCCTTGAAGCCCTTGTGCACCGCCACTTCCAGGATCGCGGTCGAGGCGTCCAGGCTGGCGTACACCACTTGCACCCCCTTGGGGTTCCAGCGCCCGCCGCTGCCTTCGGCGCCAATGCCGCTGTTCCAGGTCGAGGCATGCCGGGCCTGGTCGAGGCGCCAGAAATGCAAGGCCGGGGCCAGGGGGTCGGTGAGCATCAGTAGACCCCGAACTCGAGCCGGTGCAGAAAGTCCGTCACCAGTTCATAGCCCACCGGGTTGGCCAGCAGGTCGATCGGGACTTCGCCATCCAGGCCCAGCGCCGGCTGGGTCATCCAGTCTTCGGCCAGCGCCCGGGAGCCCAGCACCGCCTCGGCCTTTTCCAGCACTTGCGCGTAGTGCAAGGCGCGGGCGCTCTGTTCGGGGGTCAGGGCCTGGTCCTGGTTCTTCAGGCGCCGCGCCAGGGTGCGCTCGGAAAACCCGACGATCTTCGCCAGCACGTTGTAGCGCTTGAAGGCCTCGACCGACTCCACCAGCTCGATCACCGCACCCAGGGAGAATCCCAGCTGGGTGGCCCTGAACACCGCCATCGGGTCATCGGCGTCAGTGCCCGGCAGCAGCCCGCGCACCATGGGCGAAGGCAGCGCATAGACCGCCGCCTCTTCGCGCAGCAGGTTGGCCTTGGGGCCGCGGATGCGGCTGGCGGAGGGCTTGCGCGGTTCGACCTTGGCGATGGCCTTGGGCACACTGCCCTTGGCCTTCTCAGCCTCGGCCGAAGGTTTCACGGTGGCGGTATTCTTGGCGGCGGCGGTCATGATCATCTCCCGGCCTGATGACAGATGGCATTAACTTTAATGCCATTTGGCAAAAGAAAGAACCGCCAGCTTACCAACGGTCGTCAGGCCCCGGTGACGCTTCGCCGGCATGAGCCACGGCGCGGCTCAGCGCTGCGCCCGCTCCAGCGCCCGTTCGATATCCTCGGTAGCAACCGCAGTGCCCTCCAGCCACAGGCTGTTGTCGGCCAGGCGAATGCTCAGGCGGAGCGCCTCATGCTCTCCGGGGTACTTGCGCAACAGCAGCTCCACCGCCGCCGTCGATGGCGAGCAGGACACCAGGTCCCACGGCCCGCCACTCAGGTCCAGCACGACCCGGCCATCGCGAGCATCCACCACCCTGGGTGCGTACACCCAGTGGCTCATGCGCATTTCATGGGGCTCGACGCTGATCGTCAGGTGTTCATAACGCTTGGGGTCCATGACCGCTCCTTGGTAACTGCTCGCCGGTCGATGCTCCATAGCCGTCACGCGCAATGCAGGAATATCGCGTCATCGTTCATCGCGCGCAAGCTGCGCTCCTGCAGAAGCAGAGCCACACGCTCGTACAGGGGGACGATCCGTTGCGTGCTTCTCGTTCCCGCCCCGCGGATTCGCTACTATGTCCGCCAGTTACCTGCCTTCTGCCCAGCCACTGCGGAGCCTCAATGCCCAACCCCAAGGACATCGCCAGCGATAGCGGCGCCCCGATGATTCCCGAGCAGCGTCGCGAGCTGATCCTGCGCCAGTTGCGCAAGCACCAGGTGTTGAGCGTGCATCAGTTGATGGAGATGTTCGACTGCTCGCACATGACCGTGCGCCGCGATATCGCGCTGCTGGAGCAGGAAGGCCGGGCCTATTCGGTGACTGGCGGGGTGCGTATCGCCAGCCAGCTGCACAGCGAGCCGAGCCACCAGACCAAGGCGGTGGTCGAGCTGCCGCAGAAGCAGGCCATGGCCCGGCTGGCAGCGCGTTTGCTGCACGCGGACATGACGGTGTACCTGGACGCCGGCACCAGCACCCTGGAGATCGTGCCGTACATCAAGGCGCTGTCGGGCATGACCGTGGTGACCAATGACTTCGGCATCGTCCAGGCGCTGATGGAGGCGCCGCAGGTGACGGTGATCCACACCGGCGGCCAGCTCGACCACGACAACCACTCCTGCGTCGGCGGGCTGGCGGTGGCGACCCTGCGTCAGGTGGTGACCGACATCGCCTTCATGTCCACCAGTTCCTGGGACCTGCGCCGCGGCATCACCACGCCGTCGGCGTTGAAGGTCGAGGTCAAGCAGGTGGCGATGCAGTCGGCGTCCCAGGTGGTGCTGGTGGCCAGCAGTTCGAAGTACGGCACCTTCAGCATGTACCGCATCGCCGGGCTTGAGCAGTTCGACGTGATCATCAGCGACGACGACCTGGCCCAGGCCGCGGCGGACGGGATTCGCAAGCAAGGGGTGGAATTGCTGCTGCCGTCCGACTCGCAAGCGGTTGCAGCGAAAGACTGACAACCGCTGCGCGGGTGCCGCTCACTGGTGCTGCTTTCTGAACCACAGCACGCAGGCGATATCCCGCAGGTCTTCGCTCAAGCCGTCGAGGGCGACCCGGGTGGTGCGGCGAATGCGCCGCAGCCACTCCACCACCGCGCACAGGCTGGCGAAAAAGAACAGCAGCACGAACAGTTGCCGCAGGCCGAAGCCCTGGTCCAGCCCCTGGGCGCGGAAGTGGTTCCACAGCCAGAGGCCGCAGGCGGCGCTCAGCACCACCAGCAGCACGCTGGCGATATTGATCCACTGACCAAGAATGGTGGTGCGCCGGGCGCGGCGGTATTCGCGCTCGATGCGCTCCAGGGTCACGGTGGGGATCTGTTCCCAATGCAGATCGTGCGGACGACAAGGCGCGTCGTCCAGGCCCGACTGATCGACGAATATCGACTTTTCCATGCTCCCCGCTCCCATTGATGGCACCAGTGATGGCCCTGGCGACAGGGAGCCAATGTACCCGCAGCTGGAGAGCGAAGGCCGACACCTCCAGAAATGTTCAGATTCGCGCAGAATCACGGCTAGCGGGCGGCACGCACTGACCAGCGCCACCGCCCTGCCCGCCCCTCAGAAGGCTTTCCAGTCCCGCAGCCATTGCAACCCGGCCGAGGTATCGCCGCGCGGTCGATACTCGCAACCGACCCAGCCGTCGTAGCCCAGCTGGTCCATCAGCGCAAACAGGTAGGGGTAGTTCAACTCGCCCAGGTCCGGCTCGTGGCGGTCCGGCACGCCGGCGATCTGGATATGGCCGATGCCGGCGAAGTCGCGACGCAGCTTGGTCGCCAGGTCGCCCTCGACGATCTGGCAGTGGTAGCAGTCGAACTGCACCTTGAGGTTGCTCGCGCCGACTTCCTTGCAGATCGCCTGGGCCTGGTCCTGGCGGTTGAGGAAGAAGCCCGGCATGTCGCGGGTGTTGATCGGCTCCAGCAGCACCGTGACCCCGGCCTTGGCCGCCTGGGCGGTGGCGTAGGCCAGGTTCTCCAGGTACACCGCGTGATGGCGTTCGCGCAGGTCTTCCGAGGGCAGCAGGCCGGCCATTACATGAATCCGCGAATTGCCCAGCACCGCGGCGTATTCCAGGGCGCGCTCGAAGCCGGCGCGGAACTCCGCCTCGCGCCCCGGCAGGGTCACGGTGCCCCGCTCGCCCGCCGCCCAGTCGCCGGGCGGCGCGTTGAACAGGGCCTGGACCAGGCCGTTGTCGCTCAGGCGCTGCTTGAGCTCCTGGGGGCTGTAGTCGTAGGGGAACAGGTATTCCACCGCTTCGAAACCGTCGGCCGCCGCGGCGGCGAAACGCTCGAGAAACCCGTGTTGCGGGTAGAGCATGCTTAGGTTGGCAGCAAAACGAGGCATGTTGGCTCCTAAAAACGGCTCAGACAAAAGGCCAGATCAGCAAGGTAATACAGAAACCCAGGGTGCCGAGCAAGGTAGTGATCACGGTCCAGGTGCGCAGGCCGTCGGCGACGTTGAGCCCGGCGAGCTTGGTGAAGATCCAGTAGCCGGCGTCGTTGATATGCGACATCGCCAGCCCGCCACCGCCCATGGCCAGGCACAGCAGCGCCATGTGGTTGGGGGTCAGGTTCAGGGTGGCGATCAGCGGGCTGATGATCCCGGCGGTGGTCACCAGGGCCACGGTGGTCGACCCCTGTACCGCGCGCAGCAGCATGGTCAGCAAGAAGCCCAGGGCCAGCACCGGCAGGCCGGTGGTGCGCAGCAGGTCGGAGACCACCGCGCCGATCCCGGTGTCCACCAACACCTTGCCAAACACCCCGCCGGCCCCGGCGATCAGGATCACCATGGCCACGCCCGGCAAGGCCGAGCCGATCACGTCCGACACCTGGTTGCGGCTCCAGCCACGGCGCGAACCCAGCAGCCAGGCGCACAGCAAGGTATCGATCAGCAGCGCCACCAGCGGCGCGCCGAGCACGGTCATCACTCCACGCAGGGTGGATTCGGCCGGCAGCAGCGAAGTGGCCAGGGTGCCCAGCAGGATCAGCACGATCGGCAGCAGGATCAGGCTGACGATCAGGCCGAAACCCGGCGCGGGCGCCGGTGGCAGCTTGGCGACTATGGCGCTGGTGGATTCTTCCAGGCCCATGTGGGACGCCGCCACCGCCGCCTGTTGCGGGTTCTGCTCATGGCCGTTGCCGTTGGTCCAGGCCTGCAGGTCCTCGTTGGTCACGTGGGGGCCATAGACTTCGGCGCGGATGTCATCGGTCATCGGGTAGAAGCGCCGGGTCATGCGCCCGGCCACGCGGTAGCCGACGTAGCACAGGAAAGCGGTGATCGGCAGGCCGAACATCAGCACCCGGCCCAGGTCGGCGCCCAGCTGGCTGGCCGCGGCCACGGCGCCCGGATGGGGCGGCAGGAACGCATGCACGGTGAGCAGCGCCGCGCACATCGGCAAGGCGAACACCAGCAGCGGCTTGCGCGCCCGGCGAGCGACGCCATAGGCCAGCGGCATAAGGATGATCACCCCCACTTCGAAGAACACCGGCACGCCGATGATGAACCCGGCGATGGTCAGCGCCAGCGGCGTGCGGCGGTTGCCGAAACGCTCGATCAGGGTCTTGGCCAGCGCCTCGGCGCCGCCGGACAGCTCGATGATCCGCCCGATCATGGCGCCGAGGGCGATGATGATCGCGATATGGCCGAGGGTCTTGCCCATGCCGCCTTCGATGGTCGCCACCAGGTCGGCCGGTTTCACCCCGGCCACCAGCGCCACCAGGATGCTCACCAGCATCAGCGCGACAAAGGGTTGGAACTTGTACTTGAGCACCAAAAACAGCAGCAGCGCGATGCCCGCGCCGGCCGTCAACATCAGGATAAGCGGGCTCATTGCGCGGCCCCTCCCTCATAAGAGAAAGAAGCGCCGGTGAAGCCAAAACAGCTGCAGTCAGGGAACGTCATGCGGGGATGTCCTGTTGTTATTGTTTTTTCAGGCAAGCCGGGGCCGTCGAGAGCCTGACGACGGCTCCCGGGCAATGCTTGCAATGTCGGTTTACAGTTTCGAGTTGCAGCGGCGCGCTACCTACCAGTGCGCGCCGAAGGTCTCGCGCAGCTCATCCAGGGCTGCCTGATCCAGCGGCGCCGGCTTGGGATTGCTCATCAGCCAGAGTCGCGCGGTTTCTTCCAGTTCTTCCAGGGCGTAGCTGGCCTTGGCCACCGAGCTTTCCCAGACCACCGGCCCCAGGCGTTCGAGCATCACCCCGCGCACGCTGTTGGCCAGTTGCGCCACCTGCTCGGCGACCTTGGGCGAACCCGGGCGCTGGTAGCCGATCAGCGGGATGTGCCCGACCTTCATCACCTGGTACGGCGTCAGCGGCGGCAGGATGTCGTCCGGCCGCCATACCCCGGCCAGGGTCAGCGCCACCAGGTGGGTGGAATGGGTGTGCACCACGCCGCCGACGCCCGGGTTGCGGTCATAGACCTGGCGATGCAGGGCCAGGGTCTTGGACGGCTTGTCGCCGGACACCCACTCCCCCGCCAGGTTGACCTTGGCGATGGCCGCCGGATCGAGGCGGCCGAGGCAGACGTCGGTCGGGGTAATCAGCCAGCCGTCGTCGAGGCGCGCGCTGATGTTACCGGCGCTGCCCACGGTGTAGCCGCGCTGGTAGAGGCTGCGGCCGACGTCGCAGATCTCTTCGCGCAGGGCCTGTTCCTTATTCGCCGCGGCGCTCATTGGCCACCTCCGGCCAGTTGCCTGAGGGCCTTGGCGAAGAAGTCGCGGCTGCCGAAGTTGCCGGACTTCAAGGCCAGCGCCAACGGCTCGGCGGAAGCGCTGAGCGTGGCCGGCACGCCCGGGTCGATCTGCGCGCCGATCTGCAACAGGTTGACCCCCAGCGCCTTGACCACCGCGCCAGAGGTTTCGCCACCGGCAATCACAAAACGGCGCACGCCGTTCTGGCGCAGGCCCGCGGCGATCTCGCCCAGGGCGTTCTCCACCAGCGCGCCGGCGCGTTCGACGCCAAGCTGCTGTTGCACCGCCTTGACCTCGGCCGGGGTGCTGGTGGCGTAGATCAGTACGGTTTCGTCACTGTCGCGGGCAAAGGCCAGGGCGTTCTCCACCACCGGCTCGCCGGCGGCCAGGGCCATGGGGTCGATGCGCAGGGCCGGACGGTCGGCCTCCAGCCAGGCCGCGACCTGGCCGATGGTGGCCACCGAGGCGCTGCCGGCCAGCACCACTTCGCCACCTTCGACCGTCGGCAGCGACGCCGCGTCGAAGTCGCGCAGTTTGCCGGCGCGGCGGAAGTTGCCCGGCAGGCCCAGGGCCAGGCCGGAACCGCCGGTGAGCAGCGGCAGGTCGGCGCAGGCGCTGCCCAGGGTATAGAGGTCCTGGTCGGACAGCGCATCGGCGATGGCCATGCCGACGCCCTGCGCGCGCAGTTCGGCGATTTTCGCCCGCACCGCCTCGACGCCCCCGGCGATGCTGTCGTAGCGCAGCAGGCCGACTTTCAATTGGGTCTGGGCCTGCAGCACGCGCACCAGGTTGGCATCGGTCATCGGCGTCAGCGGGTGATGCTGCATGCCCGACTCGCTGAGCAACTGGTCCTGGACGAACAGGTGGCCACGGAAAATGGTCCGGCCGTTTTCCGGGAACGCCGGGCACGCCAGGGTGAAATCACTGTTCAGGGCCTTAAGCAGGGCCTCGCTGACCTGGCCGATATTGCCGGCGGCGGTGGAATCGAAGGTCGAGCAGTACTTGAAGAAGATCTGCTCGCAGCCCTGTTCGCGCAGCCAGCCGAGGGCGGCGAGGGATTCCTCGACCGCCTCCTTGACCGGCGTGGTGCGCGACTTGAGGGCGATGACGATGGCGTCGGCATCCAGCCCGGCCGCGACTTCGCGGCTGGGGATACCGATGCTTTGCACCGTGCGCATGCCGCCGCGCACCAGCATGTTGGCAAGGTCAGTGGCGCCGGTGAAATCGTCGGCGATGCAGCCCAGCAACGGGCGTGCGGTGGAATGGGTCATGGAGCGTTCCTCAGACAGGCTCGGGCTTGGCGGTCGGCAGGTCGATGCCCGGGAAAATCTTGATCACCGCCGAGTCGTCCTCACGGCCGAAACCGGCGCTGGAGGCCTGCATGAACATCTGGTGCGCGGTGGCCGACAGCGGCAGCGGGAATTTGCTGGCGCGGGCGGTATCCAGCACCAGGCCCAGGTCCTTGACGAAGATGTCCACCGCCGATAGTGGCGTGTAGTCGGCCTTGAGGATGTGCGGCACGCGGTTCTCGAACATCCAGGAGTTGCCGGCGCTATGGGTGATCACTTCGTACAGGGCGTCGGCGTCCACCCCTTCGCGCAGGCCCAGGGCCATGGCTTCGGCGGACGCGGCAATGTGCACCCCGGCCAGCAGCTGGTTGATGATCTTGACCTTGGAGCCCAGGCCGTGGGCGTCGCCCAGGCGATAGACTTTGCCCGCCATGCCGGCAAGGATCGCTTCGGCCTTGGCGTAGGCCGCAGCCGGGCCGGAGGTCATCATGGTCATCTCGCCGGCGGCGGCCTTGGCCGCGCCGCCGGAGATCGGCGCGTCGAGGTACAGCAGGCCCTGCTCGGCCAGGCGCTCGCCCAGCTCCACGGCGTAGGTCGGCGCCACGGTGGCGCAACCGATCACCAGGCTGCCGGCACCCAACGCCGCCACGGCGCCCTCTCCACCGAACAGCACGGTTTCGGTCTGCTCGGCGTTGACCACCACTGTGATGATCACATCGCAGGCCTCGGCCATCCGCGCCGCCGATGCGCAGGCCACTCCGCCTTCGCTGGCGAACTGTTGGGTGACCGCTTCACGCACGTCACAGGCATGCACCTTGAAACCCGCGCGCAGCAGCGAGCGGGCAATGCCCAGGCCCATCGCGCCCAGGCCGACAACACCGACATTCTTGTTATTCATGGGGTACTCCAGGGAAGACAGCGGCTTGCTCCACGCCGGCAAGGCGCGGGCGGCGGGCCGCGGGGTAAAGGGCAGCACGGGCGGCGGGGGCGACAGGGTCGCCTGGCGGGTGAATCGAGACCGTGTCGGACATCGAGGGGCCGTCCTGTGATTTGTTGTTATCAGGTGTGGCCTGATCATCCATCAATGAACGGATTATGTGAAGTATTTTTTAATACCTAACATTTATTAACATTGCCGAACATGGACGCCGGACAGCTCGTGACAGCCTTGCAGCCCGCGCAGAATCAAACGGACGAGCGGTAGCCCATTGCGACCAGCGAACTGATCTGCGTCAACCAGGCGTCTACACTCGAGACCGATGCTGTTAGGCGCAACATCACCGATCAGTGGTACCGCCCTTCATCGCCCCCTCATTGACGGTGGACACGGGACGGCGCTGTATGGTCAATCCGCAATGCTTGAACAAGGATATTCAACATGGCAAAGATCAATGTATTGGCTGGTGATTTTCTACAAGGGAATGGCGAGTACCGACAGGGCGTCTTCAAGCTGCCGACCGTGACCAACCCCTCCCCGGGCGTCGAGGTCAAAGCTTCCGCATTCAAACACCTGGAAATCGCGACACAGGACAGCATCACCAACAGGGACGCCATTGGCTACGGCATCGCCGGGGCCATGCTGCTGGGTCCGGTGGGTGCGCTTGCGGGCTACCTGATAGCCGGCAAGGAAACCGAGGTGACCTTCATCGGCACCTTCAAGGATGGCCGCAAACTGCTGGCGGCCACGGACAGCGAAACCTACCGGGATATCGAAAAACGACTGACAGCCTAGGGTCCGTCGCCTGCCCATGCCCGCAACTTCGGGCATGGGCTTCTCCCCTTCCCTACACCGATTCCGCTTCGCCCGGCCCAGCCCGGCGTTGCTGGCGCTTGCCTTCCAGCCAGATCACCAGCCCCAGCAGGCTGCCACCAGCAATCAGCAGGCTGACGAACCAGCCCAGGGTGTCCGCCAGTTGGGTGAAGAACAGCGTGTACAGCTGGATGATGAAGAAGGTCGCGCCATAGCCCACCAGCATGGAAAAGCGCAAGCGAATGCCCAGTGCCAGCAAGCCCAGGCTGAACGCTGCCCACAGCCCATTGAACAGCACCAGTTCGCCGGCCTCGGCCAGGTGCCACGGACCGTCGATCAGGTCGTAGCTGCCGAACAGCGACAGCAGCCACAACGACATCTGGGCCATGAACAGCCCGGCAGAAATCCACACCTTGGCAAAGCCGCGATAACGGGCCAGCCTCGAGGCCTCGCCCCACAGATGGACAAAGCCGAACAGCACCATGGCCAGGGCCGCGCCGAGGAAACGCAGCGGGTAGTTCATGCCGAACCAGTAGGCGCCCCACCCCGACTCATAACCGCTGCGCCCGCCGAACCAGATGAAGAACAGCACGCTGCACAGGGTCAGCAGCAAGGCGTTGTTCAGCACATAACTGAGCGCCAGCAACAGCAGCAGGTCCACCAGCAACAGCGCCGGCCAGTTGCCCGAGCCGTCGGAGTAGATCATGCCCAGCACCAGGCTCAGGCCGATCAGGGCAAACCCGCCGAGCAACTCCAGGGTCGCGCCGAGCAGCTTCAGCTGCTTGCCCAGCAGCCAGCGCCCGGCGACGAACAAGCCGACCATCAACAGGCCGAGGCCGCCCGCCAGTTTCGGCAAGGTGAACGTCAGGTGTTCATGCAGCAGGATCAGCAAGCCCGCCGCCAGGCTGATGGCGCCGAAGGTCAGGAACCAGCGCCCCAGGGAACGCCAGTCCCAGCGGGTCTGCGGATACAGCTCGGCGATCCGCGCGTGGGCCTGGGTGTCGATCAGGCCGTCGCGCAGCCATTGGTCCAGGGCGTTGTGCACCTGGCGATTACGGCGATCCGGGTTCATTGGCCAGCCTCCCCGGCGCGCAGCGCGGTGCGTTCGAACAACCAGCCCAGGAGCATGCCGAGGGCGCCGGCCACGGCAAAAAACACCGCGGCGCTCAGCTGTTCCCAGGCGTACTCATAAAAGCGCGTGTACAGGTCGATGCCGAGGAACACCACGCCAAAACCGGTGAAGCTGGGGTGCTTGAAGCGCGCGCCGAGTACCAATTGGACGATGGCGCCCAAGGTGAACAACAGGGTCCAGGTCAGGGTCTGGCGGTAAGCTTCCTCCAGGCTGAGGAACCACAGCGAACAGTTGAAGTACAACAATCCGAAGATCACATACAACCGCCCAAAGCCACTGAACCGGCGCAAGGCGTGATCCTCGGCGCGCTGGTGCCAGAGCCCCAGGAGCGCGGTCAGCGCGGCGATCACGGCCATGGAGCGCGGGTCCTGGATGCCGAAATAGTAAGTGCCGGAACCGCCATACCACTCCCACGAACCCAGGCCGTGGAAGACGCAGAGCAGGCCCAGCAGCAGCGGCCAGCGCAGGCGATAGCCATAGGCGGTGGCGATGCTCAGGGCGGCGGTGACCAGCAGCGCCAGGGGCAGGTTGCCGAAGTCGCCGGTCTCGCTGTCGGAGCTGCCCAGCAACAGGCTCGCGCCCATCAGGATCAGGCCGATGGTCAGGATCGCCACCCCGGTGACCGGCATGCGCCGCGCCGGGTCGCGGGCCAGGCGCGCGCCGATCAGCCATAGCCCGACACCGGCGGCGAAAAACAGCACCGCCCCCACCAGCACCGACTCGGCCAGCAGGCCAATGCCGCCCAGCACCGCCATGCCGATCAGCAACACCGCACCGATGCCCAGCCATTGCAGGACCGTGGACAAGCGGTGTTCGGGACGTTCGTACAGGGCGCCGAGCCGCTGCTGCGCCTCGGCATCGATCAGGCCACGGTGGCGCCAGTCGGCGATTTCGTGGAGCAACATCTGCTGGGTGGTTTTTCTCATGGCGCTCTTGGTTCAAGGTGTGGACATCGGCCGCAAACCGGCCGTCGACTCTGCAGCATAGCCGAGCCTGTGCCTGGCAAGACGCCCCGCGACGCTAACGCGGCACGCCGCGCCCATGAAAAAGGCCGCCCCGAGGGCGGCCTTGTTTTCCTGCCAGCGACATCACCTCGCCCTGGAGTAAGGGGACGCCGAGCCAGGCGCACACATGTCACCGCAAGGCCCTACTCCGCGGTCGTCGGATCGATGATCGAGGTCACCCGCGATACCCGGTCCGCCGGAAAACCGCCTAGCCTGGCGTGCTCCCTGACGAGTTCCTCGTCCGGGGAGATATAGACACAATAGATCTTGTCGCCCGTGACGTAGCTATGCAGCCACTGCACTTGCGACCCCAGCTCACTGATAACCTTGCAGGATTTTTGCGAGATCTGTTGCAGATCCTGCGGCGTAAGCGCCCCGGCTTCCGGCATCTCGCGCTCGATGACGAACTTCGGCATGACAACCTCCACTTCGTGAATGGCCGGGGCACGCCGACAAACAGCGTTACCCCGTATATTGGCCGAGGCAGACAGCCCTCGGCGGATCGCCAACGGTCTGCTTGCCCGTTACCTGCCAAGCGCTGCCGCCAATAGCGGCGCGGCCTGTTCATCGGTCAACGCCGGGTGCACTTCCATGCGCAGCAGGTCGCTCCACTCAAGCACCCATTTCTGCATCAGCGCGAGATCGCTGGTTTCCGCGATCCCAAACCCCGTCATGCCGCCGACGGCATGCCAGCGTCCCAGCATGCTCACCCCTGCGGGTGGCGCCCCACCCGTCTTGAGAAATCGCTCGATCGCACTGTTACGACGTTCGGGGCTGATTGACCAACTGACAATGAATAACATCTGCCACCTCCTGCGAAACGGGCGCCCGTTGTTCGTTGCGTGCGCCAGGCAGGCACCGTGACCACGACCACGCATCGGTATCGCCCCGCCTCTCGGCCGGCCCGAAACCATTGCCCCCTAGGGAAGGCATAGCAGCCTGCCGCTGCCGACGCATGACCGCCGATCCTGTTTCCCGGACACTCCTGCCCCAAGCGCGAACGAGCGAAGCCGCGACCAATGAATAGCTATGCTTGATCTGTTGCTGGAAGCAATCCCGCCGCCGTGCTAACGGGCTGCGCCGGGCATCCCCTCTCCGTCAACGCCCCCCAGCGCCGCGCAACACCGGCAAGGAGCGGTTCGAGATGCAACTGATCAGCGTGAACATCGACAAGCCGGAAGCCACCAACTTCATTTTCGGCCAGACCCACTTCATCAAGTCCGTCGAGGACATCCACGAAGCCCTGGTCGCCAGCGTGCCGAACATCGCCTTTGGCCTGGCCTTTTGCGAAGCCTCCGGCCAATGCCTGGTGCGCTGGTCCGGCAGCGATCCGACGATGATCGCGCTGGCGCAAAAGAACGCCCAGGCGATCGCCGCCGGCCACAGCTTTATCGTGTTTCTCGGCGACGGTTTTTATCCGTTGAACGTGCTCAACACCCTGAAGATGGTGCCTGAGGTGTGCCGCATCTTCTGCGCGACCGCCAACCCGAGCCAGGTGATTCTCGCTGAAACGGCGCAGGGCCGGGCGGTGCTGGGGGTGGTGGATGGCTTCTGCGCCAAGGGCCTGGAAGGCGACGACGACATCCTGTGGCGCAAGAACCTGCTACGGCAGATCGGCTACAAACAGTGAGGGTCGCGCAAGATTGCCCTCCGCGCCGACCGGCTACTCGGACGGCGTGGTCCGGCAACTCTTGCGCTGACGGATCTCCTGCTCCGAAGGGCGCTCCTTGACGAACTCGAAGCGCGGCTCGCCCTCGTTGTAAGTGACCAGCCAGCCCCAGTCCAGCTCGGACTCATCCTGGCCCGGTTTCGGCGGCGCGGCCCACCACGGCTCTTTGCTGACGATCTGGCGCATGCCCTCCTCCTATTGATTCGGCCTCATCAACTATAACGTGCAGGCCCTGAGGCACGCGGATTTCGGCTGACCGGCGGCTGCCCCGAGCGTCACCGCGCCAGCGCCCATTCGGCCAGCGGCCGATAACGGCCCTTATGCGACTCGTACAGGGCGAAGTGCCGGGCACTCAGCTGAAAATCCGCAGGGGTCTGGGACTCGGGAACTGGCGCCCGAAAGTCGCGCATCAAGGTCAAGTGTGGGCGAAACTCCCGCGGCGAATCGACCAACCCAAGGGGTAGCAGCGCTTCCTGCAAGGCATACACCAGCTGACGCAACGCCAGCGGCGCCTGTGCCGGCGCCAGCAACAAGACCCCGGCCCGGCGCCAGACCTCCAGGCGGTCGAGCGGGACGTGCAGCGGCTCACCGGGCGTTCGCACGCTCGCCGCCGCGGCGCAGATCCGCGGAATCTGCGCCACGGCGACCGAGCCCAGGAACATCAGGGTCAAATGAAAGTTTTCCGCCGGCACCGGCCGGCCGCTCCTGAGCCCCAGGGCGCTGCGCCACTGGCCAATGGCCCGGCGTTGGGCGGCGGTGCAGGGCAAGGCGAAGAACAGCCGCTTGAACGGCTCGCCCTGCTCGCGGGACTCATCATGCATGCCCTGTCCTCCCCATTCGGTTCGGGCGAAGTACTGTCTGTCAGGTCGCTTCCCCACCGCCCCTCTACGACTCGCCCACCGGGAATCCCGGGCCGGTTTAGCCCTTTCTTGAGTTCAGCATAAAGAAGGCAACAAGATGCCGCGTCTGTCGGCATTCGGTCATTTTTATCGGTTGTAATGCGCATTGACGTCCGCCCCACGCAAAGGAAGAGCCCGATGAGACTCGCGTCCTACAACGTTGAAAACCTGTTCAACCGCGCCAAGGCCATGAACCTGGAAGGCTGGGCCGAAGGCAAGCCGGTGCTGGAGCGTTTCGCCAAGCTCAACCAGCTGCTGGGCGAGCCCATCTACACCGACCAGGACAAGGCGCAGATGGTCAAGCTGCTGACCGAGCTGGGCCTGAGCAAGTCGGACAAGGGCCCCTTTGTGATCCTGCGGCAGAACAAAGGCAGCCTGGTCAAGCGGCCCAAGGCCGGTGGCCTGGAGATTGTCGCCAACGGCCGCACCGAGTGGGTCGGTTCGCTGGAGCTGATCGAGGCCCCGGTGGACCTGGAAGCCATGCGCAATACCGCGCGGGTGATGATCGACCTGCAAGCCGATGTGCTGGCGGTGGTCGAGGCGGAAAGCCGCCCGGCCCTGCGCGACTTCAATACCGAAATCATCGGCGCCCTGGGCGGCCCGCTGTTCCAGCATGTGATGCTGATCGACGGCAACGATACGCGGGGCATCGATGTCGGCCTGATGACCGCCGCGGGCTACCCCATCGGCCAGCTGCGCAGCCATGTCGACGACACCGCGGCCAACGGCGAGCTGATCTTTTCCCGCGATTGCGCGCAGTTCCATATCCCGCTGCCTTCTGGAAAACAAAAGGACAAGCAGTTGATCGTCCTGGTCAACCACCTCAAGAGCAAAGGCTTCGGCGGCCTTGCGGCCTCGGCGAAAAAACGCCTGGCCCAGGCCGAACGAATCAAGCTCATCTACCAAGAGTTGGTGGCCCAGGGCGAGGCCTATATCGCGGTGGTCGGCGACTTCAACGACACCCCGGACAGCGCGCCGTTGGAGCCCTTGCTCAAGGGCACCGACCTCAAGGATGCCTTTGTCCATCCGGCCTTCGATGACGGTGGTTACCCCGGCACCTTCGACACCTGCAAGGCGGCGAACAAGATTGACTACCTGCTGCTCTCCCCCGCGCTGTTCGCCACCGTCACCGCCGGCGGCGTATGGCGCAAGGGCATGTGGCCGGGCAGCCAGCCCAAGCGCTGGGAGGTCTACCCGCAGCTGGACAAGAAGGAAAACGCCGGCTCGGACCACGCGGCGGTGTGGGTCGACCTGGACCTGTGAGCCGCAGGGCCCCGTTCGGCGATGGGCCCGGAGCGCCTGCGGGTC
This sequence comes from Pseudomonas sp. NFPP07, assembly GCF_900115645.1. NCBI lineage: Bacteria > Pseudomonadati > Pseudomonadota > Gammaproteobacteria > Pseudomonadales > Pseudomonadaceae > Pseudomonas > Pseudomonas sp. NFPP07. Next base: position 22,558 of record NZ_FOXG01000004.1, read on the forward strand.
AACGCCGTCCTTGCAACGCCTCGACCAACGCCGTCGAAGCGTTGTACAGCGGCACCCGGCCCTTGAGCAGGATCTGCGCGCTGCGCCGGTAGGCGGCCGCGTCGATGCGCATTGAGGCACCCTCCTCGCGCGCGGTGATCAAGGTGTCCAGCACCCCCGCCGGGTTTTCGATCGACACCGGGTATTCCGCTGTGGTGGCGCTCAGGGGCTTGGGTGTCTTGAGCAGTTCATGGGCCACGGTGCCTGGCGCCAGGCAGGCGGCGGCCAGGCAGCAGCCACCGGAGACGGCCAATGAAGGATGGGCGTTTTGCGGGGTGAAATAGCGGGTATTGATATCGCCCGCGCCCTGGGCCGGGCTGACGATGCAGATCTTCGGCAGGGTTTCGCTGCGCTGCAACTCATCGGCACTCATCAAGGCGCCGCTGCGATTGCGCAGTTGCATGCGCAGGCCGCCCTCGACCATCAAGCCGATCAAGCGCGCCTTGAAGTCGGCATCGGCGTCCAGCTGCGCCGGGGTTTCCAGGCCGGTCTTGCCCAAGTCCGCGGCCTGGACGATGACCATCGGCACCGCCACGTCGAGGCAGGTGGCGCGCACGCCATGGAGCAGGTCGATGCGTTGCCCGGTGGGAAACAGCTGGCCAGTCTTGGCCCCCACCGGATCGCTGAGAAACAGGTCGACCCCAGGGAACACGCCATTGACCCCGGGAATGCGCGTATCGCTCAGCAGGCGACCGTCGCGGAACGCCAGGCGCGCGAGCATGGTGGTCTGGGTATTGCTGTTGAAGATCTCGATCTGCGCGCTGTCCTCGTCCGCGCTCAGCCAGCCACGTTCCAGGGCGTACAGGGGCAAGGCCGCGGACATGTTGCCGCAGTTGACGCTCCAGTCGATCGCGCTTTTACCCGCCGCCAGCTGTGCCAGGGTACTGACCATCCGCGCCTCGCCGGGCTGGCGCTCGGCGATGAACACCTTGTTGCTGGTGGGCCCGCCACGGCCCAGGCCGGTGATCTGGTTATTGCCCGGCAGCTCGCCGCTCAACGGCACTCCCATCAGGTGACGCAGCAGTTCTTCGACCAGCAACGGGTCCTCGGGCAGGGTTTCGCGAGCCAGGATCAAACCGGTGGAGGTACCACCGCGCGCATGCCAGACAGGGAATTCAACGATGCCGGCGCGGATTTCAGGAAGGTCCAGTTCAAAAGGCATGATCGGGCTCGCAGTGAGGGACGACAGGTAGCGATCATAAACCGCGGCCTGGGTGAGCGCAGCTTTCCAGGTCCAGGGCCGCGCGCCTCCCGGAAGGCAGCCAGGCAGACGATCGAACTTGAACTAGTATGGATTTCGTAAGGCCCGTCCCATCGGACTGTCGGATGGCAGTGGCGGATCAACAGGCTTCATAAGCGCTTGCGTGCAGGCCGATGGCTTCCGGGAGGCGAATCATGCTCGATCAGATTGCGCTGGGCATGCTTATCTTTGCCGGGATAGTGCTGTTCTACGGAATCATTGTCCTGCACGACATTCCCTACGAAATTGCCGTCCATCGGAACCATCCACATCAGGACGCCATTCACGCGGCAGGCTGGGTCAGTCTGTTCACGCTCCATGCCCTGTGGCCGTTCCTGTGGATCTGGGCCATGTTGTACCGCGAGGACCGGGGCTGGGGGTTCGCGACCGACAAGGCGCGGATGCAGGCCGAAAGAGATCTGGCCCAAGAACTGGCCGAGCTGCGACAGCGGGTCGAGCGACTGGAAGGACAATCCCAGGCCGGGCCCCGCCCGGAAGGGAAGCCGTGACCCATGGACCTGTTACTGATCCTGACCTACACCGCCATCTGCGTGGCCATCTTCAAGATCTTCCGTATCCCGCTGAACAAATGGACGGTGCCCACCGCCGTGCTGGGCGGCGTGGTATTGATCGGCGCGCTGATTTTCCTGATGAACTACAACCACCCCTATTCGGAAGTGGCGCGCTCCTACTTCGTCTCGGTGCCCGTGATCCCGGTCGTCACCGGCCGGGTGATCGAGGTGCCGGTGCAGGGCAACACGCCGCTGGAGCCAGGCGATGTGCTGTTTCGCATCGACCCCGAGCCTTTCGAGAACCGCCTCAAGTCGCTCAAGGCCCAGCAGACGGCGGCGCGGGGCGACCTGTTCCGGATCAACGAGTTGATCAGGCGCAACTTCGGCACTCGCCGTGAGCAGGAAGCCGCCATTGCCCGGGTCGACGACCTGCAGGCACAGATCGCCAACGCCCAGTTCGAGCTGAACAGCACCGTGGTCCGGGCCCCGAGCAAAGGCTTCGTCACCCACGTGTCGCTGCGCCCGGGAATGATGGCGAGCAAGCTGCCGCTGCGCCCGTCGATGGTGTTCATTCCGGACGAGGGCCATTACTTCTCTGCCTGGATGCGCCAGAACAGCCTGCTGCGCCTGGTCCCGGGGGACGAGGCGGAAGTGGCGTTCGACGGTATCCCCGGCAAGGTATTCAAGGGCCGGGTGAAGAATGTCATCGCGGTGATCGGCGAAGGACAGGTCCAGCCATCCGGCACCCTGCTGAGCTACACCGGCTCACCGCCGCCGGGACGGGTGCCGGTGGTCATTGAAATCACCGACCCGGACTACCTGCCCTACGCCAAACTCATGCCCGGTGGCGCCTATGGCCAGGCGGCGCTCTATAGCCAGCACTTCCACCATGTGGCGATCATGCGCAAGATCCTCCTGCGCATGTCGGCCTGGATGAACTACATCTTCCCTTTCCATTGATGAGCAGGGATCGGGGCTGATACTGGGTGCGTTGCAAGTCCAGCTTGATTTCACTACCGGTCGGGTGGCTGCTTTCGGCCCAAGGCTGAAAGCGGGTATCGGCTACTGACAAGCAACGGGGCGCTCATGGACTCACTAAACGCAATGAGGCCCGCGTAGCCTCAAGCATTGCCAAGTGCACTCAGGCATCCTGGCTCGATGCATTCAGTAACTGAGCAATTTTTTTACGCAAATCCCCATGCGCTTTCTCTGCGTAGGGAATCGCTGTTTTCCAGTCATAAAACCATACGGGCATCTTGCGATTCTGTTCAGGTTCTGAGGAGTATCGTGGGAAAATGTGGCAATGCAGTTCTGGCTCCGAATTCCCTAGAATTTCATAGTTCATACGAAGCGCCCCGGTTGCCTGTAAAACTGCGTCACCAATACGGGCCATATCGAGCAGGTAGGTGGCTCTGGCCTCAGCATCCAGATCGTTCAGGCTCGGAACGACGGGGTCGGGCAGCAACAGGCAGTAACCCGGTAGAAATTGCACATCGCCCATGACCGCCCAACCTGATGCCATTCGGCAAATCACTTTATCGTTAGCTCCGTTACGTGCTAACTCGACACGTTGCGAGATCAGCGGCATGCATAATCCTTAATGATGTTTTAGGTGGCATCGACTAACGACTTCACATGAGTAGCAAAATCATCTTGTATCGGTTGGAACCCGCAGCGCAGGTAAAATGCGGCGCCCTCGGGTGTATCCGTGGATAGGCGCACGACACGGAATCGCTGAGCCGCATAGGCCAAAAGCTGCTGCACCAGGGCCTTACCCACATTCTGCCCCCTTGCTGCACGCACGACGTATACCCTCCGCAGCCTGCCGATGTCCGGCCCGGCATATGGATCATATGAAAGACCGCCGATGGCAATCAGTTGCCCATCGCGGAAAGCTCCCAAAAGGCATTCACCGGGTTGATCGAACCGATTCGACCCGTTCTGCCACTCTGCAACCAAGCGCGTAAGAAACCTGAAACCCTCCGTAACTGCCTCCGCTTCCAGTACCAGGATTTCCGTAGGAAGTGCTGAGATCTGACGTATCGCCGGCTCGCCCGTTGACCTAACCACTCAATATCCCCGTGCTTGTTTTGGCACCTGCCTGAGGTGGATTAATCTCGTGGCGCCGCGCTAGCGACGATAGTAGCGGTGATTGTCTTCGTAGCGGTGCCGCATGGCGCGATCGTGGTGGCGCTCCCAATCGCGATGGCGTTCAGCTTCTCGGCGGGCTTGCTCTCTACGCCACTGTTCCCTACGCCAGTCTTCTCGACGCCAGTCGTGCCGGCGCCAATCGTCTCGACGATCGTGCCAACGGCCGTCATGCCAGTATCGGTCGTCATGGGCAAGCAATGGCCCGGGCTGCTTGCCAAGCATGCTGGCCAAGGTCGGCCAAGGGTTGCCGGCGGCCTGGGCAGGAGCCTGAACGGCTGGGACTTCAGTTGCTAAAACAGGGGTTGAGGTCTTCATCTGTGTTGCTGATGCCGAGCCCAATGCCGCGAACGCGAACAGGCCGAAGAGCACCATCCGTGGGTCAGGGAATTTCATGAGCGAAGACAACCTCTGCTGGACAATCGGACGTGTGGCCATCCGGTTGCGGTAAGCCTGCGAGGCCGCGCTTACCGAGCGGATGAGCCTATCCACATAGACCGATAAATAGAGAAAAGTTCTAGGGAGCTGCGGCTTAAATAACCGCCAGCCTCAGTGTTCAGCCTCTTTGAGATTGGCTATCGAGATGTTCGCTGGTGGCCGGAAGCGGACGCTCATTTCAGACCACATTCGATTCAGCGCGGACGCGACTTAACGTTTGTAATGAACGGCGGCGACCTGTTTGCGTAGCAGAGTCCGCTTTATGGAAAGGTTAGCTATCAGCTTCAATGTGTGCGGAATGTGTTCCATACATCTGTGTCTAGCTTCATGGCCGCAAGTACTTCGAAGGCGTACAACTCAAGGTCATTGTTGACTTCGATAAAGGCCACCGTTGTTTGTCGGAGGCGCCCCTGAGCTGAAAGAAAGACTTCCTTGAATTGTTCGTCTTTCATCGCTTGATCACGCTTCATTTCGTGCGGATAGTCTTCTGCAGCCATTTTGTAGACGAGGCTTGCAGTGTTGTGCGACTCGAAATTTAAATGCTGGACGAGCCTCTTTACTACCCCTCTCGAGATACCTACATAGACCGGCTTACCTTGATCGCTGAAGACGTAGCACCCTGGGAAATCTGTGGTTCTACCCACCTTGGACAGAGCTTTTTTTGATGCGCTCTTGAAGCCAACAAAGGTTGCAGCAGGCATTGGAGTCTCCAGGGCAGCCTTTAGCCTTGCAAAATGGCTAGGCAACACCGTTGAGGCAAGCTCTTCAAATGTATGAAGACAGTTGTCGATAGGCATAAGTTTTCCTTTGTGATCCCTCACGAAGCATGGGTTCTAACCTCCATTGTTCGTTTCGGCCATGGAGCGGCTCCCGCCCCATAGGAGACGTTCAAACCAGAGGTGACAGATCCGTCTCCGCCGGGTGATTGCCCGTGAATCTAAGCGTCAGATTGTTTTTTGCCTGCCTGATGGCGGTAGTCATATGCGCTCTCGAATTTGTTGCCAATCCGTTTTCATTCGAACTCCTTTTCAATGTTGTCTTTCAGCAGCGCACGGTGAGTGTGTTTCTGTGGACAGCGTGAAAGGCAGCTTCTGGCTGTGTATTCAACCGAGCGCCCGTAGCCCCAACGATGCTTACCAACCGACTCACGCCCGCCGCGCCAACAGCAACACCGAAGCCGCCGCCGACAACAACGCCGCGCAGCAGCGGTTGAAGATTCTCTTGCCCCGTGGCTCGGCGAACCAGCGGCGCAGGTGCAGGCCCATGTAGGCGTAGGCGCTGATGGCGATCCACTCCAGGGCCAGGAACAGTGCGCCGAGCACCAGGAACTGGGCGGGAACCGGGGCTTGCGGGTCGACGAACTGCGGCAGGAAGGCGGTGAAGATCAATATCGCTTTCGGATTGCCGATAGCGATCAGGAATTCCTGCCGGGCCAAGGCCAGCAGGCCCAATGGCGCGGTCTTGTTCTCGGTCTCGACCTGGGTATCCGCCGTCCACAGCTGATACGCCAGGTACAGCAGGTAGCCAGCGCCGAGAATCTTGATCCCGTGGAACAGCAGTTCCGAAGCTTGCAGCACCACCGCCAGCCCGGCCGCCGCCAGGGCGATCATCAGTGCAAAGGCGGCCAGCCGCCCTACTCCCGCCAGGCAGGAGGCGCGAAAGCCGTAGGTGGTGGCATTGCGGATCGACAGCAGGTTGTTCGGCCCGGGCGCCATGTTGAGGGCGAAACAGGCCGGGAGAAACAGCGCCAGGGTGGCAAGGTTCATGGATAAATCCGTCGGCTGATGGCTTGAATTCCACACCCGCCAACCAGGCGGGTGCGAGGCCACAAGCCTGCCCAATCCAGCGCATGCCGTCGAGATTTTTTGTCGATGCAGGCTGCGCCTACTCCTGCAGGGCCGCCAGCCCGGGCAGCAGCTTGTCCAGGGTCAGCGGGAACTCGCGCACGCGGATGCCGGTGGCGTTGTAGACGGCATTGGCTACCGCCGCCCCGGCCCCGCACACGCCCAGCTCGCCAAGGCCCTTGATGCCCAGGGCGTTGGCCCTGGGATCGGGCTCCTCGAGGAACAGCACGTCCATCACCGCGATATCGCCATTGACCGGTATCAGGTACTCGGCCAGGTCGTGGTTGACGAAATGGCCGTGGCGGGTGTCCAGCAGGGTCTGCTCCATCAGCGCCGCGCCGACGCCCCAGGCCATGCCGCCGAGGATCTGCGAGCGCGCGGTCTTGGGGTTGAGGATGCGCCCGGCACCGATCACCGCGAGCATGCGACGCAGGCGGACTTCGCCAGTGTCGATGTCCACCGCGACTTCGACGAAGTGCGCGCCGTTGGAATGCTGGGAAAACTGCTTATAGTCCTCCCCCATAGGCCCGACGCTACCTTCGGCCTGCAACCCGGCGGGAGCCACCCGCAGCATCAGGTCAACGAGGCGCTCCGAGCGCTCGCCCGTGCTGATACGGCCGTCGGCGAAGCGCACCGGCGCTTGGTTGTAAGGCGCGCCGGCGGCCTGGATGATCCGCTGCTTCAGGGCCTGGCAAGCGACCTCCACCGCCGAGCAGGAACTGGCCGCTCCCCAGGAGCCGCCGGAGCCCGAGGTCTGCGGGAAGCGGCTGTCACCCAGTTGCACCTGCACCGCCGACATCGGCACCCCCAGGCTGTGGGCGGCGACCTGGGTCAGGATGGTGTAGGTGCCGGTGCCGATATCGGTCATGTCCAGGCGCACCAGCACCCGCCCGGTCGGGCCCAGGCTCACCTGGGCCCTGGACAGCCCCAGGTAGTTGGGGCGGATCGCCGCGGCCATGCCCATGCCGATCAACTTGCGGCCCTCGCGCATGCTGCCGGGCTTGGGCTTGCGGCGGCTCCAGCCGAAGCGTTCGGCACCGGTCTGCATGCAGGCCAGCAGGTTGCGCGAGGCGAACGGTACGCCGAGTTCGGGGTCCAGCGCCGGCTCGTTGCGCACCCGCAAATCGATGGGGTCCAGGCCCAGGCGTTCGGCCAGCTCGTCCATGGCGCTTTCGAAGGCGAGCATGCCCGGCGCCTCGCCCGGCGAGCGCATCCACTCGCCGCGATTGAGGTCCACCGGCACCAGTCGATGGCGGGTCAGGCGATTCGGCGCGGCATACAGCGAACGGGCAAACACCGCGGTCTGCTCGCAGAACTCTTCGAAGCGCGAAGTGCTCGACCAGACGTCGTGCCCCAGGGCCGTCAGCTTGCCGCTGCTGTCCGCCGCCAGCCGCACCCGGTGCTGCATGGCCGGGCGGTAACCGGCGTTGGCGAACATCTGTTGGCGGGTCAGGGCCACCTTCACCGGGAGCTTGAGCACCCGGGCGGCCAGCGCCGCCAGCACCGCGTCGGGGTGGATGATCAGCTTGGCGCCAAAGCCGCCGCCAATATAAGGACTGACGATACGCACACGCGCCGGCTCGATGCCCAGGGTGTTGGCCAGCCCGCCACGGAAGTTCGCCAGGGTTTGCGCCGAGGTGTAGAGGGTCAGCTCTTCCCCGGACCAGACGGCGATAGAGGCATGGGGCTCCATTGGCACGTGGCTTTGGTACGGGGTGCTGTAGGTGCTGTCGAGCTTGACCGGCGCATTGGCGAACCCCGATTCAAATTCGCCGATGACACTGTCGGTCTGGAAGCCGGCGTTGGTCCGCGGCGGGATGTAGGCCTGGGCCAGGCGGGAAGCAAGGTCGAAGTCGCCCTGCTCCGCCGAGTAGCGCACGCGAATCAGCCGGGCCGCCGCGCGCGCGGCCTCGAAGGTCGAGGCAACCACCAGCGCCACCGGTTCGTCGTGGTAACGCACACGATCACTGGCCAGCACCGGGCGCGCGCGGCTGAACACCTCGCCCGGGGTGGGTGTCAGCGCTGGGCCAAAGGCCGTTTGGGCCGGTGCGTTGCGGTGGGTCATGACATACAGCACACCCGGCGTGCGTTCGGCCTCGCGGCTGTCGATCTCGTCGATGCGGCCGCGGGCGATGCTCGCGCCGAGGATATAGCCATAAAGAGTGTCGCCCATGTCCCGCTGCTCGTAGGCGTAGGTCGCGCGGCCGGTGACTTTCAGCCGGCCGTCGACGCGGTCCAGCGGTTGGCCGATCGGGCCGGTTTGCATGGATGTGCTCATGTTTGCTCCTGGGCGGCCTGGGCCAGCATCTGGTACAGGGTCCGCTTGGCCAGGGGGATCTTGAAATCGTTGCCGCCCTGCCCGCGCGCACCGGCCAGGGCGGCGTCGGCAGCCTGCTCGTAAAGCGCTTGGGCCGGCGGCTGGCCGAGCAACACCTGCTCGCTCGTCGTGGCCCGCCACGGCTTGGGCGCAACGCCGCCCAAGGCCACGCGGACCGTGCGCACCTGCCCCGCGCGGACTTCGAGCACCAGCGCCACGGCGACCAAAGCAAAGGCATAGGAAGCACGATCGCGCACCTTGCGATACAGCTGCCGCCCCGGGGGTGGCGGCGGCAGCGTGATGGCCTCGATCATCTCGCCATGGGCCAGCCGGGTTTCGAGCTCGGGGGTGGTCCCGGGCAAGCGGTACAGCTCATCCAGGGCCAGGGAGCGGCGCTTGCCGTCGGGCAGGAGGGTTTCCACCCGCGCCTCCAGGGCGACCATGGCCACCGCCATGTCCGAGGGATGCACCGCGATGCACGACTCGCTGGCGCCGAGAATCGCATGCATGCGGTTGTGCCCCTGCAGGGCCGAACAGCCGCTGCCGGGCTCGCGCTTGTTGCAGGCCATGCCCGGGTCGTAGAAGTACGGGCAGCGCGTGCGTTGCAACAGGTTGCCCGCGGTCGACGCCTTGTTGCGGATCTGCCCCGAAGCGCCAGCCAGCAACGCCAGGGACAGCAGCGGGTAGCGCTCGCGCACACGGCGGTCGGCGGCCAACTCGCTGTTGCGTACCTGGGCACCGATACGCAGGCCACCCTCGGCGCTGTCCTCGATCATGGCCAGGGGCAAGCGGTTGATATCGATCAGGTGGCTGGGCCGCTCGATGCCCAGCTTCATCAGGTCGATCAGATTGGTACCACCGGCGATAAAGCGCGCCCGTGGCTGCGCGGCCATCAGGCTGACCGCCTGCTGCACATCGCTCGCACGCGCATAGCTGAAAGGCATCATGGGCTCAGACCTCCTCGGCGGCGTCGCGGATGGCGGCGACAATGTTGGGATAGGCGGCGCAGCGGCACAGGTTGCCGCTCATGCGCTCACCGATCTCCCTGTCGCTCAGGCTGACGGAATGGGACGCCACGTCTTCAGTGACATGGCTCGGCCAGCCGGCGCGCACCTCCTGGAGCATGCCGACGGCCGAGCAGATCTGCCCCGGCGTGCAGTACCCGCACTGGAAAGCGTCACGGGCGATAAAGGCGGCCTGCAGGGGGTGCAGCAGGTCGCCATTGGCCAGCCCCTCGATGGTGGTGATCTCGTCGCCGTCATGCATCACCGCCAGGCTCAGGCAGGCGTTGATCCGGCGGCCGTTCACCAGCACCGTGCAGGCGCCGCACTGGCCGTGGTCGCAACCCTTCTTCGAGCCGGTCATGCCCAGTTGATGGCGCAGCGCGTCGAGCAAGGTGGTGCGTGGGTCGAGGTCCAGCAACTGGTCGCTGGCATTGATGCGTAGGGTGATCGCCTGGGACGGCAATGGGCGGGAGGGGCTGGGCGGCGTCGGGGCGGGTTGGGCCAGCGCGCCGCTGCCCCCCACCCAAAGCAGGCTGACGGCGGCCCCGGCTTGCAGCAGCGCACGGCGCGACGGACGCGGAGAATCCAGGTCTTCCATGGTGCTCTCCTGAAATGAACGGCTGGACGCGAGTATCGCCAAGGGCGCGGCGCCGTTCTTTCAGGTATCAGGACGAGCTTGTCAGGATTCTGGACGCCTGCTGGCGGTAGCTGTTCGGGGTGGTCCCGGTGATCCGCCGGAAGGTCGAGGTGAAGTGGCTCTGGCTGGAGAACCCCAGCTCCAGCGCCATGGCGCTGATTGGCATGCTGCCGGCCCGCAGCAGGCTTTCGGCGCGGCGCACCCGGCGCTCGATCACATAGGCATAGGGCGCCATGCCGGTTTCGGCCTTGAAATGCCGGGCGAAGGTGTCCACGGGCATGCCGGCGATCCGCGCCAGTTCGGTCAGCGAGATACTGCCGTCGATTCGTGCCTCGACGTAGTCGCTCAAGCGCTTGAGCAGTTGCGGCCCCAGGCGTCCGCTGCCAGCGCTGGCGGTATCGACCCGGCCCAGGCGCAGCCCCACCAGCGCCACCAGGTGCTCTATGTAGCTGGCCTCCGGGACATGCCCGCCGGCCATCTCGGCGCTGAGGGCGGCGAGCAGCGAATGGATCACCCCATCGCCGCTGTTGATACGCATGGGCAATTCGGCCAGCCGCGGGCAGCCGGGAAAATCCAGGGCCGTGTCGATCCACAGGGCGGTGTAGATCAGGTCGGCGTCGCGAAAATAGCCCTGGCGCTCGACGCCGGCCGGCACGAAGCTGATCGACCCGGGGCGGTCGCAGCCCTCGTAATTGAGCGTTGAACTGCTGCGGATATGAGTCTTTGCCGTTGCCCCGCGCTCCGTGAGAATCACCACGTGCTGCGGCGCCGTCCAGCTGAGCTCGGCCTCGCGGCAGGCCCAGCGGCGATGATCGATGGTCACCAGGCCATCGAACAGCGACGCCGACTGCAGGACCGCGCCCTCGGCGCCGCGCGCGCGGATGCAACCCGCGCCCACCCGAGGTTGCAGCAACCGGTTTGCGGATTCCCGTAACAGGGTCATGAGCCAGGCACCTCCGGAATACAGCGAGCAGCCAGCGTACTCCAACAGCCGCGGCCGGTTCCAGGCGGATGGCGCGCTGCGCACCTTGCCTGCTTGTCGCGCCACCCTGCCCGGCCAAACCGAACTGATTTACAATGCCATTCTTTTTTTCTGGCTCAGAGGCTGGCGATTCGTGGATGCCCTGTCGCTTGTCTACAAGCACCTGACCGAGTGGGTGATCGCCCCTGTCACCGCGCAGTTTCTCGGCATTTTCAATCTGAACGGCCGCCTCGGGGTCTTGTTCCTGTGCGTGTCCTACGGCGTCGCCTATGGCCTGTTCCGTTTCCGAAAGCGCCGCGGCCTGAGCCACGCCCGGTCGTTCTGGCAATTCCTCGGCGGCGGCCGGGTGCACCTGCATTCCTCGGCGCTGCTGGATTACCGCTACTACTTCGTGCGCGCCATCCTCAAGGTCGCGCTGGTGTTGCCCATCGTCCATCTGGTCGACCCTTACATCCTGCGCTCCGGGGACTACCTGGCCTTTTTCAGCAACCTCTGGGGCGAGCGCCCGCGCCTGGGGCAGAACCTGGGGCTGGCGCTGCTCTACGGGCTGGGGGTGTTCCTGCTCAAGGACTTCATCCATTACTGGGCGCACCGGGCGTTTCACTCACGCTGGCTGTGGGCCTTCCACAAGGTCCATCACTCGGCGCCGGTGCTGGTGCCGGCGACGGCGAGCCGGGTGCACTTCGTGGAAAAGATCGTCGAGAAGCTGAGCATCAGCCTCGGCCTGGGCCTCTACGCCGGCTGCTTCTGGTACGCCTGCGGCGGCGAGATCGGCCGCTACACCCTGTTCGGCGTGACCTACCTGGTGTTCATCTTCAACAGCCTGGCGGCCAACCTGCGCCACAGCCATGTCTGGCTGTCGTTCGGCCCGCGGCTGGAGCATGTGTTGAACAGCCCGGCCCAGCACCAGATCCATCACAGTGACGCGCCCCGCCACTTCAACCGCAACTTCGGCACCAACCTGTCGCTCTGGGACTGGATGTTCGGCACGCTCTACGTCACCTCCTCGACACCCGAGCCGCTGCGCTTCGGCACCGGCGAGCAGGACCAGCGGCGTTACCTGACGGTCTACAGCCTGATCGTCACGCCCTTCGTCGACACCGCCCGCAAGCTCCTGGCGAAACGCCCGCGCGGGGTGGCGCCCGAGACGCCCTGGTCATAAGCCTGGGCGCCTGCTATTCCTCGAAGCGACTGCGGGCATCACGGTCGCGCGCGTAGCGCCTGGCGAGTGGAAACGCCGGCAACCAGGACTCGCGACGAATAGTCCAGCTTTCATAGGTGGGCTTGAGTTGGTCGGGGCGTCGAGGGCACCCAGGTTCACTTCGATTTCGTCGGCGCTGCGGGCGAACACCGACGAGCCGCAGTTCGGGCAGAAAAACCGCCCGGCGTAGTCGCGGGTTTCGCCCTCGACGGTCACCGCGTCCTCGGGGAAGATCGCCGAGGCATGGAACAGCGCGCCATGGTGCTTGCGGCAGTCGAGGCAGTGGCACAAACCGACCCGGTATGGCGGCCCCGACGCCACGAGCCGCACCTTGCCGCACAGGCAACCGCCGGTGAATCGTTGCATGCCGTACCTCCTTTTTGAGTCAAGCATTGATGGTGGCCGGCCAAGGCCGCGTCCAGTCATGGCGCCGGCTTGGCGGGCGCTGGCAGGGTGCCGGCCCGAGGCTCCTCTTTCTGCGCCTTGCGCTGCAACTGATTGCGCCAGATCCGATAAGCACGGATGCCGGCGCGTACCGAGGGGAACAACAATCCCTGCTCCAGCTCGCGCGCCAGGCCTGAACGCACCAGCATCCGCAGGAATGTCCCGTGCGGCCGGGCAATGCCCAGGATGATACCTCGGGCCAGCAGGGTGTCGCGCAGCTCCCTGAGGGCCACGATGCCGCTGACGTCGATCGAAGTCACCGCCTCGGCGACCAACAGCACGGCGCGGGGCTCGGGCTCGCGTTCGACCGCCTCCAGCAGGCGCGCCTTGAAGTAGTCGGCGTTGAAAAACAGGATCGCGTCATCGAAGCGATACACCACCAGCCCCGCCAGCGTGCGCGCCTCGGGGTATTGGCTGATATCGACCTGGCCTTCGATCCCGCGCACCCAGCCCAGCACCGCGTCGGTGGGCTGATAGATGCTTTTGAGCAACCGCAGGATCGCCAGCAGCACCGCGACGATAATGCCCGGCAGCACCCCCACGCCAATCACCCCCAGGGTGGTCAGCACACACAGCCAGAACTCGAAACGGCTGAGCTTGCGGATGACCCGCATCGCCTGGATATCGATCAGGCCCCAGCCGGCCATCAACAGCACCGCCCCCAGCGCCGCCTGGGGGATCCAGGCCATGGGCGCGGTGAAGAACAGCAGGATCAGGGCAATCACCAGGGCGGCGATGATCCCCACCAACTGGCTCTTGCCGCCCACCATGCTGTTGACCGCCGTGCGCGAATCGGCGCCGCTGATGGCGAAACCGCTGGAGACCCCGGCGGCGATATTGGACACCCCCAGCGCCAGGAACTCATGGTTGGCGTTGACCGTGTAGCCGTTCCTCGCGGCGAAGCTGCGGGCCGTCAGCATCGCGCTGCAAAAACTCACCGTGGCGATCGCCAGCGCATCGCGCAGCAGCCGTTTCAATTCGCTCAGGTCGGTCTCGGGCCAGCTCAACTGCGGCATGCCCGAAGGGATCGGCCCCAGTACGGAGACCCCGTAGCGGTCCAGGCGCAGCACCCCGACGCATAAGGTAGCGATGGCCACTGTCACCAACGCCGCCGGCAACCTGGCAAAGCGCCGCGGCAGCCAGATCAGCAGCGCCAGGGCGCCCGCCCCGATGGCCAGGGTCGATAGATGGGTTTCGCCAAGCCGCTGCAGCATATTCAGCAGGCTGAGAATGAACCCGTCGCCTTCGATCTTGTAGCCCAGCACCTTGCCCAGTTGCCCGGCCAGCAGGCTCAGGCCGATGCCGTTCAGATAACCGATCAGGATCGGCCGCGAGAAAAAGCTGGCAATAAACCCCGCCCGGGCAATGCCGGCGCCGATCAGCATCAGGCCGACCAGCACCGTGACAATCACCGCCAACTGCGCCAGGCGCTCGGGATCGCCCAGCGCCAGGGGGGCGATCGCGCCGGCGACCATGGCGCAGGTGGCCGCATCCGGCCCGACCATCAACTGCCGCGAACTGCCCACCAGGGCATAGACCATCATCGGCAAGACGCAGGCGTACAAGCCGTACTGGGGTGGCAGCCCGACGATCTGGGCGTAGGCGATGGCAATCGGGATCTGCACGGCGGCCACCGACAAACCGGCCTGCAGGTCGTACCTGAACCATTCGCGGCGGTATTGCAGGAGATTGGCCAAGCCTGGCAGCCAGCGGGCAAGCAGCATGGAGGCACCTTTGATCGAGGGCTTTGACGAAGGGTGATGGCGGGCGCGAAACCTCGGGCCCTGGATGAGAGGTAAGCAGAGTCGGTTTTCTTTTCAATAAAATAGCGGCGTATCGGGCCTCCCCTGGTTTAGCAGGCACCGCGGTTGCCTCCTGGTAAAACGCTTGCGCGGGAGGCGTCCAGCCCTCTGCGGTATCCGATGATCGGGCCTGGCAGCCGGCAGGCTCCTTTACTAGTGTCTACCCAACAGCAGCCGAACCGGTTCTAACTGGCCTGAGTTCACTGTCCATGCCGTACTCCTTCTCGAACAGTAGCGTGTTCGCCTACTCGTTCCTCCCGGTACTCAAGGAGAGAACCATCCAGGAAGTGCACGTGACACTTCTTGCCTGCCAAGGGACATTCTGAAACGTATCAGGCTTTCAGCTAGAGGGTTTTACACCCGAGCGCCGAGGTGAAAAGAGGCGCACTCATCGAAAGGAGATCGAAGATGGCTAGCATATTGAAAGTTTTGGACATTCACCTGTCACTGCTCAAGTCCAACCCACCGCAGTTGCATATATTGGCCCATGGCCTGGTGGGTTCTACCGGCTGGACCAACCCAAGATTGCAACCGCGGTTTTACATTGATTTCCCGAAAGACGGGATTCAAGACTTTGACTTCGTCGCTGACCCACCCCAGGGAATTTCCATATTCCCCATCTGCCCCATCACCGCATCTGAGTATTGGGAAAACCCACCACTGGATAAGCTCAAAGGCGTAAGGGTTCACTCTGCCAACAACTTCGTTGAAGAGTACATCCGGGTGGCCAAATCCGTAGCCTGTTAATCATTAAGAGGGATATGTGTCAGGCCTTGCCTGACACATATCAGATCGAATCCAGCCTTCAGCCATTGCCTATTTTTTGCTGTTCCTGGGGTCGTCCGCCGGATTGAGGTAGGTGATGCCCCAGGGGCCCGTGCCGTGGAGCTGGAGCACGGTTTCCTGTTTTTGCGTGGCGGCGTACATCGGCATGCCGACGGGAATGATCAGGGTGTCGCCCGGGTGATAGGCCTTGGCCTTGGCCGCATCAAAGGTGTCGCCGGTGGCGAAGTAGAAGGTGCCCGAGATCACGGTGACACGTTCGGTCACGGGGTGGGTATGCACGCCGATTTTCGTGTTGGCCGGCAGTTTCAGGCGCAGGGTGAAGGGCTCCGTGGCTTTCAGGTCGCCTTCGATCACCGCAATCATCACGCCGGGCCCGACCGAGGGCGCGGCGGCCCATTTCAGTTCGGCGGGGGTGGCGGCAATCAACCCTTGGCCCTCGGCCAGAGCGGCAGATGCCAGGAAGGTTGCGCCGAGCAGGGCCAGCGAAACAGCAACAGCTTTGTGGACGCCCATCGTGATGTCCTCGCGTTTGAGAGCGCTGTGTGAATCGCAGCAGCGGCCGACATAGCGTCAACGCAAAAGCACAGCAGCTGCGCGATCGAGTCATATAGGGTGACGATAGCCGAACGCCGATGCGCGGATATATCCATTGCGAACAGCCTTGATAGCGCACGGGCATGGACACTGGACTCCCGCTGATCTGCGCTTGCCTGGCAAAAGACAAAATTGCCATGTGTTTCCTTCGTTCTTTCATACGTCGCAGTTCTCACTGCCCGTTGCCCATGCCTGGAGTTCCCCCCGATGCCCTCGCCCCGTCCCCTGCCCGCTGCCTTGCTGGGCCTGGCCCTTGTCTGTCCGGCCCTGGCCGAAGCCCAGGGCCTGGAGCTGGGACAGGTGCTGATCGGCGCCGAGGATCGCAGTGGCGAAGACGCATCGATCGAGGAGGCCAAGGCGCGGCTGGCCCAGGTGCCCGGCGGCAGCAATGTGGTGGACCTGCGCGGCCCGCTGCAGGGCCGCGTGGCCAGCAACCAGGATGTGCTGGCGTATCAGCCGGGGGTCTATGCCCAGTCGGCGGGCAACGAAGGGGTGAAGATTTCGATCCGCGGTTCGGGCATCAACCGCGCGCCGGGCGCCCATGCCTCGGGGCTGTACACGATGCTCGACGGCCTGCCGCTGAGCGGCCCGGGCGGCACGCCCTATGAGTTGCTGGAACCGCTGTGGCTCGAGCGGGTGGAAGTGCTGCGCGGCGCCAACGGTTTCGACCGCGGCGCCCTGGCCCTGGGCGGCGCCATCGACTACATCAGCCACACCGGCTACGACGCGCCGAAGTTGCAGGTGCGCTACGCCACCGGCAGCCACGGTTATCAGCAGCGCCAGGTCAGCTCCGGGCAGGTGCTGGGCGACTTCGACTACTACCTGTCCCTGACCGACGCCCGCTCCGACGGCTACCAGGACCACAGCGCCAGCCAGAGCCAGGGGGTCATCGCCAACTTCGGCTATCGCTTCAACCCGAACCTGGAAACCCGCTTCTACATTCGCCATCGCCAGACCGACAACGACCTCGCCGGGCGGGTCACCAAAGGCTCCATCGAGCACGACCCGCGGGCGGCCAACCCGGCCTACGTGACGCGTAACGACAGCCGCGACCAGCCGGGCAGCACCTTTATCGGCAACAAGACCACCTGGTACATCGACGACGATTCAAGCATCCAGACCGGCCTGGTCTACCACGACTACCCCATGGACCTGCGCGAAGGCCCCAACCGCCTCAAGGTGGCCTACACCGACGTCAGCGGCACCTTCGACTACAAGCGCCGCGACACCCTCTGGGGCCTGGAAAGCCACAGCACCCTGGGCCTGCGGGTGACCAAGCACCTGCCCAACTCAGGGGCCAGCGAGCTGGTGCGCATCCCCGGCGGCAACACCGCCGGCTACGCGCCGGGCACCCACATGCGCAACTTCACCTACCAGGGTTCGGACAGCGTCCTGCATGTCGGCAATGACCTGGAGATCGCCGACGACCTGTGGCTGACCACCGGCCTGGCCGCCCTCTACACCCGCCGCGAAAGCGCCGTGACCTACCCCGACGGCGGTGGCAAGACCAGCCTCGGCGACTGGGACTACGCGCCGCGCCTGGGCCTGCGCTACCAGCTGAGCCCCGACCTGCAACTGTTCGGCAACCTCAGCCGCTCGGTCGAGGCGCCCCACCCCTGGTCGCTGATCTACAGCTCCAACATTCGCTTCCCGGCCGGCAGCGGCGCCGCCACCGGCACCCAGCGCGACCCGATCAAGCTACACAACCAGACCGCCACCACCCTGGAACTCGGCGGCCGGGGCGACAGCGCCATCGGCCAATGGAGCCTGGCCTGGTACTACGCCCAGGTGCGCCATGAACTGCTCTCGGTATTGCCGGACGCCAACGCCACCACCCCCTACGAGCTCAACGCCAGCCCCACCGTGCACCAGGGCGTGGAAGCCAGCCTGGACAGCAAGCTGTGGTCAGGGAAAGACGGCGGCCAGCTGAGCCTGCGCCAGAGCTACACCTTCAGCGACTTCCACTACCGCGACGATGAACGTTTCGGCGACAACCGCCTGCCGGGCCTGCCGATGCACTACTACCAGGGCGAGTTGCGCTACGACTGGCCCCTGGGCTTCTTCGCCGCGCTCAACACGCAACTGGTGTCCAAGGTGGCGGTGGACTACGCCAACAGCTATTACGCCGATCCCTACGCGCTGTTCGGCGCCACCCTGGGCTACAACGCGCCCAAGGGCGACTGGCAGACCTGGCTCGACCTGCGCAACCTGACCGACCAGCACTACGCCGCCACCGTCACCCCGGGCTATGACGACAAAGGCCTGGATGCCGCGCGCTCGACGCCGGGGGAAGGCATGGCGATGTATGTCGGGGTGTCGTGGAGCCTGCGTTAAGGCCAGGGCGGCCAGGCGTGGGCAGGCGATCCGGTTTGGCGGGCAGCCACAAGCCACCCGGAAAAGGCGCGCTATCAGCTCTCGGAGGACACCACGGACTCGGGACTGGATTCGGCAGCCAGCTTCAAGCGGTCGGCCTTGCTGATGTATTTGGGCTTGCTGCGCGGGGCCAGCTTGGCACTGGCCTTTTTCGCGTTAGCTTTTAATAGCTGATTGATTTTTTTACGACGGTTCATGGTCTTTCTACTCGGCCGGTAAGGTTTCGGATGATATCAGCTAACGATATCGGGCCGGATTCACTTCACGGGCCGCGCCCGCCACCCGCATTTCAGGCCCGTGCCGCCGTCGCCCACCTGTCAGCCTTTAACTGGCGACGCAAAACCTGCACAATCGCCGGCTTTTTTTCGACAGGAAGCGCCCATGCAACGGATTGTAATTCTGGGTAACGCCGGGAGCGGCAAGTCCACTCTCGCCCGCGCCCTCGGCAAGCACCGGAACCTGCCCGTGGTCCACCTGGACACGCTGTTCTGGGAGCCCGGCTGGGTCGAACCCGATGCCGAGCAGTTCCGCGAGCGGGTCCGCGCGGCGGTCGCACCGGCAGCCTGGGTGTGTGAGGGCAACTATGCCCGGCGCACCTTCGACCTTCGCCTGCCCCGGGCCGACCTGATCATCTGGCTCGATACGCCGCGGCTCACCTGTTTCACCCGAGTGATCATGCGCAGCGTCATGAACCGTCCCCGGCCTGACCTTCCTGCGGGCTGCACAGAAAAGCTCAACCGAGCGTTCCTGACCTTCCTGCGTTTCGTGTGGACTTTCGATCGCGGCTACCGCCCGGGCATCGAGGCGGTGCGCCTGGCCATAGGCCCGCAGATTCCCACGCTGCACTTGCGCGGCAGCCGGCAGATTGCCGCGTTTCTCGATAGCTTGCCGACGACGCCTGAAGCCTGCCTTGAGTGAATGCAAGGTAGACATCCCGGCACAAGGTCCGCTATCGGCCAGGAGCGGTCAGTCGCTCAAAACACTTAAAAACCACTGATTGCCAAAGTCATCAGGCTCCGAAAATAGCTCACTCGGTCGAAGGGATGGATGCTTTGCTGCCCAAGCGGATGAGTTCATTGGAGAAACACAGGCCGACGATGATCAGTGCCGCTCCCGCGTACAGGCTTTCGCGCGGTACTTCATTGAGCACCACAAACGCTAGCAGCGCGGCGAACAGTGGCTCGGTCAGCTCCAGCGCTTGCACTTGGGATGGCTTGAGATACTCGATGGCCTTGGTGGTGCAGAAGAACCCCAGGATTGTCGGCAGCGTGGCCAGCGCCAGCAGCGCGGCGATCGCCAGAGGCGACAGCTCGCCCATCGCGAAACCATCGGCCGCCGCCGGCATCAGCAGGTACAGGCTGCCAAAGAACAACAATTGTCGGGTGAAATGCAGCCCGCCCGACACCCCCATACGCTTCATGGCAACCGAAAAGGCCCCATAGCCGCAGCCGGCCATGGAGGCGAGCGCAGCACCTTGCAGGGTAAAGCCCTGCTGCAGGTCGCCGCCGAAGATCACCGAGATCCCAGCGATAGCCAATGCGGCGCCAACGGTAGCGTTCGCGGTGATGGCATCCTTGAGGAAAACGCGCCCCAGAATGATCGAGGAAATTGAGGCACTGGCCATCAGCACCACCACCACACCTGCCGCAGCGTAGTGTCGATAGGCGGACGTTTCGAAATGGAACAGCACAAAGATGCCAAGGAATGCGCAGATAGCCGCCTGAGTCCACTTGGTCGACGTCGCCGGGCGCTTGAGGAAAAACAGCAAGATCGACAGAAGCACGCAACCCAGTACGGTCTTGATGACAGCGACACTGCTAGCGGTAAAACCATTACTCATGAGAACTTTGCTGAGTACACCGATCGTTGCGTTCAGTGCCGCAGCGGAGAGTGCAAATATGACGCCTTTGCTGAAAGTAGATTGCATTGATGACGATCCCTGTCGCTGAATGGTCGCTCGATAGAATGCCGCCCTACATCGACGGCGCAAAGTTTGAGGATACGAAGATCCCACCAACACTTACCTTAGGAAAGTCCATTTAATCGGGACTAACGACTTTGTCGCCCCCAAGGAAGAAGTCAGAGGGCCTGGCCCTTGGCTAGGCAATATGAGTTGACGAACGTCGCAGTGTGCTGCAAGGACTGGCGTATATCCGGTTTGGCTATTCCATGCCTGTTGGCAAATTGCTCGGCCGCGACCGTATCAAAACGCGTGGTCTGGATAAAGTCCAAGGCTTCGGGTTTTGTGTTCAAAAACCGCGCGACGGGAGGAATACTCAGTAGCCACTTCAGCAAGCGGAGTGGAATGTAATGCTTGGGAGACTTTAAGCCCAGAGGTTGTGCCGCCTGTACCAGGAGTTCTCGCAAGTTGGGAGTCTGATTATCAAGCGCCAGCAGTTCCTGGCCCACCATGGCAGGATCGAAAGCACACACCGCCACCAGCTCAACCAGGTAATCCACGGTGACCAGTGGCAGCCAGTGCTCGGCGGTGCCGGGCACTGCCGTCAGCTTTCCCTGCACAAGGTTGCGTATCAGCGCCACCAGCGGCTGACCGTCAAGGATATGCCCCGTGCGGCTGTGGCCACAGACTGTCGCAGGGTGGACAACAGTAATCTCCCCGCCCTTGGCGGACATGACCTCCAGGGTCGCAAAATGCGCCTCCAGCTTGCTCCCCTCGTAACCACCGACCTGTCGGTAGACGGCAGGCCAATTCGTCAGCTGCGGATAACGAGGATCAATTCCGATGCGTTGCAGATGTTCATGATTTTTCAGCATGTAGCCGCCGATCATCACTAACCGGCTTTTTTGCTCAGCCGCCAACAGCGCCACGCGCTTTGCCCCTTCCACATTCACCGCACGAGACTGCTCCACTGAAAGCCCCCAGGCGAAGTGGGCGCCCAGGTGGAATATGACTCTGGCGTGCCTTAGCACTTCTCGGTCAGCAAGACTCAGCCCGAGGTTGTCCCGTTCCAGATCTCCAGCTACGGCAAATACCCGGGTTGCGCACCCTCCCAAATTATCGACTTGCTCGCGCAGTGCAGCCAGTCGCTCCGGGCGACGCA
Source organism: Pseudomonas sp. NFPP07 (assembly GCF_900115645.1). Taxonomy (NCBI): domain Bacteria; kingdom Pseudomonadati; phylum Pseudomonadota; class Gammaproteobacteria; order Pseudomonadales; family Pseudomonadaceae; genus Pseudomonas; species Pseudomonas sp. NFPP07. The sequence continues at coordinate 43,981 of NZ_FOXG01000004.1, forward strand.
TCAACACCCGAACTGTGTGACCTTTGGCACTCAGGTACGCCACCAGATGTTGACCGATGAAGCCGGTACCCCCGGTGACAAAACACTCCACGCTCATTTCCCTGTTCCTTGTTTAAGGTGAGAAATCGAGCGTAAACTATCGACCCAACTCTATGGTCAAGCGGTGTTTTCATGAAGATCGGCGAACTCGAAGCCCGCAGCGGCGCCAGCCGCCATACGCTGCGTTACTACGAGCAAATCGGCCTGATCTCACCGCTGCGGCAAACTAACAACTATCGCGTTTACACAATGCAAACTCTGCAGGACCTGGACTTTATCCAGCGCGCGCAAAGCATGGGGTTTTCCCTGGGGGAGATAGGCGAGATTCTGGATGCGCAGCGGAACAAGCTGATCGATTGTGCTGACGGCGCCAAGCTAATTGAAAAGAAGATGGCAGAAATCAAACAGAAAATCGCCAACTTCCAAAGCATCTATCGGTATCTGGATGAAGAGCGTGCAACCCTCGAAGCCAGTGCTGCCAAGCAACTTGAGCTTCAGCAGCTGAACAACGCTTCCAACTGAACGGTCAGCCTCTGGGAAACGGAAGTTGCAGCCTGCTTCCAGTTTCAAGCCCATCGCTTACGCATTTTCTAAAACCTTGTGGCCAGGCCCTAGACAGTAAGCGTGCGCCCAAAAGACCTTGCGTGGTTAAACGGGCGCCCATCTATGCGCCAGCAACTCGATAATCTCACTCGGCCGCTGCATCGACAGTCGCGTGAGCACGCCCTTTAAATACGCATACGGATCATGGCCGTTAAGCCGTGCCGACGGGTTCAAACTCATAATCGCAGCCGCGCGTTTGCCGCTGCGCAAGGAGCCCGCGAATAGCCAGTTCGAACGCCCGAAAGCCCATGGCCGGATTTGACTTCCACATCAGTGAATTGCTCCGGGTTTGCTAGACACATGATGGCTGCTTTGGGTCGATAGCTGCCGTTTGCGATGGGCTGCTCTCGGCCGGAAGCACGGAAGATGACTAAACGCATGAACCGGCTATCGACCCTGCACGCAATGATGGCAAGATGACTCCTCTTGGAGAAAGTAGCATTCGGCGCGAGGCGAAGCCGGATGTCATGCGCATAGGGATAAGGAATATGGCTTCGATTCAGGTGGATGGTGAGGACAAGACCGCAAAGATCAGCGACTGGGCGATTCGCTGGAGCGACAAGTACGAAGCCCTGGAACTGACCTGTCACTTCCCCTCCAAGAAAAAATACACCCGCCCGCTCAGTAACTGCCAAGTTCTACCCACCCGCGAGCTGACCAATGTATTGCTGCACAAGCCCGGCAGCACGATCTTCACGCCCATTGCCAAAGCTACGATTTATGGCGAGCGATATGCCGTCGTGCACTACCAGAGCGCCGAAAAACCCTACGTCTACAAGATGGACGGTATCGGCTTTACCGCCCCGACATCGATGAAGGAAACACCGGTCTTCCGCTATTTCACTAGCGTGGCGAATGCCCGACAGGATCACGCTGAGTCGAAGACTGATCGTGAAATTGCCGACAATGTGGTGCGCCAACTCGGAAAACTGCCCGCCATCGCTGGCACTGCCTTGCAAGCCTATTGTACGGGGCGCAACGGCACGCTGGCGCCGGGTCAGGGGCTCATCTATCCGTTCGGGCTTAACGAGAGTCAGCTTCAGGCGGTCGAGCGGGCGTTCAGCGCGCAAATCAGCGTGATCGAAGGCCCGCCAGGGACCGGCAAGACCCAGACGATCCTCAACATCCTCGCCAATATTCTGTTACGTGGGCAGACGGTAGCGGTGCTGTCCAACAACAATGCTGCCGTGGAAAACGTCTACGAAAAGCTGGAGAAATACGGCCTGGGCCACTTGGTCGCCAAGCTTGGCAACCAGGACAAACGTGAGGCCTTCTTCGCCGACCTGCCTGCGTGGCCATCAAGCGCGCCCGAGCCGGCACCGTCCCTAGATGAGATCCAGGCCTTGCTGACCCGCTTGAAGCAGCACCTGCAAGACCACAACAGGGCGGCACAACTGCAAATCGAGCTGGACGAGCTGGTCATCGAGCGGCGCTACCTGCAGCAGTGGCAGGCAGAAAGCGATGTGCAGGCCACAGGCTCGCTCGACAAGTACGGCCTGACACCGCGCAAGACTGCGGACCTCATGGCCTACCTGGCTTACCTCGGCGAGCAGCGCATTCATCTCAAAGACCGCATCGAGCTACTGTTCAAATTCAGAATCTTTCGCACCAAGCCATTCGCCGAGGGCGAGGCGCGCTTGGCCGTTTTCCATGCACTGCAGATGCATTACTACGACAAGTCGCTACGGGACAAGGAAGCGGAGCTGCGGGCGTGCCGTGAATCGTTGGCACGCGCGAATTTCACGGCCCTGCTGAAAGAACTGACAACAGCATCGATGCACCATCTGAAGCAGCACCTGCAACTTCAGGTACCGCCGTCGGACAGCTTCAATGCCAAAACTTACCGCAATCATTTCGATGCCTTCGTGCAGCGTTTCCCTATCCTGGGAAGCGGCACGCACTCCATCGTCAATTCGATCGCCCCCGGCGCGATCCTCGACTACGTGATCATCGACGAAGCCTCTCTACAGGATATCGTGCCGGGCATCCTGCCTCTGGGCTGCGCGAAGAACCTGATCGTCGTTGGCGACAACCGCCAGTTGGCACACATCCCCGTGAAGCTGGGACTGCAGGCGCCCACCGAGGCCTACGATTGCGAACGCTACAGCCTACTCGATTCGTGCATCAGCGTGTTCCAGGCCGCGCTGCCCAGAACCCTGCTGAAAGAACATTACCGCTGCCACCCCAGGATCATCCAGTTCTGCAACCAGCAGTTCTACGACAACGCACTGGTGCCTATGACCGAGGACAAGGGCGAAGCCCCCCTGCGCCTGGTGGTGACAGCCAAGGGCAACCACGCCAGGAAGAACACCAACCTTCGGGAATTGGACTCCCTGCTGAAGGTGCTTGAGGACGAGGGGCAGCCCGTCGGAATGGACGGCGAAGGCCGCGGTTACATCGCCCCGTTCCGAGCGCAAGTCAACCTTTCCAACACGCACTTGCCGACGGATTTCGTCAAGGACACCGTGCACAAGTTTCAGGGGCGCGAATGCGACGAGATCGTCTTCTCCACCGTGCTGGACAAGAAGCGCTACAACCAGGCGCGAACACGCCTGGATTTCGTCGACGACCCACGCATGATCAACGTGGCAGTTTCGCGGGCCAAACATCGCTTCACCCTGGTGACCGGCGACGAGGTGTTCACTGACAACAATGGTCACATCGCCGCGCTGATCCGCTACATCAGCTATTACGCGCAGGACGAGCAGATCGTACGCGCGCCGGTGGTGTCGGCATTCGACTTGCTGTACCGCGAGTACGACCAGTCTCTGGCACGCTTGGACGCCCGCCTGCGGCCCGAGGATTCACGCTACAAGTCCGAGCAGATCGTGGCACAGTTGCTGCGCGAAGCGCTGTCAGCCCCGGCGTGCCAGGCATTGAAGTACCACACACAGATCCAGCTGGATAAGCTTGCATCGCCGGGTAGCCTCGACTGGACGGAGCCCCAGCGGGCGTTCATGAGGCGCGCCAGTTGTGATTTCGTGATCTATTTCAAAGTGGGCAAGAAACCGATAGGGGTGATCGAGGTCGATGGCGGGTACCACGACCGACCCGTGCAGGCAGCTCGGGACGCCATGAAAAATGAGATTTTGGCTAGAAGTGGCATTCCTATTCTGCGGCTGAGGACAGTTGAGAGTGACATTGAGCGGAGAGTTGGCGACTTTATCGGGCAGTGGGCTAGTCCTACGCATGGCGCATAAGCACTGGGTCAGAGGGCGTCAGTCGCTGATGGTAGCAATCGACTGTGGATTCAACCGGTCGATGCAACAGATTGACTCAAAGCGCCCACCCAGGACCGCGCTCAAGCCAGCAACTCGCTGATCCACCGGGCCTGCCGGGCGATGTCCTGGAGCTTCTCCTCGGGCACGGCCTGCCGCGCCCGGGCGAAGTGGGCCAGGGTCTTGTGTTTCAGGCGCAGCATGCGTTGCCATTTAGCCAGGAAGGCCGGGCTGCGGGCCTGCAGTTGGAGCGGGCCGAAGTACAGTTCCTCGGCGGTGTAGCTCACGGACCCGGCGCGCTCGGCGACGATGATTTCGTAGAAAAAGCGGTTTTCCCGCAGCACTTCCTCGTCGAGGATGCGGTAGCCATGCTCCATCAGCCATTGGCGCAGGGGCTGCTCGCCGCCGTTGGGCTGCAGGATCAGGCGTTCCTGGCCATTCAGGCGCGCCTTGCCGCTGTCGAGGATGTCGCGGATGGTCTCGCCGCCCATGCCGCAAAGGCTGATTGCCGTGATTCCGTCGCCCGGCTCGATCGCCGCCAGGCCGTTGGCCAGGCGCACGCTGATGCCCGACTCTAGGGCGTTTTCGCGCACGCTGCGTTGGGCCGCGTGGAACGGCGTCACCGCCACCTCGCCGGCCACCGCCGCGGCGATAAGGCCCCGGCGCAGCAACGCCACCGGCAGGTAGCCGTGGTCCGAGCCGATATCGGCCAGGCGCGCACCCGCTGGCACATGCGCCGCCACGCGCTCCAGGCGCATGGACAATGTCTGTTGGTTCAACTGCCGCCCCTTTTCACCACGAACCTCCGGCGCCTTTGGCCGGATCGGGGCGCGATTCTGTCGGGCAATGCCGTGCATTTCAAATTTATGCGACCAGGCCCCTGGTTTCGCCCCGCCCCGTCGCTCGCGTATCGACGCCAAGGCAAGCCGGGGCAAAAGCCACTTTTGCCTCGAGCTTTGCGCAGCCCGGGAGGCGGGAATGGAACGCCCCAGCCCTTCTGCCCATCCCCTATGTATCGCAGTGTATCTACATCACCTCCCGCTACATAAGCTTGCATCCGCCCCGGGATTCGGACACAGGCCAGATACGTCGCGGCCGTCAAATGCAACCCAGGTTGAAGGGGATCGGCCAGATCCTCACCCCCGGCTTGCAATCCAATGGAGAGATCAGCATGAAGATGACACTGCGCAATCACACAATCGGCGCGTCGGTCCTGGCCCTCACCCTGTTCGGCATCCTCGGCACGGCCCAGGCGCAGACGAACACGGCGGCGCAAGCCGACGCGGGCAGCGCCGGCACCACTTATGCCGCCCCCTCGCCTTTCGGCCCGTTGAAGCATGTCAACGCCGGGCTGCTGGACGTGGCATACGCCGAAACCGGCCCGACCGATGGCCCGGTGGTGATTCTGCTGCACGGCTGGCCGTACGACATTCACAGCTTTGATGAGGTCGCGCCCTTGCTGGCCGCCAAGGGTTATCGGGTGCTGATGCCCTATGCCCGCGGCTATGGCGATACCCGTTTCCTGTCGGCGAAAACCCTGCGCAATGGCCAACCGGCCGCGCTGGCCAGTGACGTCATCGACTTCATGGATGCGCTGAAGATCAAGCAAGCAGTGCTTGGCGGTTATGACTGGGGCGCGCGTTCGGCGGATATCGTCTCGGCGCTGTGGCCGGAGCGGGTCAAGGCGCTGGTGTCGGTCAGTGGCTACCTGATCGGCAACCAGGCGGCCGGCCAGAATCCGCTGCCGCCCAAGGCGGAATTGCAGTGGTGGTACCAGTTCTATTTCGCCACCGATCGCGGTCGCGCCGGCTATGAGAAAAACACTCACGACTTCGCCAAGCTGATCTGGCAACTGGCCTCGCCGCAATGGACGTTCGACGACGCCACCTTCGAGCGCAGCGCCAAGGCCCTGGACAACCCCGATCACGTCGACATCACGGTGTTCAACTACCGCTGGCGCCTGGGGCTGGTTCAAGGCGAAAGCCGCTACGCCGCCCTGGAGCAGAAACTGGCCACGGCCCCAACCATCAGCGTGCCGACCATCACCCTCGAAGGCGATGCCAACGGCGCGCCGCACCCGAACCCCGCGGATTACGCCAAGCGCTTCACCGGCAAATACCAGTTCCGCCTGATCAGCGGCGGCATCGGCCACAACCTGCCGCAGGAAGACCCGCGGGCGTTCGCCCAGGCGGTGATCGATGCGGATCGTCTTTGACCAGGGTTCTGCTGCCAGCCCCCGCCATGAAGGGGCTGGCGTTTTGCTCTAGGCTACAGAATGCTGGACACCCTCTTGACCCACATGCCACAGCAAGGAGCGCTGCTCATGTCCGCTTTCCAGAACGCACAGACGATCGATGGTTTCACCATGAAACTGTGGCGCGGCGAACGCATGTGCCTGATCGGTTTCGATGTCGAGAGTCCTCCCGCGGACCTCGTGGGCTTTGCCATCGAATGCAGGTTCCCCCGGCACCGACGCGTTCAAGCCCCTGCTCAACCGCATCGCCTTTGCCTACGACGAGCCACCCACAGCGCGGTCGATGGCCAGCTGGTTCTAGACCCGGGGGGAAGAAAAAAACGGCGATCACCTGATCCTGATCGAGGACCAGAGAATCGCCGTGGTCTATGCCATCCAGGCCCTGCTGATATTCGATCACCTGCACTTTCGCAGCGTGATGCAAAAAGCCTTCACCAGCGCCGATGAGACCCAGGGGAGACAGCCACCGCCACTGGTGCTGAAAAAACCCACGACGATCTCGGGCCAACCCGCCTGGTTCGAGGCGTACTACGTCGCAGGCTCGCAGAAACAGGGCGACCGGCAGTTGTTCTCTCACTAAGGGCGCGAACTGTCGAAAGGCGCCAGGAAGGCCTCATGCCCTGCTGGCGCCTGTGCGGGTCAGACCGAGAAGATCATGCAGCCGATCGCGCCAGACTCATGGTAAATAGCCCGCGCATTGTGCTCTGTTGCGAATCCCCGCAAAGAGTGTTTTGCCACGTCGCTATAGGCCAGGGCAACCACCCAGCGTGCCTCGACGGGCCTAGTGTATTTGGCGATTTTCTCGATGTCCTTGCGGGTTTCCGCCAGCAGTTTGTTGCCGGCGTTGGTGGCGCTCTCGACTTTCACTTCGATGGCATATCTCTCGACACCCTGGCTGGCCAGTACATCCAGGTGCAGGGTGTCGTTCGGCGATGGGTAAGGCACTTCGCGAGCGACCCCCAGGTGGGCTGCGCGCAGCAGCATCAGAAACTCGACCTGGAACCAGACTTCCCAGGCCGCGCCGGTACTGATGGCAGCTTCGATGCGCGAGTGGTCACTGAGGATGATGTGGCTGAGTTCGGTGTTTTTCATCGGGCGTTCCCTCTAATGGTTGGTAGAGAGAGGAACGAGCCGACGGCGCCGTTGTGAATGTCGAGGGCGAATCTGGATCGACGGCATAAGCCGCCAGCCGGAAAATCCCGACTGCGCGGGAGATTGGCAGCCCCGCATCAAGCCAGGATCAGCTCGCGGAAAAAAACGCTACAAGGACGGCTCGAATACCCCCGCCTCTTCCAGCATCTCCACCAACGCTTCCGGCCAGACGATGGCCTCGGTGGCTCGCAGATCATCGGCGGACCACCAATGATGATCGGCCATCACCTGGGCCTCGGCCGAGGTCCAGCCTGCACGAGAAAGCGGCTGGTCTGGCGCGTGCACCACAAAATACTGCTCGACAGAGGTCACCCACTCGCCACAGGGCAGTTGCATGGGGAACCGGCGACTGGCCACCGGCTCTCCCACCGCGCAGACCTGAATACCGGTTTCCTCATGCAGTTCACGAATCGCCGCGACCTGGAAGGTTTCGTCCCCTTCAAGCCCGCCACCGGGCGTGGCCCAATAGTCATCCCCCGCCAGCGCCCCTTCCTTGTGCAGGAACCGGAACAGCAGGACCTTTCGCGAAGGGTTGATGACCAGCAATCTTGCCGATTTTCGTTCACGCATCGGTATCTCCCTGAAGTGTTGTTTTGTCGACGTGCCTCACAGCGGCAGCGAGCGGACCTGAATCAGCCGCTTCATCACCGGGGTCGAGGTCAGGCGCTGGACGTTGGGCAGTTTGGACAGGCGGTCATCATAAAGCAGCTGGAAGGCCGGCAGGTCACGGGTGATGAGGTGCAGCCTCGGGCAAAGGCCAGACCCGCGGCCTGGCACCGGGCCGAAGGAGCGGGAAATCCTGATGCGCCTGCTGGCCGAGGGCGACCCGACCAATGGCGCGGCGGGTGCGGGGGAATGATGGGCGTTGGGCGAACCGCACGGCGGGCTCGCCCGTATCGATGTTCGGCCCGGGCTCACTCTTGGCGGATAATATCGACCGAGATCTCCCGCGCCGGAATCGGCCCTTTGTTCTCAAGCCAGTGCGTGGTGTCCCGATCCTCGGGCCAGCCCACTCCCGGACCATAGTCCGTGTCGCCGCCCTCGCGATGGTCAGTGATGGTGCCTTCCAGTATGTAGACGACGCCAGGCCGGTCTTTATGGTTGTGGATCGGCCCGAATACGCCTCCAGGCTCGATGGTCACCAGGCGCATTCTGAGTTGGCGCCCGGCCATGCCCTCGATTTCGGGACCCAGGTCAATGGTTGCCAGTACCTGCACTGCAACCCCTTTGGTTTCCGGTGCCACCTGTTCATTGCTCATGCTGCTCTCCTCCCTGTACCTACAGGGCTTCACTAGCAGTAGACACCCCGAAAAGGCGAGCGCTGCCGACAGGCGACAAAGGGTCGGAAGCAGGCGTTCAGGATCGACATCCTGCTCTCGGCTTCAGGCCCCACACTGGCAACACACATTCCATTCCCGGCGCAGTCGGCCCCGCTATCCGCCTTTAACTGGCGATGCAAAACCTGCACAATCGCCGGCTTTTTTCGCGACAGGAAGCACCCATGCAACGGATTGTAATTCTGGGTAATGCCGGGAGCGGCAAATCCACCCTCGCCCGTGCCCTCGGCAAGCGCCGGAATCTGCCTGTGGTCCACCTGGACACGCTGTTCTGGGAGCCCGGTTGGGTCGAACCCGACGCCGAGCAGTTCCGCGAACGGGTCCGCGCAGCGGTCGCACCGGCAGCCTGGGTGTGTGAAGGCAACTATGCCCGGCGGACCTTCGACCTTCGCCTGCCCCGTGCCGACCTGATCATCTGGCTCGATACGCCACGGCTCACCTGTTTCACCCGGGTGATCATACGCAGCGTCATGAACCGTCCCCGGCCTGACCTTGCCGCAGGCTGCACGGAAAAGCTCGATCGGGCGTTCCTGACCTTCCTGAACTTCGTGTGGACTTTCGATCGCGGCTACCGCCCAGGGATCGAAGCGGTGCGCCTGGCCATAGGCCCGCAGATTCCTACCCTGCACCTGCGCGGTGCCCGGCAGATTGCCGCGTTCCTCGATAGCTTGCCGGCGACGCCTGAAGCCTGCCTTGAATGAATGCAGGGTCGCCTTCCCGGCACAACGTCCGCTTTGGGCTGGGGATTCAACCCAAAGCGAAAGTAGCGGTATCCCGATAGCAGACGTTGAGAAAGGCTGTCGACTCGACAGTGGCAAACGCGTCCGTACCTGTGCCGGACGCTCTGTTTTCGCTAGACATTGAAGGCGGTGATTCCGCCTTTTTCAGGCGAGCCGCCTAGAGGGGCCAGTGTGTTCGTAGCCTGGCTAGCTCTTGCGCTAATGCACACAACTCTTTATTGAACGCGGCCAACTCCGTAAGGCTGTATTCAAAACATTGTTGCGCGCCGGAGGGAAGTCCAATGACATTGACGATCTTGTGACGGTGTGCCTCGACGCCCCACCGACCGTGGACCATATTGTTACGCCGCTCCCGAGCGGCATGCACATGCTTAATCCAGTGTTCATAGTCAGCACGGTGTTTGGAGCCGGCCGGTAACTTCTCCGCGACTCGGGTCGATAGCGTTTTGAGTTTCGTATAGATGCTCTGCCCTTTGATCAAATTCGATAAGGTTTTCAATTTTGTGCCGTTATCCAACGACGCCAAACAGAGCCCTAAATTCAGATCGATGTTCGAGAACGCGAAGAGCATCTGTCCGAGCAACGATGCTGCCTCAGCTTGCATTGCCTCCTGACGTGCCATCAGTTGTCCAGCCGTTTCGAGCGGATCAGGCGTTGAATTAGGTTCCATGGCTTTCTCCTATTCGTAGACTGGGTAATTCAGAGTTCAGCACATCATTCCGTAGGTCTGCTCCTGGCCGACAGCCAACGCTAACAAGCAGCGGTAATCCACCAATAACAGCGGTTCGACATCCCCAGAACTGACTGCTTAAATGGGCGCCCTTTCGTTCAAGGTGCGCCCTTAAATGACCGACACCTCCCAGGGCAGCTGCCTGTGCGGCGCCGTCAAATACCAGCTCTTATCCCGCCCCAAGGCGCTTTCCCACTGCCATTGCAGCCAGTGCCGTAAAAGCCATGGGGCGGCATTCGCCAGCTATGGCAGTGTGTTGCGCAGCGATCTGCGCATCGTTCAGGGGGGCGGGAGCCTCCAGTCCTATCGATCCTCCGAATCGGTGTTGCGCCAGTTTTGCGGCCAGTGCGGTTCGTCACTGTTCTGGTCCAGGGACCAGGGTGAATACGCCGACTGGATCTCGATCGCCCTGGGCACTCTGGATACGCCCTTCACCGCGGATAAACAGAAACACATTCAGGTGGCGTTCAAGGCTTCGTGGTACGAAATCCAGGACAATTGGCCGCAAGAACCATGACTGCAATAAGGCAAACACGAATGGCAACCGACGCAAGGCACACCCAAACGCATCCACTCCGCCAGACGGCTCCAGGACCAGGCGCGATACCCTCTAAGCTGAATAGAGCAGCACTGCGAACACGCCTCTACCGTCTTGATACAGGGGAACCGGAATGACCAGAACAGCCGTACGCCACTACTCGTCATGGATCCTGTTTTCCCTGCTCGCCATCAACCTGGCGCTGATCGCGGGATGTTCAAGCAAAGCCGCCAAGTATCGTTATTCGACCGCCAGCATCGGCTCGAACTGTTACGCCAAAGCGCTGCCCACTTCCGGCGAGGGCGGCCTGGCCTGGGGCTCCACCCTGAGCATGGCGCGCCAGAAATCCCTGAATAACTGCATCCGTTATGCCGGCCGCTCCGGCGGCACGCCCGGCACCTGCAAAGTGGTGTTGGCGGAGTGCAAAAAATAGCCGTGCGAAAGAAATGACAGAGAGCCTGCGAAGCAGGCCGCTCGGTTCTCAGGGCATTCGTTTATCTGGATGCCCTACCCTCATCAGGTCGACAACATGGAGGTTGATATGGGGAACGCGGCAAACAAACGCGTCGTGGTCATTGGCGCGGGCATAGTGGGCGCGTCCCTGGCGTATCACCTGGCGGGCAGAGGCGCGAAGGTCATTCTGGTGGAGGCCGAAGACATAGCGTCTGGAGTAACGGGACGCTCATTCGCGTGGATCAACACCTCCCACGACGGGCCCGACTCCATCGCGTCATTGCGCGGTGCGGCGATCCAGGAGTACCGCCGGCTCGAAACCGAGCTGCCTGGCCTGAAAGTGCGCTGGAGCGGTGCCCTGTCTTACGGCACAAACCCGAGTGAAGCGCTGCACGCCTCGGGTCACCCGCCTTCAGCAACCCAGCTGTCGCGCTCACAGATCCTCGACCTTGAGCCAAACCTCAAGCATCCCCCGCAGCAGGCCATGTACGCCGTCGAAGAAGGCGCGCTGGACGCCGTGCAAGCAACCCAGGCGTTGATCGCCGGTGCCCAGGCTCATGGCGCGCAGGTGCTCACCCAGACGCGGGTGCTCGGCTTTACCACCCAGGGTGCGCGGGTGACGGGCGTCGAAACCGCAAGGGACCGTATCGAGGCCGACGTTGTCGTGCTGGCCGCCGGGACGGGCATCAAGCAGCTGACCGAGCTGCTGAACCTGCCCCTGCCAATAGCGGCCTCCCCAGCCATATTGATCCGCTACGCCTCACCACCCGAGCTCGTGCGCACCCTTATCTCCAGCCCGGAAATGGAAGTGCGGCAAGGCCCGGACGGCACGCTGCTGGCGGCGGAGGACTACCTGGACGACGCGCTGGAAAACCAGCCAGCCGCGATAGCGCTACGCACCGCCCAGGCCATCCGGAACGAACTCCACGGGGTTGCGTCCATCGAGCTGGAATCGGCCTGTGTCGGGCTCAGGCCCATGCCGGTCGATGGCACGCCCATCGTCGGCTATCTGCCCGATATCGGCGGCGTGTATGTGTGTGCGATGCACCCTGGCGTCACGCTGGCGGCGATAGCCGGCCGTCTGGCCAGCGAGGAAATTATCGACGGCCAGGACTTTCCTGCCCTTGCTCCCTGCCGTCCCGAGCGATTCTTCCAGGCGTAGGGACCATGACCGACCGCGAGCAACTCCATCGACAGGGTTACGTGCTGCTGCGCCAAGCGATCCCTGCCGAGTGGCTGGGTGAGCTGCGTGCCGTGTTCGACGCAGGCGTGATGCCGTCGAACCAATGGCCTGTGCCCCGTGGCATGGACTGGCGCCATTCGCTGCTGGACGCGGATTCGACGGTTCAGGCGGTGTGTCGCCTGCCGCAGGTGCTGGCGGTGGTGGGCGAGTTGATCGGGGAGCGCTTCTTCCTCTCCCAGGTGGAAGGTCGCGAGCCCCTTGCCGGGGGTGGTCAGCAACAGCTGCACCGCGACCTGTCGGCCCAGCGGCCAGGCGACATAGCCAACGCCCTGGCTTTTTTCGACGACTATGGCCCCGAGAACGGTGCCACCCGTATCGTCCCCGGCAGCCATCGCCCCGGGCCGGGAGAGCCGCCACTCGACTTCACCGACGAGTCGCGGTCCGTGCAGCTTTCAGGCTCCGCCGGGGACATCCTGGTGTTCGATGTCGATCTGCTGCACGCGGGCAGCCTGAACCCGAGCGGCGCACGCCGCCGCTCGCTCCTGATCAGCTATTTTTCCGAGCCCCTCTATGCCTCGCACCTGGAAACCCTGGGTTTGCGCAATATCCGGATGGACACCACCGAGCGCTTCGATCCGTTGGATTCGGATAGGACTGATACCAGAAACGCATAGGTAGGCTAATTGCCCCGCCCACCGCCAAACGACCATTCCTCTGCCTCAGTGGTGGTAATCACCACCATCACATCCTCGGCATCGATGCCTGGCGCCCGGCCCAGTCGCTCGACTAGAGCCTCTTCCCGCTCGCCAGCTCGAGTCGACATCCCTCCTTCATCGCTGGCGTTTTTTCTGTCATTGGGAAGTGTTTAACAACACTTATCAATGGATCCATTAAAAACGAAGGCAACAGCTATCAGTCCGATAATCGCCCATAAATCAGCCTTAAACATGGACTTTGTCGTTGACACTCAAACACCGCAGCCTCTCTAATGGATCCATTAAATAAAAACAATCACTCCCCAGGAGAGCCTTCCATGTACCCCAAGAACACTTGGTACGTTGCCTGCACCCCCGATGAAATCGCCGACAAGCCCCTGGGCCGGCAGATCTGTGGGGAGAAGATGGTGTTTTACCGTGGCCTGGAGGGCCGGGTCGCGGCGGTCGAGGACTTCTGCCCCCATCGCGGCGCACCGCTGTCGTTGGGGTATGTGGAAAACGGCAACCTGGTGTGCGGTTATCACGGGCTGGTGATGGGCTGCGATGGCAAGACCGTGGCAATGCCCGGGCAACGGGTGCGCGGCTTCCCCTGCAACAAGACCTTTGCCGTGGTCGAGCGCTACGGCTTTATCTGGGTCTGGCCCGGCGACTAGGCGCTGGCCGACCCGGCACAGATCCATCATCTGGAATGGGCGGTCAGCGATGAGTGGGCCTACGGCGGCGGGCTGTTCCATATAGCCTGCGACTACCGGCTGATGATCGACAACCTGATGGACCTGACCCACGAAACCTACGTCCACGCCTCCAGCATCGGCCAGAAGGAAATCGACGAGGCGCCGCCGACTACCACGGTCGAGGGTGATGAAGTGGTCACCGCGCGGCATATGGAAAACATCATGGCCCCGCCGTTCTGGCGCATGGCCCTGCGCGGCAACGGCCTGGCCGACGACGTGCCGGTGGACCGCTGGCAGATCTGCCGCTTCACCCCGCCCAGCCATGTGCTGATCGAAGTCGGCGTGGCCCACGCCGGCCAGGGCGGCTACAACGCGCCGCCGCACTCCAAGGCGTCGAGCATAGTGGTCGACTTCATCACCCCGCAGAGCGACACCTCGATCTGGTACTTCTGGGGCATGGCGCGCAACTTCAACCCACGGGACGAGGCGCTGACCGCGAGCATTCGCGAGGGCCAGGGCAAGATTTTCAGCGAAGACCTGGAGATGCTCGAACGCCAGCAACAGAACCTGCTGGCCCACCCCACGCGCAACCTGCTCAAGCTGAATATCGACGCCGGCGGCGTGCAGTCGCGGCGGGTTCTGGAGCGCTTGATCGCCCAGGAACACGCCGGCGAAGCGCAGCTGATCGCCACGGCCACGGCCTGAGCCCTGCCCTTTACCCAACAAAAGAAACAGAAGTGACCGCCCCGGGCGGCAGCACTCGGAGAACCGACGATGATCGATGTGGTGGTGGTATCCCGTAACGACGAAGCCCAGGACATCTGCAGCTATGAGCTGGCCAGTGCCGATGAGCGCCCGTTGCCGGCCTTCAGCGCCGGTGCGCATATCGATGTGCACCTGCCCGGCGGCTTGATCCGCCAATACTCCCTGTGCAACCACCCCGAAGAACGCCATCGCTACCTGATCGGCGTGCTCAAGGACCCGGCCTCCCGCGGCGGCTCGCTGACCATGCACGAGCAGATCCATCCCGGCACGCGGCTGCACATCAGCGAGCCGCGCAATCTGTTTCCGTTGGCCCACGAAGCTCAACGCAGCCTGCTGTTCGCCGGCGGCATCGGCATCACCCCGATCCTGTGCATGGCCGAGCGCCTGGCTCACAGCGGCGCGGATTTCGAGCTGCATTATTGCGCCCGCTCCAGCGAGCGTGCGGCCTTTGTCCAGCGTCTATGTAACTCGTCTTTTGCCGATCGGGTGTTCCTGCATTTCGACCAGGAACCCGAGACGGCGCTGGACGCGGCCAAGGTCCTGGCCACGCCGCGCAACGATGTTCATGTCTATGTGTGCGGCCCCGGCGGTTTTATGCAGCACGTGCTGGACACGGCCAAGGCCGCGGGCTGGCGGGAGGACTGCCTGCACCGCGAGTACTTCGCCGCCGCCCCCGTCGATACCCGCGCCGACGGCAGTTTCTCGATCAAGGTCGCCAGCAGCGGCCAGGTCTTCGAGGTGCCGGCGGACAAGAGCGTGGTGCAGGTCCTGGAAAGCCATGGCATCGACATTGCCATGTCCTGCGAACAAGGGATTTGCGGCACCTGCCTGACCCGGGTGCTGGAGGGCGTGCCGGAACACCGCGACCTGTTCCTCACCGAGGACGAACAGGCGCGCAACGACCAGTTCACCCCCTGCTGTTCGCGCTCGAAAACACCGCTGCTGGTGCTGGATATCTGAAGGGCGTCAGGCGGGGCGGAGGATGACCTTCATCCGCTCGTCCGCCGCCGCGCTGCTGAAGATCTCGGCATAACGCAGGGTCGCGTTGGCATGCTCGCGCATGATCGCCTCGGCCCGCGCGCCCTGGCGATTGACCAGGGCATCGAACACCGAATGGTGCTGCATATGGGCGTAGTTGAAGCGCCGGTATTCGCGGGCCATGTCCTGGCGATCCACCGCCAGCGCGGTCACCGAGGCGAACGGCAGATGATCGTTGCGCGCCAGGGCATCGGCGATCGCCGGGTTGTGGCTGCCTTCGACAATCACCTGGTGAAAACGCATGTTGAGGTCGTGATAGACCTCCAGATCGTCCTCGGTCACATAGCCCTTAGCGAACAACTGGTCGCCCTGAGCCAGGCACAACTCCAGGGCCGCCCGCGCCGCCTCCGACAAGCCGCGCTCGGCGGTCTGGCGCGCCGCCAGCCCTTCGAGCACACCCCGCACCTCGACCGCGCCGGCGATGTCCTCGGCACTCACCGAACGCACCTGGAACCCCCGCCCGCCAAACCGCACCAGCAGGCCTTCCTGCTCCAGGGTACGGAACGCCATGCGCACCGGCATCCGCGACACCCCGAACAACTCCGCGGTCGGAATCTCCATCAGCCGTTCACCGGCCGCCAGCTCGCCCGAGGCGATCATCTTGCGCAACGCGACCAGCACCAATTGACCGGGCTTACTCATCCAGGCAACTTCCAGAAAACGTGGGCGGCCATAGTACCGCAAGCCTTGCGCCGGCGGCATGCGGATAGCGGCGTGGCGACAATGGCGACCTCACGAACACCATCGCGGACAAGCCTCGCTCCCACGCAAGACACACCTCCCTGTAGCCGCTGCCGCAGGCTGCGATAAGGCCGCAGGCCTTCAGCGATCTCCAGACCTTGCGCCCCCTTCGGGGTCGATCGCAGCCTCGCAGGCTCGGCAGCGGCTACAGGAAGCCCCCCCAGGCCGGCCGGCAGGCCGCCGTCTTGCTTTGCTCTGGCTTTGGCTTTTGATCTGAACGCCCCGTTAACCACGATGGCCGAACGCAGGCATTGAGCCGTGGGTAACCCGGCAGGGATGCCGGGTTAGCCGCCCCAGGCCATGGATGGCCTGTGGCGGCGGCCCACGGATCAATGCCTGCGTTCGGGCATGCCGAGCCTAGGCGAGGCACCGAGTGGTGGGGCAAAGCGTTTTGGTTACTTTGGCGCTCTTCCAAAGTGACCCGCCGTAAGGGCGGAACCCTAAGCAGCCATTACCGCAGAAATGGATATGTACACCGTCCAAAAAAATACAGAGCCAGAGCCGACGCCATCGCAAGCAATCGAGCATCGACCGACCGCTCCCGCCCGCGACAACGCCGCAACACTCAAAACGACAACGGATAACTCACAATCACCCGAGTCTGATCAAAATCACTGTTGAAACTGCGCCGGTTAGTGGCGTTATTCACCCGCACACTAAGGTTCTTCAAACTCCCACTCTGAAAGGTATACCCCACCTCCGTATCCCGCTCCCATTCCTTGCCATTGCTCCCGACCTTGGTCGTCGCATTCTCGCCATGCCCATAGCGCACCATGGCCAACAACCCCGGCACGCCCATGGCGGCAAAGTTGTAGTCATAACGCACCTGCCAGGAACGCTCGTCGGCGTTGCTGAAGTTGCCGTTGAACATATCGTTGCCCAGGGTCCGGCCGCTGCTGCCGTACACCGACATCCACGGGCTGTCGCCACTGACCTTCTGCAAACCCAGGTACAGGGTATGGCCAGCGGTAGAGGCCGAGAGCAAGGCATAGGCGGTGCGGCTCCGGATCTCGCCGATGCGCGCCTGGCCGTCATCCTTGTCGATGAAGTAACCGAGGTTCGCCCCCAGCACCCAGTCGCCCACCGGCTGCTTGTGCAGCAGGTTGAAGTAGCTCTGCTGGTAGATGTCTTCCAGTTGCGCATGCCAGGCGCCGATCAAGGTGCGCTGCTGGTTGAAACGGTACTCGGCGCCGGCATAGGTGAAGCCATCGGAGGTCACCCCGGGCGCGGCCCAGGCCGAGAGGTCCTGCATGTCCGAGGAATTGCGCAGGCTCACCGAACGGTACTGCCCGGCCTGCAACCCCAGCCCAGCGATTTCCCGCGAATCGAGCATCGCCCCACGGAAGGTCTGCGGCAGCAGCCGGCCATCGTCGTAGCGCAGCAGCGGGATGTCCGGCAGCAACTCGCCAACCTTCAGTTCAGTGGCGGAAATGCGCATTTTCGCCGCCACGCCGGCGCGGCCGTAGTTGTCCGCCGCGCGCCCGTCGTCATGCACCGGCAGCAGCTCCGAACCACTGGTGCCGCGCCCGCTGTCGAGCTTGACGCCGAACATGACAATGCCGTCCAGGCCGAACCCGACGACGCCCGGGGTGTAGCCGGAATTGAACTTGAGGACAAAACCCTGGGCCCATTCCTCGACCCTGCTCTTGGCCGCCCCCGGGTCGCGAAAATCCCGATTGAAGTAATAATTGCGCAGCACCAAATCGGTCTTGGCATCTTCGAAAAAGCCACCGTCTTCGGCCCAGGCCGGCAGGCCCGTGCCCAGTGCCAGTGAAGCCGCGGCCAGCGAGCGCGCGAGGATGCAGTGAGGGGTGTTCATTATTATTGTTCTCCGCTTTGCATAGGCGCAGCCGTTCCCCGACAGGCCGCTCCAGGCCCGCCTTCTATCGGCTGCAAAAATGCCCGGCCTTGTTCAGGGGCCGGGCGATATCCTCAGCTCAAGGCATCAGAAGGGATAACGACGCGCCGAGTGCTGCACGCTGATCCAGTGATCGCGGGTGAACTCGTCGATCGCCCAGTCGCCGTTGAAGCGCCCGAGCCCCGAGTTCTTTTCCCCACCGAAGGGCGCGTTGGCCTCGTCGTTCACCGGGATGTCGTTGATATGGGTCATGCCCGCGCGAATCTGTCGGGCGAAGTTCACCCCGCGCTCCAGGTTGCCAGTGAACACCGCGCTGGACAGGCCGAATTCGCTGGCGTTGGCCAGCTCCAGGGCGTGGGCCTCGTCCCGCGCGCGCAGCAGCCCCACCAGCGGGCCGAAGATTTCGTTGCGCGCCAGGTCCATGTCGACTGTGACCTCGCCGTAGACATGGGGCGCCAGCAGATTGCCCTGGGCGCCGCCCTCGTAGAGCGGCTCGGCGCCTTCGCGGCGGGCCAGCTCGATCTTCTCCCGCAGGCCCTGCAATTGCCGCGTATTGATCACCGGACCGATCACCGTCTCGATCGATTGCGGATCGCCGACCTTGAGGCCCTTGACCCGTTCGACGAAGCGCGCGGCGAAGGCGTCGTAGAGACTGTCGTCGACGATGATCCGGTTGACCGCCATGCAGATCTGCCCCTGGTGCAGGAACTTGCCGAACACCGCCGCGTTCACCGCCTGTTCGAGGTCGGCGTCGGCCAGGACCACGAACGGGCTGTTGCCACCTAACTCCAGGGCCACGTGTTTGAGGTGCGCGCCGCCGCTGGCGATCCGGCCGATACCGCGGCCGACCGGGGTGGAGCCGGTGAAGGTGATCAGCGAAGGCACCGGGTGCTCGACAAAGGCATCGCCAATCTCGCTGCCCGCCCCCACCACCACGCTGAGCACGCCCGCCGGCAAGCCGGCCTCCTCGAAGATCTTCGCCAGCAGCAGACCGCCACACACCGGCGTATCGCTGGCCGGCTTGACCACCACCGCGTTGCCCAGGGCCAGCGCCGGGGCTATCGAACGCTGGGTCAGGTGCAGCGGAAAATTCCACGGGCTAATGACCCCGACCACCCCCAGGGCGCTGCGATAGACCCGACTCTCCTTGCCCGGCACATCGGACTCGACGATGCGGCCGTGGACCCGCGCCGGGAATGATGCCGACTCCAGGGCGATGGCCCGCGCCGCGCCCCACTCCAATTGCGCCTTGAGCCGGGTGCTGCCGGACTCGCGAATGATCCAGTCGACGATCTCCTCGCGGCGCCGGTCGAACACCGCCACCACCTGATGCAGCACCGCCGCCCGCGCCGACGGCCCGAGCGCCGCCCAGTGCGGCTGCACCGCGGCGGCCTTGGCATAGGCGGCATCCAGGTCGGCGCGGTTGGCCTGGGCCACTTCCAGCAACAGCGCGCCGTCGAACGGGTTACTCACCGCCAGGGTTTTGCCGGCCGCGCCGGCGCGCCATTCCCCGGCGATGGGTTGCAGGTGCAGATCGCTGTAGACAGCTGTGGACTCACTCATGACAAAACTCCTCGAAGGCAGGATTCACAGGAAAGATGGGCTCGCGACTCAGGGCGCCGAACCGGGTTTACGTGGCTATGCATGACTGCCTCCGGTGGCCGCCCGCGCCTCGATCAGGCGCAGCAGCCCCAGCAGGGTTTCGGTGTGCGGCACGGCGATGCCGGCCTGGCGCGCCCTGGCCAGGACCTCGCCATTGATCGCGCCGATTTCCGTGGGTCGGCCGGCCAGCACGTCTTGCAGCATCGACGGCTTGTGCGCCCGATGGTGGGCGATGGCATAGGCCACGCTGTCCAGGCAGCGCCGCGCATCCGTGGCCACCCCCACCGACTGCGCGACGCTGAGCACCTCCAGCACGATGGCCCGGGCCAGCGCCGGGCCTTGCGGCACGCCATCCAGTTGCCCCACCGTGCAGCCGGTGACGGCGCACAGGCTGTTCAAGGCAGCGTTGAACGCCACCTTCTCCCAGATCGAGGTCCAGACCTGCGGGTCCACCGCGCAGTGCAGCCCCGCGGCCTCCAGCACCGCGGCAACCTGAGTGCTGCCCTGGCGCTCGACCCCATCCAGCGACAGCAGCCGGACCACGCCCTGGCCATGGGAGCGGACATGGGCCGGCCCGACCATGTCGGCGGGCCAGGTGGTCATGCCGATCATCACCTGCTGCGGGGCGACGTGGCGGCACAACGCTTCGGCGTTGCCCAGGCCGTTCTGCAAGGTCAGCACCCGCGTGTGCTCGCCGATATGGCCGGCAATACTGCGCAGCGCGCTGTCGGTGTGCTGGGCCTTGGTGAAGACCAGCAACAGGTCGGGCTGGCCCGTCACCTGCTCCGGCCGGCAGGCGCTCAAGCCGCCGATGCGCCGCTCGCCGCTGTCGGTGTCCAGGCGCAAGCCCTGGCGACGGATCGCCTCCAGGTGCGTGTCGTTGATGTCCAGCAGCGTGACGCTCTGCCCGCTTTCCGCCAGCAGGCCGCCGAACAGCGAGCCCATGGCGCCGGCCCCGAGAATGCTGATGTTCATCGAACCTCCTTATGGCTGTGAGGGTTGATCGGCAAGTTGCTGCTTGTCGGCCCGGGCTGACCCAGGCACCCGCCGGGGAATATGGCGGCGCACCAGCACCAGGGCGATCAGCGCCAGCACCATCACCGTTCCCAGCAGCGTCAGATAACCGTGGGCGCCGCCCTGGGTGATCACCGTGGCGCCGACGAAGGCACTGAGGATCGCGCCCATGCGCCCGAACGCCAGGGCCGATGCGGTGCCGGTGGCGCGCACGGCGGTGGGATAGATAAAGGCGCACAGCGCATAGAGGGTGGACTGCACGGCGTTGACGAACAGACCATGCACGCCAAAGCCGAAGATCAGCAGGCTGGTGTTCTGGTTGACGTCCACGGCCTGCATGGCGAAGGCACTGGCCGCGCCACCCGCGCAGCAGATCAGCAGCGGCCAGAACGAGCCCCAGCGCGTCATCGCGACCGCGCAGAGCAGCGCGCCGATCACCCCGCCCAGGTTGTAGGCGGTGAGGCCGGAACCGGCCACTGCCAGCGACAAGCCTTCGGACAAAAGCATGGTCGGCAGCCAGCTGAAGGCGCTGTAGACCGCGGTCAGGCACATGAAGAACGCCACCCAGACCGCCACGGTGTCGCGCCCGTAGCCGGGGGCGAACAAGGCGCGAAAGCCGCCCTGCTGCTCGCTCTTCTGCTCCAGCGCATCGGTGTAGCGCACGCCCTCGGGCATCGGTCGGCCCATACGTCCCAGCAGCGCAGTCAACTCGGCCCAACGCTGCGGCCGGCGCGCCAGGAAACGCGGCGACTCAGGCAGCGTCGCCAACAGCAACAGGCCCAGCACGATGGGCAGGCTGCCGCCGATAAAGAACAGCGTGCGCCAGCCGTACAGCGGCAGTACATGGGAGGCGAACAACCCCGCCAGCATCCCGCCCAGGGGCACACAGACAATGGTCGCGGTGACCGCCAGGGTGCGGCGGCGCGCCGGAGTGAACTCGGCGGTCATGGTGGTGGCGCTGGGCAGCGCGCCACCGATGCCGAGCCCGGCGATAAAGCGCAGCGCCGCCACGGTCAACGCATCCGGCGCCAGGCCGATGGCGCAGGTCGCGGTGCCGAACAGGATCACGCTGGCGATGACCGCCATGCGCCGGCCGAAACGGTCGGCGAACAGGCCGGCGCAAGCGCTGCCTATGCCCATGCCGATCAGCCCGGCGGCCACCGCCGGGGCGAAGGCCTCGCGGGTGATCCCCCACTCCTTGATCATCAGCGGTATGGCGAAACCGATGAGTTGGCCGTCGAAACCGTCCATCACGATGGACAGCGCAGCCAGCAACACCACGATCTTCTGCATCCCGGTGTAGGGCCCGTCGTCGAGCAAGGTGCCGATGTCGGCACTGCCGGTAACCGGGCTCGACCGCTGGGGCCCAGCCTCCATCACTTCACTGACCGAAGTCGTGTTCATAGCCACCTCTTTTTATTGTTGTGGTGTACGCGCCAGGCGCGCTTGGCATTACCGGGTCTTCTGCCCGGCGCCGGGAGCCCGGACTTTGAGAATCAGGGCTCGATGGTCAGGGTCGGCACCTCGATCAATACCGGGCGATTGCCGGCCAGGGCCGCGCTGAAGGCGGCGGCGAACTCGGCGCGGGTCGCCGCATGCACCGAATGCACGCCATAACCCTGGCCGATGGCGCAAAAATCCAGACCCGGGACGTCCAGCCCCGGCGCATCGCTGACCTGCAGCACATCGGCGAACCAGCGCAGCGCGCCGTAGGTACCGTTCTTGAGGATGATGAACACCACCGGGATGCCGTACTGGGCAGCAGTCCACAGCGCGGTGATGCCGTAGTTGGCCGAGCCGTCGCCGATGATCGCCACCACCCGCCGCCCGGGCGTCGCCAATTGCACGCCGACCGCGGCCGGCAAGCCGAAACCCAGGCCGCCGGCGGCGGGAAAGAAATAACTGCCGGGCTGGCTCATCTCCACCCGCTGCCAGAACGCGCTCACCGTGGAGGTGGATTCCTTGACGTAGATCGCGTCCCGCGGCGCCAGTTGGTTGATCAGGTCGAAGACTGTTTCCGGGCGCAGCAGGCCACCCTCCTCGCGCACCGGCGCCGGCAGCGGCAAGGCGCTCGGCAGTGGCCGTTCGCTCTGTGCCAGCGCGCCGACCAGGGCTTCGAGGGTCAGGGCGATATCGCCCACCAGCGCATCGCCCATGGGCGCCCGCGCCGCCTCGCCCGGGTCGCAGGTCAGGTGCACCAGTTCGCAGTCCGCCGGCAGGTAATCGCCCGGAGCGTATTGGTGGTAACGGAACACCGGAGCGCCCACCACCAGGATCAAATCGTGCTCAGCCAGGCAGCGGCTGATCCCGGCGATGGCCGCCGGCAGCACGCCACGGAAACACGGGTGGCGGGTGGGGAACGGGCAGCGCGAAGCGGAAGGCGCGACCCAGGCCGGCATGCGCAGCTTTTCCGCCAACTGCACCGCCAGGCCGTTGCTGCCGCTGCCGTCGACATCCGGGCCTAGCACCAGCACCGGGCTACGTGCCGCCGCCAGGCGCTCGGCCAACGCTTGCAGTTGCGCCGCCGAAGGCAGGCCGGCGCTGGCCACCTGGCGCCGCGCCAGATGCTCGACCCCGGCCGGCGCCGCGCAGGCCCAGTCGTCATAGGGAATCGACACATACACCGGCCCGCGCGGCGCCAGGCTGGCCATATGGATCGCCTGGCTCAGGGTGCGCGGCAGGTCCTGGGCCGAGGCCGGCTCGTGGCTCCACTTGACCAGGGGCTTGGGCAGCTGCGCCGCATCGACATTGGCCAGCATCGCTTCCACGCCGACCATCGAGCGCACCTGCTGGCCGGCGGTGATCACCAGCGGGCTGTGGGAATACCAGGCATTGGTCAGCGCGCCCATGCCGTTGCCGGTGCCAGCGGCGGCATGCAGGTTGACGAAGGTCGGCTTGCCGGTGGCCAGGGCGTAACCGTCGGCCATGCCGACCACCGCGCCTTCGTGCAGGCCGAGGATGTAGCGGAAGTCCTCGGGAAAACCCTTGAGGAACGGCAGCTCGTTGGAGCCAGGATTGCCGAAGATGGTGGTCAGGCCTTGTTCGCGAAGAATCTCGTAGGACGCAGAGTGAACGGTTTTCATAAGGACCCTTGTTGTTAGGTTTCGGGTTACTCTTGCAGCCGCTACAAAATTGATCAAATCGATACTATCTCTATCAAAAATAAAACCTATCTATGTTCATAACGGCAGCAGAGGCGGTATGAGCCACATCGATCTGAACCTGATCCGCACCTTCGTCACCCTCTACGAAGCCCGCAGCGTGACCCTGGCGGCCGAGCGTCTGTTCGTCACCCAGCCCTCGGTCAGCTATGGCCTGGCGCGCCTGCGCGAGCTGTTCGACGACGCGCTGTTCAGCCGCACCCGCGACGGCATCCAGCCGACCTTTGTCGCCGAGCAGCTGTACGGCCCCTTGCGCGAATCCCTGACCCGCATCGAAAGCACCGTGCAGGGCTGCCGCCAGTTCGACCCGGCGAGCACCGAGCGGCGCTTTCGCATCGCCCTCTCCGACCTCGGCGAAATCGGCTTTTTGCCGCTGATCCTGGCGCGCCTGAACCAGGACGCGCCGCTGGCCGAAGTCGAGGTCCTGCCGCTGCAGGTGGACCAGGTCGGCGAGTGGCTGGCCAGCGGCAAGGTCGATGCCGCGATCTGCCGCCAGCCGGTCCCCGGTATCCGCAGCCGGGTGCTGATGCACGAGCGTTATGTGTGCCTGCTGAGCACCGGCCATCCGCGCATCGACCAGCAGTTGAGCCTCGAACAGTTCCTCGCCGAACGGCACGTCGCCGTGACCCGCACCAGCGGCCACGGCAATGTCGAAGACGTGCTGAAAAACATGAATGTGGAACGGCGTATCAGCCTGCATGTGCCGCACTTCTCGGTGCTGCCGAAAATCATTCCCGGCACCGACCTACTGGCGGTGCTGCCGGCGCAGATCGCCCGGCTGTTCATCCACGAGGGCGAGCTGAAGATGCTCGAACTGCCGTTCCCGGTGGCCGAGTTCGCCGTGTCCCTGAACTGGCACCCCAACAGCGACAGCTCCGCCGCCCTGCGCTGGTTCTGCGACACCATCGCCGACGCCATCATCAGCGGCCAGGGCCATCACTAGTGGCTAGGCCCCGACCATCGCCGGCTGCGCCCGGGTCCGGGCCGGCTTGAGCAGCAACAGGCAGCCGGCGGCGATCACGAACACGCTGGCAAACACCCCGTACAGATGCAGCGGCTGCCAGCCGCCATCCAGCAGGAAGCCGGCCACGGTCGGCGAAAGAATCGCGCCGATGCGGCCAATGCCAATGCCCCAGCCGACACCCGTGGCACGCACCGAGGCGTCGTAGACCACCGGCGACAGCGCGTAGAGGCCGGCCACGCAGCCGTTGGCAAACAGCCCGATCAGCAGGCCCAGGCCAAGCGCCGCGGCGATCGACGAGGCCGAGCCGACAAACAGCACCAGCAGGCCGGCGGTGATCAGCATGAACAGCGCCAGCACTCGGCCCAGGGGCCAGCGCGAGGCCAGGCCGCCGACCAGCGCCGCGCCGAAGATCCCGCCGACGCTGAGCAGCACCCCGCCGGTGATCCCCTGCTGCGCCGACAGCCCGGCGGCCACCAGCAGTTTCGGGGTCCAGCTCATGACGAAGTAGAAGCCGAACATCACCAGGAAAAACAGCAGCCAGATCAGCAAGGTGGTGCGGCGCATGGCCGGCGCCAGCAACTGGCCGAAACCGCTGGGCGCACCGGGCTGCCTGGGCAGCTCTGGCGGTAACTGTTCAAGCTCAGGTTGCTCCAGGCGCCGGGCCAGGCGATTGATCCGCACCAGGGCATTGCCCGGGCGGCGGGCAAGCAGAAAGTCCAGAGACTCTGGCAGCCACAGCAGCACCAGCGGAATCACCAGCCAGGTCACCGCGCCGCCGAACAGGAACACCGAGCGCCAGCCCCAATGGCTCAGCAACCACACCGCCAGCAGCCCGCCCAGGGTGGCGCCCAGGGCATAACCGGTGGATTGCAGGCTGACCGCCAGGCCGCGCCAACGCTTGCTGGAATATTCGCTGGCGATCACGTTGCTGCTGGCCAGGATGCCGCCGATACCCAGACCCGTCAGGCCGCGCAGCAGCGCCAGTTGCAGGGGTGTCTGGCTCAGGGCCGAGAGCAGCATGCCGAGCCCGGACAGCGCCAGGCAGAACAGGATCAATGGGCGCCGGCCAAACCGGTCGGCCCAGGGCGCGATAAACAGCGAACCCGCCGCCATGCCGAACAGCCCGGCGCTGAGCAGCAGGCCGACCTGCGCCCCGTTCAGCCCCCACTCGGCCGAGACCGAGGCCGCGGTGAAGGCCATCACCAGCACGTCGAAGCCATCGATCATGTTCAAGACCATGCAGATGCCGATGGCCAGGCATTGGAAGGAACTCATCGGGCCGCTGTCCACGCGGCTCTTGAGGTCGAGCGTCATGAGCGCACCTCCACACCGCCTACCGGCGACGGCGAGAGGGAAAACAGCGGCGTGCACACAGACAGACGGCGGACGGAACCCAGGCAGTTCCGCGCCCTTGATAAGCCATTCATGACGAGACCCTTCTTGTAGTTTTTATCGGGGGACGGTCGGGAGGGACCCGCCATCGCCAGGTGGCTAATCAACCATCCAATGGATCCATTAACAAGAGGTGAAATCCAGGGAGTCCATGGAAAATTGGCTGAAATACCTGGAGAAATGCTCAGGTACTTTTATTTAAAAGACGAAAATCAATGACTTAACCAAACAGCTATTGACTGATATTTGCGGGCGATTATCGACCAGACTCAAAAGGCGCAGACTGTTGAGGATCCTGTGGCCGTGAATGGCTACAGGACCCAGAAATAATGGATCCAATAAATCAAAACCCTGAAGGCAGATGCTCAGCTTTTCATCAATGGACTGACAATCCGCCTCAAGGGCTGTGACCTTATCTTTCAACGCCCTGCCCCGGGGTCAGCCGCCACATTTTGTAAAGCATCCCCGGCCACGGATTGGCGAAATGATTATTGCGCCGGTGGGACATCTGCTAAAACGCGGTTTTTATCCGTACGCGGTGCCACAGCCCATGTCCTCCTCATTCTTCTCGCGCTGGCGACCTCGCTGGTGGTCGCTGCTTGGCATGACTGCGCTGTTGATAGGCCTGCCGGTGGGCTGCCAGGTGCTGGAGCACAAGGAGCGCGAACTGGTGTTTCGCGTCGAGCCGGGCAATGCCAGTTGGTATCGCGGCCTGCCGGCCGGAGTACGCGAACTGCAGTTCAAGGGCGACAGCCTCAAGCCCGAGCAGAACATTCATGCCTGGTGGTGGCCGGCCCAGCGGGCCGATGCGCCGGCCGTCCTTTATCTGCATGGGGTGCGCTGGAACCTCACCGGGCAGCTGTTCCGCATCGAGCAACTGCACGCCCTGGGGTTCTCGGTGCTGGCCATCGACTATCGCGGCTTCGGCCAGAGCCTGGGCGAGCCACCGTCGGAAACCAGCGTCTATGAGGACGCGCGGATCGCCTGGGAGCAGTTGCAAAGGCTGCAACCCGACGCCGGCAAACGCCTGATCTACGGCCATTCCCTGGGCGGCGCGGTGGCGGTGGAACTGGCCGCGCAACTGGGGCAACAGGCGGCCAGCGACGGCTCGCCGATCCCGGCCAGTGGCTTGATCGTCGAATCCTCGTTCACCTCCCTGGCCGATATCGCCGCCGAGCTGGGCAATACCTCGCTGCCGGTGCGCTGGCTGCTGTCGCAGAAGTTCGACTCCCTGGACAAGATCGCCCATATCGGCATGCCGCTGCTGATCGTCCACGGCCTGGACGACCGCTACGTGCCGGCGCGCTTCAGCCAGCAATTGTTCGACGCCGCGCGACAGCCCAAGCAACTGCTGCTGGTTCCCGGAGCCACCCACAACAACAGCATGCGCCTGGCCGGCGAGCGCTACCGCCAGGCCCTGAACACCTTGTTGCATGCCCGGCCGGCGAAGGTCGCCAGCGCGGAACCGGCCCGCGTGCCGACCAGTTGAACCCCGAGCCGGCACTATTGCCGTTACGCCCTCCTTCATCAGCCGGATGAGCTCGTCCTTAGACAACCTGTAACAACTCCGGCTGGCCCAGGCAGCGCTTAAATGAGATGGTCTCCTGTTGATTGTTTTGGAGGCATGTCATGACTACATTTCAATTCATCGCAGGCATGGTCTTTTGTCTGGCGGGACTGGGCGTGAGGGCCTACCTGACCCTGCAGCATCCCGGGGAAGAAAAGGCCTGGCGCTCGTCCAGTGTGCGAAAGTCCGCCAAGTAAGCCTTGCCCCCGCCCCTGAATACCGCTGGTGGCCTCCCGGCCGGCCCCGCCTGGACCAGGTGGAAGTCCATGGAAAATGCCCGTATCGCGCGATACGGGCATTTTTTTCAGCCCAGGGAATCCGTCATCCCGCCTGATGCCGGCCCGCAACAATGGCAAAATAGCCGCCGCCCATACCCGAGACCGTCCCATGCCAGCCACCCCCACCCTCACCGCCCGCGAAATCTGCCAAGTGCTCAGAGAGCTGGCCCTCGGCACCCGTACCCTGGGCCCATCGAGCCAGCGCGTATTGGCGGCGGACGATAGCTGGCAGGTACGACTCGACATCGAAGGCTGGACCCTGACCCTGGTCAACCATGGCCAGACCCTGAGCCACTGCGAGCAATGCCGCTCGCCGGATGGCCGGGTCGAAACGCTCGACGCCTGGCAGCGCTACGGCACCGACCCGGTCAAACTGCTGAGCATCTGGGAACACCAGCAATTGCAGCGCCTGCTGCAGGCGTTGTGACCCACCTTCATTGCACCCGGGCCAATCCCCCGTCCGTCCGCCCAAGCCCCCGAAACCCGTGTCGTTCATCGGGATAATGGGAATCGGCCATGGCGTTTTTGCCAGGCCTCTATACTCATTTTCGACGAGGCGCGCACCGGCACTGCGGGCCTCCTGAGCGCAGTTCCGCCGTGAACATGAAGTCGCCAGCGGCAAAGGATTGCGAGGGGTGTGGCGCCATACGCGTCACCTGGCCTGATGCTGCAAGGAAGGTGCATTCATGAACACGATCCGACAGGATGTGGCAACACTCGGCTCCGGATGGGACAACAAGGTCTTGCTCAACTACGCGCTGGCCATGCGCGAGCTGGACAAACTACCGATCACCAACCGCAACAGCTGGAAGTTCCTCGGCGCCATCCACGGCTTCGATCGGCAATTGTGGGTCGAGGTGAATGTCCTGGGCGATTCCGATCCGGTTCCCAAGGACCTGACCAACTTTACCTACGGCAGCCAGTGCCAGCACGGCAGTTGGTACTTCCTGTCCTGGCACCGCGGCTACCTGGCGGCCTTCGAGGCGATTGTCGCGGCCAAGGTCAAGGAACTGACGGGCGACGACTGGGCGCTGCCGTACTGGAACTACCTCAATAGCAAAAACCCGGATGCGCGGCGGGCCCCGGAGGCGTTCCTGGCCGACACCCTGCCTGACGGCAGCCCCAACCCGCTGAAGAAATACCCTCGCCGGCAGGGCTTTACCATGCTGCGGCCGAACTCCCTCGATGCCTTCAGCCTGGCGGCGATGCAGGAGAACGATTTCCAGGTCGGCAATGACGGCAGCATCGGCTTCGGCGGCGGGGTCACCGGCAATTTCGCCCAGTTCGCCCGCTGGACCGGCGACCTGGAGAACAACCCGCACAACACCGTGCATCGCCTGATCGGCGGGGGCGAAGGCTTCATGGCCGACCCGTACCTCGCCGCCCTGGACCCGCTCTTCTGGTTGCACCATTGCAACGTCGACCGGCTCTGGGAGGCCTGGATGAACACCCCGGGCAAGACCATGGTCCGCGATCCGCGCTGGCTCGACGGTCCGGCCGACCGCCGTTTCATCATGCCCCAGGTCGGCGGCAATGACCCTGGCATGAAGTTCACCGGCCGCGACACATTGAAGGATGGCAAATTGCACCCGCGCTATGCCGACTTGAGCATCGGCACGGGCGTGAAACCAGGAGTAGAGGCCGTGACACGGGTCAAGATGGGTGCGCCGGAACAACAGAACATCGAACCGATCGGTGCCAACCGTTCGGTGGTCACGGTCGGCGGCGCGCCGGTGCGCACCCAGGTCGACCTCGACCGCCAGGCCACCAGCACCGGTATCGCCGCGATGGGCGCGACGGACCTGGGCCAGCCGGTGACCCGGCTCTACCTGGCGCTGGAATCGGTGCGCGGCTCCGCGCCCTCGCCGCAGCTTGCGGTGTACATCAACCTGCCGAAAGACAGCGATCCGCAGCAGCATCCCGAGTGCCATGCCGGCAGCCTGACGCTGTTCGGGCTGAACGTCGCCTCACGCCCAGACGGCGGCCATGGCGGCCACGGGCTCGGCTATACGATCGACATCACCGACCTGGCCCAGCGGCTGACCGATGCCGGCGATTTCGATCCCGACTATCTGCGGGTGACCCTGGTCCCAGGCGAGCAGGTATCGGCGGATAAACCGGTGACCGTGGAGCGGATCAGCGTGCTCAAGCGCAGTGGTATCGTCAGCTGAGTCACGCCTCATGCAACCCGGACCGGTCTTGCTCAGCTTCACCCGGGCGCCCTGGCCGTTGCTGTTCGCGACGGCCGGGCTGGGCCTCGCCCTGTGCCTCTACACCGCCGGGCACAGCACCCTGCCCGCCTTCTGCGGTTCCGCGCAGTCCATCGTTGCCAGTTGGCCCACCGTGCTGGAGGCCGAGCTGGCCCTGAACCCGGTGCAACAGATGCTGGCGGACTGGGCCCTGATGCTGCTGGCGATGATGCCGCCGCTGCTGGCAATGCCACTCATGCATGTCTGGCGTTCCAGCCTGCCGCGCCGGCGCATTCGCGCGGCGCTCGGTTTCCTGCTCGGCTACAGCGCCTTATGGCTCACCGCCGGACCGCTGCTGATGGTGCTCGCCTTGTTGCTGCAACTGAGCGTCGCCGACGCGGCGCTGGCCACGGCCCTGCTGGTTGCCCTGCTGTGGAGTGCCAGCCCGTGGCAACGCGCGGCTCTCAACCGCGGCCACCGCCTGCGCCGGATCGGCCTCTTCGGCTGGGCCGCCGACCGCGATTGCCTGGTCTTCGGCGCAAGCCACGGCGCCTGGTGCATCGCCTCATGCTGGGCCTGGATGCTGATGCCGCTGCTGGGCGGGGCCTGGCACATTCCGCTGATGCTGGTGGCCGGGGCCATCATGCTGGTCGAACGCCTGGCACCCGGCGATCGGCCGCGCTGGCACTGGCCGGTGATGCTCCCCCGAGTCGATCTCTGGCTCCTGACTACGCGCAAGGTGGCGCACTCCCATGACTAGACGGACCTGCCTGGCGATTGGCGTGAGCACGCTGACGCCGTTGCCAAACCAGACGCTGCGCTTCGCCTACCTGGATGGCGCCGTGCTCGCCGCCCGTTCGATCGGCGACTGGGCGCTGCGCTCGGGCTTCGGCGCCGACAACGTCAGGATCGTCGACGACGGTCCCATAGACGGCCAGGGCAATCCGGTCACCCGCGAACGGGTGCAACAAGCGGTGGATGAGCTGTTTCCCTCGGGCGCCGAAGTGGTCGAGCAATTGATCCTGGCGTTTTGCGGCCACGGCCTGACCGACGCGAATATCGGCTCGATCTCCTGGCTGTTCAGCGACTCGCTGCGCCAGAAGTACCGCGTCCTGGCCGACTCGTTCTACACCGAGCTGCTGCTGCACGGCGTGCAGCGCATCACCCTGATCACCGATGCCTGCCGCGAGGCGCCGAAGAACCTCGACCTGACGCGACTGGATGCAGTGCGCGGAATCGTCGTGCAAGGCACGCAAGTGGAAAACCCCAGGTTCGACCGCCTGGCCGCCTGCCAGGACGGGCAGCTGGGTTACATGGTGTCCGAACCGATGTCCGGCGTTCCGGGCAAATGCGTGTTCTCCGGGGTGATCGCCGATGCGCTGTGGGGCATCGAGCCGACCGCCATCAGCAATGGCCTGATCACCACCGCGACCCTCGGCATGTGCGTGCGCTCGCGCACCACCGAGCGGGCGAAAGAGTATCGCCTCAAGCTCAACCCGCAGTGCCTGGTCGATCCGGAACCGGCCGTGCTCTACAACACCGCCCAGCCGTTGCCGGGCCCCGCCGGGTTGCAACCGTGGCCGGCCGCGGGCAACGCCGCCACCATGGGCCCGTCCCCGGCGGCTGGCCCGGCGGATTCCGCCGAGCGCAACCTTGAGCGGGTACACAGCGACGCGGCCTTTCGCGAGCGCATGCTCGGTGCCGATTTCGGGCTCAAGCAGCATGACCTGGCGGTTCCCGCCGACCAGATGATCAGCATTCCCGACTCGAGCAAGGATCTGCTGCAGGATCTGGTGGTGCTCCGCCAGCAGAGCCCGCGTTTTCCCGAGAAGAAACAGAAGGTCAAGGCGCTGGTCCAGCGCCTGGAAGCGGATGCCGCCGCCGATATGCGCAAGTCCGCGGCCACCGAGGTTCGCCGCCGGATGAAGCAGATCGGCGACCCCGGCGAGGCCAACCTGATCGTCTACGGCAAGGGCGCGAAGCTCCTGTCCCGGGCCCGGATCGAGCGACTGGACAGCTCCTCGCGGTTCGAGACGTTCCGCGCCACCAGCGATCCCCAGGGAATGCCGGTCCTGGTGGAACTGGCCGATGGCACCTCCACCCCGGTGGTGCCTTATGCGGGTCAGTACGCCGTGGTGATGCCCAGCCCCCTCGGCGATATTTTCCAGGCCTATGGAATGCCCAAGGCCCCCGACAGATACCTGGCGATGCTCGGCGCGATCGACGATTTCGCCGCTGGCCGGCTACAGGCCGAAGACATCGACCGGTTCGCCGCTGGCGTGTGCCATAAAAAGCATGCCGACCCCATGCTGGGTGTGATCTGCGCCTACCTGTACCGCGCCGTTGCCGACTACGACAGCATCCGGCGCCTGGCGTATTTTTATGCCGCCCAAAGCCAGCCGGTGCCTTTCGACATCGCCTTGCTCGGGGCCATGCAGGTGACCCAGGAGGCAGACGGCACCCCACGCTTGCAGATACCGGCCGTCAAGGCGCGCGCGCTCCGGCCCAAGGCGGCCAAGGCCCCTGATTATGTCCGGCGTGCGACACCCGCGGTGCAGGCCTGGATCGGTGGGCGTTGCCCCTGGCTGGGGCTGGGTTGGGACTATGTCAACGACCCGCGGCCGGAATGGGCCGTGCTGGTCAAGGGGCTGGCCGAGCATGCCAGATTGGTGCGGCATAGCGGATCCACGGTGCTGCCGGGCAAGGTGGCGCGCAAGCTGGCAAAAGCCTGGCGTTTGCGACCATCGGAGCGCGAAGACCTGACGCGACCCGCGGTAGCCCGCCAGGCACCCGCCAAGGAAACGAACCAACCCTCGCAACGGTCTGAACAGTGATGGCATTGAGAATGGGGCCGCGCCACAACGCCCTGTCATTCACACTGGAGGTCTCGTCATGAGCGCCCTGACAATCGAAGGCTGGTGCAAGGCCGGCGATGGGCAAAAATCCACGCCGCTGGGAGAGATCCATTTCTACGTCGATGGCCCCCTGCACCTGCGCCTGGAAGAAGCCGAGGAACGCCTGCAGAAAACCCATGAACAGGACGCCATGGTCGACGTCGACATGGACACCATGGAGCTGATCATGCCCGAGGGGTACGCCCCTCTGTCCGACTGCCGGATGCGCGTCTATTTGCAGCACGGTCGCGGCCAGTTCCACCTGGTGGGGCACCGAGCCAGCGATGGCAGCCTGATCTACAGCAACGCGGTGCTGATCGACCAGTTGCTGTAGCAAAGCGGCTTTTGCGCCAGCGCCATTTCGTCCGGGCGTAATCGCTCCCGAGGCTCACCAGAGGCCGGGAACCAAGCGCCAGCGCACCCGCTGGCAATAGTCGGCATAACCGGGCAACTCGGCCTGCAACAGCGGGTCCTCCCATGACGTGCGCAGGACCAGCAGCGCAGCAGCCAGCGCGGCGGGAGCCAGCGCCAGCAGTTTTTTGTCCCAGTTTTGGGTGCCCGCCTGGAAGCGGCTGCGCGCGCAGCCCCCCTGCCCAATCCGGAACCGAGACGCGCAACTGCGCTCGGTCGCTCCCCCCTATCGGCAGCTTGGCAACGCTCTTTCACATCCGTATATTCGAATAACCATATATTCAAGCCCGTGACGCCTGTTTAACGTCATGGCTCCCCCTCTGCCCGGAAGCCCCCGATGAAAATCCTCTTCATGTGCACCGCCAACAGCTGCCGCAGCGTTCTTTCCGAAGCCCTGTTCAACCATCTGGCGCCGGCCGCTCATCAGGCGGTGAGTTCGGGCAGCTTCCCCAGCGGCACGCTCAACGCCCGCGCCCTGGCCACCCTGGAACAGGCCCGTATCAGCACCGCAGGCCTGTACAGCAAAGGTTCGGAAGTCTTCGCCGACAGCCCGCCCGATATCGTCATCACCGTCTGCGACAAAGCCAGTGGCGAGCCCTGCCCGGTGTATTTCGGCCCGGCGCTGAAAAGCCACTGGGGGCTGGAGGACCCTTCGGAGGTCCAGGGCGATGAGCAGGCAATCCAGGCCGCCTTCGAGCAGACCGTGCAGAAAATCCGCCAGCGCTGCGCCGCCTTCTTCGCCCTGGACCTCGACCACCTCTCGCCCACCGAGCTGAAAAATGCCCTCGACCGCATCGGAGCGCTGTGATGAGCGACGACCGCAAGCCCAGCGAAGAACCGCTGTCCGCCCTTGACCTTGAACTGCTGCAAGCCTTGGCGCCGGAGCATCTGGAAACCCCGGCAACAGCCGCGCACAAACCGCGCATCCTGCTGCTCTACGGCTCCACCCGCGAGCGCTCGTTCAGCCGCCTGCTGACCCGGGAAGCGGCGCGCATTCTCGAGTTCCTCGGCGCCGAAACCTACATCTTCGACCCTAGCGGCCTGCCCCTGCCGGACGATGCGCCGGTGGACCACCCCAAGGTCCGGGAACTGCGCGAACGGGTGCTGTGGTCCGAGGGCCAGGTCTGGTGCTCGCCGGAACGCCATGGCGCCATGTCGGCGGTGTTCAAGGCGCAGATCGACTGGATCCCCCTGGCCCTCGGCGCGGTACGCCCGACCCAGGGCAAGACCCTGGCGGTGATGCAGGTCTGCGGCGGCTCGCAGTCGTTCAACACGGTCAACCAGCTGCGCGTGCTGGGCCGCTGGATGCGCATGTTCACCATCCCCAACCAGTCCTCGGTGCCCAAGGCCTTTCTCGAATTCGATGACGACGACCGCATGAAGGCCTCGCCCTTCTACGACCGGGTGGTGGATGTGATGGAGGAACTGATGAAGTTCACCCTGCTCCTGCGCGGCCGCGCCGACCTGCTGGTGGACCGCTACTCGGAACGCAAGGAAAGCGCCGCGGCGCTGTCCAGCCGGGTCAATCAGCGTTCGATCTAGGTTCACGGAACTCCAGCGCAAGAGACCGAGTGCAGCGCCAGGCATTGCTGGTTAATCTCTGGCAACGCCCATGGTCCAGGACTCTCCATGCCCGATCCGTTTCTTGAGGCCCGCGCCTTTCTGGCCGGGCTCGACCCCGACTGGGCTCGTCACATCGAGGCGGTCGGTCCGTGCCTGCACCAGGCCAAGCCGGCCCGCGAGCCCTGCGAGGCGCTGGTGCGGGCGATTGCCTATCAGCAACTGCACGCTCGCGCCGGCGATGCGATTCTCGGGCGTTTCCTGGGGTTGTATGGGCAAACCTTCCCCTCCCCCGAGCAGATCCTCGCCACCGCTTTCGAGCCATTGCGCGCCTGTGGCTTTTCCGCCGGCAAGATCGCCACTATCCGCGGCATCGCCGAGGCGACCCTGAGCGGCGTGGTGCCGGATTATCAGGCGGCCCGGGCCATGGACGACGAGGCGCTGATCGAGCGCTTGACCCGCCTGCGCGGCATCGGTCGCTGGACCGTGGAGATGCTGCTGATCTACAGCCTGGAACGCCTGGACATCCTGCCCGCCGACGACTTCGGCGTGCGCGAAGGCTACCGGCGCCTGAAGGGCCTGGAACAGCAGCCGACCCGCAAGCAGATGATCGAGATCGGCCTGTCCTTGCGCCCGCATCGCACGGTGGCGGCCTGGTACCTGTGGCGGGTGCCGGCGCGCTGACGGGTGTGTTCATTGCAGGCACAGCGGATGCCAACACTTGTAGCCGCTGCCGAGCCCGCGAGGCTGCGATCGGGGCGCAGCCCCGTAAACCTGGCGATGCAGTTGGCGCGGTTCTGGCGACCGCTACGCGGTCGATCGCAGCCTCGCAGGCTCGGCAGCGGTACAGGAGGGATGAACACTACCGGCGCCTGAAGGGCCTGGAGCAGCAGCCGACGCGCAAGCAGATGATCGAGATCGGCCTGTCCTGGCGCCCGCATCGCACAGTGGCGGCCTGGTACCTGTGGCGGGTGCCGGCGCGCTGACGGGTGTGTTCATTGCAGGCACAGCGGATGCCAACACTTGTAGCCGCTGCCGAGCCCGCGAGGCTGCGATCGGGGCGCAGCCCCGTAAACCTGGCGATGCAGTTGGCGCGGGTCTGGCGACCGCTACGCGGTCGATCGCAGCCTCGCAGGCTCGGCAGCGGCTACAGGAGGGACGGATGCAGGAGGGACGGATGAACGCCGAAAAAAGCTGGCGGTTGCTCGATGCCCAGGGCAACACCTTTCTCAGCGAACAACCGGGCACCCTCGGCGGCCACCGTGGCAGCCGGATCTACGGGCGGCTGGACTGCCCGGCCGCCCTGCGCGCCATCGCCCGCGGCGGGTATGTCCGCCAGCGGGTGTTCTTTGCCGACGAGGCCAGCGCCCGCAGCGCCGGTTATCGGCCCTGCGCCCGCTGCCTGGCGCAAGCCTACGCCGCCTGGCGCGCGCTCACAGCCCCGACTTGAGGCGGCTGAAGGCGCGGATCAACGCGCGGTTGAAGGCCTTGCCGTTGTCGTTCTTGCTGTACAACGAGGCCCGCACCTCGGGGGGCGGATAGGTGCCGGGGTCGTTGCGGATCGCCGGATCGACCAGGGCATCCGCGGCGTTGATGGCGTTGGCGTAATGGATGGTGTCGGTGATCGGCGCGATCACCTGCGGGGTCATCAGGTAATCCATCAACGCCAGCCCGGCCTCCGGGTGCGGTGCATCCCTGGGAATGACCATGGCGTCGAACCAGATCAGCGTGCCCTCCCTGGGGATGCGATAGCGCAAGGTGAAGGGCTTATGCGCCGCCTCGGCCTGCCCGGCGGCGATCGCCACGTTGCCGTTCCACGACATGGCCACGCAGGTGTTGCCGTTGGCCAGGTCGCTGATGTTCAGGTCGTTGTCGAAGTAGCGGATATAGGGCCGGATCTTCGCCAGTTGCTGCTCGGCGAGTTTCAAGTCGTCGAGGTTCTGCCGGTTGATGTCCAGGCCCAGGTACTTCATTACCGCGGCGAACACCTCGTTGGGATCGTTGAGCAGGCTGACCCCGCAGTCGGCGAATTTCGCCACCACCGCCGGATCGAACAGCATCGCCCAGCTGTCCCGCGGCGCCTGCGCCAGGCGCTGGCTGACCGCCTGCTCCTGATAACCGACACCGGTGGTGCCCCAGGCATAGATCCCGGCATAACGGTTGCCCGGGTCGAACACCGCCATATGCTGGCGGAACTCCTCGCCGACCCCGGCCAGGTGCGGCAGGCGCTACTTGTCCAGGGGCTGAAGCGCGCCGCTGGCGATGGCCCGGGACAGGTGCTGGCCGGCGGTCAGCACCAGGTCGTAGCCGCTGCGCCCGGTCAGCAGCTTGGTCTCCACGGTTTCCAGGGAATCGAAGTGATCGACCACCACGCGGATGCCGGTCTGGCGCTCGAAGTTGTCCAGGGTGTCCGGGGCCAGGTACTCGCCCCAGATATACAGATTGACCGTGGGTTCGGCCTCGTCGGCCGCCTGGGCGCACAACGGCGCCAGCACCAGCAGCAACGCGCCGCCCAGCCTGTGCAGGTTCATGTTCAGCCCTCTTCGCCGGTGCGCCGGGGAGCCGCGTATTGCGGCATGGTGATGCAGGCGACGTTGCCGCCGCCGAGGAGGATTTCCCGTGAATTGTCGATGCCGACGATGCGGTGCCGGGGAAAGAGTTCGGCCAGGGTGGCCAACGCTGTTTTGTCGTTACGGTCGCCGAACAGCGGCACCACGATCGCGCTGTTGCCGGCGTAGTAGTTGATGTACGAGGCACAGATCCGCGTGCCGGCCTGGCGCGCATGGGTGCTGTCCAGCTGGTCCAGGCCTTCGGCTTCGGCGGCGGTCCATTCCAGCACGTCCGGCTGCGGCAGCTTGTGCACCACCAGCTCGCGGCCACGGCTGTCGCGGGTGCTGCGCAGGATGTCGTAGGCCTCCTGGTAGATTTCCCACTGCGGGTCGTCGCGGTTGTCGGTCCATTGCAGCACCACTTCGCCGGGGCGCACGAAGCACGCCAGATCGTCGACATGGCCGTCGGTCTCGTCGAACTTGCAGCCGCGCGGCAGCCAGATCACCTGCTCCGCGCCCAGGTAGTCGGTGAGGCGCCGAGTGACCTCGGCCTTGCCCAGGTGCTGGTTGCGATTACGGTTGAGCAGGCACTGCTCGGTGGTGAGGAGACTGCCCTGGCCATCGCTCTGGATGCCGCCCAGTTCGGCGATCAGTGGCGCGCGGTAGCGGTCGAGGTTTTCGATTTCGAGGATCTTGGCGGCGATCTGGTCGTCCTTGTCCCAGGGGTAATACAGGCCGCCGTCGAGGCCGCCATAGGCGTTGAACTCGAAGTCGACGCCGCGCACTTCGCCGCTCTGCTCGTTGACCACGAAGCACGGCCCGCTGTCGCGGAACCAAGTGTCGTTGCAGGTCATTTCCACCACCCGCACCTGCGGCGGCAACAGCCGGCGGGCATTGGCGAACTGGGCGGCGGAAGCACAGACGGTGACCGGTTCGCTCTGAGCAATCGCGGTAACGATCCGCACCCAGACCTTCTGCGCCGGCTTGGCGCCATTGCGCCAGACGTCGGTGCGCTCCGGCCAGCCGAGCCAGCAACCGGCCTTGGCTTCGAATTCGCCGGGCAGGCGGAAACCATCGTGTTTAGGAGTGGTGTCGAGCAATCGGGCCATGGGGCAAACCTCGTCGGTGCTGGGGAATGGCCATCAAACTAGCGCCGCGCCGGGTCAAGGCACCAACGATGAATATTGCACGACAGTTGAATTCAACTCATCAATCGCTCAACTGATCGCTGAACCAGTCCAGCAACTGCATCAGCGCCGGGCGCTCCAGGCGCACCCGCTCGCACACCAGGGCGTACTGTCCCAGGGCGGTCATGCTGACGGCGTTGAAGGGCCGGACCAGACGGCCATTGAGCAAGTCTTCCTGGGCCGTGAGATTGTCGCCCATGGCCACGCCCTGCCCTTGCGCCGCCGCTTCCAGCGCCAGCCCGGCGTGGGCGAGATACAACTGGCGCGCCGGGCGCAAATCGCCGGCGTGGCTGCTCAGCCAGGCGGTCCAGGTCTTGCCGTCCTGATCGTCGTGCAACAGGCAATGGCGGGCCAGGTCCCGCGGGCTTTTCAGGGTGCCCTGGTTGAACAGCCCGGGGCTGCACACAGGGAAGAACTGCAGGCTCGGCAACGGCCGCACGAAGTAGGCGCTGCTGTCCTGCGGGCCGCTGCCATAGGTGATCGCCAGGTCGATGTCTTCACCCGGCACGCTGGCGTCGATCGGCTGTTCATAGAGATGCAGGGTGATATGCGGGTAACGCGCGGAAAAGTCCGCCAGCCGGCTCATCAGCCATTTCTGCGCCAGCTCGGCGGTCACCGCCAGGCGCAGCACCGCCAGGGAAGACGGATCGCGCAGCTCATCGCAGGCTTCGCCGATCAGCTCGAAAGCCTGCTGCAGGCTCTGCATCAGCCGCCCGGCCGCCGGGGTCGGGCGGATCTGCCGGCCCTCGCGGACGAACAACGACACCCCGAGTTGCTCTTCGAGCTGGCGGATCTGATGGCTCACCGCGCTGTCGGTGACACACAGCTCGGCCGCCGCCCGACCAAAATGCGCATGCCGCGCCGCGCACTCGAAAGTCCGTAATGCCGCCAGGGAAGGCAGACGTCGCATATCCAAGCCCCCAAAATGAAGGCGTCCATGCTGCCGCGATGCTGCGCCAGCGTCCAGCGCCCTGTAGGAGCGAGCTTGCTCGCGATAAAGCCTCAAGAACGCCGCAGTGTTCGAGGGCCTCATCGCCAGCAAGCTGGCTCCTACAAGGACTGTGCAAGCTCGCTCCTACACCTACCCGTAAGGGTGGTGCGTCAGTTCATCCCCAGCCAGTTCGGCAACGCCAGGGAAATGAACGGCACGTAGGTCACCAGGATCAGGAACGCCAGCAGGATCATCAACCACGGCAAGGCCGCGCGGATGGTCTGGCCGAGTGTCAGGCCGGTCACCGCCGAGGTGACGAACAGGTTCAGGCCCACCGGCGGATGCACCAGTCCGATCTCCATGTTGACCACCATGACGATCCCCAGGTGGATCGGATCGATGCCCAGCTTCATGGCGATCGGGAAGAAGATCGGCGCCAGGATCAGCACGATGGCCGAAGGCTCCATGAAGCTGCCCGCCACCAGCAACACCACGTTGACCATCAGCAGGAAGCCGATGGGCGACAGCCCGGCGTCCATGACGAAGGTGGTGATCTGCTGCGGGATTTGCTCGGTGGTCAGTACATGGGCGAAGAGCATGGCGTTGGCGATGATGAACATCAGCATGATCGACAGCCGCCCCGACTCCACCAGCACTTTCGGGCAGTCGCGCAGGCGCATGTCCTTGTAGACGAACAGCGCGACGAAGGCCGAATACACCGCCGCCACCGCCGCCGCTTCGGTCGGGGTGAACAGGCCGCTGTAGATGCCGCCGAGGATGATCACCAGCAACAGCAGGCCCCAGAAGGCCCGGCGCGCGGTGCTCAGCCATTGGCGGAAGGACACCCGCGGTTGCGCCGGCAGCTTCTTGATCCGCGCGACGATGTAGATCACCACCATCAGGATCACGCCCAGCAGCAGCCCCGGCACCACGCCCGCCATAAACAGCTTGCCGACCGAGGTTTCGGTGGCCGCCGAATACACCACCATCACGATCGACGGCGGGATCAGGATGCCCAGGGTCCCGGCGTTGCAGATGATCCCGGCGCCGAACTCCCGTGGGTAACCGGAACGCACCATGCCGGCCACGGCGATCGAACCCACCGCCGCCACGGTCGCCGGCGACGAACCGGACAGCGCGGCGAACAGCATGCACGCCAGCACCGCGGCAATCGCCAGGCCGCCACGGATGTGGCCGACGCAGGCGTTGGCGAAATCGATCAGGCGTTGCGCCACCCCGCCGGTGGTCATGAAGGCCCCGGACAGCAGGAAGAACGGGATCGCCAGCAAGGTATAGGCCTCGGAGGTTTCGAACAGCTTGATCGCCAGGGAGCTCAGGGAGTCCGGGCTGAACAGCAGGATCGACGTGGCGCCGGCCAGCCCCAGGGAAATGGCGATCGGCACGCCGAGGAACATGAACACGAACAGCATCAGAAACAGGCAGAGAATGGCCATCAGTGCTGATCCTCATGGTGACTGGCAAGCTTGCTGGCCTCGGCCGCCTCATCGGCCAGGCCCAGGTTGATCTGCCCGCGCATGAGGATGCGCCACATGATTTCCAGGTAGCGGATCAGCACCAGGGCAAAACCGAAGGGCACGATCATCGCGATGTGCGACAGGTGGATGCCGAACTGGTCCAGGTCCTCGGCTTCGATGCCGGCCTGGATCAGCGCCATCAGCCACTTGAAGCTGGCGACCATGAACAGCCCGGCGTAGACCATGCAGCACAGGCAGGCGATCACCGCCAGCAGGCGCTGGGCCGGGCGCGAGGCCAGCTTGACCAGCGCGTCCACCCCCAGGTGCCCGGCGGTGCGCACGCCGTAGGAAATGCCGAAGAAGATCAGCCAGCCAAACAGCATCTTGGTCAGCGCCACGCTCCAGACCATTTCCTGGGCCAGCTCCATGAGGAAGTCGCCGATCCCCAGGAACAGCGCGCTGCCCCCTTCCCAGGCATCGCCGATGGCGTAGAACAGCGGGTACAGGTTGTTGAGCACCACGTAGACAAAAGTCACCAGCGTCATGGCCGCCAGCAGGAAGGCGATGAACGCCTCTTCAAAATGTTCCCAGAACCGCCTCAGCCTGTGCATTGAGGTTCTCCGCGAAAGTGCCAGTGGAGTGCAGCCCGATAGCGGCTGCCGATGGGCCGCTGCGAGCGCAGCGGCCGGGATGCAGGTGGTTATGGCGCCTGGTTGGCGGCTTCGGCGGCCTGGATCAGGTCGGCGCCGATATCGCCCTCGAACTTCTTCCACACCGGGCGCATGGCTTCGCGCCACTCGTTACGCTGCTCGGGAGTCAGGGCGACGATTTCGCTGGTCTTGGCGTCGATGATCTTCTGCCGGGACGTCTGGTTCAGGGCTTCGGCCTGCTTGTTCACTTCCACCGAGACCTCGGCCATGATTTTTTCCAGCTCGCCGCGCACATCCGCCGGCAGGCCGCTCCAGAACCTGGCGTTGGTGATCACCATGTAGTCGATCAGGCCGTGGTCGGTCTCGGTGAAGTACTTCTGCACCTCGTGGACCTTCTGGCTTTCATAGTTCGACCAGGTGTTCTCGGTGCCATTGACCACGCCGGTCTGCAGGCCCTGGTAGACCTCGGCGAAGCTCATCTTGCGCGGGTTGGCGCGCACCGCCTTGAACTGTTCCTCGAGCACGCTGGAAGCCTGCACGCGGAACTTCAGGCCGCGGGCGTCCTTGGGTTCCACCAGTTTCTTGTTGGCCGACAGCTGCTTGAGGCCGTTGTGCCAATAGGCCAGGCCGAGGATGCCTTTGTCCTGCATGGCGGTCAGCAGCTGCTTGCCCTCGGCCTGCTGGAAGCGGTCGACGGCGGCGAGGTTGTCGAACAGGAATGGCAGGTCGTAGATCTGCACCTTCTTGGTGTACTGCTCGAACTTGGCCAGGGACGGCGCGAGCAACTGCACGTCGCCCAGCAGCAGCGCCTCCATTTCCTTGCCGTCGCCGAACAGCGAGGAGTTCGGATACACCTCGACCTTGACCCGGCCCGGCAGGCGCTCCTCGGCGAGCTTCTTGAACAGCAGGGCGCCCTGGCCTTTGGGGGTGTTTTCCGCCACCACGTGGGCGAACTTGATCACGATAGGGTCGGCGGCCTGCGCAAGACCGGCGCCCAGCAATGCGGCGGCACAGAACAACGCCCGGGAGAGCTTGAACATGGACTTCACCTTCTTATTGTTGTGGTTGATCGCAGAGTGCCTAAGGGCACGCGTATTGAGAATTTTGAATTTTTGATACCTGCGTTCGCCTGGGCCGAACGCCGCGCGCTACCGGCGATAGGCGCCTGAAGTTCCATCCCCCTACGATGGAATCAGCCGCAACCGAGCCTGTTGCAGATTCCTCCTAAATCCCTGCCCCGCCATTCCCGGTACGGTTTTCAGCGACCCTTTCGCTTGAACCAGGACCCGCCATGGCCAGCAACGGACCCGGGCCAATGCCCAACCTTCTACGGCCCGCCAATCCCAACCAAAGCCCCGCTGAACGAGCCGCAGAGACCGAACAACCCAGCTACGGCGAACAGCTCTGGGCGCAGTATGAGAAATACACCAAAGAGCCTGCGCCACCGCCTGAAAAGATTCAGGTGGCGCTGCGCATCGGCGTGTTCTTCGATGGTACCGGCAACAATGCCGGCAACTCGGCGATGGGCGAGATTTGCGGGGCCCAGCATGCCATCGAGCCCAAAGACATCGATGCCAGTTGCAAGCCGTATATGAGTGATCCGCAGAGTAGTTACGGGAATGGGGTGAGCAACATAAAGCTGTTGAGAGAGCTGTACTACTTCCCTCGAAAAGCTGAAAGCGAAGGTCTGCACAAGCAAGCCTTTCGCTCAATTTATATCGAGGGCATCGGCACAAAGACACGCGAGAAAGACAGTGTGATCACCTCAGGAACCGGACGTGGAGAAAGAGGTGTCTTGGGGTGTGTACAAAGGGCATTTCGTGAAATTGAGGAACTTATACGTGAAACCCATAAAGAGAATCTCGAAAGTGAAATCACTTCACTGACCTTCGATGCCTTTGGCTTTAGCCGAGGCGCGGCAGCAGCCCGGCATTTCGCCAATGAAGTGGTGCGCTGGCTCGGACCGCTGCAACTGATTTTGCATAGCCATTGCGAGGCCCTCAGTCCCAACTTCAACCGGCAGTACGGCCACGATGTCGATATGGGGTTTATCGGCCTGTTCGATACCGTGCCGTCGGTTGCCGGATTGAGCAACCTGGGCAATGTGCGCAGCGCCATTGCTCCCGGTATCAAGCTCCACCTCGACCCCCGCTACTTTCGCTCGGTAGTGCAACTGGTCGCCCGCGACGAGTACCGGGCCAACTTCGCCCTGAGCCGGGTCAAGCCCGACCACCTCGAGATTGCCCTGCCCGGCGCGCATTCGGATATCGGCGGCGGCTATCTGGATGAGGTGCAAGAGTGTGTGCTGATCAGCCCTATGCAAGCACTGGAGGTGCCTATCAATACCGACGTGACCCGTACCTCGATTTACCGGGATGCGATCCAGGCAAGAACACGCTGGCTCGCCAAGGGTTGGCCTGCGCAATGGCTGGAAATCGTCACACCAGAGCCGCTGTTGATGCCCCAGGAGCCACAGGACCGCCTCGGACCACGAAGAAAACGGGTGTATGCCGGCCTGCAGCTCAAGAGGCCAATGAGCAACAAACTGTCGAGGGTGTATCTGCGGGTCATGTATGAATTGGCGAAGGAGAATGGCGTGCGCTTTAAGGGGATTGACGAACAGGATCCGGACTACGCCATCCCGCAAGAGCTTCAAGCTCTTTGTGACAGGTTTGTCGCCGGCGACTACAGTACGACGCCTGCTGAAGATACGATGCTCAAACTGCGCTATATCCATCTTTCGGCCCACTGGAACCACCCGCTGGGCAAACAGCATGGCGGCAGCCTTAAAGTCGTCTATATCAACGCTCCCACGGTGGATGCCGTGCGTGTGCAACATCCTCACGTACCTGACTGGACGCTTTGGTAATGAGAGTATTCATCGCCCTGCTGGGCACACTGCTGTTAAGTGGCTGTCACGCTGATCCGCTTTCTGGAAAAAACGACCCAAAAGCCCCTTGGTGGCAGCTTGGCTTTATCGAGCCGTTCTACATGG
Organism: Pseudomonas sp. NFPP07; assembly: GCF_900115645.1. Taxonomy (NCBI): domain Bacteria; kingdom Pseudomonadati; phylum Pseudomonadota; class Gammaproteobacteria; order Pseudomonadales; family Pseudomonadaceae; genus Pseudomonas; species Pseudomonas sp. NFPP07. The sequence continues at coordinate 88,839 of NZ_FOXG01000004.1, forward strand.
AGGTCTGGGTCGAAGACAGCGCCGTTGAAGACATCAACGGCAAGCTATTCCTTCGCACGGGTAAAGGCTCCGCTGCAGGTGGCGACCTCGGTTATGACAAAGAATGGGCCAGAGGCTGGGGGGATAAAGTTGGAGCCAGTGGATGGTCAGTGGTGGGGGCCGACCTGCCTAAGCGTATTTATGTGCGCTGGCAATCAGTTGTGGAACCCCAAACTTATCGAGCATGGATAGCTATCCCGGAAGAAGCCCGGAAAATCATGACTACCTCAACGAATCGACGCTGCCCGGAAACTCCGCACCAGACTGCCCGCTACATGGCATCGGTCTATCTGGGCCTCGCTCCTGGCGGCATCGTCCAAGTCTGGGTCAGGGACGAATGCCATCACCCGGTCAAAGTCGCCCGCGCCCAGGGTGAAATCGAGCCACTGGGCCCACACCTGGGCAAATCCAACGGCCACTATTACCCCCTGTCCGAAAACTCCAAACGCTACATAGAGCGATACGGCATTCCCTATGGCAGTTGGTAACGCGCTCCCGCGCGATTGCAGTATTCAGGAACTCAGCGCCAACAAGCGCTGGGCCCGCAGCAGCACTGGCGCGTCGACCATCTGGCCGTCGATCTGGTAGGCGCCGGCGCCGTGGCTGCCGGCGTCCACCACCCGTTGCGCCCAGGCCAGGTCTTCGGCGCTGGGGGCCAGGGCCTGGTGGATCACCGGCACCTGTTTCGGGTGGATGCACAAGGCGCCGGCAAAACCCATTTCATAGGCGTGGCGAATGGACTGGCGCAAACCCTCCGGATCGTCGATCGCCGGGTGCACGCCATCCAGCGGCGGCACCAGGCCGGCGGCGCGCGAATGCAGGATCAGCGCCAGCCGCGCCTGGTCCAGGGCGAACTGCGCCGCCGCCGAACCGCTGTACAGGTTGAGGTCCAGCGCCAGGTCCAGGCCGCCGAAGGACAGGCGCTGCACCGCAGGAGCCCGGGCGATTTCCGCCAAAGCCAAGAGCCCGCGCGCGCTTTCGATGATCGGCCAGATCTGCTTGCCGGTGGCCGCCACGGTCGCCACCTGGGCGGCGCTTTCGACCTTGGGCAGCAGGATGCCGACCACCCCGGCCTGGGCTTTGCAGAACGCCAGGTCGGCGGCATGTTCGGCATGTTCCGGGGCATTGACCCGCACCCACAGCCGCGCCTGGGGCTGGCTGTTGAGGAACTGGCCGAGGTTGTCCCGGGCCTGGCGCTTGAGCGGCTCTTCCACGGCGTCCTCGAAATCGACGATCACCGCGTCGGCGCCGCTGGCCAGGGCCTTGCCGAAACGCTCGGGACGGCTGCCCGGGACGAACAAGGCGGAGCGGACAATTGGGTTGGGCATGTTGAATTCCTTGTATGTGATGTGGGGTCCGTGGACCGTGCTGTCTCCCCCTCCCTTGTAGGAGCGAGCTTGCTCGCGATGAGGCCCTTGAAAACCGCGGCAGTCTTGAGGGTTTATCGCGAGCGAGCTCGCTCCTACAGGGGGGCCATGCAAGCCGGCAGGTCGGTTTCAGATCACGCCATTGCTTCGCAACTGCTCGATGGCATCGCTGGACAGCCCCAGTTCGGCGAGGATCGCGCCGCTGTGCTGGCCCAGCCCGGGGACGCCGTCCATGCGCGGCTCGAACGCGGCGTTGCGCGCCGGCGGCAGCAGCGACGGCAGCTTGCCGGCCGGGCTGTCGACCTCGCGCCAGCCGTCGCGGGCCTTGAGCTGCGGGTGCTGCCACACGCCCTGCATGTCGTTGACCCGGGCGCTGGCGATCTGCGCCTGCTCCAGCCGCTCGATCACCGCCTCCACCGTCAGCCGGGCGAAGCTGTCGACGATGATCTGGCGCAGCGCCTGGCGATTGGCCGAGCGCTTGAAGTTGGCCGAGAAGCGTTCGTCGCCGGCAAGCTCGGGCATCAGCAGCACCTTGTCGCAGAACGCCGCCCACTCGCGCTCGTTCTGCAGGCCGAGCATCACCGTGCCGCCATCCCCCGCCGGGAACGGCCCGTAGGGGTAGATGGTCGAGTGCGCCGCGCCGGCCCGGGGCGGTGGCGGCGCGCCGTCGAAGGCGTAGTACATCGGGTAGCCCATCCACTCCACCAGGCTTTCCAGCATGCTCACGTCGATGCGGCTGCCCTGCCCGGTCCTGCCACGCAGCAACAGCGCCGAGAGGATGCCGCTGTAGGCGTACATGCCGGCGGCGATGTCGGCGATCGAGCAGCCGGCCTTGGCCAGTTGATCGTCACCCGGGCCGCCGGTCACCGACAGGAACCCGCCCTCGCTCTGGATCAGCAGGTCGTAGGCCTTTTTCTTCTCATAGGGGCCGCCCTCGCCATAACCGGAAATGTCACAGACGATCAGCCGCGGAAAACGCTGGTGCAGCGCCTCGAACGACAGGCCCATGCGCGCCGCCGCGCCCGGCGCAAGGTTCTGCACCAGCACATCGGCCTGGGCCAGCAGGCGTTCAAGAATGTCGCCGGCGGCGTCCTGCTTGAGGTCCAGGGTCAGGCTTTCCTTGGAGCGGTTGGTCCAGACGAAATGCGAGGCCAGGCCGCGCACGCGCTCGTCGTAGCCACGGGCAAAATCGCCGCTGCCGGGGCGCTCGACCTTGATCACCCGGGCGCCCAGGTCGGCCAGTTGGCGGGTGCAGAACGGCGCGGCGATGGCGTGTTCCAGGCTGACCACGGTGATGCCGTCCAGCGGTCGGGGTTGTGCGGTATTGGGTGTCATAAGGCGTCCTCGGGGCGGGTTCAGAGCAATTCGTTCAGTCGCGCGGTGTCGCGCAGGCTCCACACCTGGCGGATCAGGGCCGCGCCCTGCTCCGGGGTGCGGGCGCCGGAGAAGCGCAGCAGGCGCTGGAACTTGTCCGCCAGCTCGGCCCGCGACAGGCCGTTGCCCGGATCGCCCTTGGGCTCGTCGATGGCACCGTGCAGGGTGCGGCCATCGTCGATGCCGACCACTACACGGCCCAGCCAACGCTGCGGATAGGCGCGATCCACCTCGGGGTCGAGGGCCATCGACACCTTGTCGCGAAACGCTGCCACCGCCGGGTCGTTCAGCGCCAGCTCCTGGAACTCCGGCAGCCCGGCCTTGCCATGCACGGCGATCAGGCCGAGCACGGTGCCCATGGAGAACTTGGCCTGGTGCACGGTCTGCGGCACCTTCACCCGCCCCAGCACATCGATGGCGCCCTGGTGCACGCGGGTTTCCACGCTGACGATCCGCTCATGGCTGAGGCCTTCGCGCTGCATCAGCGCCAGCAAGGCATCGGCGGCCGGATGGGTGTGGCGGCAGGAGGCGTGGAACTTGAACGAGGTTTCCAGCAAGGCCCAGCGACTGCCCAGACGGTCGGACAGGCGCGTCGGCTCGGCATCCCAGGACATGCCCGCGGCCATGCCCTGCTCGCCTTCGAGAATATTGCGCGCGCCGCTCAGCCCGTCGCGGGTCAGGTAGGCGGCGAGCAGCCCGTCGGCCGCGGCCTTGGCCGTGTGCAGCTGCTTGGAGTCCGCGGCGTCGCGCAAAAACTCCCAGAGCCCGGCGGCCTGGGTCCCGGCGCTGCCCAGCAGGTTGATGAACTGCGTCTGGTCGAAGTCCATCAGCTTGCCCACCGCCACGGCGGCGGCGAGGGTGCCGACGGTGGCCGTGGTGTGGAAGATCCGGTAATGGGAACGGCCCATGAACTCGCCAATGCGGATCCCCGCCTCGTAGCCGGCCACCGCCGCCAGCAGCAGCTCCTGGCCGGACTTGCCGAGGTCCTGGGCCGCCGCCAACGCGGCCGGGAACACCACGGTGGCCGGGTGCAATACCGAGCTGTTGTGCAGGTCGTCCTGCTCCACCAGGTGGGAAGACGCGGCGTTCACCAGGGCGGCGAAATAGGCCGAGCTGCCGCGGCCGTTGACCAGGATCCGCGCCGGACCATCGGCCGGGCCCATCTGCTGGGCGTAACGCTCGAACAACGGGATCGGATGCGCACCCTGGCTGGCCAGGGCCGAGCCGAGCCAGTCGAGGAACAGCTCTTCGGTGCGCGCCAGCACGCTGTCGGGCAACTGCGGGTAACTCAGGCCGGCAAGGAACCCGGCCAAGGCTTGGGTATGGCTCATGCTCGGTTCCTCAGAAGCTGCGCGGCAGTTCGAGCAGATGCTCGGCCACATAGGACAGGATCAGGTTGGTGGAGATCGGCGCCACCTGGTACAGGCGGGTCTCGCGGAACTTGCGCTCGACGTCGTATTCACAGGCGAAGCCGAAACCGCCGTGGGTCTGCAGGCAGGCGTTGGCCGCCTCCCACGAGGCCTTGGCCGCCAGGTACTTGGCCATATTGGCGCTGGCCCCGGCGTTGCCGCCGCTGTCGTACTCCTCGCAGGCGCGCCAGCGCATCAGGTCGGCGGCCTCGATCTCGACATGGGCTTCGGCGATGGGGAACTGCACGCCCTGGTTCTGCCCGATGGGCCGGCCGAACACCACGCGGTCGCGGGCGTACTGGCTGGCCTTTTCGATAAACCAGCGGCCGTCGCCGATGCACTCGGCGGCAATCAGCGTGCGCTCGGCGTTAAGGCCGTCGAGGATGTACTTGAAGCCCTTGCCCTCCTCGCCGATCAGGCTGTCGGCGGGGATTTCCAGGTTGTCGAAGAACAGCTCGTTGGTCTCGTGGTTGACCATGTTGGCGATCGGCTGCACGGTCAGGCCGTGGCCGATGGCCTCGCGCAGGTCGACCAGGAAGATCGACATGCCTTCGGACTTCTTCTTGACCTCGGCCAGCGGCGTGGTGCGCGCCAGCAGGATCATCAGGTCGGAATGCTGGATCCGCGAGATCCACACCTTCTGCCCGTTGATCACGTACTTGTCGCCACGCTTGATCGCGGTGGTCTTGATCTTGGTGGTGTCGGTGCCGGTGGTGGGCTCGGTGACGCCCATCGATTGCAGGCGCAGTTCGCCGCTGGCGAGCTTGGGCAGGTAGAAGCGCTTCTGCGCTTCGCTGCCGTGCCGCAGCAGGGTGAACATGTTGTACATCTGCCCGTGCACGGTGCCGGAGTTGCCGCCGCAGCGGTTCACCTCTTCCAGGATCACCGAGGCTTCGGCCAGGCCCAGGCCCGAGCCGCCGTATTCGGCCGGGATCATCGCCGCCAGCCAGCCGGCGTCGGTCAGGGCCTTGACGAAGCGTTCCGGGAAACCTTTTTCTTCATCGATCTTGCGCCAGTAGGCGGCATCGAATTCGGCGCACAGGGCACGCACGCCTTCACGGATGGCATTCAATTCTTCGTTGCTGTTGGGGTTCATCGAACGGCTCTCCGCCTGTGGTTATTGTGCTGGGATGGGGTCATTCCGGGATGGCGTCGAACAGCACTTCGCCGCGCTGGGCCAGGCCGGCGTCGTTGCCGGCCCAGAGCTCGGCGACGCCGGGGCGGACGATGCGCCCGCCGACCTCGAACGGCTGCGGCGCGATCAAGGGCCGCAGGCCGCGATAAGAGAAACGCCGCAGCCGGGCTCCGGGGTGGGCGCGGCAGAAAGCGCGCAGGCTGAGGGTGGCGATCAATGGGCCGTGCACCACCAGCCCCGGATAACCTTCGGTCGCGGTGACGTAGGGAAAGTCGTAGTGGATGCGATGGCCGTTGAAGGTCACGGCGCTGTAGCGAAACAGCAGGGTCGGGCTGGGCTCGACGGGTTCGCGCCAGTCGCCCTGGATCAGCGGCTCGCCGCTGGCCTGCTTGGGCGGGGTCGGTTCGCGGTAGACGATGTCCTGTTCCTCGCGAATCGCCAGGCGACCGTCCTGGGAATACTCATGGCACACCGTGACGAACAGCAGCGCGCCGGTGCGCCCGGTCTTTTCCTCGACCTGGCTGATGGTCGACACGCATTGCGCCTCGAACCCGGCGCGCAGCGGCTCGAAGAACTCCAGCCGGCCACCGGCCCACATGCGGTTGCGATTGGCCGCCGGCGGCAGGAAGCCGCCACGGGCCGGATGGCCGTCACCGCCCAGGGCGCTTTCGGTCAGGGGTTCCTGGAAAAAGCACCATTGCCACAGCGGCGGCAAGGCCTCGCCAGGGGCCGGCACGGGTTCGCCAAAGGTCGCGGCGATGCGCTTGAGCAGGTTGTCGCTGAGCAGGTCTCGGGCTTGCTGGCTACGGCCAGTCCAGGCGTTGGGGTCGGTCACGCTCATCGGGTCGGGTCCTGTGTTGCAGTGGTAGTGCGCCCGATCATGCAAGCCGCTGTGCGTTCTGAGAATTTGCATTTCAATAAACCGGCGTTCGGTTATGCTGAACGCCGCTTTGCCCCCTCTTCACTCCAGGAGCCCGCCCATGCATTTCGACCTGGCCGACCTGCGCCTGTTTATCCATATCGCCGAATCGCCGAGCCTGACCCAGGGCGCCAAGCGCGCCTTTCTCTCGCCGGCGGCGGCCAGCGCGCGGATCAAGGCCCTGGAAAGCCAGCTCGAGACCCGCCTGCTGTACCGCGACAGCCGCGGTGTCGAAGTCACCCCGGCCGGTGAGCGGCTGTTGCAGCATGCGCGGCTGATCATGCGCCAGGTGGACTACCTGAAAAGCGAGTTCACCCAGTACGGCGGCGATTCCACCGGGCATATGCGCATCTTCGCCAACACCACGGCGGTGACCGAATTCCTCCCGGAAATCCTCGCCGGCTTTCTGTCGAAACGCCCGGGGGTCACGGTGGACCTGCAGGAGCGCCTGTCCCGCGACATCGTGCGTGGCGTGCTCGACGGCACCGCCGACATGGGCATCATCGCCGGCCCGGTGGAGGCCAGCGGCCTGCAGGTCCTGCATTTCAGTACCGACCACCTGGTGCTGATCCTGCCGGTCGACCACCCGCTGGCGACGCAGCCGGCGGTGCCCCTGGAGCAGACCCTGGCCTACCAGCACATCGGCCTGCACGAAGGCAGCACCTTGCTGAGTTTTTTGCGCGAACACGTGGAGCGCACCGGCAAGCAGTTGTCGCTGCGGATCCAGGTGTCGAGCTTCGAAGCGATCTGCCGCATGGTCGAGGCCGGCGTCGGCATCGGCATCATTCCCGAATCGGCCGCGATCCGGCACAGCCACACCATGCAGCTGGTGACGGTGAAACTCGACGAGGCCTGGGCGGTGCGCGAGCGCAGCATCATAGTCCGTGAGCTGGAGGCCCTGCCCGGCACCGTGCGGGCGCTGATCGCCACCCTGATGCCCGAGGCCTGATCGCTCGGGGCCAATCTACCCCCTGGCGCAAAACCCTCTGCGACACCGCCGCCCGTTGACCTGAATCAAGGGCCCGGCGCCTGACAGGTGTGAATGTTCAGGCAATCCTCTGCACCTTCACGGAGACTTGCCCATGACCAGCACCGCCCTCCACACGCCTGCCCTGGCCGCCTTCGCCCAGTACAAAGGCGAACACTGGATAGACGCCCTCAACGACGGCAGCCCGGTGCTGATCCGCCCGTTGCGCGCCGAAGACCGCGAGCGGGAAAAGGCCTTTATCGAGAACCTCTCGCCGACCACCCGGCACCACCGCTTCCTGGGTGAAGTGAAGGAAGTCGGCGAGGCCCTGCTCAGCCAGTTGATGGACGTCGATGGCAGCCAGCGCGTGGCTTACGTGGCCCTGGTCCACGACAACGGCTCGCTGCGGGAAATCGGCATCAGCCGCTACGCCACCATCGGCGCCGACGCGGACACCTGCGAGTTCGCCGTCACCGTAGCCGACGAATGGCAGCACCAGGGCCTGGACGCCTTGCTGATGCGCCATCTGGTCGACCGGGCCAAGGGCCAGGGCTTCAAGCAGATGTACTCCCTGGATTGCCCGGCCAATCACCGCATGCGCGAACTGGCCGCGACCCTGGGTTTCCACCGCGCCATCGACCCGGACGATGCGACCCAGGTCCGTTACCACCTGGCGCTGTAGGCCGGCCTCAGCCCGCCGCCCCGCCACACTGCGCGCAAAACCGCGCGCCGGCGGCCAGCGTGCTGCCGCACTGGCGGCACGCGGCGGGCTGTGGCGAGGTCCCGCACTGCTGGCAAAAACGCGGCTAGGCTGACGGTCATAGCCCATGGATCGCCGGAGGTCGTCATGCAACTCGAAGGTTCCTGCCATTGCGGCGCTGTCCACTTCAGCCTGAACAGCGCCCACCCCTACCCCTATCAACGCTGCTACTGCTCGATCTGCCGCAAGACCCAGGGCGGCGGTGGGTATGCGATCAACCTCGGCGGCGATGCCGCCAGCCTGAAAGTCCGCGGCCGCCAGCACATCTCGATCTACCACGCGCTGCTCAGGGAACCCGGCAAACGCGCCCGGCGCAGCAGCGCCGAACGGCATTTCTGCAGCCGCTGCGGCTCCGGGTTGTGGCTGTTCAGCCCAGAGTGGCCGGAACTGATCCATCCCTTTGCCTCGGCCATCGACACGCCGTTGCCGATACCACCGGAACACACCCACCTGATGCTCGACTCCAGGGCGCCCTGGGTGGAAATCGACTGGCATCCCCACGACCTGCAATTCGCCCACTACCCCGAGGAGTCCATCGCCCAGTGGCATGAGCGCCTGGACCTGGAACGCTAAGCGCCGGGCATTCACAGTCTTTGACAGTTTTGCGACAAAGCTGCCAAAGATTGCCCGCGCCCGCGTCCCTAGCATGAGCGCATCCATTTCCCCACGGGTGCGCCATGTACGGTCGATTCTTCACGCTCTTCATTGGTGTGCTGCTCGGCGGCCTCAGCTGCCAGGGCACGCCGCCCCCGACGCCCAGCGTCGAACCGCCGCCTGAAATCGCCACGCCCCCCGAGACCGCCCTCCGCGCCAAGCCGGCCCCTGTCGCCCCGGCGCGCAAGGTCGCCCAGCGCCCGCGCGATGGCCTGGGCAGTTCCTATTCCAAAACCAACGACCACTCCCACACCCTGCTGAGTTTCTAGCCGCGATGAAGACCTCGATCCGTCCAAAAACCTTATGCCTATCCCTTGCTACGCTGCCTCTGGCTTCGCTGTGCCTGCTGACATCCAGCGGCCCGCTCTACGCCGCGGACTGGCAATACCAACTTCAAGCCGGCGTGGCCAGCCTGCCGCGCTACAGCGGCAGCGACGAACGCACAGTCGCGCCGATCCTGGGCGGCGAAATCGTCAGCCCCTACGGGGTGTTTCTCAACACCGAACAGGGCCTTGGCTGGGGCAACGAATGGGGCGACCTGGCGTTCAGCACCTGGGTCGGCCCCAGCGCGGCACGCAAGGACCGCAAGAGTGGCTACAAGGGTTCGGACCATCTCGCTGGCATGGGCTCGATCAAGTCCCGCGCGCAGTTTGGCGCTCACCTGGGCTACACCCTGGGCACCGTGGAGCTCGGGGCCACGCTGCAGCACGCGCTGAAGAAGAATGATGATCACGACACCGGCTCGGCCTACAACCACCTGCAACTGAGCATCGGCAGCATGCTGTATGAGGGCCGGTACGGGCGCCTCGAGGGCAGTCTCAACAGCCAGTTCGGCGACGGCGACTACCTGCGTACCTGGTATGGCGTCAGCGTGGCCCAGGCCGGCAGGACCCGCTTCGGCGCCTATCGGCCCAAGGGCGGTTTTCTCAGCCGGGGCGGCGACCTGACCTGGACAGTGCCGGTCAGTGAACAGATGAACGTATCGACGGTGCTGGCGCTGCAGTACCTGGGCCGGGAAGCGGCAGACAGCCCGATTGTCGAGCGGCGGCTGCAGACGTCACTGGCCACCACCCTGGAGTACAGCTTTTAAGCGGTGTTGGCCGCTCTGACGTTATCGCGCGCAAGCTGCCTGGGCTATTCGACCTGCGCCCAGGTCATGCGAAACGACGCGCCGCCCCATTGCGAATCCGTCACCTCGACCTGGCCGCCGTGGGACTGCGACACCCGCCGCACCAGCGCCAGGCCAAGGCCGAAGCCGCCGGTGCGGCGGTCGCGGCTGGCGTCGAGCCGGGAGAACGGCTCGAAGATCTTCGCCCGCCCTGCCACCGGCACGCCCGGGCCGTCGTCGTTGACCTGGACCTCATAGCCCTGCCCGAGCTGCACCAGGGACACCTCGACGCGCCGTTCGGCGTAACGAATGGCATTGCGCAACAGGTTGATCACCGCCCGCGCCATGAACCGCGGTTCGATGCTGATGTACTCGACCTCACAGGCCCGGATCGCCATCTGCACCCCCGCCGCCTCCGCCTCCAGGGCGACACTGCCGACCACGCTGTCGAGCCAGTTGCGGGCCTGGATGGTCTCGCGGTTGATCACCGTGGCGCCGTGTTCCAGGCTGGCGTAGGTCAGCAGTTCGGAAACCATTTCCTCCAGCTCGCCAAGGTCGGCGTACATGTCGGCGATCAGCTCGCGGTTCTGCTGCGGGTCGGACTGCTTGAGCTGGTCGAGCTCGAACGACAAGCGGGCGATGGGCGTGCGCAACTCATGGGACACCGCGTTGGTCAGCTCGCGCTGATTGGCGATCAGGCCTTCGATGCGGCTGGCCATCTGGTTGAAGTGCTGCGCCAGGTCGCGCACGCTGGAGCGCCGCGTCAAGCGGATGCGCGAGCCCAGGTCGTTATTGCCGAAACGCTGGGCGGCCAGGCGAATCAGTTCCAGATCGCGCCAATGCGGGCGCACCCAGAAATACAGGACCAATGCCAGGCTGGCCCCGAGGAAGGCGTACGCCCAGATGTACAGCCACTTGGGTTCTTCCGGCAGGCGGATGCTCAGCAACTGCGGGCCGCCGTCGAGGTTGGCGATGAACTCGCTGAAGTCGCCGCGCACCACCAGTTTGTTCTCGGCCAACAGCTGGCGTTCGCGTTCGGACAGGTCCAGCTCATCCGCCTGCAACAGCCTCAGGCGCATGCCGTAGTGTTGTTGCAGCTCGGCCAGCCGCTGCTCGCGCGCCGCTCCCGTGACCGGCGACAGTTGGTTGACCAGGCTGTATCCCGGCCCGCGCATGGCCTCGCGGTTGTAGGTTTCGTTGGCGTCCGGCAACAGCTCGGAAAAGGTGTAGTTGACCGCCCAGATGGCCCCCGCCAGCCCCAGGGCCAGGATGATGTACAGACGCAGAAACAGCCGCAGCATCTAGAGCTCCCACGCGAACGGATTGAACAGATAGCCCTTGCCCCAGATGGTCTTGATGCACACCGGCTCGCGGGGGTTGTCCTGGAGTTTGCCGCGCAGCTTGCTGATGTAGACATCGACGCTGCGATTGAGACCGTCGAAGGCGATGCCGCGCATACGGTTGAGGATGTCGTCGCGGGAGAGGATCTTGCCCGCCGAACTGGCCAGCAGCCACAGCAGCTCGAACTCCATGGTGGTCAGCTCGATCAGCTCGCCGGCCAGGCGCACTTCCCGGCAACTGCGGTCGAGGGTCAGGCTGCCGAATTCCAGCGCGCCGCGCACCGTCGGCTCCGGCACCTGGCGCCGTTGCAGGGCGCGCAGGCGGGCCAGCAGCACCGGCGGCTTGATCGGCTTGATCACGTAGTCGTCGGCGCCGGACTCAAGACCGAGGATATGGTCCAGGTCGTCTTCCTTGGCGGTGAGAATGACGATGGGCGTGTCCGCCACATTGCGGATCTCCCGGCACACGTGCAGGCCGCTCTGGCCCGGCAGCATCAGGTCGAGGACGACGATTTTCGGCTTGAACTCGAGAAAGGCCGCCAGCGCCACATCGCCACGATGTACCGTCAGGACCTCGAAACCGTGTTGGGACAGGAAGTGCGCGATCAGCCCGGCGAGCTTCTCGTCATCTTCCACCAGCAATACTTTGCCAAGACCCGGGTTATCCATAAATACCAGTCTGAGTGCGCACAATTGGGGCGCGCATTATAGGCGGCATCGGATAAATCTGAGACCAGGGCAGACAGCAAAAACCGGCCCAGATGGCCGGTTTTCAATGATGTTTCATGCTTTTAAGAGTTTTTTACAATTTGCCCGTAGTTTTGAACCGACTTGGGCCGTTCTACAGAGTAGGCACGCCGCTGTGGAAGCGGAACTCCACGTCCGGCGACTCGATCAGCTCGCGCTCGGCGGCGCGCACCTTCTCGATCACCTGGGCGATGTCCCTGGCGTCGCCGTACTGATAGGCCAGCTTCAGGTAACCCTGGAAGTGCCGGGCCTCGCTTTTCAGTAGGCCGAAGTAGAACTTGCCCAGCTCTTCGTCCAGGTGCGGCACCAGCGCCTCGAAACGCTCGCAGCTGCGGGCCTCGATAAAGGCGCCGACCACCAGGGTGTCCACCAGCTTCACCGGTTCGTGGCTGCGCACCACCTTGCGCAGGCCCGAGGCATAACGCCCGGCCGACAGCTGGCGCAGTTCGATCTTGCGCCGCTTCATCAGGCGCATGACCTGTTCGTGGTGCACCAGCTCTTCCCGGGCCAGGCGCGACATCATGTTGATCAGGTCGACATGGGAGTGATACTTGGCGATCAGGCTCAGGGCCGTGCTGGCCGCCTTGAACTCGCAGTTCTTGTGGTCGATCAGCAGGGTTTCCTGATCCGCCAGGGCCGCCCGGACCCAGGCATCCGGCGTGCGGCAGCCAAGGAACTCATGAATTTCTGGCAGGTTCATGGTCGTTCGTCCTTCAGGGCAGCCTTCAAGGGAATGAGCGCGCAAGGCAGGACGGTGGCGACTTCAGGGATCGATAACATGGGGCTCACGGCATAAGGGTTCACGGCGAAGGGCGCCGATTATACCGGCCGCGCCACAGACCACCAGCCGCGGCGCTTGATGTGCGTCAACAGCCACGGCGGCGCGCAGCAACTATAGTTGTGCAACATAGCCTTCATCCCTCTCTGGAGATCCCGACCATGCAAGCCATCCGCAGCATCCTGGTGGTCATCGAGCCCGAGCATTCCGAAAGCCTCGCGCTCAAGCGCGCCAAGCTGATCGCCGGGGTGACCCAGGCCCATCTGCACCTGCTGGTGTGCGACAAGAAGCACGAGCATTCGGCGCTGTTGAGCGTGCTCAAGAGCAGCCTGCTGAGCGAGGGCTACAGCGTGACCACCGAGCAAGCCTGGAACGACAGCCTGCACAACACCATCATCGACGTGCAGCAGGCCGAAGGCTGTGGCCTGGTGATCAAGCAGCACTTTGCCGACAACCCGCTGAAAAAGGCCCTGCTCACCCCCGCCGACTGGAAACTGCTGCGCTACTGCCCAAGCCCGGTGCTGCTGGTGAAAACCGTCAAGCCCTGGACCGGCGGCGTGATCCTGGCGGCCATCGATGTCGGCAACACCGACGGCGAGCACCGCACCCTGCATGCCAGCATCATCGACCATGGTTTCGACATCGCCAGCCTGGCCAAGGCGCAGTTGCATGTGATCAGCGCCCATCCGTCGCCGATGCTGTCGGCGTCCGACCCGGTGTTCCAGCTCAAGGAAACCATCGAGGCGCGCTACCGCGAGCAGTGCAAGGCGTTCCAGGCCGAATTCGACATCGACGATACCCACCTGCATATAGAGGAAGGCCCGGCGGACGTGCTGATCCCGCACACCGCCCATGAGCTGCAGGCGGCGCTGACCATCATCGGCACCGTGGCGCGCACCGGGATTTCCGGGGCGCTGATCGGCAACACCGCGGAAGTGGTGCTCGATGCCCTGGAAAGCGACGTGCTGGTGCTCAAGCCGGAGGACATCATGGAGCACCTGGAAGAGCTGGCCGGCAAGCATTGAGGGATGGGTTGACTGATAGAACGCCATCGCGAGCAAGCTCGCTCCTACAGAAACCCACCTTTGTAGGAGCAGCCGGTCGGCGCTCGATTGCTCGCGATGCTTTTTTTAGCGGTCAGGCGCCAAAGGCGTCCTTGAGGAACCCCGGGGCGATATAACGCTGGTAGTGGGCTTCCGACAGGAGGAAAAACTCCCGATCGATGGCATCGCGCAATTCCGGCAGTTCCCAGTCGCGAAACTCCGGCAGCAACACCATCCCATAGGCTTCCAGCTGGTTGATCACCCGCGCCCCGCGAGCGATCAACTGATAGGCCCAGCAATATTCCGACTGGTGCGGCACGAAGCGGATCTTGCGCTGCTCCAGTTGCTCGCGCAGCCGCTGGGGGTCGAAGACTTCCAGCTTGGCCGCCATCACCTGCACCAGCAATTGCTCGAGACGCAGCCACACCGCGTGCTTTTCTTCCTCGTTGTAGCCGTTCCAGTGGATCACTTCATGGTGGAAACGCTTGCAGCCACGGCACACCAGGTCACCGTAGACAGTGGAGCAGAGGCCGACGCAGGGGGTCTTGATCGTCTGATTGGGCATAAGTAGGCAATTGGCGGAAAAAAGCGAAACAGGCCCGCATGTTAGCCCTTTGTCTAACATTGATCACCCCTCAAACTTCGAGGCATCAGGGTCTATTGGACTTTGGTGGCGGCCGCGACGGATGCCCGCTTGGTGCAGGGCAAGGCGCGAGGAACGCAGTTTGGTTGTTCCAAATAAGTTCCGAGCAACGCAGCCCTGCACCAAGCGGGCCCCGTCCCTTCGGGTTGCGTGCCAACGTGCGCGAGGCTGCGTTGCGGGATTTGCCAAGGGAACAACCATTGGCGGCATCCCGCGCCTTGCCTCGCACACGTTGGCCCAGCAACGCGGCTCGCCACCAAAGTCCAATAGACCCTGTCTTACCTTTAAATTTTTTTTGCCGTAGAATCAGCCAGCCTTTTTAGGCGCCAATGTCCGTTAGAAGCTGTTTTCAAAGCGTCACGAGCACAGTCGTTCCTTCAGAGCGGTGTTGGCGATGGGTCTTTCCAGCGGGGAAAGCCCAGCGCCAACCCTCATCAGCTCCCGTTCTGCAGGCGTAAAACTTTGAAAGCAGCTTCTGTAAGGAATTGCCGGTAATTCTGGCTAAGCGACCCATAACGTCACGCAGCGCATGAGTACGGCAATTTCGGGATGAGCGTCCCGGACACCCATTTGGGACCACTGATGAGGGTAATACTGTGCTTGAAGCCTACCGCAAACATATCGAAGAGCGTGCAGCCCTGGGTATCGTTCCCCAGCCGCTAAACGCCGAACAAACTGCAGGCCTGGTCGAGCTGCTGAAGAATCCCCCCGCTGGCGAAGAAGCCTTCCTCGTTGACCTGATCACCAATCGCGTTCCGCCAGGAGTCGACGAAGCCGCCTATGTGAAGGCCGGTTTCCTCTCCGCGCTGGCCAAAGGCGAAGCCAAATCCCCTCTGCTGGACAAGAAGCGCGCCGTTGAACTGCTGGGCACCATGCAGGGCGGCTACAACATCGTGACCCTGGTCGAACTGCTGGACGACGCCGAGCTGGCGCCGGTCGCGGCCGCACAGCTCAAGCACACCCTGCTGATGTTCGATGCCTTCCACGACGTCGCGGAAAAAGCCAAGAACGGCAACGTTCACGCCCAGGGCGTACTGCAATCCTGGGCCGACGGCGAGTGGTTCAAGAACCGCCCGGTACTGGCCGACAAGATCAGCCTGCGCGTGTTCAAGGTGACGGGCGAAACCAACACCGACGACCTGTCCCCTGCCCCGGATGCCTGGTCCCGTCCCGACATCCCGCTGCACGCCCTGGCCATGCTGAAAATGGCCCGTGACGGCATCGTTCCGGACGAGCAAGGCAAGACCGGCCCGATGAAGCAGATCGAGGAAATGCGCGGCCAGGGCTTCCCGATCGCCTACGTCGGCGACGTGGTCGGTACCGGTTCGTCGCGTAAATCGGCGACCAACTCCGTGCTGTGGTTCTTCGGCGACGACGTTCCTTACGTGCCGAACAAGCGCGCAGGCGGCTTCTGCTTCGGCAGCAAGATCGCACCGATCTTCTACAACACCATGGAAGACGCTGGCGCCCTGCCGATCGAATTCGATGTGTCGAAGATGAACATGGGCGACGTGATCGACCTGTATCCTCACGCCGGTAAAGTCACCAAGCACAACAGCGACGAAGTCCTGGCCACCTTCGAAATGAAGACCCCGGTCCTGCTCGACGAAGTCCGTGCCGGCGGTCGTATCCCGCTGATCATCGGCCGTGGCCTGACCGAGAAGGCCCGTACCGAACTGGGCCTGCCACCTTCGGACCTGTTCAAGAAGCCGGAAGCGCCGGCCGAAAGCACCAAGGGCTTCACCCTGGCGCAGAAAATGGTCGGCAAGGCGTGCGGCGTGAAAGGCGTGCGTCCAGGCACCTACTGCGAACCGAAGATGACCACCGTCGGCTCCCAGGACACCACTGGCCCGATGACCCGTGACGAACTGAAGGACCTGGCTTGCCTGGGCTTCTCCACCGACCTGGTGATGCAGTCGTTCTGCCACACCGCGGCCTATCCGAAGCCGATCGACGTCACCACCCACCACACCCTGCCTGACTTCATCATGACCCGTGGCGGCGTGTCCCTGCGTCCGGGCGACGGCATCATCCACAGCTGGCTGAACCGCATGCTGCTGCCGGACACCGTCGGCACCGGTGGCGACTCCCACACCCGTTTCCCGATCGGCATCTCGTTCCCGGCCGGTTCCGGCCTGGTGGCCTTCGCCGCCGCCACTGGCGTCATGCCGCTGGACATGCCGGAATCGATCCTGGTCCGTTTCAAGGGCAAGCTGCAGCCTGGCGTCACCCTGCGTGACCTGGTTCATGCCATCCCTTACTACGCGATCCAGAAAGGCCTGCTGACCGTCGAGAAGAAAGGCAAGAAGAACGCCTTCTCCGGCCGCATCCTGGAGATCGAAGGTCTGGAAACCCTGACCGTCGAGCAAGCCTTCGAACTGTCCGACGCCTCGGCCGAACGTTCGGCTGCCGGTTGCACCATCAAGCTGTCCAAAGAGTCGATCGCCGAATACCTGCAATCGAACATCACCCTGCTGCGCTGGATGATCGGCGAAGGCTACGGCGATGCCCGTACCCTGGAGCGTCGCGCCCAGGCGATGGAAGCCTGGCTGGCCAACCCTGAGCTGCTGGAAGCCGACAAGGACGCCGAGTACGCCGAAGTCATCGAGATCGACCTGGCCGACGTCAAGGAGCCTGTGCTCTGCGCGCCGAACGACCCGGACGACGCTCGCCTGCTCTCCAGCGTCGCTGGCGAGAAGATCGACGAAGTGTTCATCGGTTCCTGCATGACCAACATCGGTCACTTCCGCGCTGCCGGTAAGCTGCTGGATCAGGTCAAGGGCCAGCTGCCAACCCGTCTGTGGCTGTCGCCGCCGACCAAGATGGACGCTCACCAGCTGACCGAAGAAGGCTACTACGGCATCTACGGCAAGGCTGGCGCGCGCATGGAAATGCCGGGCTGCTCGCTGTGCATGGGTAACCAGGCCCGCGTCGAGCCGAACTCCACCGTGGTTTCGACTTCGACCCGTAACTTCCCGAACCGTCTGGGTGACGGCGCGAACGTCTACCTGGCTTCGGCCGAGCTGGCGTCCGTTGCGTCCATCCTGGGTCGCCTGCCGACCGTCGAGGAGTACATGGAATACGCCGGCAAGATCGACAGCATGGCAGCGGACGTGTACCGCTACCTGAGCTTCGACCAGATCGCCGAGTTCCGTGAGGCTGCCGCGAACGCCAAGATTCCGGTGGTTCAAGCCTAAGGCTGCAAGGCAATGAAGAACGCCGCGTATCCCACGACGATACGCGGCGTTTTTTTATCCCGGCGATCCGCTCGCTAGTCGCTCTGGCGGCAGAACGCCAGGCGTCTTTACCTACCAGATCTGGTAGTTGTTAGCCCTCCCCCGCCCTTGCTAAAAATCACGCCACTGCCAACGGCGCCCGACGCTCGCCCGAATGTCGAACGCTGCCTGCTTGCCATGGCCTTGGGATGACAGCTGTCAACCCGCGCCGATCGTTCGAAGCGCTCACACGACTATAAAAACATTCCGCGCACGACAGCTGGATCTCAGCTGCCGCGGATTCTTTCGCCCCGTCAAAAGCAACAAATGGAGGTGTGCTATGTGGCGTAACCATTGTGTGATCGAGAAAGCGTTCAACGACTACCCCGGGCATGTCGAACAACCGGGCAACGACCCGCAGCGCAAGACTCATGTGCGCGATTGCCGCTTCGCGGTGGTCGAGGACTGCGGGCATTTTCTCGACCTGGAATCGAGAACCGCCGCCGATGGCGTGCATCGCGCCCTGCTCGCCCCGTTGCTGCCGAGCGCCCGGGCAGCCCGCGAGCCAACCACCGCTGTGGAACCCATCACCCGCCTGCGCTTTGCCTGAAGCTGCCCCCTGCCCCTTGGCCAGAGACGGCCAGAACACTCAAGGAAAAGAGTTATGCGCATGCTCGCCAGCGGTTTTGCCGGGGACGTCTTTTGCCCTTATCGGCCTGGCCAGTGCCTTTGCGGCACCCCGCCACACAGTGACATAGCGCCGCAGGCCAGCCTTGGCCGTGAGCCCCCTCCACGCCTACCACCGCCCGAATTGCCGGCCCCGCACCCGGGTGGCCTGGTGCAGAGCGCCAGATCAGGGCCGTTGCGGGGTTTCCTATGAATTTCATGAATATTGACAGCGTATTGCCCTGGACTAGATTCCCTGACGTGCAAGGAATCAAGGCGAACGCCATGGAGAAACGACAGGATTTCATGCACTGGTGGAACGACCTGCGCATGGAGATGCTCAAGCAACAGGAGAGCGCACAGGTATTTGCGCTGCTGGAACGGGAAGTCCGGTCCCTGGGGTTTGATTTTTACGCTTACGGAGTCAGGCATTCGATCCCCTTCACCCGCCCGAAAATCGACATCTATGGCTCTTATCCGCAAGCCTGGGTGGAGCGTTACCAGCAACAGAACTACGCCGCGATCGACCCGACGATCCTCAACGGCCTGCGCTCCACGGAAATGGTGGTCTGGAGCGACGCCTTGTTCGGCAAAGGCTCGGTGTTGTGGGGCGAGGCCCGGGAATGGGGCTTGCGGGTGGGCGCCACCTTGCCCATCCACACGCCCGACAGTGCCCTGAGCGTGTTGTCGGTGGCCCGTGAATGCACGGCGATCAGCGCCGTGGAACTGGAAGAAATCCGCCTGCGCCTGCGCTGCATCATCGAACTGGCGACCATGCGCCTCGGTGAACTCGGGCACCCCAGCAGCCAGGCCGAACAGCTGGAACTGAGCGCGCGCGAGCGGGAAATCCTGCAATGGACGGCCGACGGCAAGAGTTCCGGGGAGATTGCCCTGATCCTGGGCATCTCGGTGAATACCGTGAACTTCCACCTCAAGGTCATCCAGAAGAAATTCGGCGCGGCCAACAAGACCCTGGCCGCCGCCTACGCCGCCGTCCTGGGGCTGATCTGACGCTTCACCCGACGATAAGGATATCGCCCCATGATCACTGTGATTTCACGGCATGAAAGCCAGCTTTCACCGGCCCTGCGCGACGACCTCGGCCGCTATCGCCATGCGGTCTTCATCAAGCAATTGGGTTGGCGACTGCCCTCCAGCGCCAGCCAGTGCGGGCAGGAACTCGATCAGTTCGACCACTCAGACACCCGCTACACCCTGGCGCTGGACAGCGAGGAAAAGGTCCACGGCTGCGCCCGTTTGCTGCCGACCACCCAGCCCTATCTGCTGGCGGACGTGTTCGGCTTTCTCTGCGACCGGCCCTTGCCGCGCCAGCACGACACCTGGGAAATCTCGCGTTTCGCCGCCTCGGCGCTGGAAGGCGGCAAGCTGCCGATGCGGGTGTTCTGGCACACCCTGCACACGGCCTGGACCCTGGGCGCGAACTCGGTGGTGGCGGTGACCACGCCGGCGCTGGAGCGTTATTTCCTGCGCCATGGCGTGGCGCTGAGCCGGCTCGGCCAGCCGCAACGGGTCAACCGCGACCACTTGCTGGCCCTGGACTTTGCGGCCTACCAGAAAAACGGCCGCGCCGCGCTTTATACGCAGTCAGCGGCCGTGGCTTCGCTGAATCAGGCATTTCTGCGCGGCAACCCACCGCCAACGTGCGGTGGGCCGCCGGCGGGTCAGGCGCTCAGGGAGTAGACCAGCGCGGTGATCGCCACCAGGCCGACCAGGGTGACGAACACATTGGAGGCCTGGCCACGGTAGCGGGCCATGGCCGGCACCTTGCGGATGGCGTACATCGGCATCAGGAACAGGATGGCCGCGATGACCGGGCCGCCCAGGGTTTCGATCATCCCGAGGATGCTCGGGTTGAGCGTGGCGACTATCCAGCACACCACCAGCATGAAGGCCGCGGTCATGCGATCCAGGGCCTTGGCGCCCGGACGGCGGCCGCTTTTCACGATCAGCCCCTTGAGGCCTTCGCTGGCGCCGATGTAGTGGCCCAGGAACGACTTGGCGATGGCCACGAACGCGATCAACGGCGCGGCGAAGGCGATGGTCGGGTTGCTGAAGTGGTTGGCCAGGTACGACAGGATCGACAGGTTCTGCGCCTTGGCCTCGGCCAGTTGGGCCGGCGACAGGGTCAGCACGCAGCTGAAGACGAAGAACAGCACCATCGCCACCATCAGCAGGTGGGCGCGGGACAGGATCTGCGAGCTGCGCTCTTCGGCGTGGGCGCCATACCGGCGCTTCTGGTCCACGGCAAAGGCCGAGATGATCGGCGAGTGGTTGAACGAGAACACCATGACCGGGATCGCCAGCCACAGGGTGTGCAGGAACGCCGAAGGCTCAGGCAGGGTACTGGCGGTGCTGAGGATGCCGCCGTTCCAGTGCGGAATCAGGAACACCGCGAGGAACAGCAAGGCGACGATGAACGGGTAGACCATCAGGCTCATGGCCTTGACGATCACCTGCTCGCCGCAGCGCACCACGGCCAGCAGGCCGAGGATCAGCACCAGCGACAGCACGGCGCGCGGCGGCGGCATGATGTGCAGCTGGTGCTCCATGAAGCTGCCCACGGTGTTAGTCAGGGCCACGCTGTAGATCAGCAGGATCGGGAAGATGGCGAAGAAGTACAGCAAGGTGATCAGGGCGCCGGCCTTGATCCCGAAATGCTCTTCCACCACTTCGGTGATGTCCGCGCCGTCACGCCCGGAAAGCACGAAGCGGGTCAGGCCGCGGTGGGCGAAGAAGGTCATCGGAAAGGCCAGCAGCGCCAGGACCAGCAGCGGCCAGAAGCCGCCCAGGCCAGCGTTGATCGGCAAAAACAGGGTGCCAGCACCGATGGCGGTGCCGAACAGGCCCAGCATCCAGGTAGTGTCTTGGCGATTCCAGCTAGCTAGGGTCGCTGGGGCTGCCGCTTCAAAGCGTTGATCAACGCTGTTGGCCTGATCATTCATCCGGTGGGATCTCCACATTCCGGTCATTTGCCACTCGGCCAGGGCGCGTCGGAGTACCCGACAGACAGAGCCCTCGCCGAAACAGGGGCGCGATTGTCCGGGATTACTCACCAGAAGCAAAGACTTAGCTGAGGAACGGTTTGCCGGTGCAGATGTCTGGAGCGCGGTTTTGCGGGGTCGGGCACAAGGTTTCATTGATCTGTGGCAAGCGCTGGCCCCGGGTTTCGGCTGGCCTGCGTGCCGGGCGCGCGGATCATCATCCCCATCGGCATGCTCCTGAAGACAGCAGGTGTGCCCATCAAAAGCAGAAGCCAGGGCAAGGCCCTGGCTTCTGGTTGGTTGCAATGAGGCGGTCCGGTTCAAGGTGTGCCCGCCATTGGCAAACGCTAGGTCTGCGCTTCCTCTTCCTTCAACGCCGCCTGCACCAGGGGGTGCAGCGCCGCGCCGGGGTGTGTCACTTCCCAGGCGGTCAGCTCTCTGCGCATGGCCGGCGTCCAGAAGCTCTTCAGATGCTGGCGCACGCTACGCACTGCCTGGGCCTTGTCCGGTTCGCTGGCGAAGAACTGGGCAATCTGGTTGGCCATCTTGATCAGGCTTTCGCTGCTCATCGGCGCACCTCGGCTTTCTCGGCGTGACGACGCTCCCGCAACAGGCGCCCCTGTTCATCGCTGAACGCCTGATAACGCTTCTGCCATTCGGAAGGCTGGTTGACCCGCACCACCTCTACCGCCGTCACCTTGTATTCCGGGCAGTTGGTGGCCCAGTCGGAGTTGTCGGTGGTGATCACGTTGGCGCCCGATTCCGGGAAGTGGAAGGTGGTGTAGACCACCCCCGGCGCCACCCGCTCGCTGACCTTGGCCCGCAGCACTGTCTGCCCGGCGCGACTGCCGATGCCGACCCAATCGCCATCGACGATGCCGCGGTTCTCGGCGTCGGTCGGGTGGATTTCCAGGCGATCCTCCTCGTGCCAGGCCACGTTGTCGGTGCGCCGGGTCTGGGCGCCGACGTTGTACTGGCTGAGGATGCGCCCGGTGGTCAGCAGCAACGGGTAGCGGCTGTTGACCTTCTCCTCGGTGGGCACGTAGCCGGTGAGCATGAAGCGGCCCTTGCCGCGCACGAACTCATCGATGTGCATGGTCGGCGTGCCGTCCGGCGCGGCATCGTTGCACGGCCATTGCAGGCTGCCGTGGCGGTCCAGCTCGGCGTAGCTGACGCGGTGGAAGGTCGGCGTCAGGCGCGCGATCTCATCCATGATCTCCGATGGATGGCTGTACTGCATTTTGTAGCCCAGGGCCTCGGCCAGGGCGATGGTGGCCTCCCAGTCGGCCTTGCCGGCCAGCGGCTCCATCACCTTGCGCACCCGCGAGATACGACGCTCGGCGTTGGTGAAGGTGCCGTCCTTCTCGAGGAAGGAGCTGCCCGGCAGGAACACATGGGCGAACTTGGCCGTCTCGTTGAGGAAGATGTCCTGCACCACCACGCACTCCATGGCCGTCAGGGCGGCGGTCACGTGCTGGGTGTTGGGGTCGCTCTGGGCAATGTCCTCACCCTGGCAGTAGAGCGCCTTGAAGGTGCCGTCCAGGGCCGCCTCGAACATATTGGGAATGCGCAGGCCCGGGTCGGGTTGCAGGGTCACGCTCCAGGCCTGTTCGAACTCGGCGCGCACCGCCTCGTTGGAAATATGCCGATAGCCAGGCAGCTCGTGGGGGAAGGAACCCATGTCGCAGGAGCCCTGGACGTTGTTCTGCCCGCGCAGCGGGTTGACCCCGACACCTTCGCGGCCGATGTTGCCGGTGACCATCGCCAGGTTGGCGATGCCCATCACCGAGGTGCTGCCCTGGCTGTGCTCGGTGACGCCCAGGCCGTAGTAGATAGCCGCGTTGCCGCCGGTGGCGTAAAGCCGCGCGGCGTCGCGGATCTGCCTGGCGGGCACCCCACAAATCGGCCCCAGGACCTCGGGGGAATTCTCCGCCAGGCTGACGAAATCGCGCCAGCGGGCGAAGTCCGCCGCTTCGCAGCGCTGATCGACGAAAGGCTGGTTGACCAGGCCCTCGGTGACGATCACATGGGCCAATGCGTTGAGCATGGCCACGTTGGTGCCCGGACGCAGCTGCAAATGCAAGTCGGCACGGGCATGGGGCGAATCCACCAGGTCGATGCGCCGCGGGTCGATGACGATCAGCCGCGCGCCCTGGCGCAGGCGACGCTTGAGCTGGGAACCAAATACCGGGTGGGCGTCGGTAGGGTTGGCGCCCATCACCAGGATGACGTCGGCCTGCATCACCGAGTCGAAACTCTGGGTGCCGGCGGATTCGCCCAGCGTCTGCTTGAGGCCGTAGCCGGTGGGCGAATGGCAGACCCGGGCGCAGGTGTCGACGTTGTTGTTGCCGAAGGCGGTGCGCACCAGCTTCTGCACCAGGTAGGTCTCTTCGTTGGTGCAACGGCTGGAGGTGATACCGCCGATGGAGTCGCGTCCGTATTTCAGCTGGATGCGGCGCAACTCGCTGGCCGCGTAGGTGACCGCCTCTTCCCAGCTGACTTCTTGCCACGGATCGCTGATGTGCTTGCGGATCATCGGCTTGGTGATGCGGTCCGGGTGGGTGGCGTAGCCCCAGGCGAAGCGACCCTTGACGCAGGAATGGCCGTGGTTGGCCTGGCCGTTCTTGTCCGGGACCATGCGCACCAGTTGCTCGCCTTTCATTTCCGCGCGGAAGGAGCAGCCCACGCCGCAGTAGGCGCAGGTGGTGATGACGCTGCGCTCGGGCTGGCCGATTTCCACCACGCTCTTTTCCATCAGGGTGGCGGTCGGGCAGGCCTGCACGCAGGCGCCGCAGGACACGCACTCGGAGTCGAGGAAATTGTCGCCGCCGGCCGCCGCCACCCGGGAATCGAAGCCGCGCCCGCTGATGGTCAGGGCGAAGGTGCCCTGGGTTTCCTCACAGGCACGCACGCAGCGGTTGCAGACGATGCACTTGCTCGGGTCGTAGTCGAAATAGGGGTTGGAGACGTCCTTCTGTTCGTCCAGGTGGTTGGCGCCTTCGTAGCCGTAGCGCACTTCCCGCAGGCCCACCTGCCCCGCCACCGTCTGCAACTCGCAGTTGCCGTTGGCCGAGCAGGTCAGGCAGTCCAGCGGGTGGTCGGAGATATACAGCTCCATCACGTTGCGCCGCAGGCTGGCGAGCTTGGAAGTCTGGGTGTGGACGACCATGCCCTCGGTCACAGGCGTAGTGCAGGAGGCCGGATAACCGCGCATGCCCTCGATCTCCACCAGGCACATGCGGCAGGAGCCGAAGGCTTCCAGGCTGTCGGTGGCGCAGAGTTTGGGAATGGTGGTGCCGAGCAACGCCGCGGCGCGCATCACTGAGGTACCAGAAGCGACGCTGATTTCCCGGCCGTCGATGGTCAGGCTGACCTGTACCGCGCTTTCGCGGGCCGGGGTGCCGAGGTCGATATCACTGGTAGGGTCGAAGATATTGATCATTGGTCGGCCTCCGTGGTCGCCAGACCGAAGTCGGCGGGAAAGTGCTTGAGGGCGCTGGCGACGGGGTAGGAAGTCATCCCGCCCAGGGCACAGAGCGAGCCGTATTGCAGAGTGTCGCAGAGGTCTTGCAGCAGCAGCGCCTGCTCCTCACGGGCCGCGGCGTCGGTGCTGGCGATCAAGCGGTCCACCACCTCCACCCCACGGGTCGAGCCGATCCGGCACGGCGTGCACTTGCCGCAGGATTCCTCGGCGCAGAACTGCAAGGCGAAACGGGCCATGTGGGCCATGTCCAGGCTGTCGTCGGCGACCACCACGCCACCGTGGCCGAGCATCGCGCCCATGGCGGCGAACGCCTCATAGTCCAGCGGCGTATCGAACTGCGCGGGGGGCACCCAGGCCCCCAGCGGCCCACCCACTTGCGCCGCCTTCAATGGCCGGCCGCTGGCGGTACCGCCGCCATAACCTTCCACCAGCTCGCGCAGGCTCAGGCCGAAAGCGCGTTCCACCAGGCCCGCCTGGCGGACGTTGCCGGCCAGCTGGAACGGCATGGTGCCCAGGGAACGCCCCATACCGAAGTCGCGATAGAACGGCGCGCCCTTCTCCAGGATGATCGGCACCGAAGCCAGGGTCAGCACGTTGTGCACCAGTGTTGGCAAGCCGAACAGGCCCTGCAGCGCCGGCAGCGGCGGCTTGGCGCGAACCGTGCCGCGCTTGCCTTCGAGGGATTCCAGCAGCGCCGTTTCCTCACCGCAGATGTAGGCGCCGGCCCCCACCCGCACGTCCAGCTCGAAGGGACGGCCGCTACCGCCGACGTTCGCCCCCAGGTAACCGGCCTCGCGAGCGATGCGCAGGGCCTCGTTCAGGGTGCCGATGGCGTCCGGGTATTCCGAGCGCACGTAGATATAGCCCTTGCTGGCCCCCACCGCGATGCCGGCGATAATCATGCCTTCGATCAGCAGGAAGGGGTCGCCTTCCATCAGCATGCGGTCGGCGAAGGTGCCGGAGTCGCCTTCATCGGCGTTACAGACCACGTATTTCTGGGCACCCGCGGCTTCGCGCACGGTGCGCCACTTGATCCCCGCCGGAAAGGCCGCGCCACCGCGGCCGCGCAGGCCGGAGTCGAGCACGCTGGCGACCACCTGCGCGCCCTCCATCTGGATGGCCCGGGCCAGGCCCTGGAAACCGCCGTGGGTGCGGTAGTCGTCCAGGGACAGCGGTTGAGTGATGCCGGCCCGAGCGAACAGCAGGCGCTGCTGGCTCTGCAGATAAGGGATCTGCTCCACCGGCCCCAGGGCCAACGGATGGCTGCCGGGGTCGCCCGCCAGGGCGTCGAGCAGGCTCGGCACGTCCTCCGGGGTCAGGGGGCCGAAACCCAGGCGGCCGTCGGCGCTGTCCACTTCCAGCAGCGGCTCCAGCCAATAAAGGCCACGGGAACTGGTGCGGCACAGCTCCAACGACAATTGTCGACGTTCGGCCTCACGCACCAGAGCAACGGCCACCTTGTCCGCGCCCACGGCACGGGCCACCGAGTCGCGGGGGATATAGAGCTTCAGCATGCGCCATCCTCCAGGCAGCCACTCACCAGCTGGCGCAGGCGCTCGGGGGTGATCCGGGCGTGCAGCTCGCCGTCCAGTTCCAGGGCTGGCGAACAGGCGCAGGCCCCCAGGCAGTAGACCGGTCGCAGGTTGATACTGCCGTCGGCGGTGGTGCCATGGTCGTCCAGCAACAGTTGTTCGCGCAGCTGCGCAGCCAGGCGTTCGGCGCCCCGGCTCTGGCAGGACTCGGCCCGGCACAGGCGCAGGGTATGGCGCGCGGGCGGCGTGGTACGGAAATCGTGGTAGAAGCTGATCACGCCGTGCACTTCAGCCAGGCTGAGGTTGAGGGCATGGGCAATCTCGGGGATGGCGGTGTCGGGGATGTACCCGCAACCGTCCTGAATGGCGTGGAGAATGGGCAGCAAGGCACCGGGGGTGTCCTTTTCGCGCTCCAACACGCTGTGAATCAAAGGCAGGTGAAGCGTGTCATCAGACATAAACGTACCTCGGCATCTCGAACGACATCGCTACATAGCGGTAGCCGTCCGGAGTCTTCGGCTGCAGCGCCCGGCCACGTCACGGAGGCGTGGATTGTCGGTCGCCATTCTTGCTCTCCGGCCAAGTGTCTTGGCGCACCGGGTCCGGGGCATCCTGGAAGCTTGCCCATCGCCATGGTCCGGCGATTGCACCCAGGCGACCCATCGTGTCCTGAAAGCGACCTGCTGGTCAGGAGCGCTGACCCGCACCCGTTCAAGACACTCAAGCAAGCTCAGCGTAGTCCACAGGCCCCATCGATTACCCGCCCGGCTCGTTGATGCAGCACTGCAAAAAGCAGCACCAGGCCTTCGGCGCCCTCGCCCGACGGCTGAAAACCGCCAATGCCCGGACACTCAAACCAGCATCCTTCTCGGATTGACAGTGGGCGAACCCAGGCCCCATGATCGGCGCCATGAATCTCTTCCCGCGCCATCTCACCCGCACTACCACCACGACCGCTTCCGGCGGGTCGTGTGGTCGCTGCATGAGCTGACAACAGCGCAGTCGAACCCAAGGCCCCGCCAGCAATGGACGGGGCCTTTTGTTTCTCCGTCCAGCTGGCTCACAAGGAGAAACACCATGCCGTCACCCCAGGCCCAGCGCCCCGCCCTATTGATCGTCGACATGCAGGTCGGCCTGTTTCACGGGCCAGAGCAGCCCTTCGAGGGGCAGCGCGTGCTCGACAACATCAACCAGTTGATCCACCGCGCCCGGCAGGCCGGCGCGCCGGTGATCGCCGTGCGCCATACCGGCCCGCAAGGCTCGCCCATCGCCGCCGGCAGCGCGCCGTGGCAACTGCTGGCGCAATTGCAACTCGAGGCCGGCGACCGGCGGCTGGACAAAACCCGCCCCAATTGTTTTGTCGGCACCGGGCTGGCCGAACACCTGCGGGCGGCGCAGGTCGATGAGCTGGTGATCGTCGGCATGAAAACCCAGTACTGCATCGACGCCACCTGCCGCGCCGCCCTGGACCTGGGGTTCGCCGCCGTGCTGGCGGAGGACGCCCATACCTGCATGGACACGCCGCTGCTCTCGGCCAAAGCCATCATCGACCACCACAACGCAACCCTGGACGGCGCCTTTGTCCGACGAGTGAAAACCGCCGATATCCGTTTCTGAATGCCCTCTCTGCAGAAGCGAGGCAGAGTTGAGATTGCTTCTGCAGAAGCCAAGCTTGCTGGCGATCAGGCCCTCGAGGGCGGCGACGCTCTCCAGGCCGCGGTCGCGGGAAAAACCCGCGACCGTGCCTTGCCAAAGCGCTCTGCAATCCGCAATCTTGAGCGCTTGAGTGGTTTATCACGGTACAGCAGCTCCCTGAGCTGTACGCCGGTTGCCGTCGCTGCGCCATACGCCGTCCGTCCCTCTTCAGTCCTTCAGGAGACACGCATGCCCGCCACCGTTCTGGTCCTCGTCGAAACCATCAATGACTACCTGTGGATCCTGGAAAACCAGGGCTTCCACCTGATCCTCGCGCCAACCCCCAGCGAGCGGGCGGACGCCATCAGGGCCCATGCCGGGCAGATCAACGCGGTGCTCACCCGTGGTCCGCTGGGCCTGAGCGCCGAAGAAATCGCCGCCCTGCCGCACCTGGAAATCATCTGTGTGATCGGCGCCGGCTACGAGCAGGTCGACCTGCAGGCGGCGAGCAACCGTGGCATAGCGGTGAGCAACGGCGCCGGGGTCAACGCCTCGTCGGTGGCCGACCACGCCATGGCCCTGTTGCTGTCCCTGGTGCGTGACATCCCCCGCGCCGATGCCGCCGTGCGGCGCGGCGAATGGCCGAAAGTCATGCGCCCGTCCCTGGCCGGCAAGCGCCTGGGCGTGCTCGGCCTCGGCGCCGTCGGCCTGGCCATCGCCAAACGCTGCGCCAATGGCTTCGACATGAGCGTCAGCTACCACAACCGGCAGATCCGCAGCGACGTGCCCTACAGTTTCTGCCCGACCCCGACCGAACTGGCGCGGCATTCGGACTTCCTGGTGGTCGCCACGCCCGGCGGCATAGGCACTCGCCAGCTGATCGACAAAGCCGTGCTGCAGGCCCTGGGGCCGGAGGGTTTCCTGGTGAACATCGCCCGCGCCAGCGTGGTGAACACCGCCGACCTGCTGCAGGCCCTGGAGCAACGCAGCATCGCCGGCGCGGCCCTGGACGTGTTCGACGACGAACCGCGGGTGCCGGATGCCTTGAAGACCCTGAATAATGTGGTGCTGACGCCCCACGTCGCCGGGCTGTCGCCGGAAGCGACCCAGGCCACCGTGGAACTGGTGGGCAAGAACCTCGTCGCCCACTTCAGCGGCCAGCCGCTGTTGACCCCCATCGCCCTGCCTGCCCCGAACTGAATCAGGCGCCGCCGCCACAGACGCCACGCAGGCCATGCCCCGCGCTGGGCGCCTTCGGCGCTACGCAGAAACAGTGCCGTGCGCCGCTCCGGTCGGAATGCTCATTCAGGCCCGGCGAACTGGACTAGAGTCAAGCCGGGCCCATTCAAACGCTTGTATCAAAAGCAATGATTGCCCGGCAACACGCTCACCTATAAAGGCCTTCGGCGATTGTGGCCCTCAGGTGGGCGCATTAGATTAGCCAATAATCTCTGGCCTCCAGAATAAGCAGAAGGGATAAGCATGGCGCTTACTGACCAGTCCACCCGTACTCGCTCCGGCGAGGAACTCGATGCCAACCTGATCGATCCGTACCTCAAGGCCCATATTCCGGGCCTGACCGGCACCCCGCAGATCAGCCAGTTTCCGGGCGGCGCTTCGAACCTGACCTACCTGCTGGAATACCCGGGACAGGAATTCGTCCTGCGCCGCCCGCCCTTTGGCCACAAGGCCAAGTCGGCCCACGATATGGGCCGCGAATATCGCATCCTCAACCAGCTCAAGGACGGCTTTCCGTATTGCCCGAAAGCCTATGTGCACTGCACCGACGAATCGGTGATCGGCGCCGAGTTCTATGTGATGGAGCGGGTCAAGGGCATCATCCTGCGCTCCGACCTGCCACCGGAGCTGGGTTTCGACGCGGCCAGGACCGAAGCCCTGTGCAAGAGCTTCATCGACAAGTTCGTCGAGCTGCACCGCGTCGACTACAAGGCCTGCGGCCTGAGCGACCTGGGCAAGCCCGAAGGTTACGTGCAACGCCAGATCAAGGGCTGGAGCGACCGCTACGAGAAAGCCCTGACCCCGGATGCGCCCAAGTGGGAAGCGGTCAAGGCCTGGCTCAACGACAAGATGCCGGCCGATCACCCGACCTCCAGCATCGTGCACAACGATTACCGCTTCGACAACGTGATCCTCGACCCGGCCAACCCGATGCAGATCATCGGCGTGCTGGACTGGGAACTGACCACCCTCGGCGATCCGCTGATGGACCTGGGCAACACCCTGGCCTACTGGATCGAAGCCGGCGACCCGGCGCCGGTGCAACTGATGCGCCGCCAGCCGAGCAACGCCCCGGGCATGCTGACTCGCCAGCAGTTCGTCGACTATTACGCCGAACGCGCCGGCATCCAGATCGGCAATTTCGACTTCTACTACACCTACGGCCTGTTCCGCCTGGCCGGCATCGTGCAGCAGATCTACTACCGCTTCTTCCATGGCCAGACCCAGGACAAACGCTTCGCGCAGTTCATTCACATGAACAAGCTGCTGGAGCAGATGAGCCTGCAGGTCATCAAGAAATCCAGCCTCTGATCGTCCCGACGCGCCAGGCACACAATAAGGAAAAACCATGTCCAAGACCCAGTTGTTCGACCTCGACGGCAAGATCGCTTTCGTCTCCGGCGCCAGCCGCGGCATCGGTGAAGCCATCGCCAAGCTGCTGGCCCAGCAAGGCGCCCATGTGATCGTCTCGAGCCGCAAGCTCGAAGGCTGCCAGCATGTGGCCGATGCCATCGTCGCCGCTGGCGGCAAGGCCACCGCCATCGCCTGCCATATCGGCGAGATGGAGCAGATCAGCCAGGTGTTCGCCGGCATCCGCGAACAGTTCGGGCGCCTGGACATCCTGGTCAACAACGCTGCCACCAACCCGCAGTTCTGCAACGTGCTGGACACTGACCTCGGCGCCTTCCAGAAGACCGTCGACGTGAATATCCGCGGCTACTTCTTCATGTCGGTGGAGGCCGGCAAGCTGATGCGCGACAACGGCGGCGGCAGCATCATCAACGTGGCCTCGATCAACGGCGTGTCCCCCGGCATCTTCCAGGGCATCTACTCGGTGACCAAGGCCGCGGTGATCAACATGACCAAGGTCTTCGCCAAGGAATGCGCGCAGTTCGGCATCCGCTGCAACGCCCTGCTGCCGGGCCTGACCGACACCAAGTTCGCCTCGGCGCTGGTGAAGAACGACGCCATCCTCAAGACCGCCCTGGCGCAGATCCCCCTCAAGCGCGTGGCCGACCCGAGCGAAATGGCCGGCGCCGTGCTCTACCTGGCCAGCGACGCCTCAAGCTACACCACGGGCGTGTCGCTGAACGTGGACGGCGGTTTCCTGTCCTGATCGACCTTCGCAATACAACAAAGGCAGCCTGCGGGCTGCCTTTTTAGTGCCCGGCACCAGCACCTCGCCCCAACCTTTCTCAAACAGAAAACCAAACCTGTCACAGTTCTGGTATCAAGTTCGTAGCACTCTATAAATATTTTGTTACAAGCTCATTTGTCATGCTATAACCCTCTCGCAGTTAATTTTCTGCAACACCACTCATGCGAAAAACCATTGTTTGAAAACAGCGGAGGGCGATGTGCGCCTTAAAGAAAAACAACTTGAGGATCAACAACTGACCATTCGTTGTTTGTCGACTTCTTAATATGTACCACCTAGTGAGTATCAAGCGATACAGTAACGATAACCGCGACTGGACTCGCTATTGCTCAGTAAAAACAATAAACACACCACGTGCTTCTAAACAGCACCTTTGTTTCAACCCATCATTTACACCCTGCCTATTACAAGAGATCGAAACATCAGTTTCGACCAAGGACATATCTCAAGGAAAAGGAACATGGACGTAGCAGGTATCGATTCAGGCAAACGCAGCAACCGTTTAAAACCAGCTTCCCTGAGCCCTGTCGCAATGGCCATCGCCTTGTGGCTGGGTCAGGGCCAGATGGCTCTGGCAGATAATCCGCCCACCGGCTCGCCCTATACACCCCAGGTATTGGAGGCTGCGTTCAGGAAAGCCGCTGCGTCATTCGCGCCGGGTACCGCCGTGTATACCAACTTGCGTTTTGGTGTAGGCAATACCCTGGACCTGGCAGCCAAAGAGTTTGCCGCACAATCGACAAAGTTCGACTCGTTGCTCCAGCAGAACTACGAGTTGCAGACGGGAAACCTGTCGATCAGTGCAATGCTCGGCGATACGAGCAAGCCACTTGATTACAACAACAATCTGGATCGCTATAAAAGCCGCCTGTTCAGCAACTCCGGCCGCTATACCCAAAACATATTCGACTTCGCCAAAGCGATTATTGCCAACCTGCCGGCGGCCCAACCTTATACCTATATAGAGCCGGGTGTGGCCACGGACCTGCACAAACAACTCAATGCCGGACAGTCATGGTCCGCCGCGACCGGCAACTGGAGCAATAACGCGCAAACCTGGAAGACTCCGGAAGCCCAGGTCAACTCCGGCCTGGACCGGACCAACGCCTATTACGCCTATGCCCTGGGTATCACCGGGAAAGGGGTAAACGTCGGCGTGCTGGACTCGGGCATCCTCAGTGAACATTCGGAATTCCAGGGCAAGAACGCCGCAGGCGAAAACCGTGTGCAGGCGGTCACCTCTACCGGCGAATACTACGCAACCCATCCGCGCTATCGGCTGGAGGTGCCTGCCGGCGAGTTCCACAAAGGTGAGCACTTCAGTATTGCGGGTGAGTACGACCCGAGCTTCAACGACGGCCACGGCACGGAAATGTCCGGAGTACTGGCGGCCAGTCGCAATGGTACCGGCATGCACGGCATCGCCTTCGACGCCAATCTGTTCGTGGCCAACACCGGCGGCAGCGACAACGACCGTTATCAAGGCTCCAACGACCTCGACTACAACGCCTTCATGGCCAGCTACGACGCGCTGGCGGCGAAAAAAGTGTCGATCGTCAACCAGAGCTGGGGGCAGAACTCGCGTAATGACATAGAGAACCACTTCGGCACTGTCGGCGACAGCCCGGAGGATATCCTCAGGGACATGACCGCCGCCTACCGGCCATTCTGGGACAAGGCCCACGCGGGCCAGAAGACCTGGATGGATGCCATGGCCGACGCCGGCCGGCAGTACTCGTTCATCCAGATCATCTCCGCCGGCAACGACAGCCATGGCGCCAACCCGGACACCAACGCCAACCTCCCCTATTTCAAGCCGGACCTGGAATCCAAGTGGCTGTCCATCACCGGTTATGACGAGAGCGGCGCCCAGGTCTACAACCGCTGCGGCACCTCCAAGTGGTGGTGCGTCATGGGGGTTTCCGGCATTCCGTCCGCAGGACCGGAAGGCGAGATCATCCCCAACGCCAATGGCACCTCGGCGGCCGCCCCCAGCGTTTCCGGCGCCCTGGCCCTGGTGATCCAGCGCTTTCCCTACATGACCGCGAGCCAGGCCCGCGATGTCTTGCTGACCACCTCCACCCTGCAAACCCCGGACGGCCCCGACACCCCCGTCGGCGACCGGACGGGCGGACGCACCTACGACAACCTGCAACCGGTGCACGACGCCGCTCCCGGCACCCCGCAGGTGCCAGGCGTGGTCAACGGCTGGGGCCTGCCCAACCTGAAAAAGGCCATGCAGGGCCCGGGACAGTTCGTCGGAGCACTGGCCGTGGCGCTGCCCGCCGGCACCCGCGATATCTGGGCCAACGACATCTCCGACGAAGCGATCCGTGCCCGACGCAGCGAAGACGCCGCCGAACAGGCCACCTGGAGCGCGATCAAGCAGCACAAAGGTTGGGGCAACGGTCTACCGGCCGGGGCCTCGGCGGACGATCAATTCCAGTACGAGATCGGCATGACCCGCGAGCAGGCGACGCTGACCCGCGGCCTGGACCCGCTGACCGGCCAGACCTATGTCGGCAGCCTGATAAAGTCCGGGGATGGGGAACTGCTACTCGACGGCCAGAGCAGCTATTCGGGCAGTACCTGGGTCCGTGGCGGCAAGCTCTCGGTGGACGGCAGCTTGACCTCCAGCGTGACGGTCGATGGCAGCGCCGTGGGCACCGTCGATGCCAATAACCAGGTGGTCACCCGTATCGGCGGCACCCTGGCGGGTAACGGCAGCATCGGCACCCTGCTGGTGAACAACGGCGGTACCGTGGCCCCCGGCCATTCGGTCGGCACCCTGCACACCGGCGACGTCACGTTCAACCCGGGTTCGGTGTACGCGGTGGAAGTCGCCGCCAACGGGCAGACCGACACCATCCAGAGCACGGGCGTGGCTACTCTCAACGGCGGACAGGTCACCCTCTCCATGGAAAACAGCCCCAACCTGCTGTCTGCGGCCCAGGCCAGCAGCTACCTGGGCCAGCAGTTCAACATCCTCAGCGCCAGCCAGGGGATCAACGGCCAGTTCGCTTCCGTCGCCCCCAGCTTCTTGTTCCTCGACACCCGCCTGAACTACCAGCCGAACCAGCTGAACCTGGGCATCTACCGCAACCAGACCGCGTTCGCCAGCGTAGCCTTGACCCGTAACGAGCGTGCCGTCGCCAGCGCCATCGACACATTGAGCGCAGGTAATCCGGTGTACGAGAGCATCCTGGCCTCCGACTCGGCGGAACTGGCGCGACAAGCCTTCAACCAGCTCGATGGCCAAGTGCACTCCGACATCGCCGCTGCGCAGATCGCTGACAGCCGTTACCTGCGTGACGCAGTCAACGGCCGCCTGCAACAGGCTCAGGTCCTGGATACCGATATGGATATCCAGGCCAGCAGCAATGGTGGTTGGGTGCAATTGCTCGGTGGCCACAGGCAAGTCGACGCCGATCACAACGCCACGCGCTACAGCACTTCCACCACCGGCGTCCTGCTCGGCCTGGACACCGAGGTCGGCGATGGCTGGCGCGTCGGTGCGGCAACCGGCTACACCAGAACCGATCTGAACGGAGCCTCCAGGACTTCCGCCGACAGCGACAACTATCACCTGTCGATCTATGGCGGCAAACGTTTCGACAGCATCGCCCTGCGCCTCGGCGGAGCCAGCACCTGGCACCGCTTCGACACTTCCCGTGACGTGACGTACGGCAACCAGTCGAGCCATGAAAAAGCCAACTACAACGCGCGTACCGATCAGGTGTTCGGCGAAATCGGCTACACCCGGTGGGCGGCTTTCGAGCCCTTCGCCAACCTCAGCTACATCAACTTCCAGAACGACTCGTTCAAGGAACGCGGCGGTGCAGCAGCCTTGCATGCCAGCAAGCAAAGCCAGGACGCCACGCTCTCGACCCTTGGCCTGCGAGGTCATACGCAATTGCCGGTGAGCGCCACCCGCTCGGTGACCTTGCGTGGCGAGCTGGGCTGGGAACACCAGTACGGCGACCTGGATCGTGAAACCTCATTGAAATTTGCCGGCAGTGCGGCGGCCTTTGCGGTGAACGGCGTGCCGGTGTCTCGCGATGGCGCGGTGGTCAAGGCCGCTGCGGAAATGGCCATAAGCAAAGACACCCTGGTGTCGCTGAACTACACCGGGCTGGTGTCCGGCCATGGCGGTGGCAGCACGGTCAACCTGGGGTTCACCTTCCAGTTCTGACCCTGCTCAGGTGATCGGCCCATGGGTGCAATGACTGTTCATTGCACCCTTTTTATTGGCTATGTCTCAGGACAGGAGCGAGGAGCCGGCATAAGCCGGCGCCTCGCCGGAAGGCCGGCGCGCTCACAGCCCGCTGCGGAGCAGTTCCAGGAACCGCGGGCTCGCGTCTATCGAATTGTGCCCCGCGCCCGGGACGACCTCGAGCCTGGCCACGCCGGGGGCGAAATGCGCATAGAGCGTCTCGGTGCTCGAACGCGGGATGACTTCGTCGTGTTCGGCGGCGATCAGCAAAGTCGGCACGGCGATGCGCGGTGCGTATTTCCAGGATTCGAACTTGTCCCGCAGCAGCCACCTCACCGGAAGAAAGGGAAACTGGCTGGCGGCGAACTCCTGCAGGCTATGGAACGGCGTGATCAGCACCAGGCGCGATGCCGGACGCTGGCTGGCCAGGCGCACGGCGACAGCCGCGCCGAGGCTGCGCCCGACCACCACGATACGCGGGTGGGCGGCTTGCACCTTGTCGAACAAGGCCATGGCATCGCGCGCGATGGCCGCCTCGGAGGGCGATCCGGAACTGCCGCCATAGCCTCGGTAGTGCAGCAGGTAGAGTGCATGCTCGGGAAAGGCCCGGGCAAACTCCGGCAGGTTGAGGGACACGTCCTCGGCGTTGCCACCGAAGTAGAGCAACGCCTTCGGGCCGTCGTGGGGCCTCACGGAAACCAGCACCTCGGCGTCGGCGACCGGCAGCCTGAGCAGCGTGGCGGGGCTGTCGATGGCGCGGGGCTGGGGGAAGTAGATGAGCGAACGCTGCAACCCCCACGCCGCGACGCAGAGCGCCAGGTACAAGGCGCCGAGCAATGCCAGGAGCGAAACCATTCGTGACATGTGGCTCACCTCCGTTGGGCTACGAAGCGCTGCAAGCGACCGCCGGCGGTCGCTTGCAGCGCCCAGGATAGGCTCATATGCCGGCATTGCGCAGCGCGAAACGCCAGGACGGCGGCAGACGGCGAGCCGGGAACTATCGGAAAAGTTCCCCGCTCTTATTAATATTAATTAGAGACCCGATCCGACGGGTGACATCCGGCCCGACAGTATCGGCGATACCCCCAATCAGCGGCTGCTCACGGATTCTTTCATGGACGAACGATTACCCGAGATACCCGGCTACAGCGTGCATAGCCGGCTTGGCCAAGGCGGGATGGCCGAAGTCTACCTGGCAACCCAGGAGTCGCTGCACCGCAAGGTGGCGGTGAAGGTACTGCTCAACGCCAATGACGAGGCGTTCAGCAAGCGCTTCATCCGCGAGGGGCATATCGTCGCCTCGTTGCACCACCCCACGATCATCACCATCCACGACATCAACAGACTGGCCGATGGCCGCTACTACCTGGCCATGGAGTTCGTCGGCGGCGGCGACCTGGCCCGGCACAAGGGCGAGGTGTTCGAGCCGACGCGCGCCCTGGATATCGTCCGGCAGATCGCCACCGGCCTCGCCGTGGTGCATGAGCAGGGCCTGATCCATCGCGATATCAAGCCGGCGAACATCCTCTTCCGCAGCGACGGCACGGTGGTGATCACCGATTTCGGCATCGCCAAGGCGCTGGAGATGGACAGCGAGCTCACCGGGCTCGGCATCGCGGTCGGCAGCCCGGCCTACAGCAGCCCGGAACAGACGCAGTGCCAGCCGCTGGATATCCGCACCGACATCTACAGCCTGGGCGTGATCTTCCTGGAGATGCTCATCGGCACCAATCCGTTCCGCGGCGCCAGCTATACCCAGACCGTGATGAACCACGTGCAGATGCCGGCGCCGAGCTTGCCGGCGCACATCAGCCCGTACAAGGCGGTGCTCGAGCGGATGCTGGCGAAGGACCCCAACCAGCGCTTCGCCGACTGCCGGGCGCTGCTGCAGGCACTCGATGAGCTGGACCAGCCAGAGCAACCGGACGAACCGGACGAGCCCAGCGAGGTGGCGCTGGAATCTACCCGCTTCGCGCCGGCCCTGATCGATCCTGCGCCGCTCCAGGCCCAGGCCCAGGCCGAGCCCGAGCCCGCCCGCCGGCGCAGTCCGAACAGGCGCCTGGCTCTGTGGGCACTCGGCAGCCTGCTGCTGCTCGGCGCTGCCAGCGGCACCGGCCTGTACCTGCAGCAGCGGATCGAGATCACCGAGCTGCTGGCGCGTGGCGAACATCGCCTGGCGGCGGGCCAGCTGGTCGAGCCGGCGCAGGACAATGCCGAGTATTTCTTCAACCAGGCCTTGCAGCTCGACGAAACCAGCGCGCAGGCCCGGCAAGGACTGCAACGGGTAGCCGCGGCGCGGATCGCCGGCTACCGGCAACTGGCCGAGCAGCGCATCGCCGAAGAACACCTGCTGGAGCCCGAGGATGACAGCGCGGTGTTCTATTACCGGCAGATACTCGGCCTGGAGCCGAGCAACGCCCAGGCGCTGGCCGGGTTGAACCAGGTGGCGCTGCTCTACGCCGAGATGAGCGAAAGCGCGTATGCCAAGGGCGATCACGACCTGGCGCGGGCCTATATCAAGCATGGCTTGGAAGCCCGTCCGGACAGCCCCGAGCTACTCGCACTCCGGGACCGGCATGAGCAGCGCAAACGCAGTGGCCAAGCGCCGCGCCCGTCCGCTGCGCGGCCTTCCCCGCCGCCCCCGGCACCTCAATCGACCGGCGAGCGGACGGAACAGCCGAATGCGCTCAAGCGCCTGTGGAACAGGCTCTTTTGAGGTGACCAGGGCACGCGGAGCCGAGACCAAGACATAAAAAAGGCTATTGGGACATCGCCTTTTTACTTGCACCCTTCGCTTTTCCCGGCCGGATTGTCGAGCAGCTGCGGCGCGCCACTGAAAATTTATTCTATGGATTGCAATTAACGAATTTTTATTCCATAAATAGCCCTCCTTACAATAAAAATTCTGAAAGGTCCGGCTATGGGTGAACTTGGAATAGGCTTGATCGGCACCGGTTTCATGGGGCGGGCCCATGCGCTGGCGTTTCGTAATGTCAGTGCGGTATTCGAATTACCGGTGCGCCTGCACCTGGCGGCGCTGGCCGATGCCGACCGCCAGCGCGCCGAACATTGCGCGGCGGCCTGGGGGTTCGCCCGGGCCCACGGCGACTGGCAACGGCTGATCGACGACCCCAGGGTCGACCTGGTGGCGATCACCACGCCCAATCACCTGCACTTCCCCATGGCCATGGCCGCGCTGAAGGCCGGCAAGGCGGTGTACTGCGAGAAGCCCCTGGCGGTCAGCGTCGAACAGGCGCAGCAGATGCAGCAAGCGGCCCAGGCCGCCGGGGTGGTCACCCGGGTCGGCTACAACTACCAGCACAACCCG
Source organism: Pseudomonas sp. NFPP07 (assembly GCF_900115645.1). Classification (NCBI taxonomy): domain Bacteria; kingdom Pseudomonadati; phylum Pseudomonadota; class Gammaproteobacteria; order Pseudomonadales; family Pseudomonadaceae; genus Pseudomonas; species Pseudomonas sp. NFPP07. The sequence goes on from NZ_FOXG01000004.1 coordinate 127,594, forward strand.
ATGATCGTGCAGGCCAAGGCGCTGATCGACAGCGGCGAACTGGGGCAGATCGTCAGCTTCCAGGGCGAGTTCAGCGAAGACTTCATGGCCGACCCGGCCTCGCCCTTCTCCTGGCGCTGCGATCCGCAGCACGCCGGTGGCGCCCTGGCCGACCTGGGCAGCCATCTGCTGGCCATGGCGCGCTATCTGCTGGGCGAGGTCGAGGCAGTCTGCGCCGACAGCCAGACCGTGCACCACCAGCGCCCGGCCAGCGCCGGCAGCCAGGAGCAGCGCCCGATCGCCGTGGACGACCAGGCCCATGCCCTGCTGCGTTTCGCCAGCGGTGCCCGCGGGACCTTCAGCAGCAGTTGGCTCAAGCATGGCTACAAGAACCACCTGAGTTTCGAGATCAGCGGCACCCGCGGCACCCTGGCCTTCGACCAGGAACGCCTCAACGAACTGCGCCTGTACCGGGCCGGCGATAGCGGCTTCCAGCGCCTGCTGGCCGGGCCCGCCCTGCCCGGCTACGCCGCCTTCAGCCCGGCCCCGGGGCATCAACTGGGCTACAACGAGCTGAAGACCCTGGAGGTCCATGAGCTGATCATGGCGCTTAGCGGCCAGGGACAAAGCGGGACGGATTTCGCCGAGGCCTGGCAGGTCGAGCGCCTGGCGGCGGCGATCCGCCTTGCCGCCGCCGAACAGCGCTGGGTGACCCTGTAGCCGCTGCTGAGCCAAGGCGAAGCTGCGAAAAGGTCCGCAGGACCTTGCTTGGCGGCCTCAGGATCGCGGCGTCTGCTGCGCAGCCGTTCGCAGCCTGCGGCAGCGGCTACAAGGGTAATGCCGCCAGGCGTGCGGCCAGAGCCTTGGCTTGCAGGGCCACGTCGGTCACCGCGGTGCTTTCCCACCACATGCCGCGCAACGGCGGGCCCATGGCGAACAGCCGGCGGGCCACCTGCCCTTCGGCATCCACCACCGCGCCAGCGGCGTCGGCCCAAATCCCCAGGGCCAGCGGCCCCGGCGTGATCAGGCCACGGGCCAGCAATTGCTGCGGCAACGGCCGGGCGACCCGGCGCCAGTCGTATTCGATGCCGCTGGAGTTGATCAGCGCATCCCCCGCGACCCAGCGGGTTTGCGCTTCGCCACGGCGACGGATGCAAATCGCCAGGCGTCCATCCGCCGAAGGCTCCAGGCCCTTGAACGAGGCCGCCTGGATGCGCAAGCGCCCTTCCCCGTGCAAACGCGCGACCAGCTCGGCACTCAGCGGCGGCGAACGGTGGTGATGGCTTTCCCACCACGGCCGCACATGGCGCACGAACTGCCGGCGCTGCACGTCCGTGGCCTGGCTCCACAAACGCCCGATATGGGCGCGCACCGTGTCCAGCGGCGCCTGCCAGTCCACGCCATCCGCCAACGCCTGGCGACATTGCCGACGCAGCTCGCGCAGCAACTGGCGCGGGCTGCGCAGGCTGGGATCCTCGGCGAGGAAGTCGACCCAGGCCGGTGGCTGGCGCCGCACATGGGGCAACAGGCCGTGGCGCGAGAACACCTCGATCGGCCCGCGATGTCCGGCCTGCTCCAGGGACACCACGGCGTCGACCATGGTCAGCCCGGAGCCGATGATCAGCACCGTGGCCTGCGGGTCGAGCCGGCTCATGGCCGAAACGTCCCAGGGGTCCAGCGCGGCGGCATTGAGGCCGCTGGACTGGGTCTGCGGCGTGCGTGCCGCCGGGAACATGCCGGTGGCCAGCACGGCAAAGGCACCGCGTAGTTGCTGACCGTCGTCGAGGGTCAGCCAGGCACCCTCGGCGTCGGCCTGCAAGTCCACCACCTCGGCGCGCACATGCGCCACCGTCGAGCCCTGCGAGGCGCCAATCGCCTGGGCCTCTGCCAGCCGCTGCTGGACATACAGGCCGAAGATTCCGCGCGGTGGAAACAGCTCGCTGATGGGCACGGGCTGCTGCTTCGATTCCGGCCAGCCACCGGCGGCGATGTAATCGGTCAGCCATTGAGTCAGGTCGTCGGCGTTGTCCGGGTCGACGCTCATGCGCGCGGCGTTGCCGTTCAGGGTGTGGCCCAGTTCGACGGCGCTGTAGGCCTCGCCGCGCCCCAGTTCGCTGCGCGGCTCGATCACTAGCACCTGGCGCCGGCCCGGCAGGCGCAGCAGTTGGGCGGCGAGCAAGGCGCCACTCAGGCCGCCGCCGACAATCAGCACATCGGCGTCACGGGTGGCGCCGCTCGCCTGTCCGTTGGGTGTTTGGCTCATGGGGTTCTCACGGGTCAGTGCCTGCCTAGGTAGAAGTCCTGCAGATCGCCCCGGGCCAGCAGTTCATCGGTCGTGCCGGACCAGGCCACGCGCCCGGTGTCGAGCACGTAGGCCCTGGAGGCGTACTTGAGCGCCACATTAATGTTTTGTTCGGCGATCAGGAAGCTCACCCGCGCCTCGCGATTGAGTTGCGCGACGATTTCGAAAATCTCCTGGACAATGATCGGCGCCAGGCCCATGGACGGTTCGTCCAGCAGCACCAGGCGCGGCCGGGTCATCAGCGCGCGGCCGAGGGCGACCATCTGCTGCTCGCCGCCCGAGGTCAGGCCGGCGCGGGTGCCGCGCCTGGTCTTCAGGCGCGGGAACCAGGCGTAGATACGCTCCAGGTCGGCGGCCAGTTCCCGGCGGCTCAAGCCACGGACAAAACCGCCGCTGCGCAGGTTGTCCTCCACCGTCAACTGCGGGAACACATGGCGCCCCTCCAGCACATGGACCATGCCCTGGCGCACCCGCTGGCTCGGGTCGACGCCGGCGCTGTCCTGGCCGAGAAAGGCGATCGAGCCACGGCTGACCTCGGCCCGCTCGGCGCGCAGCAGCCCGGAGATCGCCTTGAGGCTGGTGCTCTTGCCGGCGCCGTTGGCCCCCAGCAAGGCGACTATGCCGCCCTCGGGCACGCTCAGGGAGACCCCGGCCACCGCGAGAATCGCACCGTCGTAGATCACCTCGATATCGCGCACCTGCAACAGGTCGTCGGCCGTAGCGGCCGGAGCGGTCTGGCTCATGCTTCATTCATCCCCGGTGCAGCTGCGTGGCGTGAGGTTCTTTTCCTTGGCGAAGGCCGCCGACTTCTCGTCGATCAGCGGCCGCAGCAAGGCGCGGTCGGCGGCGATCCAGTCGCTGATCAGGGTCCAGTGGGCGCCGTCCCACTGCTGCACCCGCGCCGAACCGCCGCCCTCGTGATCGCGGCAGGACAGCTTGAGGTTCTGCATCAACCCCAGGTACCCCATGTCCTTGAGCCGGGCGTCGTCGATGTTCAGGTGCTCCAGGCCCCAGCGGCCTTCTTCGCCATTGAGCGGGCGCTGGCCGAACTTGCCCTGGGCGGTGCGGATCGCTTCGACCGCCACCGCGGCGTTCACCAGCCCGGAGTTGTAGTACACGCTGCCGAAGTTCTTCAGGTCCTTGAGGTCACTCTTGCCCTGGTCGAGGATGTATTGCTTGAGACGCCGGTGGATGTCGAAATCGCTTCCCGCCGGATAAGGCGTCAGCGCCAGGTAGCCTTTGGCCGCCGCGCCGGCCGGCAATACGTCTTCGCTGGAGCTGGCCCAGATGTCGCCGATGATGTGGTCCACCGGGAAGCCGAAGCGCGCGGCGGTCTTCACCGCCACCGGGGTCGAGACGCCCCAGGTGCGCAGGAATACCCAGTCGGGGTTCTGCTGGCGCACCTGGCGCCATTGTGCCGACTGCTCGTTACCCGGATCGGCCACCGGAATCTGGATGTTCTCGAAGCCGTACTTCTGCGCCAGCAGCTTCAGCGGGCCGAGGGTTTCCCGGCCATAGGCCGAATCGTGGTAGACCGTGGCGATCTTCTTGCCCTTGAGCTTGTCGAAGCCGCCCTCGCGCTCGGCGATGTAGTTCACCAGGGTCGACGCCTCGCTGTAGAAGGTCAGCATCACCGGGAAGTTATAGGGAAACACCGTGCCGTCGGTGGCTTCCGTACGGCCGTAACCCAGGGTGATCAGCGGGATCTTGTCGACCTCGGCGCGCTCGCTCAGGGCATAGGCCGCCGGTGCGCCGTTGGGCTGGTAGACCGCCACCGGCGCGCCATCCAGGCCGTTCTTGAAGCGCTCGTAGCACTCGATGCCCTTCTCCGCCGTCCACTCGGTCTCGCACTCCTGCCAGACCAGCTTGACCCCGTTGATCCCGCCTTCCACCTGATTGATGTAGTTCAGGTAGTCGATCATGCCGGCCCACACCTGCACCCCGCTGGAGGCATAGGCGCCGACCCGGTAAGTGGCCAGCGGAAAGAACTGCTGGTCCGCCGCGGCCTGCGCCACGGGCGCCGCGCCGCCGAGGATCGCCAGCGCCACCGCGACGCCGGCCAGGGAACGTTTCAAGGATGCACGCATATCTTCTCTCTACTCAGGAGTGGAATTCAGAAACGCAGCGGCCAGTGCCCCAGCCGTTGACGGAGATTGCCCAACAAGCGGATCAAGCCCTCCGGCTCCTTGATCAGGAACAGGATGATCAGCACGCCGAAGATGATTTTCTGCAGGTTCTGCAACTGCCCGGCATCCACCGCACCGCCCGCCAGGGCTTGCCCGGCGTGGCTCAACAGGATCGGCAGCAGGCTGATGAAGGCCGCGCCGACGAAGTTGCCGGCCACGCTGCCCATGCCGCCGATAATGATGATGAACAGGATCTGGAACGAACGATTGATATCGAAGCTGCTGGCGCTGGCGGTGCCCAGGTAGGCGAAGGCCCACAGGGCGCCGGCGATGCCCAGGTAGAAGGAACTGACGGCGAACGCCAGGCGCTTGTAGCGCGCCACCGGAATGCCGATCACCGCCGCCGCGGTGTCCATGTCGCGAATCGCCATCCAGTTGCGCCCGACCTGACTGCGCACCAGGTTCAGCGCGACCCAGGTCAACAGCAGCACGCAGGCCAGGGTCAGCAGGTAACGCCCGACCGGGGTATTGAGGTCATGGCCGAACAGGCTCAGCCGGGGCGCCGAAATGGTCCCCGAGGAGCCGTAGTTGTAGAACCAGGGAAACTTGACGAACAGCCACTCCAGGAAGAATTGCGCCGCCAGGGTGGTGACCATCAGGTAGAAGCCCTTGATCCGCGAACTGGGCAGGCCGAACAGCCAGCCCACCGCCGCGCTGATCAAGCCGCCGCCAAGCAGCGCCAAGGGCAGGCCCAGCTCCGGCAGGCGCAGCAGCAAGCCATAGGTGGCGAAGGCCCCGACCGCCATGAAGCCGGCGGCGCCGACCGAGGTCTGGCCGGTGTAGCCGGTGAGCAGGTTGAGGCCGAGCCCGGCCAGGGACAGCACCAGGAACGGGATCAGAATGGCGTTGAGCCAATAGTCGTTGCCCACCAGGGGTACGCCGACCAGGGCCAGCAACAGCAGGCCGCCCAGGCCCCAGGGCAGGCGGCGCGGGATCAACAGCACAGGCGCGGTGGCCTGGGTCAGGGGAATGGACATGGGTTCAGACTCGCTCGATGGCGCGCTCGCCGAACAGGCCGGCGGGACGGATATAAAGGAAGGCCAGGGCCAGCACATAGGCGAACCAGGGGGTGATGCCGCCGCCGATCAGCGGGCCGATGTAGACCTCGGCCAGATTCTCCGCGGCGCCGACGATCAGCCCGCCGACTATCGCCCCACCGATCGAGGTGAAGCCGCCGATGATCAGCACCGGCAAAGCCTTGAGCACCACCAGCGACAGCGAGAACTGCACGCCCTGGCGCGCGCCCCAGAGCAGCCCGGCCACCAGCCCGACGATGCCGGCCACGGCCCAGACGATCTGCCAGATGCGGTTGAGGTTGATGCCGATCGACAGCGCGGCCGTGGTGTCGTCGGCCACCGCCCGCAGCGACACGCCGATCCGGGTCTTGTTGAACAGCAGCGCCAGCACCGTCACCAGCACCACGGCCGTGGCCGCGGCGATCAGGTCGAACTGGCTGAGCATCAGCGGCCCGAGGAACAGCGGCACGTCGTCGATGCCCAGGTCCAGCGCCCTGACCTGGGAGCCCATCAGCCCCTGGGCCAGGCCTTCGATGATGAACGACAGGCCCAGGGTGGCCATGAACAGGGTGATCTGCGAACGATTGACCAGCGGCCGCAGCACCAGCCGCTCGATCAGCCAGGCGCCGGCGATCATCACCAGCACCGTCGCCAGCAGCGCCAGGACAAAGGGCACGCCCTGGTCGTGCAGGCTGACGAAGGTCAGCGCGGCGAACAGCAACATCGCGCCCTGGGCGAAATTGAACACGCCGCTGGCCTTGTAGATCAGCACGAAGCCGATGGCCACCAGCGAATACAGGGTGCCGGCCAGCAGGCCGCCCAGCAGGGTTTCGAAAAAAAAGCTCATCAGTGCACCGCCCCCAGGTAGGCGGCGATCACCTCGGGGTCGGCCTGCACTTCGGCCGGGGTGCCGTCGCCGACCTTGCGCCCGTAGTCCAGCACCACCACATGGTCGGACAGGTCCATGACCACATTCATATCGTGCTCGATCAGCACCACCGTGGTGCCGAGGTCGCGGTTGATGTCGGCGATGAAACGCGCCATGTCCTGTTTTTCCTCGGCGTTCATCCCGGCCATGGGCTCGTCCAGCAGCAACAGGCTGGGCCCGGCGATCAGGGCCCGGCCCAGCTCGACGCGCTTTTGCAGGCCGTAGGCCAGGTTGCCCACCGGCACATCGCGCTGCGCCTGCAACTCGAGGAACTCGAGAATGCCCTGGGCCAGTTGCCGATGGGCCTCGGCCTCGCGCCGCGCCCGGGGCAGCCCCAGGGCCTGTTCGATAAAGCTGGCGCGGGTGTGCCGCGACAGGCCGCTGAGCAGGTTGTCGATCACGCTCATCTTCTTGAACAGCGCGTTGTTCTGGAAGGTCCGGCCGATGCCCCGGCGCGCGGCCTGCAAGGGGTCGATGCGCTGGAACGCCTCGCGGTCGAAGACAATCGAACCGGCGTCGAAGCGATAGACGCCATTGAGGATATTGAGCAAGGAGCTCTTGCCGGCGCCATTGGGCCCGATCAGCGCGCAGATCTCGCCGCGCGCGACCGCGAAGGACAGCTGGTTGATCGCCTTCACCCCCTTGAACGACAGGGAGATGGCATTGACTTGCAGGATGGGGTCGGCGGCGCTCATGCGATATTCCGTTTGAGTTCGGCCAGCCACACCGGCGCCGAAGGTGTCGAGGGGTTGCCGGGGGCTTGCCAGATGTAATCCAGGCGCTGGAACCCCAGGAGCCGGCGCACCCGGTTCTTCAGCAGCCGTTGCAGGGGGCGGTGCGGCTGGGCAATGGCCCAGTCGCACAGGCGGCGGCGCCAACTGCCCACGGGCGCCAGGCGGCTTTCGATGTCGTCGGCCAGGCGTTGCAGGCAAGGCCCCGAGAGCAGCAGGCCGCTGGGGACGACATCGCGGCGGTCGCGGCTGGCCGAACCGCGGCTTTCCGGGAAGGCCAGGCTATGGCCGCTGTGCAGCCACTGGTGCAGCAAGACCCTCAGGCCTTCCGGCCAGTGCGTGCCCTCCTCGCTCCACAGCTGCGCGGCATGGGCCGGATGCCGCCAGTGGTTCTGGCGCTGGGGCTTTTCCCGGCTGCCGAGCAGGTCGCTGAAGGCCAGCACCGGCTGGCGCGAACCCTGCGGCAGGCGCGGAACAGCCTGATGGGCAATCAATAATTGCGGGGCCATGCTGCTTTCGCCCGCCGCGACCCAGCGCAGCAACTGCTGGCGCGAATGCACGAAGGCATGGCTGGGGCGCAGGTTCCACAGGGCCTGGCGCAGGGCTTGCGGGTCGAGCTCGTCGCTCAGGGTCAGCACCTGGCCGCCCACCCGTTGCGCGGCCAGGGCCAGGAGCAGCAGGTTGGGCTCGAACAGGCCGCTCAACGCCAGTCGCGAGCCTTCGTCGAAACCCTGTTGGCGCAGGCCGTCGGCCAGGCGCTCGACATCCCGCGCGGCATCGATCCAGCGCCAGTTGTACCAATGGCCGTGGCGCTTGTGACGCAACGCGCTGGCCAGCGGGCTGACCTGCGCCCAGTGCTGCAACAGCTCCAGGGCCGCGGGCAGCAGCACAGTGTGTTCCGCTGTTCGCGCGTCCGCCGGGGGTGAACGCTTGAGTTCATGCACGCTCATGGACTGACCTCGATTCCTTGGGCAAAAGCGTGCGGTGGTCCGCTGGCTGTTTTTGGTTTGCACTGCACCTGTAGCCGCTGCCGCAGGCTGCGATCGACCGACAGGTCGTGACGATCACACTGACGCTGAAGGTCCTTCGGACCTATCGCAGCCTGCGGCAGCGGCTACAGGGACGGTATCCGGATGGAGGCCACCTGCTGCTCCTGGCGATGCAAGGCCGCCAGGTCGCGATAGGCGCTGCCCGGATGGTTCTGCGGCAAGCGCGGCCCGGCGCCGAACAGCTTCTCGCGCAAGGTGCCGGGGGCGTATTCGGTCTTGTACACGCCGCGCTTCTGCAACTCGGGGACCAGCAGTTCGACGGCGTCGACAAAGGTCTCGTGGGTCAACGCATAGGCCAGGTTGAAGCCGTCCACATCGGTGTCCTCGACCCACTCCTGGAGCAGATCGGCCACGGTTTCCGGGCTGCCGACGAACAGCGGGCCAAAGCCGCCGATACCGACCCAGTCCGCCAGCTCATGGGGCGTCCAGACCTTGTTCGGGTCGGCCGTGGAGAAGGCCTCCACCGCCGACTGGATGGCGTTGGTGTGCACATGCTTGAGCGGCTCATCGGGCTTGAACTGGCTGAAGTCGATACCGGTCCAGCCGGAAATCAGCGCCATGGCGCCCTCGTAGCTGACCCAGGACTTGTACTCCTCGAACTTGGCCCTGGCCTTGGCGTCGGTCTCGCCGAGGATCACCGTCTGCAGGTTGAAGATCAGGATCTGCGCCGGATCGCGCCCGGCCTCGGCGGCGCGGCGGCGGATATCGGCCACGGTCTTCTTCAGCAGCACCTTGGACGGCGCGGCGACAAACACGCACTCGGCCTGCTCGGCGGCGAACTGCTTGCCACGGCTCGACGCCCCGGCCTGGTAGAGCACCGGGGTGCGTTGCGGCGAAGGCTCGCAGAGGTGGATACCCGGCACCTGGAAGTGTGGGCCGACGTGGCGGATCTCATGGATCTTGCTCGGGTCGCTGAAGATCCGCCGTTCCCGGTCGCGCAGCACCGCGCCCTCTTCCCAGCTGCCTTCCCAGAGCTTGTAGCAGACCTGCAGGTATTCCTCGGCGTAGTCGTAGCGGGCGTCGTGCTCGGTCTGGGCTTTCTGCCCGAGGTTCTTCGCCCCGCTTTCCAGGTAGGAGGTGACGATGTTCCAGCCGGCGCGGCCGCGGGTCAGGTGGTCGAGTGTGGAAAGACGCCGGGCGAAGGGATAGGGATGCTCGAACGACAGCGACGCAGTCAGGCCGAAGCCCAGGTGCTCGGTGACCAGGGCCATGGGCGGGATCAGTTGCAGCGGGTCGTTGACCGGCACCTGGGCCGCCTGGCGGATCGCCGCCTCGCCGTTGCCCTGGTAGACGTCGTAGATGCCCAGCACATCGGCGATAAACAGGCCGTCGAACTTGCCGCGTTCGAGGATCCGCGCCAGGTCGGTCCAGTATTCGAGGTCCTTGTATTGCCAGGAGCGATCCCGGGGGTGGGCCCACAGGCCCGGCGACTGGTGGCCGACACAGTTCATGTCGAACGCGTTGAGACGGATTTCCCGGGCCATCAAACCGCACTCCTGAAACTGGGCGGCACCACGCCATTGAGGCGGTAGTTGCCGATCAACGGGTATTTCCAGCGCAAGGGTTCACCCTGCGCGGCGGGCAGCGGGCTGCGCTGGCCGGTCAGCTCGAACTCGGCGTTGCTCACCGCGAGCAAGGCCTCGCGGCTGGCGATGGCCGCCTCGGCCTGGGCCACGCCGATTTCGGCGACGTCGGGCTCCCTGGCGAGCAGGGATTGCGCCCGTTCCTGCAAGGCGGCGGCGACTTCGATGCGGATCAGCAGGTCGCCAAAGCGGCTGATCACATAAGGGTCGTCGCTGGCCCGGGCCTGGCCGCTGCCGGGCCAGGGTTTGGCCTGCTCACGGACAAACTTGAGGGTCGATTGCAGCAGTTCGCGGGCGCGGCGCAGGTCGTCCTGGCTGTGCTCGGGCTGTTCATCGGCGGGTGTTTCATGGGCGGTGGCTTGGCTCAATGCGTTCATGGGCGGTTCCTCAGTTCCAGGCGTGGCGGGCCGGCTTGACGCCGTTGAGCAGGAAGTTGCCGATCAGGTGGTATTTCCAGCGCGCCGGGTCATGCAGGGTGTGGGTCCGCGCGTTGCGCCAGTAGCGGTCGAGGTTGTACTTGCCCAGCACCGAGCGAGTGCCGGCCAGTTCGAACAGCTTGCTGCTGGCAAGCAAGGCGCTTTCCGCCGACAGCACCTTGGCTTGCGCCACCACCACCGAGGCCTGGGCCACGGTGTCTTCGTTGGGTTCGCGCAGTGCCTGGTCGATGGCCAGGCCGGCTTTTTCCAGGATCGCCTCGGTGCCGTGCACTCGCCATTCCAGGTCGCCGATGGCGGCGATGGTGAACGGGTCCTGCCAGCCATGATCCTGGCCACTGTCGATCCAGGGGCGCGACTGGCGCGCGTGGCGCTTGGCTTCTTCCAGGGCGCCGACTGCCAGGCCGGTGTCCACCGCCGCCTGGATGATCTGCGAGATCGGCCCGTCGGCGGTGGGCTCGTCGAATGCACGATGGGCCGGGATCACCGCGCTCAGCGGCACCTGCACCGCGTCGAGGGTGACCCCGCCGCTGGCGGTGGTGCGCTGGCCGAAACCGTCCCAGCTGTCGATCACGGTCAGGCCGGGGTTATCCCGTTCGATAAAGGCGATGAACGCCTTGTTCTCTTCGTCGACCGCCACCGCCGGCACGATATGGGCGAACAAGGCGCCGGTGCAGTAGAACTTCTCGCCGTCGATCCGCGCGCCGTCGGCGTTGAAACGAATGCGGGTCTCGAAGGCGCCGGCATGCTTGCTGCCGGCTTCGGAGAACGCATTGCCGAAGCGATAGCCCTGCAGCACCTTGGCGAAGTAGTAGCGCTTCTGCTCTTCGCTGGCGGTCTGCAGCAGGATGTCGAGCACACCCAGGTGGTTCTGCGGCAGCTGGCCGAGGGACGAGTCGGCGGCGGAAATGATCTTGATCACCTGCGCCACCGTCACATAGGACACCCCGGCGCCCCCGTAAGCCTTGGGAATGGTGATGCCCCACAGGCCGCTGGCGGAGAACTCATCCAGCTCGGCGAACGGCAGGCGCCGCTCGCGATCGCGCACGCTGGCCTCGACGGCGAAACGTTCGGCCAGGGTCCGGGCGACGGCAATCGCCTCGGCGTCGGAGTGGATGATGTGGGCGGTTCGGGTGGGTTGAGCAGTGGCTGTCATGGCCGACTCCAGGTCCTGTCGAATGCGGAAGATCCGTTCTGATCTGGAGATTGCAGAAGTCGTGCCGAAGACTATAAGTCTTATAAATCAGTAAGTTGATTGATATTCATAAGAAATAGCATCAATTGAAAACAGGCAAAATGTTCAAGCACTGTTGCCCAGGCAACAGTGCTCAGATCACCACGTTGCGCACGAAACGCACCGCCACCGCCCCATCGTTGCGATAGGCATGCGGCAGGTTGCTGGCGAACATGAAGAACTCGCCGCTGTCCAGGCGCCGCTCCTGCTCGCCCAGGACCAGGGTCAGGCAACCCTCGAAGACATACAGCTGCTCGCTCCAGCCTTCGGCATCCGGTTCCGACAGGTATTGCTCGCCCGGCTCCAGGCGCCATTCCCAGAGCTCCACTTCGCGGCAGGCGTTGGCCTTGGCCAGCAGCACCGCCTTGCTCCCGGGAATCAGCCCGGCCCAGGCCAGCTCGTTGATCCGACTCGGGTCGCGGGCATCGGGGGCCTGGATCAGGTCGCTGAAGGCCACGTCCAGGGCTTCGGCCACACGGTCCAGGGTGCTGAGGCTGACATTCTTCTCACCGGCCTCGATGGCCACCAGCATGCGCCGGCTGACCCCGGACTTTTCCGCCAGGGCGCTCTGGCTCAGCTCGGCGGCGTGGCGCAGGCGCCGGACGTTGTGACTGACATGCTGCAGCACGGAAGCGCGCTGCCCAGGATCTTTGTGCACTATATTGCTCACTGTATGGGTTTGCGCAGTATACTGCCCAACTTCGCGGCGCATTGTGCGGCCGCCCCGGGTAGCACGCAAGGGCATGACGTCGGTGAACTCCTGCAAATCTTCTTCCTTCTTCCTCAAACTGAGCAAAGCCGAGTGTGTGCTGGTGCTGATCACCATGGTCTGGGGCGGCACCTTTCTCACGGTGCAGCACGCCATGACCGTCAGCGGCCCGATGTTCTTCGTCGGCCTGCGGTTCGCCGCGGCGGCCTGCATCGTCGGGCTGTTCTCCCTGCGCAGCCTGCGCGGGCTGACCCTGTTCGAACTCAAGGCCGGGGTCTTCATCGGCACCGCCATCATGCTCGGCTACGGCCTGCAGACCGTGGGCCTGCAAAGCATTCCCAGCAGCCAGTCGGCCTTTATCACCGCGCTGTACGTGCCCTTCGTGCCGCTGCTGCAATGGCTGTTCATGGGCAAGCGCCCGGGGCTGATGCCGAGCATCGGCATCATGCTGGCCTTCACCGGCCTGATGCTGCTCTCCGGGCCCAGCGGCGCCGCGCTGGACTTCAGCCCGGGAGAAATCGCCACCTTGATCAGCACCGTGGCCATCGCCGCGGAAATCATCCTGATCAGCACCTATGCCGGCCAGGTCGATGTGCGCCGGGTCACCGTAGTACAACTGGCCGCGACCTCGGTGCTGTCGTTCCTGATGGTGGTACCGACCCAGGAAGCCATCCCGGACTTTTCCTGGCTGCTGCTGGCCAGCGCCCTGGGCCTGGGCGCCGCCAGCGCAGCGATCCAGGTGGCGATGAACTGGGCGCAGAAAAGCGTCTCGCCGACCCGCGCCACCCTGATCTACGCCGGCGAACCGGTGTGGGCCGGGCTGGTCGGGCGCATCGCCGGCGAACGCCTGCCGGCCCTGGCCCTGCTGGGCGGCGCGCTGATCGTCGCGGCGGTGATCGTCAGCGAGTTGAAGACCAAGGGTAAGAGCGGCGAAGTGGTCGAGGCGGATCGGCTGGATGAAACGGCGGACTCGCAACGCTGAGCTAGCGCGGCAACGATTGGAGGATGGCCGCCAGCTCCTGCCGGGACAGCTGGCCGGCCTGTACGGCGGCGACAATGTCCTCTCGCGTCATGGTCTTCTCCGGGACCTGCCCGGGATCGATATTCCACAACCACAAGGGGCTGATCCGCTCCTGCCCCGGCCAGAAGGCCTTGGGCAAGGCTTCCTGGGCGATCACGCCCTTGTGATAGAAGTACGCCAGGTAACGGCCATGGCCCTCGGCAAAGCCGGTGTCGTAATAGAGCACGGAGCCGGCGGGCAAGGCCGCCGCTGCTTGCCCCTCGATCGACAAGGGCTCCAGGGTCTTGAAGCGGCTCATGCCGGCAGTGGGCCCGGCCAGGGTCAGCCACAGCCAGACGATCCAGCCGCCGAGGGCCATCAACAGCAGGCTGGCGAGGGTTTTGCGGGTAAAGGGTCCGAGGGTCATAAAGGGACTGTCTGCTTCCTTTCAAGCGGGTCCGTTGCCGAGGGGCGCGACCATAACACCGCGCGCAGCGCTTTGTTGTCATTCACCCCGGGCAAACTGCCAGGGCTTTCGGCCAAGCCGGTTCTTATCCCCTGCCTTGACGGCTGGCCGAAGGGGTTTTGTAGGATCCTGCCACAGCTTCAAGGTTGGTGATCACAGAGTCGGCACGTATGATGCATCACAATTTCCCGCAGATTAGAAGCCTATGTCCCTGATAGTTCTACTGCTTCTGCCTTTTATCGGCAGCTGTCTGGCGGCCTTGCTGCCGCACAACGCGCGTAACACCGAGTCCCTGCTGGCAGGCCTGGTCGCCTTGGCCGGTAGCGTGGCGGTGGCCTCGATGTACCCGCAGATCGCCCATGGCGGCGTGATCCGTGAAGAGTTCAACTGGCTGCCCAGCCTCGGCCTGAACTTCGTCCTGCGCATGGACGGCTTCGCCTGGCTGTTCTCCATGCTGGTGCTGGCCATCGGTACCCTGGTGTCGCTGTACGCGCGCTACTACATGTCGCCGGAAGACCCGGTGCCGCGCTTCTTCGCGTTTTTCCTGGCCTTCATGGGCGCCATGCTCGGCCTGGTGATTTCCGGCAACCTGATCCAGATCGTGTTCTTCTGGGAACTGACCAGCCTGTTCTCCTTCCTGCTGATCGGCTACTGGCACCACCGCTCCGATGCCCGGCGCGGGGCCTACATGGCGCTGATGGTCACCGGCGCAGGGGGCTTGTGCCTGCTGGCGGGGGTCATGCTGCTCGGCCATGTGGTCGGCAGCTACGACCTGGACCAGGTCCTGGCTGCCGGAGATCTCATCCGAGCCCATGCCCTCTACCCCATTCTCCTGCCGCTGATCCTGATCGGCGCCCTCAGCAAAAGCGCGCAATTCCCCTTCCACTTCTGGCTACCCCACGCCATGGCCGCGCCGACACCGGTCTCGGCCTACCTGCACTCGGCGACCATGGTCAAGGCCGGGGTCTTCCTTCTCGCCCGCCTCTGGCCGTCGCTGTCCGGCAGCGAAGAATGGTTCTGGATCGTCGGCGGCGCCGGGGCCGCGACCCTGGTGCTGGGCGCCTACTGCGCGATGTTCCAGAACGACCTCAAGGGCCTGCTGGCGTACTCGACCATCAGCCACCTGGGCCTGATCACCCTGCTGCTGGGCCTGAACAGCCCGCTGGCCGCGGTGGCCGCGGTGTTCCACATCCTCAACCACGCCACCTTCAAGGCCTCGCTGTTCATGGCCGCCGGCATCATCGACCACGAAAGCGGCACCCGCGACATCCGCAAGCTCAACGGCCTGATCAAGCTGATGCCGTTCACCGCGACCCTGGCCATGGTCGCCAGCGCCTCCATGGCCGGCGTGCCGCTGCTCAACGGCTTCCTGTCGAAAGAGATGTTCTTCGCCGAGACGGTGTTCATCAATTCCACCGCCTGGGTCGAGACTGCCCTGCCGGTGATCGCCACCATCGCCGGGACCTTCAGCGTCGCCTATTCCCTGCGCTTCACCGTGGACGTGTTCTTCGGCAAACCGGCCGAAGACCTGCCGCACACGCCCCACGAGCCGCCGCGCTGGATGCGCGCGCCGGTGGAACTGCTGGTGTTCACCTGCCTGCTGGTGGGGATCTTCCCGGCGCAGATGGTCGGCCCGCTGCTGGCCGCGGCCGCCCAGCCGGTGGTTGGCGGCACGTTGCCGGAGTACAGCCTGGCGATCTGGCACGGCCTGAATGCGCCGATGATCATGAGCCTGATCGCCATGTCCTGCGGCATCGTGCTCTACCTGCTGTTGCGTGCCCCGCTGGTGCGCGGTGATTTCGCCTATCCGCCGCTGATCGGCCGCTTCAACGGCAAGCGCCTGTTCGAGCGCAGCCTGGTGAGCATGATGCGCCTGGCCCGGCGCCTGGAGCGGCGGATCAGCACCCAGCGCCTGCAGACCCAGCTGTTCCTGCTGGTGCTGGTGGCGGTGCTGGCCGGCCTGATCCCGATGCTCTACAGCAGCCTGAGCTGGGGCGACCGGCCGAAGATCCCGGGCTCCATCGTCTTCGTCACCCTCTGGCTGCTGGCCATCGCCTGCGCCCTGGGCGCCGCCTGGCAAGCCAAGTACCACCGCCTGGCGGCCCTGACCATGGTCAGCGTCTGCGGGCTGATGACCTGCGTGACCTTCGTCTGGTTCTCCGCGCCGGACCTGGCCCTGACCCAGCTGGTGGTGGAAGTGGTGACCACGGTGCTGATCCTGCTCGGCCTGCGCTGGCTGCCCCGGCGGATCGAGGATGTTTCGCCGCTGCCCAGCAGCCTGCCCAAGGCCCGTGCCCGCCGCCTGCGCGACCTGCTGCTGTCGATCGCCGTCGGCCTGGGCATGGCCGTGCTGTCCTACGCCATGCTGACCCGCCAGACCCCCAACGACATTTCCTCGTTCTACCTCAGCCGCGCCCTGCCGGAAGGCGGCGGCAGCAATGTGGTGAATGTGATGCTGGTGGACTTCCGCGGCTTCGATACCCTGGGCGAGATCACCGTGCTGGTGGCCGTGGCCCTGACCGTGTTCGCCCTGCTGCGACGCTTCCGCCCGCCGAAGGAAAGCATGCAGTTGCCGGCCCAGCAGCGCCTGCTGGCGCCCGACGTGGTCACCGACCTGGTCAACCCGCGCCACGCCAGCGACACCGCCCTGGGCTTCATGATGGTGCCGGCGGTGTTGGTGCGCCTGCTGCTGCCGATCGCCCTGGTGGTGTCGTTCTACCTGTTCATGCGCGGCCACAACCTGCCGGGCGGCGGTTTCGTCGCCGGCCTGGTGATGTCGGTGGCGTTCATCCTGCAATACATGGTCGCCGGCACCCAGTGGGTCGAGGCCCAGATGAGCCTGCGGCCGCTGCGCTGGATGGGCACCGGCCTGCTGTTCGCCACCCTGACCGGGCTCGGCGCCCTGGCGTTCGGCTACCCGTTCCTGACCACCCATACCCTGCACCTGGACCTGCCGCTGCTGGGCGATATCCATATCGCCAGCGCGCTGTTCTTCGACATCGGCGTGTATGCCGTGGTGGTCGGCTCGACCCTGCTGATCCTCACCGCGCTGGCGCACCAGTCGGTGCGTGCCCAAGTCAAACCCCAAGCCAAGCCAGGAGCCGCCTGATGGAAGAAGTCATTGCAATCGCCATTGGTGTGCTGGCGGCCTCCGGCGTCTGGCTGGTGCTGCGGCCACGGACCTTCCAGGTGGTGATGGGCCTGTGCCTGCTGTCCTACGGGGTCAACCTGTTCATCTTCAGCATGGGCAGCCTGTTCATCGGCAAGGAGCCGATCATCAAGGACGGCGTGCCCCAGGACCTGCTGCACTACACCGACCCGCTGCCCCAGGCGCTGGTGCTCACGGCGATCGTCATCAGCTTCGCCATGACCGCGCTGTTCCTGGTGGTGCTGCTGGCGTCCAGGGGCCTGACCGGCACCGACCATGTGGACGGCCGGGAGCCCAAGGAATGAACCTGATGCCGCACCTGATCGTCGCGCCCATCCTGCTGCCGCTGCTGACCGCCGCGGTGATGCTGATGCTCGGCGAGAAACATCGCCCGCTCAAAGCCAGGATCAACCTGTTCTCCAGCATGCTCGGCCTGGGCATTTCCGTGCTGTTGCTGTGCTGGACCCAGCAGACCGGCGTGCCCGGCTCCGTCGGCGTGTACCTGCCGGGCAACTGGCAGGTGCCGTTCGGCATCGTGCTGGTGGTCGATCGCCTGTCGGCGCTGATGCTGGTGCTCACCGGGATCATCGGCGTCAGCGCCCTGCTGTTCGCCATGGCCCGCTGGGACCGCGCCGGGGCCAGCTTCCACGCGCTGTTCCAGATCCAGCTGATGGGCCTGTACGGTGCCTTCCTGACCGCCGACCTGTTCAACCTGTTCGTGTTCTTCGAAGTGCTGCTGGCCGCCTCCTACGGCCTGATGCTGCACGGCTCGGGGCGGGCGCGGGTGTCCGCCGGCCTGCACTACGTGGCGATCAACCTGCTGGCCTCGTCGCTGTTCCTGATCGGCGCGGCGCTGATCTACGGCGTCACCGGGACCCTGAACATGGCCGACCTGGCGCTGAAGATCCCGCTGGTGCCGGAAGCCGACCGTGGCCTGCTGCACGCCGGCGCGGCGATCCTGGCCACCGCGTTCCTGGCCAAGGCCGGCATCTGGCCGCTGAACTTCTGGCTGGTGCCGGCCTACTCCGCGGCCAGCGCGCCGGTGGCGGCGATGTTCGCGATCATGACCAAGGTCGGGGTCTACACCCTGCTGCGCCTGTGGACCCTGCTGTTCTCCGGCCAGGCCGGGGCCTCGGCCTACTTCGGCGGCGACTGGCTGATCTACGGCGGCATGGCGACCATCGTCGGCGCGGCCCTGGCGATCCTCGCCGCGCAACGCCTGGAGCGCATGGCCAGCCTGAGCATCCTGGTCTCGGCCGGGATCCTCCTGGCGGCGATCGGTTTCGCCCAGCCCAGGCTGATTGCCGGCGCGCTGTTCTACCTGGTCAGCTCGACCCTGGCCCTGAGCGCGCTGTTCCTCCTGGCGGAGCTGATCGAACGCTCGCGCTCGGCCAACGAGATCCCCCTGGAGGATGAAGTCGAAACCCTGCCCCGGCCCCAGGAGTCGCTGCAACCGCCACCGGGCACCAACCTCGACGACGAGCAGAAGGCCGTGGTCGGCCAGGTGATTCCCTGGACCATGGCCTTCCTCGGCCTGAGCTTCATCGCCTGCGCGCTGCTGATCATCGGCATGCCGCCGCTGTCGGGTTTCATCGGCAAGCTGAGCCTGATCGGCGCCCTGCTCAACCCTGCCGGGCTGGGCCAGGCCACGGATGCGCCGTTGTCCGGCGCCGCCTGGGGCCTGCTGGCCTTGCTGATCCTTTCCGGCCTGGCGTCGCTGATCGCCTTTTCGCGCCTGGGCATCCAGCGCTTCTGGACCCCGGAAGAACGGCCGTCGCCGCTGCTGCGGCGCTTCGAGTGCGTGCCGATCATTGCCCTGCTCGGGCTGTGCATGCTGCTGACCGTCAAGGCCGAGCCGCTGCTGCGCTTTACCCAGGCCGCCGCCGACAGCCTCAACGATCCGCAGCAGTATGTGATGGCCGTGCTCGGCACCCGGGCGGTCCCCAGCCCCGAGGCCCAGGCGGCGTTGCAGGAGGTGCAGCCATGAAGCGCCTGTTCCCCGCTCCCTGGTTGTCGCTGGCGCTATGGCTGCTGTGGCTGGTGCTGAACCTGTCCGTCAGCCCCGGCAACCTGCTGCTCGGCGCCCTGCTGGGGTTCTGCGCGCCGCTGATGATGCGGCCGTTGCGCCCGCTGCCGATCCGCATCCGCCGCCCCGCGACCATCCTGCGCCTGCTCCTGGTGGTCGGCCGCGATGTGCTGCTGTCGAACCTGGCCGTGGCCTGGGGCGTACTCAACGCCAGGCGCCGCCCGCCGCGCTCGCGCTTCGTCAAGATCCCCCTGGAGCTGCGCGACGCCAACGGCCTGGCCGCGCTCTCGACCATCACTACGGTGGTGCCGGGCACGGTGTGGTCCGAGCTGTCCCTGGACCGCAGCATCCTGCTGCTGCATGTGTTCGACCTGGACGACGAAGCGGCTTTCATCCACCACTTCAAGACGACCTACGAGCGTCCGTTGATGGAGATCTTCGAATGAGCGCCCTGCTCGCGAATGCGATCCTGTTCAGCCTGTTCCTGTTTTCCGTGGCCATGGTCCTGACCCTGGTCCGGCTGTTCAAGGGCCCCTCGGCCCAGGACCGGGTCCTGGCTCTGGACTACCTGTACATCCTGGCGATGCTGATGATGCTGGTGCTGGGCATCCGCTACGCCAGCGACACCTACTTCGAGGCGGCGCTGCTGATCGCCCTGTTCGGCTTCGTCGGCTCCTTCGCCCTGGCCAAATTCCTCCTGCGTGGCGAGGTGATCGAATGAATGCCGTCAGTGAACTGTCGTGGTGGATCGAGATACCGGTGGCAATCCTGCTGGTGCTCAGCAGCAGCTTCGCGCTGATCGGCGCCCTGGGCATGCTGCGCATGAAGGATTACTTCCAGCGCATGCACCCGCCGGCCCTGGCCTCGACCCTGGGCGCCTGGTGCGTGGCCCTGGCGTCGATCCTGTATTTCTCGGGGATGAAGTCGGGGCCGGTGCTGCACGCCTGGCTGATCCCGATCCTGCTGTCGATCACCGTGCCGGTGACCACCCTGCTGCTGGCGCGGGCCGCGCTGTTCCGCAAGCGCATGGCCGGCGACGACGTACCGGCGGAGGTCAGCAGCCGGCGCAGCGAAAGCGGCAGCTGATCCACTGCCAGATCGCAATACATCTGTAGGAGCCAGCTTGCTGGCGATGCAGGCCCCGCGGAGTGTCAGGGGCGCCGCTATCGCGAGCAATCGAGCGTCGACCGGCTGCTCCTACAGGGTACTCAATTCCAGGCCACCACCAGCAGCCCCGCCCCCAGCACCACGCACAGCGGCGAATAGAACAGGGTGTCGAGCCGGGCGAACCGGGAGCCGCTGACCTCCTTGAAGAACCCCACCAGGTTCGAATCGCCGATGGCCCGGGCGAACATCAGCAAGGCCATCGCGCTGATCACCCATTGCAGCGCCGGGTGGCTCACCGTCGGCAGGTACAGGCCCACCCGCAGGCACACCAGCATCGCGATCAGCAGCAGGCCCACCGCCACCAGCAAGGTGGCGAACCCCGAGGGCTTGAACGCCGGCTCCAGCTCGCCCGGCCTCCTGCCCGGCACCTGGGGAATCGCCGCGTCGCTGCCGCGCTTGCCGCCGGCGGCCCAGTACAGGTGGATCAGGCTGATCAGCAGGAAGGCTCCGGCCATCCCTTGCGCGATCAAAACATTCATATGCAAACGTCCATGGCAAAAAAATGTCGCTGAAGAATGGACCCACCTGCACGTTTTTGTAAGTACGTTCGTCGCCTGCGATGGTAAAGTGCCGCCTCATGAAATTAACCCGAACCGATCGCTCGCTCGTTGCCTGGATGCTCTATTGTTGCGTCCTGTTCAACGTGTTCGCCTGCAGCATCGGCCACGGGCAAATGGTCGGCCAGCAGCTCAACGGGATCGGCGGCCAGTTCTGTACGGTGGACCCGCGCACCCAGGCGCCGGCCTCCTCCAACCCGGTCGATGAATCGCTGCCGACCCTGTCCAAGGCCTTCGGTTGCCCGCTGTGCTCCACCGGCGGCATGGGCCCGGCGTTCAACTCCAGCCTGACCCTGGCGATCCTGCCGCAGCACCACAGCCCACCGCTGGCGCCGCGCGCCACCGCCGACGTCCCCACCCGCTTCACCTGGCCCGCGGCCCACCCGCGCGCGCCGCCCGCCTTCGCCTGAGTCTTTCGCCCTTGTCATCAGCCCGCCCCGTGCCTTAACCCACGGTGGTTGTTCGTGGGCTGCTTCCTAGCCAAGCATTCAGGATCTACCGATGAAACACATTCCCCTGCTGGCCAGCCTGTGCGGCTGCCTGTCCGTCAGCGCCTGGGCGCAATCCAGCGTCGACCTGGCGCCGATCACCATCGACGGCGAGCAACCCGCCGAACCCGGCCTGGCCCTCGACCAGTCCAGCGGCATGGCCTCGCGCCTGGGCCTGAGCGTCCGCGAAACCCCGGCCTCGGTGGCGGTGGCCAACCGCAACGATATCGAGCGGCGCGGCGCGCAGAACTTCCAGGACGCCGCCAACACCCTGCCCGGGGTCAATGCCAGCGCCCCGCCGGGGTTCGGCGGCTTTGTCTCGTACCGTGGTTTCACCAACAGCCAGATCACCCAGATGTTCAACGGCATCAACGTGTCCAGCGGTCTGGCGCGACCGGTGGACGCCTGGATCTATGATCGGGTCGAACTGCTCGGCGGCCCCTCTTCGCTGGTCAACGGTGCAGGCTCCGTGGGTGGTTCGCTGAACTACGTGACCAAGCTGGCCGACCGCCAGGAGCGGGCCATCGAGGGCCGGGTCAGCTACGGCAGCTACGACACCACGCAAACCGCCTTCGGCCTCAACCACGCCCTCAGTGAGGCCGGCGACAATATGCAGCACTACGCCCGCCTCGACGTCAGCCACAACACCAGCAACGGCTACATCGACCGCCAGGAACGGGATGCCTGGAGCCTGGCGTTTTCCCTGCTCAGCGACCTGACGCCGAACCTGTCCCACACCCTGGCCGTGGAATACCAGGACGAACACGAGGACAGCCCGTACTGGGGCACCCCGGTGCTCAACCCCAAGGCCGGCGAGTTGAAGATCGACAAGCACAACCGCTTCAACAACTACAACGTCGAGGACGGCCGCTACGAGCAGCGCACGATCTGGGTGCGCTCGATCGTCGACTACCGGATCAACGACAGCACCAGCCTGCGCAACACCCTCTATCACCTGGACAGCCAGCGCGATTACCGCAACCTGGAAACCTACCAGTACAACGCCGACAACAGCGCGGTGAACCGCTCCACGGCCTATCAGGTGCGGCACCAGGGCGAGCAGAACGGCAACCAGTTCGAACTGCGCCACGACAGCTCGCTCTTCGGCCTGGACAGCGCCTGGTCCGGCGGTTTCGAATACAAGGTCAACCGCACCACCAACTCGCCACTGAACGTCAAGGCGGCCAACAGCGTCGACCCGAACAACTACCAGCCGGGGCATTTCTACGACCTGCCGGGCACCCGCCAGGGCTTTGTTGCCGACAAGACCAACGAGGTCACCACCCAGGCGCTGTTCGTCGAGAATCGCCTGGCCCTGACCGACCGGCTGACCCTGCTCAGCGGCCTGCGCTACGACCACATCGACCTGGACGTGACCAACCACCGCCAGGTGACGGCGAGCAACCCGCGGCACCTCAAGCGCAGTTGGGAGCCGGTCACCGGCCGGGTCGGCCTGACCTACCAGTTCCTGCCCGGCGCCAACGTCTACGTGCAATACAGCACTGCCGCCGAACAGCCCAACAGCGCTACCCAGGACTTCGATGTCTCCACGGGCAAGCAATGGGAAGTGGGCAGCAAGTTCGATTACCTGGACGGCCGCGGCTCGGCGACCCTGGCGGCCTACCGTATCGAGCGCAAGGACTTTGCGGTGACCGACCCGCTGGACCCGACCCTGAGCATCCCGGTGGGCCAGCAGACCTCCAGGGGTATCGAGGTGGCCAGCTCGCTGCGGGTCACCCCGAAGCTGCTGCTCGAGGGCAACTTCGCCTGGGTCGATGCGCAGTACGACGCGTTCACCGAGAAGAACGCCGCGGGCGTGGTGGTGTCTCGCAAGGGCAATACCCCGACCAACGTGCCGGACCGGGTCGGCAACCTGTGGCTGACCTATGACCTGGCGCCGCAGTGGCAGACCGGGGTGGATGCGCGTTATGTGGCCTCGGTGTACGCCGATACGGCCAACACCCTGACCGTGCCCTCCTACACCCTGTACGGCACCTTCCTGACCTACCAGCTCGACAGCCACACCTCGATCACCGGGCGGGTGCGCAACCTGACCAACGAGGTCTACGCCGAGTTCGCCCATGTGTCGCCGGCTTACTACCTGGGTACGCCGCGGGCCTTCGAGCTGGCGGTGCAGAGCCGCTTCTAAAGGCATCGCGAGCCAGCTTGCTCCTACAGTTCGCGTAACCCTGTAGGAGCGAGCTGGCTCGCGATAGCGATCTCCCCAGCCCCTCAATCCAGGCTGGCACTCACCTTGTCCGCCACATCCCCGGGCAGCCACGCCCGCCACACGTCCGGATGCGCCTTGAGGAATGCCCGCGCCGCCTCCCGGGGTGGCGTGTGCTTCTCGCTCATCTCGGCCAGGGCCTTGTTCAGCGCTTCGATCGGCAAATCGACCTTGCTAAAGAACTCGGCGATCTGCGGGTACTGCTTCTGGAACGGCGTGGACACGCCAATCGACAGCTTCGAGGCCAGCGAGCGCGTGGGGCGTGGGTTGGGGTGCTCGGCGTCGGTCAGGGTCTTCCAGGCCTCGGCATCGAACGGCGGCTCTTCCAGCTGGATCAGCTTGAAGCGGCCGAGCAGCGGGGTTGGCGACCAGTAGTAGAACAGGACCGGCTGGCCGCGACGGATCGATGAAGTGATCTCGGCGTCCAGCGCCGCGCCGGAACCGCTGCGGAAATTCACATAGCTGTCGGTCAGGCCATAAGCCTTGAGCTTCTGCTTGTTCACCACTTCCGAGGTCCAGCCGATGGGGCTGTTGAGAAAACGCCCCTTGCCCGGGCTTTCCGGGTCCTTGAACACGTCCTTGTAGCGTTTGAGGTCCGTGACGCTGCGCAGGCCCGGCGCCAGCGGCTTGATGCCCTTGGCCGGGTCGCCCTTGACCACGTATTCCGGCACCCACCAGCCTTCGGTCGCGCCCTTCACCGTGTCGCCCAGGGCCGCCACCTTGCCCTCGGCCTCGGCCTTGACCCACACCGGGCTGCGTCCGGCCCACTCTTCGCCGATGACCTGGATATCGTTATTGGCCAGCGCGGTTTCCAAGGTGATGGTGGTGCCCGGCAAGGTGTCGGTCGGCAGGCCGTAACCCTTCTCGACGATGGTGCGCAGGATATCGGTGATCAGGCTGCCGCTTTCCCAGTTCAGGTCGGCGAAGTGGATCGGCGCCTGTGCCGGCTGTACCGACGGTGCCGCCGAGGCGCCGGCGGGCGCCAGCAAAATACCCAAGCCAAGCAGCGTGCCGCCCAGCAGTGTTCGCAGTCCTTTCATGCCTGTGCCCCTTTAGCTGTTCACAGCGTTGCAGGATGGTCTCGCGATCGGGGACCGCAAGCCTCTGACTAATTGAGTCATCTGACTGTAGTAGAGGTTCCTGCTTTCGAGGGGACTTCAGTTTTCGCCCTGCTCCTGCAGGCGCTGCAACTCGCGGCGCACCATGCTGGCGTATGCCGCCGGCTGCAGGACATACAGCTGCGAGGCCACCCAGGCCAGCCAGGCGCCTTGCAGCACGGCCTTGCGTTCGAACAGGCGCTGGGCCTCGGCGCGGGCGCGCGCAAGATGCTGCTGGTGGAATTCGGCGCGGCTCACTCGCTGGCCTTGAAGCTCACCAGTTCACCCTTGCGCCATTTGGCGGCCTTGCCGGTCACGGCTTTCAGGGTCTTGGTCAGGCCTTCCTGCAACTGCTGGTTGGCGGCGAATACCGTCACCACGCTGTGGCCTTCCTTGAACAGGATGGCGTGGCCGTCGGCGGTGCTGACAAAGGCGTACTCGCCCAGGCCGTAGACGGCCAGCTTGATCTCGCGAAACCGGATTTCGAACTTGCCGCCCTCACGGCTGGGCAGGACCGCGGCGCGGAAATGGTCGCCGACCTTGAGTTCCAGGCGCGGCTTGTCGTCCACGACCAGCGCCGTCTCGGTATCGATTTCGGCGACGTAAATGCCTTCCGGCGTCTGTTCGGTGATGTAGACGAAACGGGACTGGAACTGTTTGACCAACTTTGCGCGCAAGTCGCCCAGGACGAACAACGCGTGCATATCAAGATTACTTACTGCCAAGGAAAGATCCCCGAAACTGAAAATGACTCTGCCCGCGTAAACGACGGACAGCAGAAAAAGGCGGCCGAACCGGCGCCGTGACTCCACATGAAAACAATCCGAAAAAGCACCACCCGCCAACGCGTAGGCGCAAACACCGGAGCGCCCCTCCCCAGAAAGACCGGAAGGACTACCGGACCGTTTGGCCCGCATCAAGCGCAGAAGAAGTGATTCCAGCTCGCCGAGAAAGCTGCGCACTCACTGTCGATCGGAAAACCTCACGATCCTTTCGTCACCCTTAATGGGACGGGAGTGCTGCAGGTAAACATCAATCTCTGACTGCCGGGGCAATTCTAGAGCAACTTTATGTATTCAGAGCAACCCATGCGTTAGCAAATCGCTGAAAAAACCTCTTTCACCCTGCCGGTCAGCCACTTGCGTGACTTAACTCAGCCATCGACCGGCAACAACTGCCATACTGCCGCGACCTTGAAGCCGGCCACCGGCCAGGCTTCACCAGCATAATTTCCAGGGGAAAGTCGGACGTGACGGAATTCGATATAGGCGAGTTTTTCATCCATGGCGAGGCCCGGGATGTCGAGGGCGAGTTCCAGGCCGTGATCGTGATGCGCGCCAAGCCACCGCTGCGCACCGTGCGCTGCCACCAGGTGGAAAAGGACCGCTGGTTCAAGACCGCGGAACTGGCCGAAGCCGCCGCCAAGGACGCCGCCCGCGCCCTCAAGCAGGCCGTCGACCAGGGCGCCCTGAACCTCTGAACGGCAATAAAGGATTGCCGCGCCCGACCGACATATTGGTGAGCCTTCATTTCAAGAGCACCATGATGATCGACCTCAACCCACCTGCCCGCCTGCCGTCCCTGGCCGAGTTCGCCCTGCCCGGCGCGGCGGCCAGCGAAAGCCCGGCGAGCGATCCGTTTGACCTGCGCACCGCGATCACTCGGGCGACCAACGCTGCTCCCGACGGCGTGCTCGAAGCGAAAAAGAAACGCATCAAGCTGCTGCGCAAGCAGATCGAACAACTGCAGCAAAGGCTGCGCAAGGCCAACGAGCGCCTGGCGATGGTACAAAGCGCCGCCCGGCATCGCACAACCGACGCGCACATGCAGGCATTGTCCGCCGCCCAGGCCCAGGCGCAGGCCGCCAGCAGCGCCTTGTCGATGGCCCAGGTGGCGCTGTTCCAGGCCGAAAGCGCGGTGATCGGCAGCGAGGTCTGAGCCCCCGGCAAGCCAATCGAACTCCTGGTTGCCCGGCGCCTCAGATGCAAGACAATGCCCGGATAATCCCTCAGCAAGGAGATCAACATGGACTCGCCGACCCACGACCTCAAAGGGCTGTTCGATCAACTCGGCCTGGACTCCAGCCCCAACGCCATCGACGCGTTCATCGAGCAACATTCGCCACTGCCCGCGGACGTGCGGATGATCGACGCCGACTTCTGGACGCCCCGGCAGGCGGCCTTTCTCAAGGAAGAACTGCGCGAAGACGCCGATTGGGCGCGGGTGGTCGACGAGCTCAACCTGCGCCTGCATCAGCGCCGTTAAGCCGAACGGCTGAATACTGGGTGTCCGGCCTTGTCCCGCGCCAGCTGGGCCAGCCAGGACGCCTGGCACTCCAGGGCCTCTTCCCGGCTGACGAACGGCGCGCCGCGGCGCTCGCCATTGACCAGCACGACCCAGCACACATTCAGCCCGACCGCGCGAAAGGTGGCCGGTACACCGCTACCAATCATCACTGCGACATCGACTTTGCTTTGCATGAGGACTTCTCCTGGTAACTAGTTAGCTAGCTAACAATGTCGCTCATACTAATGAGTTCCAATGCTGGGAAAAAGCCATCTCTGGCACAGCTTCGTTGCAGGGCCGGTAACAATGACCGGCCCTTTTCCAGGCTCAACCGCGCGCGGCCGCGGCGGTCTGCTCCGGTTTGTAGCCCAGGCGCAGGCCGCCCCAATGCCGGCCCTTGACCCTGATCGGCACCGACAAATCGTGCATCAGTTCGCCGGTATCGCGGGTGTAGGTTTGCAGCAACAACGGCTGCTGGTGGCTGCCGCAGCGCAGGCCGGTGCGGTCCTCGAACTTGCGCTTGGTGCGGTTGTGCAGGGTATCCACCTGCGGGTCGCCGGTCAGCGGCTGCGAGAACACCTTGTTGTGGGTCGGCACGTAGCCCTGGGGCGTGCAGGCGATGGCGAACACCAGGCCTTCGTGACGCGCCAGCAACGGCTCCTGGATCGCCGGCAGCACCTGATCGGCGTAACGGTCGAAGCGGGTCTGGTATTTCACCGGCTGGGTATTGGCGATCGGCTGGTAGCTGCGGTCGAACAGGTCGTCGAGGCTGATGCGGTTGGCCGCAAGATCCGCCTCGAACTGCTCGGCGATGCGCCGGGCGCCTTCCTGGGCCAGGTCGTAGATGCGCTGGTGGTAGTCGTCCAGGCCGACCTCGGCCAGGCGTTCGCTGATGATCTCCGCCTGCCCTTCCATCTGCGCCGCCGCCTCGGCCAGGCGGCGGGTCTGCTGGTCGCTCACCGCCAGATCGCCGCGCACCTGCTCCACGGCATGGAACAGGCTGTCCAGTTGCTGGCGGTTGGTCTCGGCGCCGCGGGCGATCTCGCCGACCTGGCTTTCCACCCCGGCCGCCAGCCGGGCGATGTTCTGCAGGTGCTGGCCGGTGGACTCGACCTGCTCGACCCCGGTGCTCAGGTCGCTGGACAGCTGGCGGATCTGTTCCACCACCTGGGCCGTGCGCTGCTGGATATCGCCGACCATCACCCCGACTTCGTCGGTGGCGGTGGCCGTGCGCCCGGCCAGGCCGCGCACTTCATCGGCCACCACGGCGAACCCGCGGCCATGCTCGCCGGCCCGCGCCGCCTCGATGGCGGCATTCAGCGCCAGCAGGTTGGTCTGGCTGGCGATCGACTGGATCACCAGCGCCACCCGCTGGATGTCTTCGCTGCGCTGACTCAGGGCTTCGATCAGTTGCCGGCTGTCGTTGGCGCTTTGGCTGAGGCGGTGCATGCGGGCGATCGACTCGCCCAGCACCGCGCTGCCTTCGGCGCTGCTGCGATGGGCTTCGCTGGCGGCGCTCAGGGCCTGCTGGCTGAGCTGCGCGGCCAGTTGCTCGGTGTGGATCATCGCCTCGGCGCTGCTGACGATGCGCGCCGCCGAGTCCAGTTGCGACTGCACCCGCCCGGCCAGTTGCCGGACCGAATAGGCCACGCCGGCGGCCGACAGCGCGTTATGGCTGGTGCTGCAGGACAGGTCGCGCGTCAGCGCGGCGATCTCGCGGTTATCGACGCTGCTCGCCGGCGCTGCGGCCTTGGCCCTGCGCAAGAGCGGCAGCCAGACGATCAGCAGCATCAGCGGCACGGCGAGATAGAAAGCAAGCAGCCCCTGGGACAGGACGTACAGCACTAGCAGCAAGGCGCCGCTTTGCAGGGCTGGAACCTGCCAGCGCCAGGTGCTTTGGACTACTGACAGCGGTTGCGCCATGGCAGCCGGCGAAGATCCGTCTTGCGTCATCTGGATTACCCCACGCTTTTCTAATTATTTGGCCTGCATTGAACGCCACTAAAAAGCCATTATCCATGGTCCATTAGTCGCAGCTTTGCAGCAGATCAATAGAAAGGCGCGGGCTTTAAAGACGCCCACAAACGACTCGCGGGCAAGCCGCCGATCCCAGGCGTCTCGACGACCTTGGGATGGGGCTTGCCCGCGAGGGGGAGAAGTCTTGGCGATCAGGCCTGACGCTGGTGCTTGTCGATCTGCTCGTGACGTTCCTGAGCTTCGATGCAGTACTTGGTGGTCGGGCTGATCAGCAGGCGTTTCAGGCCGATCGGCTCGCCGCTGTCGTCGCACCAGCCGAAGCTGTCGTCGCCGATACGGCCCAGGGCCTGCTCCAGCTGCGGCAGCATGCGCTGGTCGCGGTCGATAGCGTTGACCAGCCAGGTCCGCTCTTCCTCTACGGAAGCCGCGTCGGCAGGGTCGGCCGGGGTGTCCAGGCTCTCAATGGCGATTCGGTTCTGTTCGATGCGCTCGTGGGTTTCGACCTTCATGGCCTGCAACAGCTCAGTGAAAAAAGCCAGCTGCTCGGCGTTCATGTAGTCATCCGCCGGCATGGCCAGCAACTTTTCCTTTGTCATTGATTTCTCTATAAAAAATACGTGCATTAAGGCGAATTAAAGCTGTTTTCCGTGCCCCCTTTCGGGGCATCGGAAAGGCGCCATACATTCCAAGCGCCACCCGGCACTCAATTTACGAGGGGCGGCAGTCTAAGGCCGGTTCGAGGCGTCAGCAACTGAAATGACATCAGATTTGTCTGATAAGCCCTGAAAGCCCGCCAGGGCTGGCTTTGGCGGCGGTTATCGGAGTGCGTTTATAACAAGAAATTCCATCGGCCGGGGTCTTTTAGAAGACAAACGGCAGCGGCAGGCCCGAAAAAAGGCCTGCCGCTGCCGGGATTCTGCACGCTTCCCTGTAGGAGCGAGCTTGCTCGCGATGGGCATCAATGTACCGCGTTTCCATCAGACCCTACGCGTTATCGTTGACCGCCATCGCGAGCAAGCTCGCTCCTACAGTAAAACAGAGAGATCAGCGCTTGAGCTTGCGCTTGTTGCGGTACTGGTCGATGACCACCGCCACCACGATGATCAGGCCCTTGATGATGTCCTGGATGTAGGCATCGACGCCAACGAAGGTGAAACCGCTGGCCATCACCCCGAGGATCAGCGCGCCGATCACGGTGCCGGTGATGCGCCCCACGCCGCCGGCCAGGCTGGTGCCGCCGATCACCGCCGCGGCGATGGCGTCCAGTTCATAGGACATGCCCATGCCCGCCTGCCCGGTCGCCGCCCGCGCCGAGGCCACCACCCCGGCGAGCCCCGCCAGCAGCCCGGCGATGCTGTAGACGATCACCAGGTGGCGCTTGACGTTGATCCCCGAGGTCCGCGCCGCCTGCATGTTGCCGCCGATGGCGTAGGTGTACTTGCCGTACTTGGTGTAGCGCAGGGCGATATGGAAGATCACCGCCACCACCAGGAAGATGATCACCGGCATGGCGCCGTGGCCGATGGCCGTGTAGGAATCCGAGAGCATGCTGATCGGCTGGCCTTCGGTGTAATAACGTGCCAGGCCACGCGCCGAGACCATCATGCCGAGGGTGGCGATAAAGGGCGGAATACCGGTGATGGCGATGATGCTGCCGTTGATCGCCCCCGCCAGCAGCCCTACCCCCAGCCCGGCCACCACCGGGATCCACACCGGCAGGTCGGTCAGCGACGGAAACACCGCGCGGGTGAAGTCCGAGGTCTGCGCCAGGCTGGCGGCGATCATCGCCGACAGCGCCAACACCGAGCCAGACGACAGGTCGATGCCGGTGGTGATGATCACCTGGGTCACGCCGATGGCCAGCAGGCCGATGATCGACACCTGCAGGATCATCAGCACCAGGCGCTGGGAGTTCATCAGGAAGCTCTGGTCGCGCACGATCCAGCCGAACAGCTCGAACACCAGGCCGATGCCGATCAGCACCAGGAAGATGCTCAGCTCGGTGGGCAGGCGCCGGCGCGTTCTGGCTGGCGCCGCCGCGGGTTTGTTTTCCAGTATCGCGTTCATAAGCCTTCACCTTCTTCTTGTATGGCCGGCGGCGAACACACCTCGCCGATGGCCTTGATACGTTTGCCGGCTAGTGGACCAGGGACATCCCCGAAGCCAGTTGCATGACCTTCTCCTGGGTCGCTTCGCCGCGGTCGAGGGTGCCCATCAGCTCGCCCTCGTGCATGACCATCACCCGGTCGCTCATGCCCAGCACTTCCGGCAGCTCCGAGGAAATCATGATCACCGCCATGCCTTCGCCCGCGAGGTAGGCGATCAACCGGTAGATCTCGGCCTTGGCGCCGACGTCGATGCCGCGGGTCGGTTCGTCGAGGATCAGCACCCGCGGGTTGGTCATCAGCCAACGGGCGAGCAAGGCCTTCTGCTGGTTGCCGCCGGACAAGGTGTCGATGCACTGCTCCAGGGACGGGGTCTTGACCCGCAGCTTCTTGCACATGTCCTCGCACAGGGCGCGCAGGGCCTTCTGCTGGATGAAACCGTTGCCGGCATAGTGCGGCAGCACCGCCATCTCCATGTTTTCCAGGACCGACAGGCAGGGAAACAGGCCGCTGAGCTTGCGGTCCTCGGTCAACAGGGCAAACCCCTTCTCGATGGCCATGTGCGGATCGCTGATGCGCACCGGCTGGCCGTCGAGGCGGATCTCGCCGCCGTCGCTGGGGGTGATGCCGAAAATCGTCTCGGCCACATTGGTGCGGCCCGAGCCCATCAGCCCGGCGATGCCGAGGATCTCCCCGGCGTGCAGGTCGAAGGACACGCCCTCGAACACCCCGTCCAGGCGCAGGTCGCGCACCGACATCAGCAGCTCGCCTATGGGCTTCTCGCGCACCGGGAACAGCTGGCTCAGTTCGCGGCCGACCATCATCGAGATCAGGCTGTCGCCGTCCATGCTGTCGGCCCGTTGCAGGCCGATGTAGGCGCCGTCGCGGAACACCGCCACTTCATCGGCGATGGCGAACACTTCGTTCATCTTGTGGGTGATATAGATGATGCCCTTACCCTGGGCCTTGAGGTCGGCGATGATCGAGAACAGGTGCGCCACCTCTTTCTCGGTAATGGCCGAGGTCGGCTCGTCCATGATCAGGATGTCGGAGTCGTAGGACACCGCCTTGGCGATCTCCACCATCTGCCGCTCGGCGATGCTCAGGTTGCCCACCTGTTCCTCGGGGTCGAGGTTGATCCGCAGGCGCTCCAGCAGCAGCGCGGTGCAGCGGTGCATCTCGCGGTGATCGACCATGTGCAGGCCGTTGAGCTGCTCGCGGCCGATCCAGATGTTCTCGGCGATGCTCATGTGCGGCATCAGGTTGAGTTCCTGGTGGATCATCGCGATCCCCGCCTGCAAGGCCGCCAGCGGCGTCTCGAAATTCACCCGCTGGCCTTTGAGGCGCAGCTCGCCGGCGTCCGGCTGGTAGATCCCGGCGATGATTTTCATCAGGGTCGACTTGCCTGCGCCGTTCTCCCCCATCAGCGCCAGCACCGTGCCGGGACGCACCCGCAGCTGCACATCGGACAGGGCGACAACCCCGGGAAAACCCTTGCTGACGTTGATGACTTCCAGCAGGTAAGGCTGCTGCTCGGACACAGACTGGGCAGACTGAGCGGCGGGCTGCGCAGCCGCCGTCGGGATGCTCGAAGCAGTCGCTGAAGCGAACATGATCAGGTACTCCATCCGCGGGGCAGCTGGGCCACCCCGCCGGCTTATGGTTGTTGTGGAACGGGCGGGCTCTTTTGAACCAGGCTTATTTGAACTGGGCGACGTTTTCCGGGGTGATCAGGCGATACGGCACCCATACCGCCTGCTCCACCGGCTCGTGCCTGGCCATTTTCACCGCGGTGTCGATCGAGCCGTCGGCCTGGCCCTTGGCATCCTGGAACACCGAGACCGCCAGGTCGCCCTTCTGCACCGCGCGCAGGCCATCGGGCGTGCCGTCGACCCCGGCGATCAGCACACTGCCCTTCTCCACCCCGGCCTGTTTCAGCGCCATGGCGGCGCCGATGGCCATTTCATCGTTGTTGGCCACCACCGCATCGAACTGGCGGCCCTGGGTCAGCCAATCGTTGACCAGGGTCATGGCCTTGTCCCGCAGCCAGATCCCGGTCTGTTCCTGCTCGACCTTGATCCCCGGGTACTTGGCCAGCACTTCCTTGACGCCCTTGGTGCGGTTGGTGGTGGAGTTGTTGGCCAGGTCGCCCAGCAGGATCACCACCTCGCCCTTGCCGCCCATCTTGTCGGCCAGGTACTGCATCTGCATCTGCCCGGCTTCCAGGTCGTTGGAGGCCACGGTGACCACGCCCTTGGGCAGGTTCAGGTCGTCCGGCCGACGGTTGACGTAGACCAGCGGAATCCCGGCCTTGACCGCCGCTTCGGTGATCTTGCGGGTCGCCGCGGTGTCCACCGGGTTGACCACGATGGCGTCGACCTTCTGGCTGATAAAGCTTTCCACCTGGCTCAGTTGCTTGACCACATCGGCCCGGGCGTCCTCGAACTGCAGCGTGACGCCGTCCGGCAGCGACTTGGCTTTCTGGTCCATGGATTCACGCAGGTAGGTCAGCCAGGTGTCGTCGAACTGCGACATGCTCACGCCGATCTTCAGGTCGGCGAACGCCGTGCCGCTGCCCAGCAGCAGGGACAGGGCAAGCGTGGCGAAACGGGTCTTGGTCTTCATGAAAGGTCTTTCTCCACATTCTTGTAGGTTTTATGGATAAGGCGCAGAAACCACTCAGTGAGGCAGACGCACGATCGGCGCGCCGGGCATGCAGCACACCAGCGCGCCCTTGCGTTCGACGCAAAGCAGGCGGACCAGGGACTGGACGACAAAGGCATGCCGGGGTGTTTGGCGGGGTGTCCGACTGGACAATGGATGGCGGCGCGGCAGTGCGCGGCGAAGCAGGTGCACAACGGAACTGAAGGTTTTCATCGACGGTACCTGTTTTGTTTTTGTTGGCGGGTTTCACTCGGTTCAAGGCGGATCTGAAATCGGCCTGTGACGCTGGCGAAACCCTGCTAGTCGGCAACCTGGAAATGACTTTATTGGAAAATAATTTCTATATCAACTCATTTTAGAATTTTATTCCAAATTCATTCTGCAGCCGGAAATCCGCCATTTCCACCACCTGGCGCTGGCGCCAGCTCAGGCGCGCGGCGTCCAGCACGCGGGTGGTGGCCAGGGCCTCGGCCGCTGTCACCGGCAGCGGCCCCTGCCCTTGCAGCGCCGCCTGCCACTGTTTATAGAACTGCAACCAATCGCCCCGCTCGGAAGCCACTCGCTCGCGGATCTCGCCCTGCTCGAACCAGCCCCAGCGCCGGTGTTCCTCGACGCCCCAGCGCTCGCCCTCGGTCTGCGGCGACAGGCCGGCGACCAGCGCCTGCTCCTGGCCGTCCAGGCCCTCGACCGTATAACTGCCGGCCGAACCGCTGACCCGGAACCGTGGCCCCTGGCAGTTCTGCAGACAACTACCGGATAAATGTGAAACCACGCCGTTGGCATGGCTCAGGGCGAGAAAAAAACCGTGGTCGCAAGTCGGCGCCTGGGGGCTGTACTGCAACTCGGCGTAGACCCGGGTCACCGGGCCGAACAGCTGCAAGGCCTGGTCCACCAGATGGCTGCCGAGGTCGCGCAGAAACCCGCCGCCGCTGGTATTGCCCACGGCCTGCGGCACATAACGCTCGACCCGCGACTCGAAGCGGCTGACGCTGCCCAGGGCGCCGCTGGCGATCAGCTTGCGCAGGGTGAGGAAGTCCGAGTCCCAGCGCCGGTTCATGTACACGCTCAGCGGCACCCGACGGGTTTGCGCGGCGTCGATCAGCGCCTTGGCCTGTTCGAGGTCGCTGGCGAAGGGTTTGTCGCTGACCACCGAGACACCGCGCTCGATGGCTTCCAGCACCAGCGCCGCACGGCCCTCCAGCGGGGTGGAAATCACCAGCCCGTCGATCCCGGCCGCGACCAGTTGCTCGATGCTGTCGAAGGCCCGCACCCCGGGGTGCTCCGCCGCCAGCAGTTGTCGGCGCTCGGCCGACAGGGTGACCACGCCGACGAAGGTCGCGCCGGGCAGGCTGGCAATCAGCGGCGCGTGAAAATGTCGGCCACCATGGCCGTAACCCACCAAACCAATGCGCATCGCAAAGCCCTCCTTATATAGAACCCGTTGTACTGCTGTAGCCGCTGGCGCAGCCTGCGATCGACCACGCAGTGGTCGCAACCACGGCGCATGCGGTCTTTCAGTTCCCTGCACGTCGCCAGGTTTTGCGAGGACGTTGTCCTCGATCGCAGGCTGCGCCAGCGGCTACAGGCGGCTGCGTGTGTGTCAGCGGCACAGTTCGCTGCTGACCCGCTCCAGCATCATCCGGTTGGATTCGTCCGGGCGGTCTTCCCAGGCGAACACCGAGACCGTGGCGATGCCGTCGAACTGGATCTCGCGCAGGGTACCGAAGAACGCCGTCCAGTCCACCTCGCCCTGGCCGATGTCCAGATGCTGGTGCACGGTGGCGGTGACGCCCGGCGGGTTGACGATATAACGCAGGCTCGAAGACGCCTTGTGGTTGTAGGTGTCGGCGATGATCAGGTGGCTGAGCTTGCTGCCCGCGTACTTGAGCATCGAGGCGATGTCGCCCTTGCCGTCGTCGTAGAAAAAGGTGTGCGGCGCCGCGTACAGGTAGTTGATCCAGTCCCGGTCGAAGCCGCGGATGATGTCCACCGACTCGTTGTTGCGCTCGCAGAAATCATAGGGGTGGGCCTGGATATCGAGCTTGATGCCCTCGCGCTCGAACTCCGGGATCAACTCGTCCATGGAGCGCATGAACTGGTTCTCGCACACCAGCGGGTTGTCCGACTGGCCGGTGAATTCGCTGTTGACCAGCTCGCAGTCCATTTCCACGGCGATCTGGATCGCCCGCTTCCAGTTGCGCACCGCCGCCACGCGCAAGCCTTCGTCGGCGGCGGCCCAGTGGTACATCGGCAACAGCGAAGAGAGCTGCACGCCGCTGTCGCTGAGGGCCTTGCGAAACGCCTTGATCCGCGCCCGGTCGACCCGGGGCGCCTTGTAGAACGGCAGGAAATCCTCGCGCGGCGACAGTTCGATGTACTCATAGCCCAGTTCGGCGGCCTTGTCGGTCATCTGGCCCAGCGGCAGGTGGCGGTACATGTAGGGGTCCAGTGCGATACGCATTTTTATGTTCTCCCCGAATCTGAAGTGGTGACCTGTAGCCGCTGCCGCAGGCTGCGATAAGGCCGAAGGCCTTCAGCGATCTTGAGGCCTTGCGCGCCCTTCGGTCGCGATCGCAGCCTTCGGCAGCGGCTACAAAGTTGCTGTGTCCCCTGTAGGAGCGAAGCTTGCTCGCGATGGAGTCGGATGCGCCGCGTTGTTCCAGACAGACCGCGTCATCGTTAACGTCCATCGCGGGCAACCGGCCGCTCCTACAGAATCAGCCATAGAACGCCGGGCGCGGCGGTTGCTCGACCTTGACGATCTGCCCGCTGTTCTGCGCCTCGATGCAGGCATCGGCGGCCACCGCCGCGGCATAACCGTCCCAGGCCGAAGGGCCACCGACCTGCCCGGCCCGTACGCCGTCGATAAAGGCCTGCAGCTCGACGTCATAGGCGGCGATAAAGCGGTCTTTCCAGTCCATCAGGATCGTGTTGGACAGCTTGGCCTCGCTGCGCAGCTGCACCTGG
Organism: Pseudomonas sp. NFPP07; assembly: GCF_900115645.1. Taxonomy (NCBI): domain Bacteria; kingdom Pseudomonadati; phylum Pseudomonadota; class Gammaproteobacteria; order Pseudomonadales; family Pseudomonadaceae; genus Pseudomonas; species Pseudomonas sp. NFPP07. The sequence goes on from NZ_FOXG01000004.1 coordinate 163,920, forward strand.
GACGGCTCCGGCAACCGGGCGATACCGGTCTCGCCCACCACTTCGCACTGGATGTCGTAGCCATACTGGCAGTTGACGAACACCTCGACGTCGATGCGTGTGCCCTTGGCGGTTTCCAGCAGTACCACCTGCGGGTCGCGCAGGTGCGCCAACGCCTTGCTCGACTTGCGCGGGAACACCACCTGCACCGACACATAGTCGTCGGCCAGCAGCCAGCGCAGCACGTCCAGCTCATGGATCAGGGTGTCGGTGATCGCCATGTCGGTCTTGTAGTTCTCGCCGACCCGCGGGTTGCGGTGGGCGCAGTGCAGCATCAGCGGCTCGCCGATCCGACCACTGTCGATCACCGCCTTCAGCGCGCGGTAGCCGGCATCGTAGGGGCGCATAAAGCCGACCTGGACCAGGCGCTTGCCATGGGCCATCTCGGCCTCGACGATCTTGCGGCAGCCAGCGGCGGTCACCGCCAGCGGCTTCTCGCAGAACACCGGCTTGCCGGCGGCGATGGCGGCCAACACGAACTCTTCATGGCTCGGCCCCCAGGAGGTGACCAGCACCGCCTCGACTTCCGGCGCCTTGATCAACGCATGGCCGTCGGGATAAACCTCGGCGGCGATCTTCAGCTCGGCCACCACCTTCGCCGCCTGCGCAAGATTGATGTCGGTGACCGCCACCACCTGGCTGCCCAGCAGGGTCTGGCTGCAACGACGGATATGGTCCTGGCCGATGGCCCCGGTCCCGATGACACCCAGTTTCAAAGACATGGTGCTACTCCTGTTGTTGTTCGTTTGAGAGCAATCAGTACTGCCGGGCCTTGGCCAGGCGTTCATTGAGTTTTTTGGCCACTGCGTCGGTACGGGCGCTGGTGGACACCTGCGCCACCCCGACCCGCCACCAGGACAGGTACTTGTGGATCATGGTCTTGGGCAGGACCTTGATATCGATCAGGGTCGACACGCTCTGGGTCCGCGCATCGGCCAGGGCCGCCTGCAACTCTGCCACGGTCTTGACCTTGTAGGTCTTGCAGCCATAGGCCGCCGCGCTCATGGCGAAATCCACCGGCACGAAGCCGCCGTCGAGCTTGCCGGTCTCGGGGTTGCGGAAACGGAACTCGGTGCCGAAGCTGTCCATGCCGTGTTCCATCTGCAGGTTGTTGATGCAGCCGAAGGTCATGTTGTCGAGCAGCACCACATTGATCTTGCGTCGCTCCTGGATCGAGGTGGCCAGCTCCGAATGCAGCATCAGGTAGGAGCCGTCGCCCACCAGGGCATAGACCTCGCGCTGGGGCTCGGCGAGCTTGACCCCCAGGGCCGCGTTGACCTCGTAGCCCATGCAGGAATAGCCGTACTCGACGTGATAGGTGTTGACCCCTTTGCTGCGCCAGCTGCGTTGCAGGTCGCCGGGCAGGCTGCCGGCGGCAGCGACTATCACCGCGTCGTCGGCCAGGGTCTGGTTGAGCACCCCCAGCACCTGGCTCTGGGTCAGGCAGGAACCGGTCAGCTCGATAAATTCGCGCAGCACCGCCGGGTCCATATGGTCGTTAATCTCCGGAACAAAACCGTCGGCGTGGTATTCGACCTGATAGACCCGGTCCACCTCCGCGTCCAGCTGCGCCCGCGCCTGGCCGATCTGTTCGCCCCAGGCGGCCTGGTAATCGCTGCGCGCCAGGGCTTCGGCCAACCCGCTCAGGCCTTCCCGGGCATCCGCCAGCAGCTGCACGCCATCGAGCTTCAGCGCATCGCAGGGGCTGATATTGAGGTTGAGAAACTGCGCATCGGCGCGGAACAACGACTTCGAGGCGGTGGTGAAATCGCTGTAGCGGGTGCCGATGCCGATGATCAGGTCCGCCTCTTTCGCCAGCAGGTTGGCCGCCAGGCAACCGGTCTCGCCGATACCGCCGACATTCAGCGGGTGGCTGGAGACCACCGCGCTCTTGCCGGCCTGGGTCTCGGCGAAGGGAATGCCGAAGCTTTCGGCGAAGGCCAGCAGCGCCTCGTTGGCCCCGGAGTACTTGACCCCGCCGCCACAGACGATCAGCGGCTTGCGCTTGCCGGCAAAGGCCGCCACGGAATCCTCGAGCATGGCCGCGGTGGCCGGCCGGCGCTCGATGCGGTGCACGCGTTTCTGCAGGAAGTAATCCGGGTAATCGTAGGCCTCGGCCTGCACGTCCTGAGGCAAGGCCAGGGTCACCGCGCCGGTTTGCGCCGGGTCGGTAAGTACGCGCATGGCGTGGATCGCCGCGGTCATCAACTGCTCGGGGCGGTTGATGCGGTCCCAATATTTGCTCACCGCCTTGAAGGCATCGTTGGTGCTGATGCTCAGGTCGTGGAACTGCTCGATCTGTTGCAGCACCGGGTCGGGCTGGCGGCTGGCGTAGACATCGCCGGGCAGCAGCAACAAGGGAATGCGGTTGGCGGTGGCGGTCGCCGCGGCAGTCAGCATGTTCGCCGCCCCCGGGCCCACCGACGAGGTGCAGGCGTAGATCTTGCGCCGCAGGTGCTGCTTGGCGAAACCGATGGCAGCGTGGGCCATGCCCTGCTCGTTGCGGCCCTGATGCACCAGCAGCTCGCCGCTGTCCTGCTCCAGGGCCTGGCCCAGGCCGAGCACGTTGCCGTGACCGAAAATGGTGAAGATCCCGGCGACGAACTTGCTCTGCACCCCATCGATCTCGACGTACTGGTTGTCGAGGAATTTCACCAGGGCCTGGGCCATGGTCAGTCGTGTCGTAGTCATGCTTGCACCTTGATCAATACGGTGAAGGTTGATGCGCTTACCGCCCTTGCTGCTATTGCCCTTGCCGCTTTTACTGCTTTGCGCCCTTCCTGCTTTTGTAGCCGCTGCCGCAGGCTGCGATAAGGCCGGAGGCCTTCAGCGAACCCGAGGCCTTGCGCGCCCTTCGGTCGCGATCGCAGCCTTCGGCAGCGGCTACAGGAAGCGGTGTCGGGCCAGGGCCTGCTTGAGGCGACCGCCCTTGCTGTTCTTACTGCTCTTGCCTCCTGCTTGTGTAGCCGCTGCCGCAGGCTGCGATAAGGTCCGCAGGACCTTCGGCGATCTTGGAGAGCGCGCCCGCTACGCGGTCGATCGCAGCCTGCGGCAGCGGCTACAGGGAACGGTGTTATGCCAGGGCCTGCTTGAGGTGGTCGATGCTCGCGCCGATCGCCCGCTGGATATCCGCCAGCCCATGCACGCTGTCGGCGAACGGCTCGAACGACAGGTGGCCGCTGTAGCCGCGCTCGAGCAGGGCCTCGATCTGCGCCGCGTTGCCGAGGATGTCGCCCTCGCCCACCAGCACCCGGTGGCCGTCGCGGATGCTCGCCAGGGGCGCCTCGCGGTCCTCGACCCCGGAGATATGCACCAGCCCGGTCAGCTCGGGGAAGAACTCCTGCTCACCGGCCAGGTGATGGTGAAAGGTGTCGTGCACCAGGCGGAACACATCCAGCCCGCCGATGGCGCGGATCGCCTCCACCGCCGTGCGCTTACGGCGCAAGGAACATTCCTCGAAACCCAGAGGCTCGATAAAACCGAGAATCCCGTGCTCGCGCAGGATCGGCGCCAGTTCAGTCAAGGCGGTGCGCAAACCAGCGCCGCGCTCGGCGTCGCTACGCGCATCGGCGCGGTCGTTCAGCGGGCACATCACCAGGCCGCGGGCGCCGCAGTCGCGGGCATAGGCGGCAAGCTTCAGGGCCTGGGCGCGACGCTCGGCGTTCCAGACATCGAAGGGGTACAGCGCATTGATCGACAGCACCTGGATGCCGTGGGCCGCGCACAGCTGGCGCACCTGTTGCGGCGACGTGCCGTCTTCGATTTCCACGCCCGCAAGGTCATTGCGGATCTCGATGGCATCGGCTTTCAGGGTCACCGCCAGCTCGATGAACGCCGGCAGGCTCAAACGCGGGGCAACCATACGATTCAGGGCGAAACGCAGGGGCTGGCTCATTATTCTTGTTCTCCAGGGCAACGGGTTGAAGGGGGTTACTTGGCGGTCGGCATGCTGAACTCGGGGCCCTTGGCGATGCTGTCCGGCCAGCGCTGCATCACGCTCTTGTAGCGGCTGTAGAAGCGCAGGCCTTCCTCACCGTAGGCATGGTGGTCGCCGAACAGCGAACGCTTCCAGCCACCGAAGGAGTGCCAGGCCATGGGCACCGGGATCGGCACGTTGATGCCGACCATGCCGACCTTGATGCTGCGGGCGAAGGCCCGGGCCACGCCGCCGTCGCGGGTGAAGCAGGACACGCCGTTGCCGAATTCATGGGCGTTGATCAGCGCCACCGCGCTGGCGAAATCCGGCACCCGGACGATGCCCAGCACCGGGCCGAAGATTTCCTCCCGGTAGATACTCATCTCGGTCGTCACGCCATCGAACAGGGTGGCTCCGACAAAAAAGCCCTGCTCCGCCCCCGGCACCTTGAAGCCGCGGCCGTCCACCAGCAGTTGTGCGCCCTGGGCCACGCCCTGGTCGATGAAGCCTTCGACCTTGGCCTTGTGCTCGGCGGTCACCAGCGGCCCCATGTCGCTGTCGCCCTGCATGCCGTTGCCGATTTTCAGCTGGTCGATGCGCGGCCGCAGTTTCTCGATCAATCGGTCGCCCACCTCGCCCACCGCCACGGCGATGGAGATCGCCATGCAGCGTTCGCCGGCCGAGCCGTAGGCCGCGCCGATCAGCGCATCGGCGGCCTGGTCCAGATCGGCATCGGGCATCACGATCATATGGTTCTTCGCCCCGCCCAGGGCCTGCACGCGCTTGCCGCGGGACGTCGCCTGGCGGTGGATGTACTCGGCGATCGGCGTCGAGCCGACAAAGGAAATCGCTTCGATGTCCGGGTGCTGCAACAGCCCGTCCACCGCCGCCTTGTCGCCCTGGACCACGTTGAACACGCCATCGGGCAGCCCGGCCTCGCTCAGCAGGCGCGCCATCAGCAGGCTGGCGGACGGGTCACGCTCGGACGGCTTGAGGATGAAGCAGTTACCGCTGACCAGGGCCAGCGGGATCATCCACAGCGGCACCATCACCGGGAAGTTGAACGGGGTGACCCCGGCGCACACGCCCAGGGGCTGGCGCAGGTTCCAGTTGTCGATGCCGCCGCCGATGTTGTCGCTGAAGTCGGTTTTCAGCAGGCTCGGCGCGCCACAGGCGAACTCGACGATCTCGATGCCGCGGGTCACTTCGCCATGGGCGTCGGACAGCACCTTGCCATGCTCGCGGGTGATGATCTGCGCCAGCTCGCTGTGGTGCTGGTCCAGCAGTTCCTTGAACTTGAACATCACCCGCGAACGGCGCAGCGCCGACTGCTCGGACCAGGCCGGGAAGGCCTTCATCGCCGAAGCGACGGCCTCGCCCACGGTCTTCTGGCTGGCCAGGGCGACCCGGGCCTGCACGCGGCCGGTGGCCGGGTTGAACACGTTGGCGAAGCGCTCGCCGCTGTCTTGCACCTGACCGTCGATGTAATGGCCGATTACCGGGGCGTCACTCATTGTTCTTGTTCTCCGTTCGAATGTTGGAATTCAGAGGCTGGAAATCACAGATCCAGCAGCCAGCTGTGCCGCGGATCGTTATGGAACTGCCAGACCCGCTTGGGGCCGGCCATGACGTTCAGGTAATAGGACTCGTAGCCATAGGGCACGCTGACCGGGTGGTAACCCTTGGGCACCACCACCAGGTCGCCGTGCTCCACGGCCATGGCCTCGTCGAGGCTGCGATCGTCGGTGTAGACCCGCTGGAACACGAAGCCCTGGGGCGGGTTGACCTGGTGGTAATAGGTCTCTTCGAGAAAGCTCTGGTGCGGCAGGTCGTCGGTGTCGTGCTTGTGCGGCGGGTAGCTGGAGGAGTGCCCGGACGGCGTGCGCACCTCCACCACCAGCAGCGAATGGGCCGGCTCGCTGTCCGGCAGGATGTCGCAGACATAGCGGGTGTTGGCGCCCTTGCCACGCACGCTGCGCTTCATGCTCTCGGGAAGGATCAGCCGGGGGCCGAGGCCGTTGGTGGCGGAGCTTTTTGCAGTAGCGCCGGGCGCGGCGCAGACGGCGATCTGCACATCGCTCAGGGCCGTGACCTGGGCCTGGCTGCCGGGCGGCAGGTAGACGGCGAAGGGCGACTTGTCCTCGAACACCGATTGCCGGTCGCCGAGGTTGTCCCAGCCGAACGCGCCCTGCCCCGGCGCCTCGCCCTGGATGCCGATGCGCCCGCTGAGCAGCACCAGGCACAGCTCCCGGTCGCCGGCATTGACCGGCAGGCTTTCGCCGAGGCTCAGGCGGTAGGCGGCAAAGCCGACGTACTGCAATCGGCCCTCAGCCAACTGGACCATGGTCCGGCCCTTGGCCGCGCTTTTTACCAGCAGGCTCATTGTCCAGTCCTCTCATCAAGCAGCGCGCGCAAGGTGTCATAACCCTTCTTCGCGTAGACATAACTCGGTGCCACCGCCGGGTCCTGCTCGGCCTCCACCACCAGCCAGCCCTGGTAATCGGCGGCCAGCAGCTCGTCCAGCAGCGCGGCGAAATCGATGTCGCCATCCCCCGGCACGGTGAAGGTGCCGTTGATGATGCAGTCGGGGAAACTCCACAGGTGGTTGCGCGCCAGCTGCACCACCGGCTTGCGCACATCCTTGAAGTGCACGTGGCAGATGCGCCCGATGTGCTTGCGCAGCACTTGCAGCGGTTCGCCGCCGCCCATGTAGCAATGGCCCGAATCGAACAGCAGGCCGACTTCGCTGCCGGTCAGGCTCATCAGCTGGTCGATGTCCGCCGGCGATTCGACGTAGGCGCCCATATGGTGGTGGTACGCCAGGCGCACGCCCTGGGACAGGGTGAAACGCGCAAGCTCAGTGAGCTTGTCGGCGTATTCCTGCCAGGCCTGCTGGCTGTGAAAACGCGGGCGCTCCACCAGCGGAATGCGCTGGCCCTGGATCGAGTCGGCGACCTCGCCGTAGACCAGCACGCTGGCGCCGTTCTGCGCCAGCAACTGCACATGGCTGGCGATGGCGTCGATCTCCTCGGCCACCGAGCGCCGGGCCAGGCGGCTGGAATACCAGCCCGAGACCAGCGCCAGGTCATAAGGCCGCAGTACATCGCCGACGCCCTTGGCATCCTTGGGGAACTTGCCGTTGAGCTCGAAACCTTCGTAGCCGATTTCCTTGCCCTCGCTCAGCGCGGTGCTCAAAGGCGTTTCGCCGCCGAGGGACGGCAGGTCGTCGTTGCTCCAGGAAATCGGGTTGATGCCAATTCGGATTGCGGGCATGGCTGCACCTTTTATTGTTTTCTAAAGCAGTTCTGAAAAATTCCCGGCCTCGTACCTACTGCTGTAGCCGCTGTAGCCGCTGCCGAGCCTGCGAGGCTGCGATCGGTGGCGCAGCCACCGCAAGCGTTGTACCTGACACTACGCGTTGTCAGGTTTTGCGAACGCTACGCGCTCGATCGCAGCCTCGCTACGCTCGGCAGCGGCTACAGGGATTTGGTTTGCGTTTGGGGTCGGGCGGCGCGCCAGGCGTCGATCAGCTCGACGAAGGTCGCCTGCACCCGGCGGATCAGGGTTTCGTCGTCGATCTCGCTGGCCAGCCAGGCCCGGCTCGGTTCGTGGAAGATCGTGCGGCCCACGGCAAAGCCGCGGCAGGTGCGGCTGTTGCCGGCCTGGCGGAACCCCTCGGCCAGGGTCGCCGCCGGGGCGTTGAGGCCCAGCAGCACCACGCCACGGCAATAGGGGTCGCGCTCCTCGATCAGCTCGTCGAGCCGGGTCCAGTCTTCGGCGCTTTGCGCCTCGATCTTCCACCAGGCCGGGAAGATGCCCAGGTTGTACAGGCGCTTGAGGGCGCGGTAGAGCACGTCCGGGTGAGTCGAGGGATGGTCCTTGGGCGGAATGATTTCCAGCAGCAGCTCATGGCCGCTGGCCTGGGACGCCTGGTACAGGCCCTTGATCTGCGCTTCCTGCTCCAGACGCAGCAGCGGCTCGTCGTCCGGGTGGTATTGCACCAGGCACTTGATGATCTGCTCCTGGGGCCAGGCGATCAGGTTGCTGCCGATCGAACGCCCGTGTTCGAAGGCCAGCGGCCGCGAGCCCTGGACTTCCACCGGCCGTGCCACCCACCAGCCACGGCCGGTGGCGGCGTTCAGCGAGTCCTGGCCGAAACGCTGGTCGGCCAGCAGGCCGACATCGGCTTCGATGCCCTGCTTGCGCAAATCAGCCTCGACCCGCTCCACCGCCTGGATAAACAGCTGCTTGAGCTGGCCGATGGCCCTGAGCTCGCGCCCGCCCTTCTGCGCCAGTTCCACCAACTGCCCGCGATGGTCGAAGGCGAAGATGAACAGCTGCTTCCAGGCCTTGCGCGGCACGCTGACCTGATGCAGGCGCTGCAGGGTGCTGTCCTGGTCCGGCCGGGTGATGGGCACCGGGCTGTTGAACAGGTAATCCAGCTCGGCGCGGGTCGGCATCGCCGGCGCGCAGGCATGGCGCGACACCACCAGGCCGCCGCAGGCATTGGCCAGCTGGCAGCAGCGCTCATCGCTGGCGTCCTCCAGCCAGCCACTGAGGAAGCCGGACATAAAGGCATCGCCCGCCCCCAGCACATTGAGCACTTCGACCCGCACCCCGGGGTAGATCGCGCCGTCTTCCAGGCGCGCCGGGATCGCCCCGTGGATCACCGTGCAGCCCTGGGGACCGAGCTTGACCACCAGGGTCGCGGCGGTCAGCGAACGCACGGTGCGCAAGGCGCTGAGTAGATCGTCGCTGCCGCCGGCGATAAGGAACTCTTCTTCGGTGCCGACGATCAGGTCGAAGCGCGGCAGGATCTTCTGCACATGGGCGCTGACGTTCTGGTCGGCGACAAACCGGGTCTCGCCATCGGCCTTGCCCGCCAGGCCCCAGAGCACCGGGCGGTAGTCGATGTCGAGCACACGCTTGACGTCGTGCCGCTCGGCGTACTCCAGGGCCTGCAGGCTGGCCTGGTACACGCCGTCGGTGGAGAAATGGGTGCCGGTGATCAGCAAGGCCTTGCTGGAGGCGATAAAGGCTTCATTGATGTCCTCGGCGCGCAGGGCCATGTCGGCGCAGTTCTCGCGGTAGAACACCAGGGGGAAGGTTTCGCGGTCCTTGAGCCCGAGCAGGACCAGGGCGGTCAGGCGCTGCGGGTCGACCTTGATCGCGCTGACGTCGCAGCCTTCGCGGGCCAGGGACTCCACCAAAAAACGCCCCATGTGATCGTCGCCGACCCGGCTCAGCATCGCCGAGCGCAAGCCCAGGCGCGCGGTGCCGAAGGCGATGTTGGCAGAGGAGCCGCCGAGGTATTTGGCGAAGCTTACGACATCCTCCAGCCGGGCCCCGACCTGCTGTGCGTAAAGGTCGACGCCCAGGCGTCCGAGGCAAATCAGATCCAATTGACGCCCACTGGCAAAACGAGTCTGGCCCATGCTGGCTCCTGTTATTTTTATCAGCCTGCGCGTGGCACCGAGGAAGGCGCCGAACGCTCTTGGTGGATGCAGACTAAAACGTTCACCGGCACCAATCAATATTTTTTCTATAAAATTTTTACGTGGAATATTTTTTCCAATAAACTTTTTCAAGGCCGCTCCAGGCAGCCTGCATCGTTTCAGCAAGCGCCCCGTGGCCGCGCGCCTCAAGATTTTCCCCGCGCCGACCCTGTAGACTGCGCACAGCCCACCTATTGTCAGGGAGTGGATCAACCCGCCCGCTCCCATTAAGTACAAGCCAGTAAGCACAGAAGGATTGCCTATGTCCCGCACCGATCAGCCGGCCACGACCGAGAGCCCGCAAGACAGCGACCTCGCCAGCCCCCCGATCAATGCCGAGCGCCTGCTGCAGCTGATCACCCAGGAATACGAAAGCCTGCCGCGCCAGCTCAAGCGCATCGCCAGCTACATGAGCCAGCAGAGCGACCGGATCATGGTCGACCGCATCAGCGATATCGCCGGCGAATGCGAGGTGCACCCCTCGGCCATCGTGCGCTTCTCCCAGCGCTTCGGCTTCAGCGGCTTCAGCGAAATGCAGGCGCTGTTTCGCGAGGCCTACACCCACAAGACCACCCCGGTACAGAACTACCAGCAGCGCATCCGCAGCATGATCGCCAACAAGTCGCAGAAGGCCAGCGGCGGCGACCTGGCGCGCGAGTGCATCAACGCCACCCTGTCGGGCATCGAGCGCCTGGGCCTGGAGCTGGACGACGCGGCCTTCGACAAGGCCGTGGACCTGGTGGTCAACGCCGACAACATCTACGTGGTCGGGGTACGCCGCTCCTTCGCCGTGGCCGATTACCTGGTGTACAACCTGCAGCACACCAACAAGCGCATTCACCTGGTGTCGGGCCTGGGCGGCAGCTACCGCGAGCAGATGCGCAGCATCCGCCCCAACGACCTGGTGATCGCCATCAGCTTCACCCCCTATGCCAAGGAAACCCAGCACTGCCTGCGCATCGCCCAGCACAATCAGGCCAAGACCCTGATCATCACCGACAGCAACCTGTCGCCCCTGGCCAAGCGCGCCAATACCGTGCTGCTGGTCAACGAAGGCAGCTCCTTCGCCTTCCGCTCCCTGAGCGCGACCTTGTGCCTGTGCCAGGCGCTGTTCATCGCCGTGGCCTACCGCCTGGAACTGAAGGTCGACGAGATTCACGAACAGGCGGGGTTCGAGGACTGACCCTCACCCCGCCGCGTGTGTATGCGCCCGCAACGCCCCCGGCACGCCGGTACGGATCAAGCCGCCCTCCTCGACCCAGGCCAGGGTCTGCTGGTGGGCCCGTTGCAGCAGTTGCTCGGTCTGGCTGAAGTCGAACACCGAAATACCCAGCGGACACAAGGGCGCGACCACATGGATCGCCGCCTGTGGCGAATGGAGCTCAATATCCCGCACCAGCTGGCGCATGCTCATCAGGTTCAGGGTGTGCAAGGCCAGGGCGATCAAGCCGCTCGGCGGTCGCGGGCAGGCGCAGCCGAATCCCGTCGGCACCACGATGACCCGGGTCGCGCCCAGCGACACCGCCGCGGCGATCGGGGTATTACTGGCGACGCCACCGTCGACCAGCAGCTTGTCGCCGATCTGCACCCAGGGAAACACCAGCGGAATCGCGGCACTGGCCAGCAGGGCCTGCTCGACGCTGCCGCTGGATAACAGCTCCTCGGCCCCGGTGAGCAGGTTGGTGGTGACGATATGCAGGGGCAGTTCGGTGTCCTCGATGCGGGTCACCGGCAGCACCCGGCGCACCAGGCTCGCCAGCGCCGACGAGGGCAACAGGCAGCCGCGACGCTTGAGCACGGACGACAGCGCGTCAATCAAGGAAAACGGAAACACATCGGCCTTGCGCAAGCCACGCCAGAAATCGGCCAGTTCGGCGACGCCACGGGCATTGGGCCTGGCGGCAAAGTAGGCACCATTGAGGGCGCCGACCGACGCGCCGACCACCAGGTCGAACACCACATGCTTTTCGAGCAGCGCCCGCAGCATCCCCACCTGGACAGCCCCGAGGCTACCGCCACCGGCAAGGACAAGGGCAGTTCGGGTGGGATGCATAGCGCTTCTCCTGCCGATGTTCGGCCATTGCTTTCTAAACAATAGCCCTGCCGCACTCCGCTACCAGGGTCTGTACGAAAAGTCGGCGAGCGAAGGTCAGGCAAGGCAAAAACAGGCGAGGAAGCGGAGTTTAGGGGCCTAAATGAGCATTCCGAGCCTGTTTTTAACGCAGCATGGCCGAGCGCAGCCACTTTTCGTACAGAGCCTAGGCCGTCTGGCGGCTCCCTCGCCATGACATGCTTTTCATCCGAAAGACCGGCACCAGGTACGTCGCTCACCTACGCTGGGTAACGGATGCTCCACAGCACAATCGTGCTTGCGCCGTTCAATCAAGTGCTGGTCATGGGCATCAGGACAAGTCCCTCGCAGTGCCAGGGAAGTTTGAGGTTCAAACTCACGCAAGGAGCGCATCATGACCGACAAAGCATACGCAATTCTTCTCCATTCCGAAGATGAGGATAATGGCTACCTCTACTTCCCCATTAAACGAAACAATCTCGTTTATGGCGGCATGCCGCAGTTTTTCGGCGGCACCAAGAATGCGGGAGAAACGGATCACGACACTATCGCCCGGGAGATGAAAGAGGAAAGCGACGGTAAAATCACCTTGGGCGCCGGCGGCTTGACGTCGATATACAAGTCCAGGGTCGGCAACAATAACTACAGCTTTTATATAGCCGAGAACTACCAGGGAAAGAACTTCCTGGGCAGCCTGACCAACAGCGAGATGAGCAGTATTCAGCAGTTCTTCGTTCAAGTCGGGCAGCAGGACGATGTCGAGGACCTGCTCAAATCCCTCAAGATCGTTCCGACCGTGGAGTTTACCGAGTCGGAAACCTATGAGGCGTTCAATAAGGCAATCGCCTGGAGTGAGAAATAAACAAGCGCAGTGAGATGCACGGCGTTTTATCGAGCCTGTCACACCGCAACGGTAGAACTCAGCCGATATCGCTTCGCACGCTTAAACCCGCAGTGCAACACCCGGCTGCGGGTTTCCAATCGTTATCGCCGATACACAGGTAGCAGTGCCTGGCGGTCCTCTTACAACTTCGCACTCATATAACCGCTCGCCTGTTTCAGCCCCCTGCGACAGGCTGCCCGAGAACGTTCACCCTCGCCTCATGACACCTGGAACACAGGTCATCGATGATTGACAGCAATAACCAGGCCCCCGATAGCCAACACCGGACATTTGTCGCTAAATTAGCCGCGGCCCTCCCCCTGTCTCGTTGTTCCGCACAAGGAAATGCTCAATGAAACTCATCGGTATGCTCGACTCCCCTTACGTACGCCGCGTGGCCATTACCCTCAAGCGCCTGGATATCCCGTTCGAGCATGAGGCGTTGTCGGTGTTTCGCACCTTCGAGCAGTTCCAGCGCATCAACCCGGTGGTCAAGGCGCCGACCCTGATCTGCGACGACGGCACGGTGCTGATGGATTCGTGCCTGATCATCGACTACCTGGAAGCCCTGGCCGGCCGTAGCCTGTTGCCGGCGGCGCCCCAGGCGCGGGCCCATGACCTGCGGCTGATCGGCCTGGCGCTGGCGGCGTGCGAGAAGTCGGTGCAGATCTACTACGAGTACCAGCTGCGCCCCGCCGAGAAGCGGCACGAACCGTGGCTGGAGCGGGTTCGCGGGCAGCTGGCGGCGGCCTATGGCGAGCTGGAACAAGAACTGGAGAAACGCCCGCTGGCCACCGATGGCGATATCGATCAGGCCGGTATCAGCCTGGCCGTGGCCTGGAGCTTTACCCAACTGCTGGTGGCCGAGCATCTGGATGCCGCGCGGTTTCCAAGGGTCAAGGCGTTTGCGGAATACGCCGAAGGGTTGGCGTTGTTTGTCAGTACGCCGATGGTTTGAGGCCACCAGGCGACGCGGTGTTACTGCAGCACCGCGTCACCGTTCACGCTCATCGCGAGCAAGCTCGCTCCTACAGAGGACTGCGTCGTTCTCGACGTCATGTACAACGCGACCTTTGTAGGAGCGAGCTTGCTCGCGAAAAACTTCAGGGAGGCGCGATGCCTCAGGCCAGCGCCACCTGCAACGGCGCCACCGCCTGCAAGCCGAAACGCTCGGCGAGGAACGGCGTGATATCCAGCGGCAACGGCTCCTCATTCACCAACCGATCCAGCAGCACCCCGGTGATCGCCGAGGTCAGGATGCCGGTGCGGAAGTGCCCGCAGGCATTGAGGTAACCCTCTACCCCGCACATCGGCCCAAGGATCGGCAGTTCATCCGGCGAGCCCGGGCGCAGGCCGGCCCAGCAGCGCTTGAGGTTGACCTGTTCGAGCTGCGGCACGCAGCGCACCGCGCCCTGCACCAGGCCCTGGATTTCCCGGTAGGTGGTGCTGATGTCGAAGCCCTTGTCCTCGGTGGTGCTGCCGATCAGGATCTCGCCGTTGTCCTTCTGCGCCATGTAGCAGTCGCTGGTGGTCAGGCAACCGTTGAGCAGTTGCGGCATGCGCTCGGTGAGCAGGATCTGGCCCTTGACCGGCTTCACCGGAATGCTCGCGCCAGTGGCTTGCAGGCTCAGCTCCGCGGCCCAGGCACCGGCGGCGTTGATCAGGGTGTCGCAATGGAACAGCCCCGCCTCCGCCGTCTGCACCCCGCTGATCCGGCTGCCCTGGTGCAGCACCCCGGTGACGTTGGTGTTGAAGTACATGTCCACGCCGTTCTGCCGCGCGCCTTCGGTGTAGGCGTCGGCCAGGCGGAACGGGTTGACCTGGTGGTCGCAGAGGAATTCCAGGGCACCCTGGGCGGCATGGCTGACGTTCGGCTCCGCCTCGCGCAGCGCCGCCTGGTCGAGCCAGCGCACCTGATGGGCCAGGTGCGGGATGCAGGCCACGATGTGCTCGGCGTAGAGCCGGTCCTCGTCGTCGTAGATCACGAACTTCAGCCCGGTGCGCTCGAACTTGAAGTCCATGCCGTGGCGTTCGCGCAGTTCTTCATGCAACTGCGGGTACAGGCCGTTGGATTGCAGGGCGAAGTCGAAGAACGACTGCGGCAGGATATGCGGCGTGCTGGAGTCCACCAACACCGCCGAACCCTGGGCCTGGCGCTTGTTGCGCGCCGACATCATGCGAAAGAAGATCACCCCGCAGCCCAGCCCCACCGACTCGCCGATGGCCCACAGGCCGCCGGCCGAGGCACGGGTGGCATTGCCCGGACGCTTGGCGTCGATCAACGCCACCCGCAGGTTCTTGCGCTTGGACAACTGGTACGCGCAGGAAGCGCCGATCACACCGCCGCCGGCGATGACTACGTCGTAGAACTTACTCATGATTCACAGCATCCTTGCTCGGTTGAGGGAAGGCGGAAAAAGGAATCGGGTCCAGGGGGAAACGCGGGCGCAGCCAGCCCACGTCCTGGCGCCCGGTGGCCTGGCGCAGGCGGTCGCTGCAATAGCCCACGCACATGCGGCCCTGGCAGTCGCCCATGCTCACCCGGGTGCGCATCTTCAGGCTGGCCATGTCCTGCACGCCCTGCTCCAGGGCGCGGTCGATATCGCCACGGGTGGCGTGTTCGCAACGGCAGATCAGGGTGTCGGCGGCCGGCAGATCGATCTGCCCGGTGCCGCGTTCGGTATAGCGGTCCACCGCGGCGCGGAAACGGGTGATGGAGGCCAGTTTGTTCTGGTACTTCTGGCGCCGCGCCAGGGCCTCCTCGTTGCTCAGCACATCGCGCTGCATCAGGATCGACAACGCGGCGATGCGCCCGGTGAGCATCGCCGCCTCGCCGCCGCGAATCCCGCCCATGTCGCCCGCCAGGTGAATGTGCGACTCGCTGCTTTGCTGCCAGACGTTGGCCGTGGCCCGCAGGTAGCCGTCATGGCTGAAGCCGTGGTTGAGGCCCATCTGCTGGCTGAGCTGGGTGCGCGGGATAAAGCCGTAGCCCACCGCCAGGGTCTGCGCGGCGACCTGTTGCAGGCGGCTCAGGTCCGGCTCCCAGCGCGCCGAGTACGGCGCCACGCTGACGCTTTCCAGGCCGTCGCTGCCCTGGGCCTCGACCACGCCCCAGCCGTAATGCATCGGGATGCGGTGCAGCTTGAGGTAGGCCAGCATGCTCAGGCCGTCGAGGAACAGCTGCGGCTTGTTCAGCAGCGCCAGGCTTTCCTTGGCGATCCGGCCAAAGGTGCAGGCCTCGTAGACCGCCGCTACATTCGCGCCACTGGCGTGCAGCTGGCAGGCCACCAGCGGCAGCAGCGGCCCGCTGCCGGCGATCACCACCGGCCCGCGCGGCTTGACCACGCCGCTCTTGATCTGCAACTGCAAGCCGCCCAGCAGCATCACCCCGGGCAAGGTCCAGCCGGGAAACGGCACGCTGCGTTCATGGCAACCGGCGGCCAGCAGCAACTGCGGATAGGCCACTTCCTGCAAGTGCTCGTCGGCATCCAGCAGGACCAGGCTGCCCTTGCCTTCGGCCCCCACCACCCGGTGGTTGAGGCGCACATCGATCATCTGCTCGCAGTCGGAAAAGGCGCCGTGCAGTTTCGCCAGGGCCTCGCAATAACGCGGCCCCAGATAGTCCAGCTGCACGCCGTCGCGCAGCGGTCCGCGATAGACCACGCCGCCCAGGCGCGAGGCCTCGTCGATCAGGGTACTGCGCACCCCGTGCTCGGCCAGTTCGATGGCCGCGGCCATGCCCGCGGGGCCGCCGCCGACGATCAGTGGATTGAGGCTCATAGCACCTCCTCCGCGGCAATGATGCGGTTGACCTCGGTCTGTACCTGCATGCCTGGCCGCACCTGGGTCTGGCAGGCCCGGCGCTTGTGCCGGCCGTCGATCTGCACCAGGCAGCAATGGCACACGCCCATGCCGCAATAGGCGCCGGCCAGCTGGCCGTGGTCGTTGCGCGCCACCTGACGCAGCCCGAGGGACTGGATGACGCTGAGTACGGTTTCACCAATCGCCGCCGTCACCGGCTGGCCATTGAGGCTGATGGTCATATCCGCCTGTTGCAGTGGCTGGATATCGAAGGTTCGTTCGGTATGGCGCATCAGTAAATTCGTCCTTGAACGGAGTGAAGAGGAATGCCAGCGTCCTGCTGTGCATTGCCGTGAACCTGGACTTCGACCCGGATCACGGTTGCGCGACGCCAGCTCCTCGGAGCTGAACACCGGGCCAATCTAGTAGGTTTGTCAAACAACAACATTGATCTGGGCCAAGCAAAGCGCAAGGCTCTGGAATGCGCCTTGCGCCGCCCTGCCCTAACTGGAGAACACGTAGCGGCCCTTGACCTTGCGCGGCCCGATGAAAGCGAAATCCGGAAAGATCAGGCTGCGCACGTACATCGCGAAAAACACCACCCCCAAGGTAATGGCCGCGCCGATCAGGGTCCCCAACGGGTCCTCGGCATAACCTTCGAACAACCGCGGAAATTGCGACAGGGTCAGAAGGGCATAGAAGGTGTAGGCGTTCGCCGAAGGTTTATGGAAGCCCCAGGCAAACAGCAGCGGCACCACCCCACCCAAGAGCGCGAATACCCAGGCAGCCTTGGGGCCGATGACCGAGCCGAGGAAGAACCCGGCCACCGCGCCGACCACCGCCTGCAGCAGCATCACCGCCAGCAGGAGCTGGATTTTGCGCCGGTGCCGGGCATAGAGCGCGGGGTCGGAATAGGCCGCGATCCAGAACGCCAGCAGCCGCTCCTTGATCCCGCTGCCGGCGAACGCGGCAAAGGTTTCGCCCTTGGAGCGCCCGGCCTCGAGGCTGGCGATGACTTGGCGCTTGGCTTGCTGTTTGTCCATCCGTCTTGTCCCCGATAGTGGCCCCCGGCGGCGCCGTGCCGGCAACGCTAGTAGAGGCACCCGGGCCTGTCCAATCGGTGTCTGCGCGGGTTATTTGCGCTTGTAGCTTTTGCTGCCGCTCGGGGTCAGACAATAGACCCCGCCCCGTGGTCCGGTGCAGAAACTGCCACTGCCACAGGAGCAGCCGTCGCTGCTGCGCAACAGGGTTTGCGGGCGCGCGGCCTGGCCCGGGTCGCCGTAGCGCGCGGCACAGTTTTGCCTGGAGCCGCTGATGGAGCCGTCGTTACACAGGAACAGCTCGCCGTCGCAACCGGCGATTCCACCCTTCTTGCCGGAGCAGGGTTGATTGGCGGCGAACGCCGGGGCCGCCGCCAGCAGCAACAGACAGGCGCCCAGGGCTTTCCAGTCGAGGTCATGAGGTCGGTGCATTGCGTAGCGTCCCTGCCAGCCAGTAATAGCTGGATGATATCAACGATCGCTCGACCCAGCGCGCCTGCTACCCTGCGTTGGCCAGGGCACTGGCGCGAAGATGAAAGATTTTTTAGAAAGCCCGCGGCCATTTCTTGGCAAAATGCCGGCCTGTGTCATGAAATCCCAATCAGGTAAGCCCCTATGACCCGCATTCTGACCATCGAAGACGATGCCGTAACAGCCCGCGAAATCGTGGCCGAACTGAGCAGCCACGGGCTGGACGTGGATTGGGTCGATAACGGTCGCGAAGGCCTGGTACGTGCCGTCAGCGGCGACTACGACCTGATCACCCTGGACCGCATGCTGCCCGAGCTGGATGGCCTGGCCATCGTCACCACCCTGCGCACCATCGGCGTGTCGACGCCGATCCTGATGATCAGCGCCCTGTCCGACGTCGACGAACGCGTGCGCGGCCTGCGCGCCGGCGGCGACGACTACCTGACCAAACCCTTCGCCTCCGATGAAATGGCGGCCCGGGTCGAGGTGCTGTTGCGGCGCAAGAGCACGGTGCAGGAATTCGAGACCTGCCTGCGGGTCGCCGACCTGGAGCTGAACCTGATCAGCCGCGAAGCAACCCGCGCCGACCAGTTGCTGAGCCTGTTGCCCACCGAATACAAGCTGCTGGAATTCTTGATGCGCAACACCGGCCAGATCCTCTCGCGGATGATGATTTTCGAGGAGGTCTGGGGCTATCACTTCGACCCGGGCACCAACCTGATCGACGTGCATATCGGCCGCCTGCGCAAGAAGATCGATCCGCCCGGCATGACCCCGCTGATCCGCACCGTGCGAGGCTCGGGTTATGTCATTGCTGAACCCCTCTAAGGGCTGGCGCTCCTCCAGCAGCCGCCTGCTGGCGCTCTACAGTTCGCTGTTCGTGGCCTGGAGCTGCATCCTCATGGGCGTCATGTACTACGAGGTGTCCGGCTACCTGGAAAGCCTCGCCAAGCACTCGCTGATGCAGCGCCAGCACCTGTTCGCGCGCTTCCAGGGCGAACAGCTGGAAGAGGCCCTGACCACCAGCATGACCTTCGACATGCGCGCCATCGACGCCTACGGCCTGTTCGACGAGCGCCGCCGCTACCTCAGCGGGCCGATCCGCGAGATTCCCGACGACCTGCCGCTGGACGGGCAGATCCACGAGCTCAAGAGCTGCATCGACTCCGACGACCCCAACCTGCCCCGCGACAGTTGCGACGCGGTGGCCACCTACACCCGCGATGGCCGCTGGCTGATCCTGGTGCGCGACAACGGCTCGCTGTTCGCGGTGACGCGGATCATCCTCCACGCGCTGCTGTGGGGCGTGTCGCTGACCATCATTCCCGGGGCCGCCGGCTGGCACCTGCTCCGGCGCCGGCCGCTGCGACGGATCCGCGCCCTGCAGGCCAGCGCCGAGGCGATAGTCGCCGGCGACATGACCCACCGCCTGCCGCTGTCCAACCGCCGCGACGAGCTGGACATGCTGGCGGCCATCGTCAACGCCATGCTCGACCGCATCGAGCGGCTGATGAACGAGGTCAAGGGCGTGTGCGACAACATCGCCCACGACCTGCGCACCCCGCTCACCCGCCTTCGCGCCCAGCTGTACCGCATGCAGCAACAGGCGGTCGAGGGCACGCCGGAAGCCTTGCAACTGGACCAGGTGCTGGCCGAGGCCGACCGGTTGATGGCGCGTTTTCGCGGCTTGCTGCGGATTTCCGAGATCGAAGACCACCAGCGTCGCTCGGGCTTTGTCGAGCTCGACCCGCTGCCGTTGCTGCGCGAGCTGTATGACTTTTATTTGCCCCTGGCCGAGGAAGGCCAGCTGACCCTGACCCTGGATGTGCCCGCCACGCTGCCGAGCCTGACCGGCGACCGCGCCCTGCTGTTCGAGGCCCTGGCCAACCTGTTGAGCAACTCGATCAAGTTCACCCCGCCGGGCGGCGAAGTGATTCTGCGCGGGGTCGAGGATGGCGGCTGTACGCGCCTGGAAGTCCTCGACTCCGGCCCCGGCATTCCCGAGGCCGAGCGCAAGGCGGTGTTCCAGCGCTTCTACCGGGTCGACGACAGCAACTCCCACGGCGGCTTTGGCCTGGGCCTGTCCATCGTCGCCGCCATCGTCAGCCTGCACGGCTTCAAGCTCGACGTCGGCAGCAGCGACCGCGGCGGCGCGCGCCTGAGCCTCGATTGCCGGCCGAGCCTGATCGCCAAGACCTGAAACGCGGGCCCTGCTCCGTTGAACGCAACCTCCTGTAGGAGCGAGCTTGCTCGCGATGGAGGCCAACGATAACGCAGCATGTCTGAAGCACCGCAGTGTCTTGAGTTTTTTCGCGAGCAAGCTCGCTCCTACAGGGGGCCGGGTAAGGTTCCGGACAGATGCACCAGGCTGATGGAGTTGCTGCGCAACTCGTACCGCAGCTCCTCGATCATCGCCAGCACGTCCGCTTCAGTCTCAAGCAGCCGCGGGTCGATGCCGGTGACCACCAGGTCGACCCGGCCGCTTTGCGGTTCGTAGATCCGCAGGGTGAAGGTGGAGTCGGAGCCGGTGCTGAAGGCACAGGCCAGGGGCGCGAAGCCCTGTTCGATGTAGCGGCGCAACTGCGCCCGGGAAATCACCCAGGCCTTCCTCAGCGGCGACGCCACAACAGGCCGGCCAGCAGGCCGATCCCGGCGAGGATGGCGACGCTGGCCATGGGTTTGTCACGGACAAAGCGGGAGACGCTGTCCAGCGCATCGCCATAGGTTTCCTGCAATTGCCCGGCAGCCTGGCGAGCGGCGCCTTCCAGGCGCATCTGCTGATCGTCCAGCAGCTCGCCTGCCACGCCCTGGGCCTTGCCGGCCGCGGTGCCCACCGCACCTTTGATCTGTTCGCTACGCATCGTGCATTCCTTCAGCTGATGATTTTCGGTGCACGGCCCGTGTCAGCCACGGCACCGCACATCACCCAGCCTAAAAAACCCCGTCACGCCGCAAAAGCGCCATTTGTACTGATGGCACTGGTGCATTTGCACCGGTCAGCGCTGCACCTGTCAGCGCTGAGCCTTGCCACGGCGCTCGCCGCTGAACAGCCCACGTTCGCGGGCCCAGACAATGGCCTCAGCGCGGCTGTGCACCGCCAGCTTGGAATACACCGTGGCCACGTGATTGCGCACCGTGCTGGGCGCCAGTTGCAGGCGCGCGGCGATCTCCTTGTCGGCCAGGCCCTCGCAGATCAGCCCCAGCACATCGCGCTCGCGGGCGGTCAGGTCGGTAAAGGACGCACTGGGCTGCTCGGCCTGGTTGGCGCTGCGCACATTGGCCAGCTTTTCGATCAGGGTCTGGCTGAACCACGAGGCATCGCGCATCACCTCTTCGATCGCCGACACCAGCTCCAGCTCGGAGCGCTTGCGCTCGGTGATGTCCATCAGCACCAGCAGGTAGCTGGGCTTGCCCTGGATATCCACGGTGTCGGCCGAGACCACGCAGTCGAGCAGTTCGCCGCCCTTCTTCGCCACCCGAAGGTCGACGTTGCGCACATCGGCGCTTTTCTCCAGGGCACCGAACAGGCTGGCACAGGCCTGCTGGCTGGCGATAAAACCGACCTCCTCCACTGTCTTGCCCAGCAGCTCTTCGGCGGTATAACCGGTGCTGTCGAGAAAGGCCTCGTTGACGTCGACGATCTGCTGGCTGTCGGCGCCGCAGACCAGGGTCGGCACCGGCGTCAGGCGAAACGCCTTGGCAAAGCGCTCCTCGCTCTGGCGCAGGGCGGTCTCGGCCTTGCGCCGCGGCTCCAGGTCCA
Source organism: Pseudomonas sp. NFPP07 (assembly GCF_900115645.1). NCBI lineage: Bacteria > Pseudomonadati > Pseudomonadota > Gammaproteobacteria > Pseudomonadales > Pseudomonadaceae > Pseudomonas > Pseudomonas sp. NFPP07. The sequence goes on from NZ_FOXG01000004.1 coordinate 185,396, forward strand.
TGAAGGAAAACAGCATGCAGTCTTCTTCGTTGATATCCAGCGGCTGGCCAGCGACTATCACCAGCTTGCTGCCGCCTTCGGGCAGGCGCAGCTCGGCCTGCATCTGCGGGATGGTCGCGCCCTGGTTCAGGCGTTCGATGGCCAGGTCCTTGCGCTCGGCGCCCTCCAGCACATCCACTTCGTACACCGAGCGGCCGATCACCTGGTCGCGGGCATAACCAGTCATTTCCAGGAAGCCCTGGTTGACCTTGATGTAGCGCAGGTCGCTGAGGCGGCAGATCACCGCCGGTGCCGGGTTGGAATTGAAGGTCTTCTCGAAACGCTGTTCGGCGCTGGCCCACTCGGTGGCATCGCTGAGGATCAGCACCAGGGATTCCACCTCGCCGGCGCGGTCGGTAAGGATCATGCTGCGCACCCGATGCACCCAGGTGCGTTCTTCCTCGCCCTCGCCGCTGCGCACCTCCACCACCACATCGCTGAAAGTCTCCCCAGCGGCGACCCTATTGATGGGGTAGCTGTCCAGGGCCAGCGGGTGGTTGTTGCGATAACGCAGGGCGAAACGCTCGGCGTATTGCTGGTCGTCGGCGCCCAGCTCGGCGATCTCCTCGACCCCGTGCATGGCCAGCGCCGCCTCGTTGGCCCAGACGATGCGCCGGTCCGCCTCGAGCAGGATGACCCCGTCGGACAGTCCGGAAATGATCTGCTGCAACTGCCGGCGATTGGTTTCGGTGGCGAGTAGATCCTGGCTCATGGCAACTCCTCAAAGGCCCGGCGCCACTGGCGTGACGTCGAAAAAAGGCGGGCAGAAACTACGACCACGGCGCATCGCCATCGTGCCCTGGAGCCGATGCGCCAATGACAGCGGAGTACTGGAGCCTCGCCTGCGCAAAGGCTAAGCTGCCGCACCCGGCCCAATCCGCCAATGCCATCAAGGAGTGAAGCATGATCACCATCCGTGAAGCTGACAGCCGCGATATCGATGCCCTCCAAGCCATCGGATGCGCCACCTACCGCGAGCATTTCTCCTCGATCTGGACCGCTGAAGGCATACAGCAGTTTCTCGACCAGGACTTCTCCCTCCATACCCTGCGAGACTCTCTTGCCGCCAAGAGCGAGCATCTGTGGCTGCTGGCCCTGGACGAGCAACAACACCCCATAGGTTTCGCCAAACTCAACTGGGCGCGGCCCACTCCGGGCAGCGGCATTCCCGGTGCCGAGTTGCAGAAGATCTATCTGCTCAAATCCCAGGCCGGCAAGGGGCACGGTCGCCGCTTGCTTGAGCATGTGCTGCAGCGCGCCACCGATGCCGGTGAACCCTGCCTGTGGCTGGACGTGCTCAAGAGCAACATTGGCGCCCAGCGTTTTTATGCCAGCGCCGGCCTGCGTCAGGTAGGCGAGGTGCCCTTCAACACCGACCTGGAGCAGATAGGGATGTGGGTGATGGCTTGCGACCTGCCCGGCCGCAGCAACCGCTTGTCACCCCGCTCGCCCCTGTAGCCGCTGGCGCAGCCTGCGATAGACCCGCAGGGTCTCCGGCGCCAGCAGGATCGCCGCGAGCGTGCCGCTCGATCGCAGCCTGCGGCAGCGGCTACACAGGCCTTGAGCAGGGCCGGAATACCGAGAGG
>NZ_FOXG01000004.1:187771-385897 GCF_900115645.1 Pseudomonas sp. NFPP07
GCGCCAGCAAGATCGCCGCGAGCGTGCCGCTCGATCGCAGCCTTCGGCAGCGGCTACACAGGCATTGCGCGGGGCCGGAATATCGCGGGGGGCGATATGGCGTGGCTCAGGAAATGCCCAGGGCCTTCAGGCGTCGGTACAGGGTGCGCTCGCTCAGGCCCAAGGCCTTGGCCAGTTCGCTGCGCGAGCCTTCGAACACTTCCAGGGCGTGGGCCAGTTGTTCCAGGTCCTTGCCCGCGCGGCGCCGGCTCGGCGGCGTTGTGGCGGCGCCGCTGCCGGCGCGCAATTCCTCGGGTAGGTCCTCGACGCGGATCACCCCGTCGTCGCTGAACAGCCGCGCCCGTTCGAGGATATTGCGCAGCTCGCGGATATTGCCCGGGTAGGCATACAGGCCCAGGCGCTCCAGGGCCTCTGGCGCGACCCGCGGCACCGCGCCCGGCGCCAGGCGTTGCAGCAGGCTGTCAATCAGCAGCGGCAGGTCGTCGCCGCGCTCGCGCAGGGCCGGCAGGCGGATCGGGAAGGCGCTGATGCGGTAGTACAGGTCCTGGCGGAAGGTGCCGGCGGCGACCATTTCCTTGAGCGGCTTGTGAGTCGCCGAGACCAGGCGGAAGTCCGAATGCACGGTGCGCAGGCTGCCCACCGGGCGAAAGCTGCCGGACTCGATCAGCCGCAGCAGCTTGACCTGCATCGCCAGCGGCACTTCACCGATCTCGTCGAGAAACAGGGTGCCGCCATGGGCCGCTTCGGCCAGGCCGATCTTGCGTTGCAGGGCGCCGGTGAAGGCGCCCTTCTCGTAACCGAACAGTTCGCTCTCCAGCAGCGACTCGGTCAGGCCGGTGCAATCGACCACCACCAACGGCCCGCCGGCACGTGGGCTGCCGTCATGCAGGGCGCGGGCGAACAGCTCCTTGCCGGTGCCGGACTCGCCCTGGAGCAGCACCGGGATCTGCGACGGCGCCGCCCGCTGCAGGGCACTCAAGGCCGCATTGAAGGCCGGCGAACGCCCCACCAGGCCCTTCTGCTGCGGCTGCACCGAGGCCACCGCCACCGAACTCAGGCGCTCGACATAGGCCACCACCTGCCCCGTGTCGCCGAGGATCGGCCGCAACTCGACGTCCACATGCTCCGGCCCGCGCGGGGTGTGATGGATATGCAGCAGGCGCTCCGGCAGGCGGGTCTCGAAGGCCTTGCGCATCGGGCAATGCTCGCCGGCCTGGTCGCAAGGCACCGCGAACTGGTGGGACACCCGGTAGCACTTGGCGCCGACATGGGGCTTGCCCTCGACGCCGAACTGGCGCTGGTAGGCGGTATTGGCGGCGAGGATGTTGTAGTCGGTGTCCAGCAGGATCGTCGGCTGCGCGTCATGTTCCAGATAGGACATCAGGGCTAACATTTCAGGATTGGCGAGGGCATTCGGGGACTGGGGCATGGCAACTCCTGGGCGTTGCGCGGCAGCTTAAACCATGGGCCCGGCTTCTGCCATTTTCTGCCAGAAACTGCCAATCGACTGCCACCTACAATTGACAGTGACAGCCAGAACGCCCGTTCCAAGCCTTTGAATTCAATGAATGGGCAGTAAAAGCAGCGCGCGCCGGTTGGCACGCTTATTGACAGTCCAAGGGACGACTGCCCGCCTTGGCCGGCGTCACCCTATTGCTCGGAGAACCCCATGATCATCGGCGCATCGCTGTGCGTAGAAGCCTTTTTTGACAGCCAGACGTGGACCATCAGCTACCTGGTGATGGACCTCGACACCCGGCGCTGCGCGCTGATCGATAGCGTGCTGGACTACGACCCCAAGTCCGGCCGCACCCGCACCGAGTCCGCCGACAAACTGATTGCCCGGGTACGGGAACTGGACGCCCAGGTCGACTGGATCCTCGAGACCCACGTGCACGCCGATCACCTGTCCGCCGCGGCCTACCTCAAGGCCCAGCTCGGCGCCCGGGTGGCGATCGGCAACCAGATCACCGTGGTGCAGCAGGTGTTCGGCCGGCTGTTCAACGAAGGCCAGGGCTTTGCCCGCGACGGCAGCCAGTTCGACGTGCTGCTCGAAGACGACAGCCGCTTCGCCATCGGCAACCTCCAGGCCCGCGCCCTGCACACCCCCGGCCATACCCCGGCGTGCATGACCTACCTGGTACAGGTCGGTGAAGAGACCGTGGCCTTTGTCGGCGACACCCTGTTCATGCCCGACTACGGCACCGCCCGCTGCGACTTCCCCGGCGCCGACGCGCGCACCCTGTACCGCTCCATCGGCAAGATCCTCGCCCTGCCAGCGCAGACCCGGCTGTTCATGTGCCATGACTACCTGCCCAACGGCCGCGAGCTGCAATACATGACCACGGTCGCCGAACAGCGCGCCCACAATATCCATATCCATGAAGGGATCGACGAAGACGCCTTTGTGCGCATGCGCGAAGCCCGCGACGCCACCCTGGAAATGCCGGTGCTGATCCTGCCGTCGGTGCAGGTCAACATGCGCAGCGGCCAGTTCCCCGAGCCCGACGACAACGGCGTGAGCTACCTGAAGATCCCGCTGAACGCCCTTTAAAACCTATAACGCCACTCCACCAGGAGACGCTGCCATGCGCCCCATTTCCCCCATCCCACGAGCCGTCAACGGCAGCCACCAGGTGCTGATCGTCGGTGGCGGCGCGGCCGGCATTGCCACCGCATCCAGCCTGATCAGCCGCGAACCGCACCTGGACGTCGCCATCATCGACCCGGCCGACACCCACTATTACCAGCCCGGCTGGACCCTGGTCGGCGCCGGGGTGTTCCGCGCCGAAGACACCGCCCGCAGCATGGCCTCGCTGATCCCCAAGGGGGTGAAGTGGATCCGGGCGGCGGTGAGCAGCTTCGAGCCGGAGCACAACGCCCTGCTGCTCAACGACGGTCATGTGCTGGGTTATGACCAGTTGGTGGTCTGCCCGGGCCTCAAGCTCGACTGGAACGCCATCGACGGCCTGAACGAAACCCTGGGCAAGCACGGCGTGACCTCCAACTACCGCTACGATCTGGCGCCCTACACCTGGCAGCTGGCGCAGAACCTCAAGCAGGGCCAGGCGCTGTTCAGCCAGCCGCCGATGCCGATCAAATGCGCCGGCGCGCCGCAGAAGGCCATGTACCTGTCCTGCGATCACTGGCTGCGCAACGGCCGGCTGGGGCAGATCAACACGCGTTTCTTGAATGCCGGCGGCGTGTTGTTCGGCGTGCCGGACTATGTGCCGGCGCTGATGGAGTATGTGAAGAAATACGACATCGCCCTGGATTTCGGCCACAACCTGGTAGCGGTGGACGGCCCCGGTAAGCGGGCGACCTTCGTCCGCAACGGTGCCGATGGCCAGCAGGAACGCGTCGAGCTGCCCTTCGACATGCTGCACGTGGTGCCGCCGCAGACCGCCCCGGACTTTATCCGCAACAGCCCGCTGGCCGACGCCGCCGGCTGGATCGACGTCGACCCGCACAGCCTGCGGCACAAGCGCTACAGCAACATCCATGGCCTCGGCGACGGGACCAATACCAGCAACGCGAAAACCGCCGCGGCGGCGCGCAAGCAAGCGCCGGTGGTGGCCACCAACGTGCTGGTGAACCTCAAGCGCCTGCCGACCCGGGCGCAGTACGACGGCTACGGCTCCTGCCCGCTGACCGTGGAGCGCGGCAAGATCGTCCTCGCCGAATTCACCTACGGCGGCAAAGTCGCGCCGAGCTTTCCGGCCTGGCTGCTCGACGGTCGCCAGCCGACCCGCCGCGCCTGGTGGCTGAAGGAACGCATCCTGCCACCGCTGTACTGGCGCGGCATGCTCAAGGGCCATGAGTGGCTGGCGCGGCCGAGCCTGGTGACGGACCTGCCGGAATCATGAGTGAGTACAGCTTGCTGGGCGCCGGCCTCGGCGCACTGATCGGAGCGATCCTGGCGTTGACCGGGGCCGGCGGCGGGATTCTCGCGGTGCCGCTGCTGGTGTTCGGCCTGGGCCTGAGCATGGTCGAGGCCGCGCCCATCGGCCTGCTCGCGGTGGGCCTGGCGGCCGCCGTGGGCGCGGTGCTGGGGCTGCGCGAAGGCATCGTGCGTTACCGCGCCGCCGGCTTCGTCGCCGCCATCGGCATCCTCATGGCGCCCGTGGGGCTGTGGCTGGCCCACCGCCTGCCGAACCTGCCGCTGGCCCTGCTGTTTTCCGCGGTACTGCTGTACGCCTGCGGGCGCATCCTGCTCAAGGCCACCCGCGAACTGCGCCACGGCCAGCCAGCGCCCCGCGCGGCCTTCCAACCCTGCGTACTCAACCCCTTGCAGGGCCGGCTGCGCTGGACCCTGCCCTGCGCCCGCGCGCTGACCGTCACCGGCCTGCTCTCGGGGCTACTCTCCGGGCTGCTCGGGGTCGGCGGCGGCTTCGTGATCATCCCGGCGCTGACCCGCTACACCAACCTGGACAGCAAAAGCATCGTCGCCACCTCCCTGGCGGTGATCGCCCTGGTGTCCGCCGGCAGCGTGATCACCGCCAGCCTCAGCGGTGTGATGCACTGGGCGGTGGGCGCGCCCTTCGCCATTGGCGCGGTGCTGGGGCTGATCGCCGGCCGGCAGGTCGCCCGCTATCTGGCGGGGCCGCGGTTGCAGCAGCTGTTTGCCTTGGTGGGGATGCTGGCGGCGGTGATGCTTAGCCTCGGCGCACTCGGCGCCTGGCACTAAGCTCATGAACTCGCTCCCACTGTAGGAGCGAGCTTGCTCGCGATAGCGTCCACTCAAACGACAAAAACACCCCGGCAATAAATCGTTCCTACAACCAAATCAGCCACTGCGTCGCCGCTTGCAGAATCCTCCTAAATCCCTGCCCCAGCATTCCCGGTACGGTTTCCAGCGACCCTTTCGCTTGAACCAGGACCCGCCATGGCCAGCAACGGACCCGGGCCGATGCCCAGACTTTTACGGCCCGCCAATCCCAACCAGCGCCCCGCCGAACGCGCCGCTGAAACCGAAGAGCCCAGCTACGGCGAACAGCTCTGGGCGCAGTACGAGAAGTACGCCAAAGAGCCTGCGCCACCGCCCGACAAGGTCCAGGTGGCGCTGCGTATCGGTGTGTTCTTTGATGGCACCGGCAACAACGCCAGCAACTCGGCCATGGGCCAGATTTGCGGGGCGCAGCATGCCATTGAAGCCAGGGATATCGATGGCAGCTGCAAGCCGTATATGAGGGATCCGGAGAGTAGTTATGGAAATGATGTGAGCAATGTTAAGCGGTTGAGTGATTTGTACTATTCCACTCAGACGCCTGAGGGTGAAGGTCTGCAAAAACGTGCCTTTCACTCCATTTATATCGAAGGTATCGGAACGCGGACTGGCGAAAAGGACAGTCTGATTACCTCGGGAACAGGGCGCGGCGATACGGGAATATCAGGATGTGTGCAGAAGGCATTTATTGCGATTAAGCAACGTATTGGTCTTTCCTTCGAGCAGAACCCGGACAGCGAAATCTTATCCCTGACCTTTGACACTTTCGGCTTTAGCCGAGGCGCCGCAGCGGCTCGGCACTTTGCCAATGAAGTCGTGCGCTGGCTGGGGCCGCTTGAACTGATTCTGCACGACCACTCCAATGCCTTCAGCCCCCGTTTCAACCGGCAGTACGGCCACGATGTTGATATGGGTTTTATCGGCCTGTTCGATACGGTGCCGTCGGTTGCCGGCGTGAGTAATCTGGGTAACGTGCGCAGCGCCATTGCTCCGGGTATCAAGCTGCACCTCGACCGCCGCTACTTTCGCTCAGTCGTCCAGTTGGTCGCCCGGGATGAGCATCGATCCAACTTCGCCCTGAGCCGAGTCAAACCCGACCATATGGAGATCACCCTGCCCGGTGCGCATTCGGATATCGGCGGCGGTTATCTCGATGAAATGCAGGAATGTGTACTGGTCAGTCCGATGCAGGCGCTGGAGGTGCCACTCAATACTGACGTGACCCAGACCTCGATTTACCGGGACGCAACCCAGATCAGAAAACGCTGGTTGGCCAAAGGCTGGCCCGCACAATGGCTGGAGATCGTCACACCGGAGCCGATGGTTCTGCCGCAGAATTCACAGGATCGCCTCGGCTTACAAAAGCGGGTGTATGTCGGTGTACAGCTCAAGAGGCCCATGAGCAACAAGCTGGCGAAGGTGTATCTGCGCGTCATGTATGGACTGGCCAAGGAGAATGGCGTGCGCTTCAAAGCCATCGACGAACAGGACCCGGACTACGCCATCCCGCAAGAGCTGCAAGCCCTTTGTGACAGATTTGTCGCTGGTGACTACAGTACGACTCCAGCCGAGGAGACCCTGCTCAAGCTGCGCTATATCCATCTCTCTGCTCACTGGAACCACCCACTAGGCAAACAGGATGGCGGCAGCCTTAAAGTCGTCTATATCAATGCCCCCACGGTGGATGCCGTGCGTGTGCAACACCCTCACGTGCCTGACTGGACGCTTTGGTAATGAGAATATTCACCGCCCTGCTGGGCGCACTACTGCTAACTGGCTGCCTGGCCAGCGATCCGCTTTCCGCAAAAAATGATCCCAAAAGCCCCTGGTGGGAACTTGGCTTTACCGAACCCTATTACATGGAAGTCTGGGTTGAAGACAGCGCGGTAGAAGACATCAACGGAAAACTGTTTCGCCGCACTGGCCGTGGGACTGCAGCAGGTGGCAACCATGGTTATAAAAAGGAATGGGCCAGAGGCTGGGATGGGGTTGGTATCGATGGCAAATCCGTGGTGGGTGCCGACCTGCCCAAACGCATTTTCGTGCGTTGGCAATCGGTGGTTGAACCGCAAACCTATCGGGTATGGATCGACATCCCGGAAGAGGCCCGGCAGATCATGCGCAAGACCACCGCCCGTCGTTGCCCGGAAACGCCAAAACAAACCGCCAGCTATATGGCCTCGGTCAATCTGGGGCTCGCTCCTGGCGGAATTGTTCAGGTATGGGTAAGAGATGAATGTCATCACCCGATCAAAGTCGCCCGCGTCCAAGCCGAGGTCGAACCGCTGGGACCGCACCTGGGTAAATCAAATGGGCACTATTACCCCCAGTCCGAGAACTCCAAGCGGTACATAGAGAAATATGGCATTCCCTATGGCAGTTGGTAGGCAGAGCCCTTCTGGTATCGAAAGCGCGCTGTTCAATAATCACGTCCACTCACATACCTGACTGGACGCTTTGGTAATGAGAGCATTCATCGCCCTGCTGGGCACACTGCTGTTAAGTGGCTGCCAAGCCGCAGACCCACTTTCCGGAAAAAATGATCCCAAGGCCCCCTGGTGGGATCTCGGATTTACCGAGCCCTACTACATGAAAGTCTGGGTAGAAGAAAGCGCAGTAGAGGATATCCGAGGAAAACTAGTTCGTCGTATAGGAGGGGGGACTGCAGCAGGCGGCGATCCTGGTTTCAAAAAAGAATGGGCCAGAGGCTGGGATGGCGTGGGAGGTGATGGCTATCCCGCAGTAGGCGCCGACCTACCCAAACGCATTTTCGTGCGCTGGCAGTCGGTCGTAGAACCACAAACCTATCGGGTATGGATCGATATCCCGGAAGAGGCCCGACAGCTGATGCGCACTGCAACCAACCGACGTTGCCCGGCGACTCCAAAGCGAACCGCAAGCTATATGGCCTCAGTTAATCTGGGGCTGGCCCCGGGAGGCATTGTTCAGGTTTGGGTCAGAGACGAATGCCGTCATCCGATCAAAATCGCCCGTGCCCAGGCGGAGGTTGAGCCACTGGGGCCGCACCTGGGTAAATCAAATGGGCACTATTACCCCCTGTCCGAAAACTCCAAACGCTACATAGAGAAATATGGCATTCCCTACGGCAGTTGGTAGGCAGGTCCCTTCTGATATCGAAGCGCGCTGCTCAACAATCACGTCCCCTCACGTACCTGACTGGACGCTTTGGTAATGAGAGCATTCATCGCCCTGCTGGGCGCACTACTGTTGACTGGCTGTCAGACCGACCCACTATCCGGAAAAAACGACCCCAAAGATCCCTGGTGGGAGCTTGGCTTCATCGAGCCGTACTACATGAAGGTCTGGGTCGAGGACAGCGCCGTTGAGGACATCAACGGCAAACTATTCACTCGTACTGGTGGCGGCTCCGCTGCGGGTGGCGACATGGGTTACGACAAAGAGTGGGCCAGAGGATGGAGTGGTGGAGTTGGAGGCAACGGTAAATCGGTAGTTGGCGCAGACCTTCCCAAGCGAATTTACGTGCGCTGGCAATCCATCGTAGAGCCACAGACTTATCGCGCCTGGGTCGATATCCCGGAAGAAGCCCGAAAAATCATGTGGACCTCGACTAACCGACGCTGCCCGGAGACTCCGCATCAGACTGCACGCTATATGGCATCGGTCTATTTAGGCCTGGCCCCTGGCGGCATCGTTCAGGTGTGGGTAAGGGATGAATGCCGTCACCCTGTCAAAGTAGCCCGGGCCCAAGCAGAAGTTGAGCCATTGGGACCGGACCAAGGAAAAAACAATGGGCGTTACGCCTATAAGGTCAGCGAGAAGTCCAAACGCTACATAGAGAAATATGACATTCCCTACGGCAGTTGGTAGGCAGGTCCCTTCTGATATCGAAGCGCGCTGCTCAACAATCACGTCCCCTCACGTACCTGACTGGACGCTTTGGTAATGAGAGCATTCATCGCCCTGCTGGGCGCACTACTGCTAACTGGCTGCCTGGCCAACGATCCGCTTTCCGCAAAAAACGATCCCAAAAGCCCCTGGTGGGAACTTGGCTTTACCGAACCCTACTACATGGAAGTCTGGGTTGAAGACAGCGCGGTAGAAGACATCAACGGAAAACTGTTTCGCCGCATTGGCCGTGGGACTGCAGCAGGTGGCGACCATGGTTATAAAAAGGAATGGGCCAGAGGCTGGGATGGGGTTGGTATCGATGGCAAGTCCGTGGTGGGTGCCGACCTGCCAAAACGCATTTTCGTGCGCTGGCAATCGGTGGTTGAACCGCAAACCTATCGGGTATGGATCGACATCCCGGAAGAGGCCCGACAGATCATGCGCAAGACCACGGCCCGGCGTTGCCCGGAAACACCACAGCAAACCGCCAGCTATATGGCCTCGGTCAATCTGGGGCTCGCGCCAGGTGGAATTGTTCAGGTTTGGGTTAGAGACGAATGTCATCACCCGATCAAAGTCGCCCGCGTCCAAGCTGAGATTGAACCGCTGGGACCGCACCTCGGTAAATCAAACGGGCACTATTATCCGCTACCCGAGAACTCCAAGCGCTACATAGAGAAATACGGAATTCCCTATGGCAGTTGGTAAACAACTCCCCCTCACACACCTGACTGGACGCCTTGGTAATGAGAGTACTCATCGCCCAGTTGACGCGCTGATGCTCTGCGGCATACCGCAACTCTCACAGGCAACTCCCCAACTGACAGCCCCCCTCCTCTAACCACCTCAGACATATCGCACCACCACCCCAAAGACTAAACTCCACTCACCCTTCCCTCGCACAAGGTGCCCCTCCCATGAACATCGACTGGCTGCACTTCACGCCTTGGAGCGCCCTCGCCGGTGGCGCGCTGATTGGTCTGGCCGCCGGTCTGTTTGTCATGGCCAACGGGCGTATCGCCGGGATCAGCGGTTTGCTGGGCAGCCTGTTGCAACCGGGCAGCGAAGGCTGGAGCGAGAAGGCCCTGTTCCTGTCGGGCCTGCTGCTGGCGCCGTTGTTCTGGGGGCTGTTCCAGGTGTTGCCGACAATCGAATTCCAAAGCGGCATAGCCGGCCTGATCGGCGCCGGGCTGTTGGTGGGCCTGGGTACGCGCTACAGCGCGGGCTGCACCAGTGGTCATGGGATCTGTGGCATCTCCCGATGGTCGCCGCGCTCATTGGTCGCCACCCTGAGTTTTATGCTGACCGGCTTTATCACTGTCTGGCTGCTGCGCCACGGGATGGGGCTATGAACGGGAAGTTTGTGAAAATGCGCAAGGTCACGGCTTTTATCGCCGGCCTGGTGTTTGGCCTCGGCCTGCTGCTGTCGGGCATGGCCAACCCGACCAAGGTCCTGGGCTTTCTCGACCTGGCGGGCCAGTGGGACCCGTCCCTGGCCCTGGTGATGCTCGGCGCCATCGGCGCTGCCTGGTGGCCGTTCCACTGGGCCATCAAACAGCCCAATGCCTTGCTCGGCGCGAGCATGCAATTGCCCACCCGCCGCGACATCGACCGCCGCCTGATCGGTGGCAGCCTGCTGTTCGGCGTCGGCTGGGGCATCGCCGGCATCTGCCCGGGGCCGGGGCTGACCCTGCTGCTCACGCCCCATTGGCAGGCCTGGGTATTTGTCCTGGCCATGCTGGCGGGCATGCTGCTGTTTCAGTGGCTGGAAGCGCGCCGCACGCACTAAGCCCTTGGCGAACCAGACCCACCAAGGCTAGTGTCCAGACCTGCCCCTTCAAAGGACTCCTCCACATGGACTGTGAAATCCGCCCCGCCCACACGCAGGACGCCGACGCCATCAGCCGCCTGATCATCGCCGCCCTGCAGACCAGCAACGCCCGGGACTACCCCGCCGCGGTGATTGCCCAGGTGCAGGAAAACTTCAGCCCGCACGCCGTGCGCCAGCTATTGAGCAAACGCCAGGTCTGGGTGGCACAGATGGCCGGCGAAATCGTCGGCACCGCCAGTCTCGACGGCCATGTAGTGCGCTCGGTCTTCGTCGCCCCCGCACGGCAAGGCCAGGGCGTCGGTCGCCAGCTGATGGCCGAGCTCGAACGCCAGGCCCTGGGCGCCGGCCTTACCCAGCTGACCGTGCCCGCCTCGATCACCGCCGAAGGCTTCTACGCCAACCTGGGCTTTCGCACCCTGCGCGAACAACACCACGGCGAAGAACGCACCCTGATCATGCAACGCGAGCTGGGTCAGACAACGCACACCCTGTAGCCGCTGCCGAGCCCGCGAGGCTGCGACGACCGATCCGCGCTCGGGCAAAGCAGTCGCCAAACCTGCAAGCACGGCCTACCTGACTAAACACCAAGACCAACCTACAAAACCGAGCCCGGCTCAGGGCAAAGCCTCAAACCGCCCACTCCCCTCATTCCACTGAAACCCCGGCAACTTGCAGTCGCTCAAACTGAGCCGCAGGCTCTCCCCCTCGGCCTGCACCTGCAACATATCCACCCCTTGATACAGACAACCCGGCGCCGCCAGCGTCAGGGTCTGCAGCGGTTTGCCGCTGGCCTTGTCCACCACCTCGATCGCCGTTATCCGCTGGTCATTGCCCTGCATCGGCACCTGGAAATACCAGCGTTTGGTGGATGCGCTCTGCAACAGCGTGGTGTTCGGCTGTGGCCACGAACGGTCCGAGTCCACCAGCGCCACCAGCTTCAGGCTGATGGGCAAGGTCTTGCCGGTGCGATAACTGGTCCAACTGCCGCGCACCTGCTCGCTCTGGCGGCTGACCATCAGGTCGTTGAACTGCAAGCGCGCCACCGGCAGGCCCTGCTCGTCCAGCTCGTCCATGGCCAGCACCTTGTTGCTGAAACTGAAGGTCGACTTGAGGCGGATCGGCGTGCGATAGCGCTGGTAGGCATAGGTCCCCTGGTACAGCGCATTCTGGCTGCCCAGCGTCAGCACAATGGCCTGCTTGCCCAAGGTGCCCTGATACACCCCATGGGCCGCCTGCGCCGGCACTAGCCACGACACCAGCAACACCGCCGCCAACCCACGAAAAACATTAACCCGCCGCATCAGAAACGCCCCTCAAGAGACTGAATGAATTCCAGCCGGTCAGGGCTGATCACGCGGTAATAGTCCCTACGCTGGGTGCCCGCACTGAAGTTGATAAAGTCCTGCTTGCTGAACTCCATCTGCCCGCCGGCAAAGCGCACAGTGCCCTCGACGGCCAACTGCTCCAACTGCGGATGGCGCAGATACGCCTGGGTCTGTGGGTGGTACAGGTAATACTGGGTCGGCGCGCACAGCACACTGCCGTACGGGCCGTTCAAGCTGTAGCCCTGCACCTGGAAATCAAGGGTGGAATCGGCATCGAAATGCTCGAAGGTCAGGGTGCGGGTCCCGGTCGGAGCCAGGCACCACTGCCCGCCCACCTCCTGCACCACCTCGCCGGTGGCCCGGCTCAGCACCCGGATGTTGTCCACCCGCCCCGTGTCCTCCCCGGCATTGCGCACGGCATGCACACTGAAATAGAACTGCTGGTCGGCCGCCGGCTGCAACAACTCACCGTCAAAGGCCTCGCGCTGACTCCCGCCAAAACGCATCACCCGCTGCAACCGCAACGGCTGCTGCACCCCCGTGCGCAAATCGACCAAGGCCCCCTGCAACGCCTCGACCCCCTCGGCAAAGGGCTGCAACGACACAGCCGCCGCCGGCAAGGTCGGGTTATCCATGATATTGATCAGCAGCCCCCTGTCCGGACGATACGGCGTGAGCTCCAAAGGCATCGGCAAGCGCTCGGCCCCGCTAAACCAATAGCCGGACATCCCGCCGCCATATTGCGAGTCATACACCAGCGCCAGCTCCACCGGCGTATCGCCGAGCGTGCCGCGGTAAGTGGTGACCGGGTTGGCGCTGGCCGTGGGCACACTCAGCGCCAAACCCACCAACAGCGCCGGCGCCAACCGAAATAGAAAATGCCCCAGGCGAGACACACCACCCCGCGTCCCTGCCCCTACTCGCCTCCCGCCACCAACGGACTGGGTCATGCCTGCGCTCCTTGCAATGGGTAAAAGGCGCGCAGGATAGCAAAGTCTTACGCCCTGTAGCCGCTGCCGAGCCCGCGAGGCTGCGATGGGGCGCGCAGCGCCCCCAAACCGGCACACCCCAATTATCCAGCTACACCTCAACGACTGAATGGCGCCACGGCCTGGACCTGCGGTAACCGCTACGGAGCGTTAGCAACCATTCTGCCTGCGGCAAGGATCAACGACTCAGCCTCGCCCTACCCACAATCGAGACCTTTCCTACAGCCCTGCCGTTGTTCCTAATCCGCCCCACACCTATAGTTTTCACGTCTGCTGATTTCGATCAGCACAGGGGTTCGCAGCCTTAACGAGAGGACATCCAATCGGCATATTTTTTCGACAAGGAACAGCGATGAACACCCAAACCCCATCCGAACGCTTTATTCCCCTGACCCCAATTGCCAGCGATAGCCCAGTGCTATTTATTGACAGCCACGCGCCTCTATCAGATCTGCATGCCTGCGCTAGCGAGCGTTTGCATACCACCCTCGACTATCTGAATCTGATGGCCTGCACTAGCTTGCGCGATTCCAGCGACAAGGACATCGATACCGTGGCTAATACCGCCAGATTGTTGCTGCAGGATGTGCGGGATGTGTTGGCGGTGATTGAGACTCGGGCTTTTAGCGTTTGATTTAGAGCGATGAAAGCCGGCTACTACACCGGCTTTTCAATCTCTTCTAAATGGTGAGATTTGAAATTTGCAGCCCCATCACTTTCCATCACAGTGCTCCAAAGTCTGTAAAAAGCTTCCGAACGAGGGTCAGGCAAAACGACAGTTGTTGAGAAAACGGGAGATGAAACTGTACATAGGCATTCCGAACTGATTTTTAAAGAAAAATTAACCGAGCCGAGCGCAGGTACCTTTCGTAAAGAGCCTAGGAATAACACTCAGTCACCATGCCATAGGGAATCACCAAGCTTCGCTTTAGAAGCGGAGGCTCTGATACTCATTGGCCCTTCCTCAATTTTCCTCTATTCTCTCAAACGTCAAAATAGGGGCGCATGTGATGCCTGAAGAGATTATGACCCTTAAAGAAGTCGCCGAGTACCTTAAGCTGGCGGAGAAAACAGCTTATCGGCTGGTCGCTGAAGGGAAGATCCCAGGCTTCAAGGTAGGGGGTAGCTGGCGATTCAAGAAAGAGGCTATAGAGAGCTGGATCGACCGGCAGACTGGAAGCAGACGGGGCTGACCCAAAATGCTCATCAGGCACCCCGGTAAGACAGACGGCAAGCAGTTTGCACTAGTGATCGAATGAAATTAAAAAGATTTTTATGGAAAAAGAGTGACTAAGACTTCTTACCCAATAGTAGATCTCTTTGCAGGCCCCGGCGGTCTGGGAGAAGGCTTCTCCGCCCTGCATAACGGGAAAGGATCATCGTCCTTTCACAGTATTGTATCTATAGAGCACAATGAGTTTGCTCACAAGACGCTTACCCTCCGGCATTTTTTCCGATCTTTTGGACGCAGCAGAGCCCCAAAAGAATATTATCAATATATCAGCGGAGAAATAACCAAAGAGGAGCTAATAAAAAAACACACTGAACAATGGAAGAAGGCGGAAGCAACAGCTCTTCGAATTTCTCTGGGCACAGAGAACCATAATATTGTCAAAAATATTATTGACACCCGCCTTGGAAATACAAAAAAGTGGGCGCTCATTGGCGGGCCTCCTTGCCAAGCATACTCTCTCGTTGGGCGCTCAAGAATGAGCGGCGATCCTGACTTTGAGGATGATGAGAGACACTTCCTATACCGAGAATACTTGAAAATTATTGTCGACCACAAACCGCCTGTTTTTGTGATGGAAAATGTCAAAGGTCTGCTTTCGGCAAAAGTAAAGGGTGAGCCTGTAATTCAGAAAATCCTTCGGGACCTAAAGCATCCTAGATCAGCTGTAGGTGAAGGCGACAACGGGCTGGAGTATCGCCTTTACTCTCTCAGTGAGAAGGGTGAATTCAGCATAGGTGCCGATCCTGCGTCATTTCTTGTCAGAGCAGAAGAATACGGTATCCCTCAGGCAAGACACCGAATTTTTATCATCGGTATTCGGAGCGATATAAAGATCGAGCCCAATACACTGAGTAGGCACTCTCCCCCAAGCGTGAGAGACATTATTGGAGGTCTCCCCCGTTTGAGAAGCGGGGTTACAAAGGATGTAGACAGTTCGGAGCGCTGGCAACAAATCATTCGATCTGCGAGCGCAACACCATGGTATAGAATGGCTACCGGCTCAGACTACGCTGTATCCGAGATATTGGATAAATATGTCTCTCCGGCATATCGCCTTCCTTCTCAAAAATACTCGACACGGTATTCACTGCCAGAAACGATGGCGGGTTGGTATGGCGACAAACAACTAACGAGTCTAACTCATCATGACTCACGCGCTCATATGAAAGAGGACCTTTACCGATATCTTTTCGCTGCATCCTATGCAAAAAGGTTCGGAATATCTCCCGTTCTTGCCGATTTTCCAACTCTTCTCCTGCCCAAGCATAAGAATGTAAAAATCGGGGTTAGCGGGAAGATGTTTAGTGACCGCTTCAGGGTTCAACTGGCAGAAAAGCCATCGACAACTGTAACCTCTCACATATCAAAGGACGGACACTACTTCATACACTACGACCCTGCCCAGTGTCGCAGCTTGACCGTTCGAGAGGCCGCTCGACTGCAAACTTTTCCAGACAACTATTTCTTTGAAGGCCCCAGAACAGAGCAATACCATCAAGTTGGAAATGCTGTCCCAGCATATTTAGCATTAAAAATTGCAATTATAGTAAGAGATGTACTAAAAAAGATTAAGGAATAACAAAGCATTGAGGATCAACAATGACAGATAGGCTTACCAGCCAGAAGCGGAGCTGGAACATGTCCCGTATCAAATCACGAGACACAGTTCCTGAGCTTACGGTGCGGAAAGTTCTGTATCGAATGGGATATCGATACAGACTGCACAGCGCAACTGTACCGGGAAAGCCTGACATTGTATTAAAACGGCTCAAAGCTGCTATTTTTGTTCATGGTTGTTTCTGGCACAGACACCCCGGTTGTAAATTTGCCTATACACCGAAATCCAGAGAGGAATTCTGGATGAAAAAATTTGAAGCAAATATTCGTCGCGACGAAGCAGTAAAAAAGCAACTTTCAGATCTGGGATGGAGATTCCTCACCATCTGGGAGTGCGAAACAAGAAACAGTGAAATGATTGAGAACCTGCTGAGAGGGTTTCTGGGTGAAAATGGAACGAGCTCCCATAACTGAACTATCACCGGATGATTACGATGTGGCCCAACCTGAGCCCTCAGCTCTCATCGAGTCATTAAGGGCTTTCGGATACAGCCTGCGAACTGCTGTTGCTGATCTTGTTGATAACAGCATTTCTGCAGCAGCCAAGAATGTCTGGATCAGGTTTGAATGGGATGGGGCCCATTCCTTCATATCCATTAGAGACGATGGTAGTGGAATGACTGACACCGAGCTGGTGGCGGCCATGAGACCGGGCTCAAGAAGCCCTCTGGAGGACCGCGAGCCAGGGGACCTAGGCAGATTTGGACTGGGGCTCAAGACTGCGTCTTTCTCACAGTGCAGGCGTCTTTCTGTTATCACTAGGACGAAGGATTCTGCCTGTGTAGCCCGCTGCTGGGATCTTGATTACATCAACACTGCCGGAGAGTGGCGTCTCCTCAAAAAGGTCAATCAGAACCGACTCACAGAGGCAGGGGAAGAGATAGCCCAGCAGGGGACGATTGTCCTCTGGGAGGAAATGGATCGAGTTACCGGGTCTGCACGCACTGACGACAAGAACGCCTACAACCGTTTCCTCGAAGCCATTGAAGAGGCCAAAGAGCACCTCGCAATGGTATTTCACCGCTACCTGGAAAAGCGGGGCGGCATCAATATCTTCATCAATGGCCGCCAGATAGAGGCCTGGGACCCGTTTCTGCGGGGAGAGAGGGCAACGCAGGAGCTCCCCTCGGAAAAGCTATTCTGCAAAGGCGCTCATCTCACCGTTACGCCTTATGTGCTTCCACATCAGTCAAAACTGGACCAGGGCAGGCATCGGGCAGCGGCAGGCCCTCAGGGCTGGAATGCTCAGCAGGGTTTCTACATCTATCGGAATGAACGCCTGCTCGTTCCTGGCGACTGGCTGGGACTCGGTTTTCAGAAGGAAGAACACCACAAATTAGCAAGAATCCAGATCGACCTGCCTAACAACATGGACGATGAGTGGCAGATCGACGTAAAGAAATCCCGGGCCAGACCTCCGGGCTACCTTCGCGCTGATCTGAAAAGAATCGCCAAACTGACACGAGAGCAGGCGGTCCAGATATATCGCCACAGAGGAAAGGTCATTGCCAGAAAGTCCTCCCAGGACCATGTCTTTCTCTGGCAACAGAAAACCAGACACGGAAAGTATTTCTACGAGATAAATCGTGAACATCCTCTTATTCAGTCTTCCCTCCGCGAAATAGGGACCGACAAAATTGAGCCCATTCTGCGCCTGCTGGAAGAGACCATTCCTGCGTCTCACATCATCATCAGCAGTTCTGAAGAACCAGACAGGATGAGCAGCCCACTGGAGGGCGCAAAATACGCAGAGGTCAGGCCTCTCCTGCAAAAGATTTACAGTTCATTCCAGAAAAATGGCTTCAGCCGGGACGAAATATTTAACCGTCTCGTAACGATGGAGCCATTCAGCCAGAGTCCTGAGTTTATAGAAGCCTTTAGAGAAGAGCCCGAAGGAGATATTTAGATGGATCAGTACGGATACGATGACGTTAAGGCAATGGTCATGAAAAGGCTTCGTAAAGAAGAAACCGTCACCTCTGAAAAAATTTTGAATGAAATGAATGCACTCCTCGACGCTTTTGAAGCGGCGGAAATGGTTGAGGAAGTCGATCGTGACCTACTGTTCCGGGATATTTCCAGCCAAGTCAGCGTATGGCAGCCTGATCCATCGGTATTGCGCGACAGAAAACACAAGAACTGGCTTCCTGAACGCAAAACCGAGATCAACTGGGGATTTTGGAAGCGTTATCGCCAGTATCTGGAAGAAGAGAAGAGCTGGTCTCCTGTTGTCACCGGAAAACTGGACCAAGTCACAGATGCGATCCTGGGTGACATCGGAAATCCTGCACAGTCAGGTGCATGGGACCGGCGAGGAATGGTTGTCGGTGATGTGCAGTCAGGCAAAACAGCAAACTACACAGGACTTATCTGCAAGGCCGTAGATGCTGGGTACAAACTCGTCATTGTACTGGCCGGCATGACAAACGATCTGCGCAGTCAGACACAGTCCCGTCTTGACGCCGAGTTTCTTGGTTTCGAAAGTGAACTTGACAGACAGCATGAGAGCGGAAGCCGTATTGGCGTAGGGAAGCTTGAAGATCACGGTCAACTAATTGTTCAGCCTCTGACCTACAGCGCGCATGGTGGAGATTTCCGTGCCAGAAACGGCGCGAATGCGCAGCTTGGGGGGAACCCTCTTCTCCTAGTCGTCAAGAAAAACACCTCGGTTCTCAAGCGGATACTTGCATGGGTCGAGGGGCAGGGACAAACCAATCCTGAAACGGGTGAGAGGATCGTTAACGGTATTCCTGTTCTGCTGCTTGATGACGAAGCCGATAACGCCTCCGTAAATACAAAAGATCCTGAAGAAGATCCCACTGCCATCAACCGGGCTATCAGGAAAATACTCAAGACGTTTTCCCAGAGCTCATATATCGGGTATACAGCCACGCCTTTTGCAAACATCTTCATTCTGCCGCCTGATGAGGAGAGTGAAAAGTCAAAATATGGCGAGGACTTGTTCCCGCGAAACTTTATCTACTATATCAATCCGCCGGATAATTACATCGGGGCTACGAAGGTTTTCGGGCTTTCAGAAAGCATTGACGGCCTGGCTCCTGTAGATAAGAGTCTTCCTCTCATCAGGCACGCCGAAGATGCCGAGCAGTATTTCCCTGCCAAACATAAAAAGCATCTTCCGGTAGATCGCCTTCCTGACACGATGATCGAGGCAATCCAGACGTTTGTTCTGTCCTGCGCAGCCCGCCGCGTCAGGGGACAGAAGAATGTTCACAATACAATGCTGATTCATGTGACCAGATTCAACGATGTCCAAGAACGGGTTATTGGTCTGGTCAAAGATGAGCTTGTCAACATTCAAAGAACCCTTGAATTCAACACAGGACCGCAATGGAAGGAGCTTCTGGAAGAGCTGAAGAAGCTCTGGGAGAAAGATTTTGTTGTAAAAACCGCCTCTATTATAGAGCTGACAGGTGATCCGCTCATTACTCCGATCCAGTGGAGTGAGGTATCCCGAGAGCTGACAGAAGCTGCACTGAAAATCCAGGTAAGAGGTATTAATGGTCTGGCTGAAGGTGTTCTTGACTATGCGGAGCATCCCAAAGGACTGAATGTTATCGCGGTCGGAGGTGACAAGCTTTCCCGCGGTCTTACTCTTGACGGGTTGAGTGTAAGTTACTATACCCGCCCGTCCAAAAACTATGACACTCTGCTTCAAATGGGACGCTGGTTTGGATACAGAGCAGGGTATCTCGATCTGTGTCGCCTTTATACTACAGAAGAAATTGAAGGCTGGTATCAGCATATCGCAGTAGCAACTGAAGAGCTGAAGCGCGAATTCAAGCTTATGGAACTAAGTAATCTTGATCCTGAGGCTTATGGCCTTAAAGTCAGAACACATGCCAATGGACTGAGCATCACTGCCGCCAACAAGATCAGAAGCGGCAAAAAAATGCAGGTCACATTCGCCGACAGCCTGGCTCAGACGATAGTTTTTGATAAAAATCAAAACATACAGGAAAAAAACTTCAGACACATTGATGAATGGATTGGCGGTCTTGGTTCGTTCAGCGCTCAGAAGAAGAATAATTACCTATGGGACGAGGTCAAGCCAGATCAAGTTCACGACCTCCTAACTGGTTTTAAGATCCATCCGTTTTCGCGTGGTGCCGACCCTGAACTCATCAGCAAGTACATTGAGAAAGTCAATGATATTGGAGAGCTCACTTCATGGACGGTTGTTCTGATATCCAGCGGCACTGCCAACACCAAGCTTCCAATTGGCGGACACCAGACCGGACTGGTTGAACGTCAAGACGTCCAGCCGGATAAAGACCTGTACTGGCTGCAAAAGGCAAACATCATCAGCCCCGAGGATCAGTACATAGACCTTGACAGCTCTCAGCAGGCCTCAGCGCTTGCAGCCACGGTTGATGCCTGGGCAAACGGTGAAACACGACATAAGATGCAGCCTACTTCGCCAAGCGGCCCCTTTATTCGCCGGACAAGAAGTCCTCAGCGAGGCCTCCTGCTGATTTACCCGCTGGACTCCAGCAATGTGTTTCTGAACGGGGAGCGGTTCACAGAGATGCCCATCATTGGCATGGCCATGAGCTTCCCCGCCAGCCGTAACAAAACTACCGTCGAATATCAGGTCAATACCAAGTACTGGCTTGATCGCTATGGGGACGACGAAGACGATGTTTAAGGATCTATGGACTGACCTTGAAGCATCTGCGAGCCACAAGACCGGACTAGGCACTGCCAAGCGCCTGGTCGGCCTGGATGCCATATGCCCCATGTTTATCGGGGTGAAGGCTCCCACAATGCTGCGTACCTTCATTCTTGAAGTTCCAAGGGACAGCACACCGCTGCCCGATATCATCCCTGTATCGCGAGGGCTGCATTTCACGGTTCAGATTACGGGAGATGAAATACTTCCGGACCACGCGAGCCTGGTAATTTCCTCTTCAGCTGTCGGTTATAACGAGATATTTGCCTCTATCACAGAACACCTTTACAGCAAACTTCATCTTCTTACCAAGAGGAAAGAGGTAATTGCAGGTTTCCTCACTCGTGTCCGACTCTGGCAGGTTTTCTTTGAAAAGCAGGGAGATGACGGTCTCTCAGAGGAAGCGCAGCGCGGTCTGTACGGCGAGCTGCGATTCCTCAAAGACCATGTTCTGCCTTCTGCAGCCAGCCCGGAGAAAGCGGTGCTTGCGTGGACCGGCCCCAGAAGCAGGCAGCACGACTTTCAGTTTGGGGACGCAGCTGTAGAGGTAAAAACCAGTGCTTCAAAACAACATCAGAAGCTCCAGATTTCAAGTGAGCAGCAGCTTGACGAGACAACCGTAGGAAAGCTCTACCTTTATTATCTTTCGGTTGCTCTCATCGAAAGCGGGGCTGATACGTTACCGGCCCTTGTTGATGACATCAGAGCCAGCCTCTCACTCCAATCAGGAGCCCTCTCAGAGTTTGATAATCTGCTGATCGAAGCTGGATTTGTGGACTCGCACAGAGCGAAATATGATCCCACCGGATACTCGATCAGAGAATCTGCAGTTTTCTTGGTGGAGAACGATTTCCCGAGAATTCGTGAAAGTGATATTCGCTCGGGCGTAGGCGATGTGAAGTACTCGATCTCAGTTGCACAATGCAGAAGCCATGAAGTTCCCTTTTCAGAGCTTTCTGTAAAAATCGGGGAGGCCTACTGATGAACGAAAAGGACGGACTTAATTCATTCTGCGAAGACCTGCTACAGGAGGTTCTCGCAGGGGCCGGTGATGCGGAGGACGGTGGGTTCAAGGTTGACCAGTTCACACGAATGGTCGCGGATTATCTTATCGAAGCCGGTGAGGTCGAAGACGTAAACGTCTGCTTCTACAAGTCCCGGGGAATGCAGCTCAACGGCTACAACGTAAATCAGGACGAGGATTGCTTAGACATCTTTGTATCTGTGTTTAATCAGCAGACACCCCCTGTCACTGTCACAAAGGCTCAGTGCGAAACAGCTTTCAGGCAGGCGGAAACCTGCCTGCGCAAAGGGCTTACGGGGTTTCACAGCACACTCGAAGAGTCGTCGGAAAGCTACGATGCCTTTCAGAGAATCCACGAGCTCAAGGACAGCCTTGTCAGTTGCAGAATCTTCCTACTGACGGATGGGATCGTTAATCAGGACGCCTTCCACCCGGAAGAAGGCGGAGATATCTCGGTCACGCTGCATGTATGGGATGCTGCACGGCTATACCGCCTTGCCAGCTCCGGGAGGAAATACGAGCCGATTGAAATAAATTTCCCTGAAGAATTTGGCCAGAACATCCCCTGTCTTTCGCTGGCTGATCCCAAATCAGACTACAAAGGCTATCTTGCTGTCATTCCCGGAGAAATTCTTGCTGGAATCTACGACAAGTATGGGCCACGTTTGCTGGAGCGAAACGTAAGATCGTTCCTGCAGGCCAGAGGCAACGTTAACAAAGGGATCAGAAAGACTATTCTTGAGGAGCCTCATCGATTCTTTGCCTACAACAACGGTGTTTCGGCAACCGCTGATGCTATCGAATTCGATGAAGAGAACGGGTATTCAATTTCAAAGATTCGCAACCTACAGATTGTGAACGGCGGGCAGACCACCGCCTCTCTTTACTATACGACTAGGAAAGACAAAGCTGACCTGCAGGGGATTTTTGTTCAGGCAAAAATATCTGTAATCCCTGAAGAACATCTTGAGCATATCGTTCCACTCATCTCACGATTTGCCAACAGCCAGAACAAGGTTAACGATGCCGATTTCTACGCCAATGACCCATTCCATGTAGAAATCGAAGGTCTCTCCCGGACGGTCTGGGCCCCTGCAGTTGATGGCACCAACAGGCAGTCCAAGTGGTTTTACGAGCGGGCAAGAGGCCAGTATCTCGACGCGAAGGCCAGAGAAGGCACACCAGCCAGAAAACGGCAGTTTGATGCAATGTTCCCCACGCGTCAAAAGTTCACAAAGACCGACTTGGCGAAATACGAAAATACCTGGATACAGCTCCCGCACATTGTCAGTCTTGGAGCACAGAAAAACTTTAATGACTTCGCAATAAGGCTGAAGGAGCGCGGACGCGTTGATATCGATGCTCGATACTTCGAACACCTGATCGCCAAAGCCATTATTTTCAGCAGGGCTGACCGCATTGTGCACGATCAGAATTTTGGTGGATACAAAGCTAACATTGTTACATATACAATCGCTTGGATATCCAACCACACATCTCAGCGAATTGATCTGAACAGTATCTGGAAGAGCCAGGATATATCAGTAGCGCTCCGAAATACAATTCGTGATGTCTCAATAGCTGTTCACCGCGTCATTGTCAGCCCTCCAAACGGCAAGAACGTTACAGAATGGTGTAAGCGCAAAGAGTGCTGGGAAAAAATTAAAGACTTGGAGATCAGTATCGATCCTGCGCTGGAGCATGAGCTCATTGACATATTCCGGAGGGTAAGTCAGGCGAAGGGGAATCAGGGCATAAGTGCTCCAAACCAGCATGAGCAAAGCTTGATCGATCAGGTTACAACAGTGCCTGCGGATATATGGTTCCAAATCTCCAAATGGTCAAAAGAAACTGGCAACCTTCAGCCATGGCAACGAAGCCTCGCTTTTTCGATTGGAAAACTGGTGAGCCGATCCGACAATGTAAGTATCAAGCAAGCAAAGCATGGCGCAACCATTTTAGAAGAAGTACAACGCCTTGGATTCAGGGAATACAGAAACACTGATATTGACGGAATCTAGAGAGAGGTCGAATTGCTCAATAAGTTGGAGGGCGCTTAGCCCTCCGGTATGCACATGATCGAATCAATCGTCCCAAGGACTCTCTAAACAATTCAATACAGGCCCTCGAACCTATATTGAAATAGCCATTCCTTCCATCACAATCCCATGAACCAAGTGGGCATTTCCCATTTCGATATGCACCGCCGATAAATTCCCCAACCGGATGAAGCAAGCGGTTCGCTGGAATGCTCTCGTCGTGCTGATCGAGTTGTATTACCCAAAGGCTGTCAGAAACCGGAAGCAATATCCACAGAAAACCATGCTATATATCGATTGCAAAAAATTGATTTCGCTGAGCGGTCCGACCAAGACAGAGGTACCTCATGAGACCACCTCAATGCACCAACTCATCCGGTTCTCTGAGTGCGCAGATATTTGAAACGAGTACCCTCTCATCTAAATGATTATCCGGTTTCAGTAGGCTGCTAATTCACCGATCGCGAGACTGCTAAATGAACCATAAGTACCTAACTGACGCAGAACATGCTATTACCCAACAACTAATGGATTTCCAAGCAAAAGCAGCCAAGATGTGGTGCGGCTATGAAAAAGAAGCTGTCATTGCCTTAGTCCGTGCCCTTGATACATCTGCTGTGATGCGCCTGCAAGGAGCCGATACTCAGAAAGGGGGCGCTGCAGCGGGACAACTTGACCATCGTTTCATTTCCCTAGGCGCAGCGGCGGCATTGCGTCCATTTCTCTCAAAGCTTGAGAATCAACCAAGCGGCGTTCCGTGGGGACCGATACAGCCCAATATCTCCCAGTTTGCATATTCGTACCTTAGTTGTTGCGGACAACTTACCCACTTATCTCGAATGGCAGCACTGGAGCGCCAAGGACTGGCCACGACATCATTTGTAAACGCCAATCACATAATCATTCAGGTTCCCTATAGCGTCCCCGAGCTATCCCTGCAATATGCACTCAAGGCTAGGAGTAGCCGTGCATTGTCCAACGCTCCCGAGGACAGCCTGGACGAACTTGGGTGGCAGAAACTACACAATCGCATGAAGTCCTATGTCGATGCTCCTGATGGATGGTTCATTAGCTACAACAACGATCAGGAGATCGTGTCTGCCTACCTAGAAAGAGCCAAGCGCTATGGAAGGCGCTACCTAGAGTCAGAGGCCCTCCCGGACGACGTCAAGATCGGTGACAGGAGCTTCGGAGAGTGGATCCACGCCTGCGACCAAGCTCTGGGACGCATCCTGTGCCACATTGACTTCGTCAGCCTGCTGCAGCAGAAAAGGCCAAGAGTCGCTGCGAGCAATGTCCTGACCTTGTTCGCCAGGAGGGATGATATCGACGAGGTGTGGCGGGAAGCAGGACTACCGGCAGACCGCGCTCCTCCAACCATGCAAGCACTTACACTTGAGAGCAGCAACCTAGACGACTGGGAAAAGGCATATGAGGTCCCCTGTGCCTTCTACGTCGACCTTGGCAAAGAGCATGTACTACTTCCGTGCTTCGGCGCCTTAACCAACCCCTACTTCGCTCTCTTTCGCCATCTACGTAATACCTACAAGCCCGACTGGGACCGAGGTGTCGATCGGAGGGAGGCGATATTCCGCACCGACTTGGCGAAGGCATTCCCTGACCCCGACTTCCTAGTGCCTCCGCATGGCTTCCAATTGCGGCGCCCTAATGGATCGAAGCTGACAGACGTGGACGCCATAGTCCTCGACAGGCGCCATGGCACGCTGGTATTGGTCCAGCTGAAGTGGCACGACGTCTTCGGGTTTTCCCTGTCCGAGCGAGAAAGCCGCAGACGAAACATTGCAAAGGCTAACGAGTGGACGGAACGAGTCATCTCGTGGATCGACGGACGGACTTCCGCCGAACTAGCTAAGGCAATGGGACTAGACGCCAAGGCCGCCGATGCGCCGCCTATCCTCTATGTTGTTGCACGGTATGCGGCACGCTTTACAGGGGAGCAAAGCCAGGATCCTCGGGCCTCGTGGCTCGGATGGCCAGAGATCCAGAATGTACTCGACAAGGATCCCGCAGGAGACGTGCTGTCGCTGATCCCACAGCTAGTTCTGGACCAGCAGGCCCGATTCGCGGAGTTGGAGGAACGGCGCTTTGAGTTTCGCTTCCCGAGCCTAGCAGTCGATCTTCACATTACACAGGAGCCATGAGCAGCATCAGCCTCCCCGCTTTGAGGGCCACGCCGCCGTCCAGAACTTGCAGCCGTCGGACTACTTAGTCGCTTACTTGATCGCCTGCTTGGTCGCTTTGGCTGCTATCAAGCAGAGTCTGATGCAACGTTTGCAACATGAATTCGACAAAAGGAGTGGCCTCGGTTTGCTGATCCGCAGCACTCAGAGCTGTGCAATATAAGCATCACACCAACCCCCCACTCCCCAACAACCCCAACTTCTCCGGATTCCGCATGATAAAGACGCGGTTCACCCGTCCCCCTTCGTCATACCCAAAACTCACCACCGCCACCACCTCCCCGTCCCCCCGCAACACCACCCCACGCCCACCATTGATCTCCACCTCCTGCCACTGATACGCCCGCCAGTACTTGCTCAACGACTCCCCCACAAACCCCAACACCGCTTCCACCCCATACAAGGTCTCGCGAATGGCGCTGGCTTTGCCGCCGCCGTCGGCGCAGAGCTCGACGTCTTCGGAGAGCATGGCGGCCAGGCTTTGGGTCGAGCCGCTGGTGATGGCGCTGTGGAAGGCGCTCAGCAGTTGTTGCTGGCGTGAAGGTTCCGGCTGGTAGCGCGCCTGGGTGTTGCCCAGGCTGGCTTTGGCGCGGGACACCAGTTTGCGGCAGGTGGCTTCCTGGACGCCGAGGGTTTGTGCGACTTGGGGGTAGTCCAGGTCGAAGATGTCGTACAGCAGGTAGGCGGCGCGTTCCTTGGGGGTCAGGCGTTCGAGCAGCAGCAGGAAGGCGGTGGACAGCGACGAGGCCAGTTCATGACTCTGTTCGGGGGAGTCGTGGTGCAGGCTGTGGATCGGCTCTGGCAGCCAGGTGCCGATGTATTGCAGGCGCGAGCGCTGGGCCGAGCGCAGCAGGTCGATGCAGTGCCGGGTGCAGGCGGTGGTCAGCCAGGCGGCCGGGGTGGCGATGGAGGCCTTGTCGGCCTCCAGCCATTTGATGAACAGGTCCTGCACCACGTCCTCGGCCTCGGCGCGCGAGCCAAGGAGGCGGTAGGCCAGGCCCAGCAGGAAGCTGCGACGGCTTTCGAACACCGTCGTGTCATCGATTCGATCCATCCTCAGTGCCTCGACACCTGCAAGCGATTCCACAGGTTGATCATGCCGATATCGGCCGTCAAGGCGGCGATCTGCGCGTCGCTGAAATGTTCGCGCAGGGCCGCGCGCAACGGGCCGAAGTCGGTGTCTTCGCGCAGGATGGTGAGGGCTTCGGTCCAGGCCAGGGCGGCGCGTTCGGCGGCGTTGAAATCGCTGACATGGCGCCAGACCACAAGACGGTCCAGGCGCTCGTTGCTTTCGCCGTCTTCACGGGCTTCGCGGGTGTGCATCTTCACGCAGAAGCCGCACTGGTTGATCTGCGAGGCGCGCAACACCACCAGGTGGTGCAGCTTGCGCGCAAGGCCGTGGGCATCGATCAGGCCGTGGACCTGGCCCAGGCTTTCGAAGATTTCGGGGATGGTTTGCAGCAGGTTGACGGCTTGGGTCGGGTGGCTGGATGACATGGGGTGGCTCCGTTAATTGAGGGATACACCGACATGACGGGCCAGGTGGGTGGTTTGTGACGGGGTGGTGCAAATAAATTCGGACGCCCTCTCTCCGTCCGATAAACGCACCCCATCCAAAGCAAGCAGCGCCCACGGGTACCCAACGCCTACAAGATCTCTGTTAGGTTATTGCCCCCAACAAGGATTTATTGACAGGAGGTCATTATGGCGAAACCAGCCGCACGTCAAACCGACCCAACCAGCTGCCCGATTCCAGGGCACGGCACCAACCCAATAGCGACAGGCTCCCCAAACGTTTTCTTCGACGGGGCCTCCCAGCCGCACGCCAGGCGATACTTGTACCTGTGGTAGCGCCCTGTCGACGGGTTTGGCCTCAACGGTATTCATCAACGGCAAGAATGCCGCAACCATCGATACCGGTGGTACTCATGGCAGCATCGTAATAGGCGGCTCTGGCACGATAATTATCGGAGATTCGCATACGCCGGCACCGTTCACCTCTCCTACCCCCATGACCATTTCCGGGAATTGGATCGGATTCAAGATTCCGGCCACCGAGAGCTATGAAGGACTTTCCTGCGTTGCGCACTTCGAAGATGGATCGGTGATGCGAGGCGTGTTTAACGCACAAAACACCGTGAAATTTTCAAACCCGACAGGCAAGGCCTGCACAGCGATTGATTACGGTACTGAAGACGCTTCAGAGAGCGTCTCTATCCTCGATAGCATTCTCAGCAAGATTCAGAGATAAGGGCCCAGTCGTGACAGAACCGATGCTCATTACAGGCAGCTACATTATAAAAAGAGAGCATGATCTACATAGCTCACCTTTGGAAATGGCAATTGCCGGAATGGAGGGTGCTGCCGCACGCTTTGCTACTGATGCAATCAAAGACGCCAACACCCGCGCAAAGTACCAAAGTAAAATTAAAGAGATGTCTCGACTGGTCGAAGCCGAGGTACTGGCAGGTAAGGTTACGGCCAAAGATGGTGTCGCCTATTGCCAAGAAATGCGTAACAACATCATGAACGAGCATCGAAAGTTCACATCAGCTCAAGGTGTCGCCGTAGCGGAATATATCAAGCTCAATGGTCCCACGTTGCAAACGACCCTGGACAAGTACTCTCACTCACTTTACAAGAAAAAATTTGACCTTTTAACCGACGCAGAGAAATCCAAAGTCCATTACCTGATTCTGAAAAAGTCTGGCGTGGATAATGCGAAGGTTACTCGAGGCACCAAGACGATGAAGGTGACAGGGAAAGTTGCCTGGATCGTGACCGCAGCCTTTGCAGCTTCGGAGATTTACAAAGCTGATAACAAAGCCAAGGAAACCGGACGCCAAGGAATCATCCTGGGCAGTGGCGCCGTCGGTGGCGCCTTGGCAGGTCTGAGCGTATCGGCACTGTGTGGGCCCGCTGCCCCGGTTTGCGCCATTGCAGTGGTGATCGCTGGTAGCGTTGCCGGAGGTATCCTGGGTGAGTACGCAGCAGACAGCCTTGACGATGAGCTGGAGGAGTTTTTGACATGGGACGTGCAATGACCGACGAAGAACGATCTTATGTGTATTGGGCGTTGTCCGATGCATTTGTTGACACTGAAGTGGACTATGAAGCCATTGCACGCCAAACAGAAGCCTACGATCCAGAAGAAATCAAGAGAATCCTCTATCACGAAGTAGCACCTGTCTGCCATACAAACCTTGAAACCGTAATCCCCATTATATGGTCGGCTTTCAATCTGGAAAATCTGGAAAAGGACATAAAAAGAACTTTGAAAGCCCGCAATGAAAGTTACTTCAGACAAAAGAAAGATAAATTACTCATTCGCTGGCTTGAGTTCAGATACAAATACATCTGGCTAGAGATAGCCAAGCACTATAAAAACAGCCCCACCCTCGAAAACTAGGTTGTGCCTTTGTAGTAACTAACCCCAAACACAGCGTTAAGTTTTTCTTCGGTTGGCGCAGGCTCAAGCCCATCGTTATGTTGATGGGCATACAACTCATGCAGCTTGGCCTGCAGAAGCTTCTTATCCGGCAGTTGGGTCTGGTACTCGGCAATCAATGCGGGTGAGAGTGAGCGGTTGAGGGCGTACTCGACCACCTCGTCGTCCTTGCTGGCACAGAGCAGCACGCCCAGGGCCGGGTTCTCATGGGGTTTGCGCACCTGGCGGTCCAGCGCTTCCAGGTAGAAATCCAGCTTGCCCAGGTGTTCCGGCTCGAAGCGCCCGACCTTGAGCTCGATGGCCACCAGGCAATTCAAGCCGCGATGGAACAGCAGTAGATCCAGCACGAAATCACGCCCGCCAACCTGCAAGGGATAGCGCGAAGCGACAAAGCAGAAGTCGCGGCCCATTTCGATCAGAAAGTCTTTCAGTTGCTGCACTAACCCACTGTGCAGGTCGGCTTCGCTATGCCCCTGGGCCAGGTCGAGAAACTCCACCACATAGGCGTCCTTGAACACCCTCAACGCCTCGGGATGCAATTGTCTCAACGCTGTCGAGACTTTTGCCGGTTGGGTCAGTAAGCGCTCGAAAAGGGCCGATTTGATCTGGCGCTCCAGTTCCCGGGTTGACCATTGTTCCTGGATCGTCATGCGTAGGTAGAACTCGCGCTCTTCTGGCCGCTTGCCTTGCGCAAGAATGATCAGGTTCTGGGTCCAGGGTAATTGTGTCAGCAGTGCTGACACTTTCTCCTCGCCTCGATAAACCTCATAGAACTGCCGCATGCGGAACAGGTTACGCCGGGTAAAACCCCGCAACCCCGGCTGCTGCCGCGCAAGATAATCCGCCAGTTGCTGAACCACTCCATCGCCCCACTCCGCCGCCTCGATCTTGCGGCTGATATAGGCGCCGATCTGCCAATACAACTCCACCAGTTCGGTATTCACCGCCCGCACCGCCCGTTGGCGCGCGGCAGTGATCATCTGTGCCACTTCGCTGAAGGCCGCATCGGTGGACGTCGGTAGTGCTCCGGCAGGTTGGCTCATAAAGAAGGCTCCGCTTGAAGATTCAAATCCTCATCATCGAGCGCCCCACCATAAATTTGCTGTCAGGCGGTTCTCTTTCCATTGAGCGAAATATCTTGGTTTGGGCAGCGCGAGAAGCGCTGTCACCCCGGCATACACTCAAAATCCCGCACGCTCGCCACCTGCTTCCCCTCCCCGTCATATAACCTCGCCCGCACCTCAGTCCCCAACGTCGACTCCACCAGCTTGTAATGCTCCCCCGCCTTGAAGCTCGGGTAGCTCACCTGCCCGCGGCAATCGACCTGGTTGGAGTCGCCGCCGACTTCTTCGAACAGGGTCACGTCCAGGCGATGGGCGCCGGGTTGGACTTCGAAGTAGCGGCCGTCGTCGACGTTCTTGCCGTCGACGCGTTCGGCCATCAGGTCGCTGGAGCCCTCTTCTTCCAGGCTGATCCAGGCTTCGTTGGGATCGGCCTTGGGCATCGGGCCGGCGCAGGCGGAGAGCAGCAGCACCAGGCTCAGGGCGGGAATCAGCAGCAGCGGTTTGGTGTTCATGGCAGGTACCTCGGCAGTAAAAAAATCGACACAGGGCGGAGCGAAAAAAGCGCTCGCGCCGATTGCCATCCAGCTTGTCGAGGCAGCCGCCACAGGACAAATGAATCCCCGTGAAAGGAAATTCAGGCCCAACCTAAAACTTCCTTCACCTGGCTGAAAGCCGCGTGTTAGGTGGGTCGCGGCAGGCTGCCGAGGTTCGTTTTCCCTCGGAGGTCCACCGCATGCTCGGGCTGGTCAAGACCGCTCTGCTCAAGCCCTACACGTTTATCGTGCTGGCGATTTTTATCTGCATCATCGGGCCGCTGGCGGCCCTGCGTACGCCCACCGATGTGTTCCCCGATATCGGTATTCCGGTGGTGGCGGTGGTCTGGCAGTACACCGGCCTGTCGCCGGACGCCATGGCCGGCCGGGTGATCTACACCTACGAGCGCTCCCTGAGCACCACGGTCAACGACATCGAGCACATCGAGTCGCAGTCGTTGCCGGGCATGGGCATCGTCAAGATCTTCTTCCAGCCGGGGGTGGATATCCGCACCGCCAATGCCCAGGTCACGGCGGTGTCGCAAACCGTGCTCAAGCAGATGCCGCCGGGCATCACCCCGCCGCTGATCCTCAACTACAGCGCCTCGACGGTGCCGATCCTGCAGATGGCGTTCTCCAGCCCGACCCTGTCGGAAGCCAGAATCCGCGACCTGGTGCAGAACAATATCCGCCTGCCCCTGAGCTCGGTGCCGGGGCTGGCGATGCCGACGCCCATGGGCGGCAAGCAGCGGCAGATCACCCTCGACCTGGACCCGCAGGCGCTGGCCGCCAAGGGCCTGTCGGCGCAGGACGTGGGCAATGCCCTGGCGGCGCAGAACCAGATCATCCCGGTGGGCACCGCCAAGCTTGGCGCCAGCGAGTACACGGTGCTGCTGAACAACAGCCCGACGGCCATCGACGAGCTCAACGACCTGCCGATCAAGACCGTCGACGGTGCGCTGATCACCATCGGCCAGGTGGCCCATGTGCGCGACGGCTCGCCGCCGCAGAGCAATATCGTGCGGGTCGACGGCCACCGCGCGGTGCTGATGCCGGCGCTGAAGAACGGCAATATCTCCACCCTGTCGATCGTCGATGGCATCCGCCAGATGCTGCCGCGCATCGACGAAACCCTGCCGCCGGCGCTGAAGACTTCGCTGCTGGGTGACGCCTCGGTGTTCGTCAAGCAGTCGGTGGGCAGCGTGGCCCGGGAAGGCATCATCGCCGCGCTGCTGACCAGCGCGATGATCCTGCTGTTCCTCGGCAGCTGGCGCTCCACACTGATCATCGCCGCCTCGATCCCCCTGGCGGTGCTCGCGGCCATCGCCCTGCTCGCCGCCAGCGGCCAGACCCTGAATGTCATGACCCTCGGCGGGCTGGCGCTGGCGGTGGGGATTTTGGTGGACGACGCCACGGTGACCATCGAGAACATCAACTGGCACCTGGAACAAGGCAAGGCGGTGAAGGCCGCGATCCTCGACGGCGCGAAACAGATCGTCGGCCCGGCGTTCGTCTCGCTGCTGTGCATCTGCATTGTCTTCGTGCCGATGTTCCTGTTGCAGGGCATCGCCGGTTACCTGTTCCGCCCCATGGCCCTGGCGGTGATCTTCGCCATGGCCAGCTCGTTCATCCTCTCACGCACCCTGGTGCCCACACTGGCCATGTACCTGCTCAAGCCCCATGTGCCGGAGCCGGGCCCGGGGCATCACCCGGAAGACGCCTTCATCAACCACCACGAGGGCGAGCAGCACGCCCCGCCGCGACATGCCCTGGTGCGCGGGCTGCTGGGCTTCCAGCAGGGGTTCGAGCGGCGCTTCTCCAACGTGCGCGACACCTACCACGGCCTGCTGACCCTGGCCCTGGCCCACCGCAAGCGCTTCCTGCTGGGTTTTCTCGCCTGCGTGCTGGCCTCCTTCGCCCTGCTGCCGAGTCTGGGCCAGGACTTCTTCCCGGCCACCGACGCCGGTGCGCTGGCCCTGCATGTGCGCCTGCCCCTGGGCACGCGGATCGAGGAAAGCGCGGCGGCCTTCGACCGCATCGAGGCGCGGATTCGCGAGGTGATTCCGCCAGAGCAGCTGGACAGCGTGATCGACAATATCGGCATTCCCCTGAGCGGCATCGACATGGCCTACAGCAGCAGCGGCACCATCGGCCCGCAGGATGGCGACATCCAGGTCACCCTCAAGCCCGGCCACGCGCCGACCGCCGACTACGTGAAGCGATTGCGCGAGGCCCTGCCGGAGAGTTTTCCCGGCAGCCAGTTCGCCTTCCTGCCGGCGGACATCAGCAGCCAGATCCTCAACTTCGGCACGCCGGCGCCGCTGGACGTGAAAATCTCCGGGCCCGACAGCGCCGCCAACCGCGCCTATGCCCTGGAGCTGCAACGGCGCCTGCAACATGTGCCGGGCATCGCCGACCTGCGCATCCAGCAGTCCACCGGCTACCCGTCGCTGGCGGTCAAGGTCGACCGCCTGCGGGCCAATGGCCTGGGGATCACCGAGCGCGACGTGACCAACAGCATGGTGGCCTCCTTGGCCGGCAGTTCCCAGGTAGCACCGACCTTCTGGCTCAACCCGCAGAACGGCGTGTCCTATTCCATCGTCGCCGCCACCCCGCAGTACCGCCTGGACAGCCTGCCGTCCCTGGAGGCGCTGCCGGTGACCGGCAGCAACGGCCAGTCGCAGATCCTCGGCGGCCTGGCCAGCATCTCGCGGGTGGACAGCCCGGCGGTGGTCACCCACTACAACATCCAGCCGACCCTGGACCTCTACGCCAACGTCCAGGGCCGCGACCTGGGCGGAGTGGCCCGGGATATCCAGCACGTCCTCGACGATAGCCAAACGCTGCGGCCCAAGGGCGCGACCATCAGCCTGCACGGGCAGATCGACGCCCTGCACGAAGCCTTCAGCGGCCTGAGCCTGGGCCTGCTGGGCGCGGTGGTGCTGATCTACCTGCTGATCGTGGTCAACTTCCAGTCCTGGCTCGATCCGTTTGTGATCATCACCGCGCTACCGGCGGCCCTGGCCGGCATCGTCTGGATGCTGTTCTTGAGTGGCACCTCGCTGTCGGTGCCGGCGCTGACCGGGGCCATCCTCTGCATGGGCGTGGCCACGGCCAACTCGATCCTGGTGGTGAGCTTCTGCCGCGAACGCCTGGCGGAACACGGCGATGCCCTGAAGGCCGCGCTGGAGGCCGGCTATACGCGCTTTCGCCCGGTGTGCATGACCGCCCTGGCGATGATCATCGGCATGCTGCCCCTGGCCCTGTCCGAGGAGCAGAACGCGCCCCTGGGCCGCGCCGTGATCGGCGGCCTGATCCTCGCCACCACCGCCACCCTGTTGTTCGTTCCCGTGGTGTTCAGCCTGGTCCACGGGCGTCACCCCACTCGCGCTGTCGCTGGAGAAAGTACCCATGTCGCCTGAACACACCCCCTCGCGCAAACGCCTGCTGTGGCTCGGCATCGGTGGCCTGACCCTGGCCGCCCTGCTGGTGGCCAACGGCCTGGCCGCGCGCACCCGCCATGAACGCGCGGTGGCCGCCTGGACCGAAACCGCCGCCGTGCCCCAGGTGCTGGTGTTCCAGCCGCAGCAAAACCGCCAGGGCGACACCCTGCGCCTGCCGGCGCACCTGGAAGCCTGGAGCAAGGCGCCGATCCATGCCCGGGTCAGCGGCTACCTGAAAAGCTGGAACAGCGACATCGGCGCCAAGGTTCAGGCCGGGCAAGTCCTCGCCGAAATCGACAGCCCCGACCTCGACCAGCAACTGGCCCAGGCCCATGCCCGGTTGGTGCAGGAACAGGCCAATGCGCGGCTGGCGCAAACCACCGCCGTGCGCTGGCAGAACCTGCTGGCCAGCCACTCGGTGTCGCGCCAGGAGGCCGATGAAAAAACCTCCAACGCCGCGGCCGCCAAGGCCAATGCCGAAGCAGCCGCTGCCGATTACGCACGGCTCTCGGCCCTGGAGAACTACAAGACCATCCGCGCGCCCTTCGCCGGCACCATCACCGCGCGCCACACCGATATCGGCCAGCTGATCAAGGCCGACAACGACAGCGATCCGCAGCTGTTCGATCTGGCCGACACCCGCAAGCTGCGGCTCTACGTGCCGGTGCCGCAGAACTACGCCAGCGTGATCCGCCCCGGCCTCCGCGCCGAGCTGACGGTGCCGGAGCACCCCGGCCAGCACTTCAGCGCGCGGCTGATCGGCGACTCCACCGCCATCGATCAGCGCTCCGGCACCCTGCTCGCCCAGTTCGTCGCCGACAACCCCGACGGCGCGCTGCTGCCCGGCGACTATGCCGAGGCCGCCCTGGCCCTGCCCGCCGACACCCGGGGCGTGAGCATCCCGGCCAGCGCCTTGATCTTCCGCGCCCAGGGCACCCAGGTGGCGCTGCTCGACGAGCACAACCACGTGCACCTGCGGGACATCCATATCGGCCTCGACCTCGGCGCGCGGCTGGTGATCGACCAGGGCCTGCAAGCCGCCGACCGGGTGATCGACAACCCGCCCGATGCCCTGCGCGAAGGCGACCTGGTGCAACTGGCCGACGCCGGAGGTGAGCATGCGCCCAAGGCTTGAGCCGCTTGCGGTGTTGCTGGTGCTGGCCCTGCAAGGCTGCTCCCTGGCGCCCGGCTACCAGGTGCCAACCGTGGAGCTGCCGGCCCACTACCGCGAACAGACCAGCGACGGCCCCTGGCATCCGGCCCGACCGGCGGATCGGCTGGCCAGCCAGTGGTGGCGGCTGTACCAGGACCCACGCCTGGATGACCTGCAACAGCGCCTGCTCAAGGCCAACCCGGACCTGGCGGCGGCGCTGGCGCACTTCGACGCGGCCCAGGCCTATGCCAGCCAGCTGCATGCCGGGCTGTTCCCGCAGATCAGCGCCAGCGGCCAGTCGCTGCGCCAACGCCAGTCGGACCACCGGCCGTTGCGCGGCAGCAGCCAGCCTTCGCTGTACAACAGCAACAGCGCCGGTTTCTCGCTGAGCTTCGACCCGGACCTGTGGGGGCGGATTCGTAACCAGGTGGCCGCCGGCGACGCCCAGGCCGAAGCCTCGGCCGACGACCTGGCGGTGGCGCGCCTGAGCCTGCAACAGCAGTTGGCGAGCCTGTATGTGCAGCTCAATGGCCTGGATGCGCAGCGCGCAATCCTCAGCCAGTCCCTGGACGACTACGCCCAGGCCCTGCAACTGACCCGCAGCCGCTACCAGGGGCAAATCGCCTCGGAGCTGGACCTGACCCGCGCGCAAAACCAGCTGGCCAGCGCCGAGGCCGAGCTGGACGAAGTGCGCGGGCAACGCAACCTCACCGAACACGCGATCGGCGAACTGGTGGGCGAACCGGCCAGCCAGTTCCAGCTGCCCGCCACCCAACAGACCCTGGCCGTGCCCAGCGTGCCGCAACAACTGCCGAGCGCCCTGCTGCAACGCCGCCCGGACATCGCCGCCGCCGAACGCCGGGTGTTCGCCGCCAACGCCAACATCGGCGTGGCCCGGGCCGCCTGGTACCCGGACTTCAGCCTCACCGGCCTGCTCGGCGGGCAGACCCAGGGCAGCGGCAACCTGCTGGCGGCGGGCAATCGCTACTGGGCGCTGGGGCCTCTGGTCAACCTGCCGATCTTCGACGGCGGCCGCCTGAGCGCCAACGAACGCCAGGCCCACGCCGAATTCGAGGAAGCCGCCGCCCATTACCGCGGCCAGGTGCTGCGGGCGGTGCGAGAGGTGGAGGACAACCTGGGGCAACTGCGGGATCTGCAGCAGGAGGCGCTGGACCAGCAGGCGGCGGTGAATGCCGCCGAGCATACGCAGGCCCTGGCGATGAACAGTTATCAGGCGGGGGCGGTGAGTTATCTGGAGGTGGTGACGGCCCAGACCGCGGCGTTGCAGGCGCAACGGGGGTTGCAGGCGCTGCAGACGCGGCGGTTGCAGGCGAGTGTGGGGTTGGTGGTGGCGTTGGGTGGGGGGTGGAAAGCTGGAGCCTGATGCCAGAGGCAGGGCTATAAAAACTCGATCCTGCTGTGTACATATCCGTTTCTGTGGTTACGGCCACTTAGGGTTCCGCCCTTACGGCGGCTCACTTTTGAAGAGCGCAAAAGTAAGCAAAACGCTCTTGCCCCACCACTCGGTGCCTCGCTTAGGCTCGGCATGCCCTCACTCCGGCATTGATCCGTGGGCCGCCGCCACAGGCCATCCATGGCCTGGGGCGGCTAACCCGGCATCCCTGCCGGGTTACCCACGGCTCAATGCCTGCGTTCGGCCATCGTGGTTAACGGGGCGTTCAGATCAAAAGCAAAAGCAAGACGGCGGCCTACCGGCCGGCCTGGCTGGGAATGCGGTCTCTGTAGCCGCTGCCGAGCGCAGCGAGGCTGCGATCGAGGCCGAAGGACTCGCCAGGCGGACACCGCGTTGCCCCAGATCCTGCGAGACGTCAGGTTTAGCGGCCCTGCGGGCCGATCGCAGCCTCGCTGCGCTCGGCAGCGGCTACACAAAGCGTGTCAGACAGAAGAGTTGCAGCATGGCGAAGGCAGCAAGCTTTGGTTTGGCTTTGGCTTTGGCTTTGGCTTTGGCTTTGGCTTTGGCTTTGGCTTTGGCTTTGGCTTTTGATCTTGCTCTTGATCTACCCGCCCCTTTCTCAGAGGCCGAACGCAGGTCTTGCGCAGGGGGCACCTCGGCAGGGATGCCGAGGT
Source organism: Pseudomonas sp. NFPP07 (assembly GCF_900115645.1). NCBI lineage: Bacteria > Pseudomonadati > Pseudomonadota > Gammaproteobacteria > Pseudomonadales > Pseudomonadaceae > Pseudomonas > Pseudomonas sp. NFPP07. The sequence continues at coordinate 225,050 of NZ_FOXG01000004.1, forward strand.
AGCCGCACTGGGCCAGGGATGGCCCATTGCGGCGGCCCCCGGAGCAGGACCGGAGTGAGGGCATGCCGAGCACTAGCGAGGCACCGAATGGTGGGGCGAGACTTTTTGGTTACTTTTGGGGCGTTTGCCAAAAGTGACTCGCCGTAAGGGCGAAACCATAAGCCGCCGTTACCGCAGGAACGGATATGTCCCCCATCCAAAAAATGCAGTGCCCGACGCAAGCAATCGAACGTCGACCATCTGCTCCTACAGAAGCCGACCTGCAGCAAGAGCAAACCGCCTGCGGCCAGCGCCTCAGATATGGCAACTGCTCAAGCCATTCTTTTCCAGGTAGCGCTGGTGCCCTTCATCCGCCAACTCAAACCGCCCCAACGGCACAACCACCGTCGCCACAGGTCTACCCAGCCGTCCCGAGTCCTGCAACGCCACCTTGGCCAACCGCGCCTCCTGCGCCTGCCCACCATCCTGATAAAAAATCGCCGAACGATATTTCCCCCCACCATGCTCCCCCTGCCGATCCACCGAAGTCGGATCATGCAACCCCCAGAAGTGCTCGATCAGGCTCGGATAAGCCACTACCCGCGGATCGAAATCCACCTGCACCACCTCGATCCGCAACGACTCGTCACCCGCCTCCACGGCGTAGCCCACCCGTGTCTCCACCACCCCCGGCAACGCCCGGAACGCGGCTTCCGCACCCCAGAAACAGCCCGCGCCGAAGGTGGCCTGTTCGATCCCGCTCATGTTCCGACGCTCCTCGCTCACTGCACCGCTCCGACTTTCTCGCCGCTGGCGCCCAGCCATTGATCGACGATCGCCGGGTTGGCCTGGACCCAGGCCTTGGCCGCTTCCGCCGCCGGTTGTTGTTCCTTCTCGATCCTGAGGATCAGGTCGTTCAACACCTGGGGATCGATGCTGAAGTTTTCCAGGAAGGCGGCGATCCGTGGCGCGCGTTTCTGCAAGGCGCTGGAGGCCAGGACATAGACCCGGGCGTCCGGGTAGGCGCAGGTGATCGTGCTCTTGTTCAGCCAGTCGGCGTCCACCGTCGGGCTGATGAATTTCCAGCAGCCATCAGCCTTGTACAGCGGGTCGCCCTTCTTGTTGTCCTGGGCGTAGCCGTCGAACGCCGGTTCGTCCAGGCGGCGCAGGTCGAAGGCGGAGAAGATCCAGTCCGGGGTGTAGGCGTAGAACACCACGCCGCGCTGGGCCCTGTAGGCCGCGGCGAGCTTGGCGTAGGTCACCGAGGCTTCGGTGGACACCGATTCGAATTTGTCGGCAAAGCCGAAGTCCTTGGCCTTGATCTGGCCGATATAGGTCGACTCCCAACCCGCCGGGCCCACCAGCAATTGCGCCTTGCCGCCGCCCAGGGGTTCGAAGAGCTTGGCCACTTCGGGTTTCTGCAGGTCGTAGACCGACTTCACGCCGTATTGGTCTTGCAGGTAACCGGGGATATAGAAGCCCTGCACCCCCAGGTACGGCTGCTTGTTCGGCACCAGGGAGCGGGTGCCGCCGGTGACGTACTTGGCCCAGGCGGCGGATTGGTTAGGCAGCCAGATATCGGTCAGCACATCCACCGAGCCGTCGCCCTTGGCCGCGGCGGCGAACAGCACCGGTATGTCACCGGCCAGGTAAGACACGTCGCCGTCGAGGCGGCTTTTGATCACCTCGCCGAGGATGTTCTGGATGGCGATGGCGCCGGTCCAGTTCTGTTCGCCGATGACGATCTTGTCCTTGGCCAGGGCTGGCAGAGCCAGCCCCAGGAGCAGCGCGGCAGCGCCCAGGGGGCGGGAAAACGACTTGTTCAAGAGACACCTCATTGCTGATGGAAAGCGCGATCCCGCTGGCGCAGGGTCGCTTGAATGATGCGGTCGGGAATCAACGCGCAGAACACGATCGCCGCGCCGGCCAACATGCCCTCGCCGCCCTTGATATTGCGCAGCGCGGTCATCACGTCGTAGCCCAGGCCGCCGGCGCCGATCAGCGCCGCGACCACCACCATCGACAGGCTCATCACCAGGGTCTGGTTGATCCCCAGCAGCAGCGAGCCGGCGGCCAGGGGCAGCTCGACCTTGGTCAGGATCTGCCACGGCGTGGCGCCGTGGGCCAGGGCCGCTTCGACGGCGGTCTTGGGCACTTCCCGGATCCCCAGGGCGGTGAGGCGGATCATCGGCGCCAGGGCGAAGATCACCGTGGCGATCACCGCCGGGGTCTTGCCCACCGAGAAGAAGGCCACCGCCGGGATCAGGTACACGAAGGTCGGCAGGGTCTGCATCACGTCCAGCAAGGGCGTGATCAGGCGCCGGGCCAGGGCACGCTTGGCCAGGAGGATGCCGGCGGGCACGCCGATCAGCAGCGACAGCAGCACCGAGGAACCCACCAGGGCCAGGGTGGCGATGGTCCGTTCCCAGAAACCGAACAGGCCGATATAGAGCAAGGCCGCCGCGCTGGTCAGGGCCAGGGCCGCGCCGGCACTGCGCCAGGCCAGCAGCACCAGGGCCAGCGCCGGCACTGGCCAGGGCAGCCAGCCCAGCAGGTTTTCGATGCTTTCGATCACCGTGCGCACGGCGACTATCACCCCGACAAAGGTGCTTTCGAAGGTGACCTGGGACCAACCGATCAACTGGTCAATGGCCGCCGCGGTGCTCAGCAGCGCCTGGCGGTCGGCGGGAAACTGCAGCCAGGGGCCGCTGGCATCCACCGCCAGCACTCGCCACAACACCAGGCCCTGGCACAGCAGCAACACCAGCCACGGCAGGCGCCAGTCGGAACGGCCCTGGCGGCTCGGACGGCGGGCCAGGGTCACGCTGAGCAGGCGGCTGAGCGACAGGCCGAGCACCGCCAACCCAGCCCAACCGAGGCTGGCGCTGGCCAACCATTGGCCCAGGGCACTGGCCGCCGCCAACTCCAGGGCGAACCCCAACCAATACAGCGCACCACGGCCGCTGGCGGCCAAGGCCGCCGGCCCCAGCAACAGCGCCTGCCAGAAGGAAAACCCCGGGGCCACGGGCGCCGGAGCGGCGGTTGTCTTAGCCGAAGCGACGGGCGCCGCGGCCAGCGTGTCGCTGCGCGCGCCGTGTTCCTGAAAGAAATCCGCCACCTCGGCGTCCGCCGGCGGCTCCAGCAACTCGCCGGGCGTGCCGAGCTGGATCAGCTGGCCCTGGCGCAGCACCGCGATGCGGTCGGCCAGGCGCAGGGCTTCCGCCGGGTCGTGGGTCACCAGCAAGGTGGTGATGCCGCGCTCGCGCACCAGGCGCAGGAAGTGGCGTTGCAGGTCGCGGCGGATGGTCGGGTCCAGCGCGCTGAAGGGTTCGTCCATCAGCAGGATGTCCGGTTCGCTGACCAGCGCCCGGGCCAGGCCGACCCGCTGCTGCATGCCGCCGGACAGCTCATGGGGATAGTGCTCGCCCCAGCCCTCCAGGCCCATGGCCCGCAGCTGCACATCGGCCGCGGCCTGGCGCTGGGCCTCGGGTTCGCCGCGCAGTTCCAGGGGCAAGGCGACGTTGTCGCGCACGCTGCGATGGGGCAGCAGGCCGAAGTGCTGGAAGACCATGCCGATGCGCCGCGAACGCAGGGTGCGCAGGTCCTTGGCCGAAAGCTGGCTGATGGCCGCGCCGTCGATCAGCACCTCGCCGCTGCTGGGCTCGATCAGCCGGTTGATGTGCCGCAGCAAGGTGGACTTGCCGCTGCCGGAGGTGCCCATCAGGCACAGCACTTCGCCACGGCGCACGCTGAGGCTGACCTGCTCCACCGCCGGCGCGGACGAGCCGCGGCCGTAGCGCTTGGTCAGGTTGCGCAGCTCCAGCACCACCTCGGCGCTGGCCGGTTGTGGGGCGGACGAGGCTGGGACGGCAAACGCCTCTTGGGGGTAAACGGCAGACACGGGCACTCCTGATGCCGGACGCGCAGCCGCGTCACCGGCAGTGATAAAGAAGAAAAATGGCAGGGGCCGGCCAGCCGGCTACCCCAGGGAAATGGGCTCGCCGACACAGGCGAGCCAAGGCTCAGTTACAAATGCTTGGGGCTCCACAGCTGCACCGCGCGGGCATCCACCGGCTTGGGCAGGAGTTTTTCCTGGTAGAAGGCATCGGCGATTTTCTGCTGCTCGCCCAGGGCGTCCGGCTGCACCACTTCCACCTTGTAGGTGCGCCGACTGTTGGCCAGTTCCACCGTGCTCACGTCCAGGTTGCCCCACAGCGGGCCGAGCAGCTTTGCCGCCTCCGTCGGGTGCGCCTTGACCCAGGTGCCGGTCTTCTGCAGCTCGGCGAACACTTGGTTCAGCACCTCGGGGTGGGCCTTGGCGTAATCGTTGGAGGCCAGGTAATAACGCCGGTAGCTGGCCAGGCCCTGGCCGTCGTGCAGCACCCGCGCGCCCTGCTGGCGCTGGGCGCTGGCGACGAAGGGTTCCCAGGTGACCCAGGCATCGACCTTGGCGGTTTCCAGGGCGGCGCGACCATCGGCCGGGGTCAGGTACACCGGCTGGATATCGGCGAAACCCAGGCCGGCTTCGCGCAACGCGGCGATCAGCAGGTAATGGCTGCCGGCGGCCTTGGTCACGGCGATGCGCTTGCCCTTGAGGTCGGCCAGGGATTTGAGCGTGGAGTCCTTGGGAATGACGATGGACTGGGCGGCGGGCGACGGGGTTTCCGTGGCGAAGTAGGTCAGCTTGGCGCCGGCGGCCTGGGCGAAGACCGGCACGGTGTCGGCGACGTCGGCGCTGATGTCGACGTTGCCCACGTTCAGCGATTCCGCCAGGGGCAGGCCGCTGGTGAATTCATGCCAGGAGATCTTCACGCCCTGCCCCGCCAGTTGTTTTTCCAGGGTGCCCTGGGCCTTGAGCACCGCCAGCAGGGTCGAGGATTTCTGGTAGCCGATGCGCAGGTCGCTAGCGGCCTGGGCATTGAGCGCCATGCCCAGCGCCAGACCGGCCAGGGCGGTGATCGACAAGCTACGACGCAAAGCAAAGGGCAGGCGCATGGGGGCGGACCTTCTGGGAGACAGGAAAGTCGCTAAAAGCTAAACGATCTAAGAATTCAAATATAAATACTTTTTAAGCATTAGCTTAGGTTCGGCTGGACGATCCTAAGCTGCATGCAATGGCCGATCACACCATCGCCCCGTAGCCGCTGCCGAGCCCGCGAGGCTGCGATAAGGCCGGGTCGCGCTCGATACACAGGGCTTTGGCTCCCGATATCCCGACGGGCCTCTATCGGCCTTGAGATCGCCGCGCCCGTGCCGGGCGATCGCAGCCTGCGGCAGCGGCTACAAAAGCCCTGTTCACGACCTGTAGGAGCGAGCTTGCTCGCGATGGCCGTCAACGATAACGCGCCGCTTCCTGGAGGAATGCGGCGCCCTCTGGTTTATCGCGAGCAAGCTCGCTCCTACAAGGTGGACGCTGGTCGTCAAGCAACGCGCTGTCCTTTGGCGACGGCCTGGGACGCCGCCAGCATCGCCCGCAGCAACACCGCGCAGCCGGCGGCGAGGTCGTCGGGGTCGGCGTTTTCGATTTCGTTGTGGCTGATGCCGCCCTCGCAAGGCACGAAGATCATCCCCGCCGGGCCCAGCTCGGCGACGAAGATCGCGTCGTGCCCGGCGCCGCTGACGATGTCCATATGGCTCAGGCCCAACCCCTGCGCCGCCTCGCGTACCGCGTCGACACAGATCTTGTCGAAATACAGCGGCGGAAAGTCCGCGGTCGGCTGCATGTCGAAGGTCAGGCCATGTTCTTCGCAGGTGCTGTCGATCACCTGGCACACCTCGGCGATCATCGAGTCCAGGCGCGCCGGTTCCAGGTGCCGGAAGTCCAGGGTCATGCGCACCTCACCGGGGATCACGTTGCGCGAACCGGGATAGGCCTGCAGGCAACCCACGGTGCCGCAGGCATGGGGTTGATGGCCGAGGGCGGCGCGGTTGACCGCGGCCACCACCGCCGCCGCGCCGACCAGGGCGTCCTTGCGCAGGTGCATCGGGGTCGGGCCGGCGTGGGCTTCGACGCCGCGCAACTTCAGGTCGAACCATTTCTGGCCGAGGGCGCCGAGCACCACGCCTATGGTTTTCTTTTCGTCCTCGAGGATCGGCCCCTGCTCGATATGGGCTTCGAAGTAGGCCCCCACCGCGTGCCCGCTGACCTTGCGGCTGCCGGCATAGCCGATGGCGTTCAGCGCATCGCCGACGCTCACGCCTTCGGCATCGGTCTTGGCCAGGGTTTCCTCGAGGGTGAATTTCTCGGCGAACACCCCGGAGCCCATCATGCACGGCGGGAAGCGCGAGCCTTCTTCGTTGGTCCACACCACCACTTCCAGCGGCGCCTCGGTTTCCACCCCGAGGTCGTTGAGGGTGCGCAGCACTTCGAGCCCGGCCAGCACGCCGAAGCAGCCGTCGAACTTGCCGCCGGTGGGCTGGGTGTCGATATGGCTGCCAGTCATCACCGGCGGCAACTGCGGGTTACGCCCGGGGCGACGGGCGAAGATATTGCCGATGCCATCCACCGTGACCGTGCAGCCGGCCGCCTCGCACCACTGCACGAACAGATCGCGGGCCTGGCGGTCGAGGTCGGTCAGGGCCAGGCGACAGACCCCGCCCTTGACCGTGGCCCCGAGCCGCGCCAGCTCCATGAGCGACTGCCACAGGCGGTCGCGGTTGATGTGCCGGTGGCTGGATTGCAGAACGTCGACGGCAGCGTTCATGGTGATCTCCTCAGGCTTTTCTGGTTGTCGTTGACGAGGTTGCGCGCTCGTCTGGAGTCTTACGGTGTTCGATGGATCGCCCCCCTGTAGGAGCGAGCTTGCTCGCGATTGGCCAGTAGCCATAACGCGATTCGCCAGATAGACCGCGTTGTTTGCACGTTTTTCGCGAGCAAGCTCGCTCCTACAGGGGAACAGGCCGGCCGCCATAACGCCATTCAAAGGTCATACCGGCGTCTTGACGCTCACGCTCTGCGGGCGGCCCATGCTGCACAGGCCGTAGTAGAGCAAGCCGCCCAGGGCCGAGCCGGTGAACCAGCCGTAGCTGTAGAACCAGCTGAATACATCGCTGCCCAGGGACAGCAAGGTCAGCGCCACCGGCACGCCAAAGGCGATAAAGCCGTAGCCATTCCACGCCGGGTAGACGTCATCGCGGTACAGCCCGGCCAGGTCCAGGCGCTGTTTCTTGATGATGAAATAGTCCACCACCATGATCCCGGCGATGGGCCCCAGCAGGCTGGAGTAACCCAGCAGCCAGTTGGAATACACAGTCTCCAGGCTGACGTCCGAGACCAGCAGGCCGAGCTTTTTCAGCAGCTCGTGAGCCATCAGCGCCAGGCCGACGAGCCCGGTGAGGATCACCGCCTTGGTGCGGCCGATCAGCTTCGGTGCGATGTTCTGGAAGTCGTTGGTCGGCGAGACGATGTTCGCCGCGGTATTGGTCGAGAGCGTGGCGATGATGATCAGTGCCATGGCCAGGGCCACCCAGCCGGGGCTCTGGATATGGCCGATCAGGCTCACCGGGTCGGAGACGGTGACGCCCACCAGCTTCACCGAGGCGGCGGTCATCACTACCCCGAGCGCGGCGAACAGGAACATGGTCAGCGGCAGGCCAAAGATCTGCCCGAGGATCTGGTCCTTCTGGCTTTTCGCGTAGCGGCTGAAGTCCGGGATATTCAGCGACAGGGTGGCCCAGAACCCGACCATCGCCGTGAGCCCGGCGAAGAAGTAGCTGTAGACGCTGGCGCCTTCCGGACGCTTGGGCGGCTGCGCCAACAATTCACTCAGGGACACATTGGGCAGCGCCCACACCAGCAGCCCCGCCCCCACCAATACCAGCAGGGGCGCCGACAGGGTTTCCAGCCATTTGATCGACTCGGCGCCGCGCAGCACCACCCACAGGTTGAGGGTCCAGAAGAGCATGAAGCCGATTACCTCGCCGGTGCCGCCCAGGGCCTTCCAGCCCTCGAAGATCGAGCCGAGGAACAGGTGGATCGCCAGGCCGCCGAACATGGTCTGGATGCCGAACCAGCCGCAGGCCACCAGGGCGCGGATCAGGCACGGCACATTGGAGCCGATGACACCGAAGGACGAACGCAGCAGCACCGGGAATGGAATGCCGTACTTGGTGCCGGCGAAGGCGTTGAGGGTCAGGGGGACCAGCACCACGATATTGGCCAGCAGGATCGCCAGCAGCGCCTCGCCCACCGTCAGCCCGAAATAGGCGGTGAGCACACCGCCCAGGGTGTAGGTCGGCACACAGATCGACATGCCGACCCACAGCGCGGTGATGTGCCATTTGTTCCAGGTGCGCTCATGGACCTTGGTCGGCGCGATATCGTGGTTGTAACGGGGGCTGTCGAGCACGTCGCTGCCGGCGTCCAGCTCGTACAGGCCGGCACGCTCGGTCACTTGGGATCTGTTCTGTTGCATGGCCGCTCCACTTTTTTCTGATTATTTTTGCTCATCAGGCGGGCCGGCAGACGTGCTACCAGCCCGGCGATGGCCGGAGAACTGACGACTTTTACCGACCGGCCATCCTGTCGACGGCGGCACTCAATAAGCGTGCCGGCTTGCCCGTCGACGGTGCTCCACAGTCGGTAAAATCCATGTAAACAACTGATGTTTCTTCAGTTTTATTCTGAACAACTTCCTGTCCGAGATAACTTGCCGGTTCACTCAGGCCGAATGCCGGGCAAGTTGTCCATCGGGTCAGGACTCAATCTGGTGCACGCAAACTTTTTTCAAACTTTTGTATGGGCCACAGGCCTCCTTCAAGCGGCTGATTTCACATAGGAAATCTTGCTCATATTTCGATCCTGTCAAGTGCGTCAAAATGGTGAAAGGCTGCACCATTTTGCGGATTTACGATTTAAATCGTTATATTTCAATTACTTAACTTTGATACATGCTTATAAAAAATAATCTTGCCGATTGATTGAACACCAGCTAGTTTTTTATTCCTGACACAGCTGACAGGAATAAACATTCCGCAGCCTGCGTATTACAAAAACACTAGAACCGGCATAAGCCGGTCATGCCTGCGAGGAACTCGGAATGTCTCTGTTGATCCGTGGCGCCACCGTTATTACCCATGATGAAAGTTATAAAGCCGATGTGCTGTGCGCCGACGGCGTGATCAAGGCCATCGGCCAGAATCTGGACAAACCCGCAGTCTGCGAAGTGCTCGATGGCAGTGGCCAATACCTGATGCCCGGCGGCATCGATCCCCATACCCATATGCAACTGCCCTTCATGGGCACCGTGGCCAGCGAAGACTTCTTCAGCGGCACCGCGGCGGGCTTGGCCGGCGGCACCACCTCGATCATCGATTTCGTGATTCCCAACCCGCAGCAATCGCTGCTGGAAGCCTTTCATCAGTGGCGCGGCTGGGCCGAGAAGTCGGCTTCGGACTATGGCTTCCACGTCGCCATCACCTGGTGGAGCGAGCAGGTGCGCGAGGAAATGGCCGAGCTGGTGAACCAGCACGGGGTCAACAGCTTCAAGCATTTCATGGCCTACAAGAACGCGATCATGGCCGCCGACGACACCCTGGTGGCGAGCTTCGAGCGCTGCCTGGAACTCGGCGCGGTGCCAACGGTGCACGCGGAGAACGGCGAGCTGGTCTATCACCTGCAACGCAAGCTGCTGGCCCAGGGCATCACCGGGCCGGAAGCCCACCCGCTGTCGCGCCCTTCCCAGGTCGAAGGCGAAGCCGCCAGCCGGGCCATTCGCATCGCCGAAACCCTGGGCACGCCGCTGTACCTGGTGCATGTCTCGACCCAGGAGGCACTGGACGAAATCACCTATGCCCGCGGCAAGGGCCAGCCGGTGTACGGCGAAGTGCTGGCCGGGCACCTGCTGCTGGACGACAGCGTGTACCGCCACCCGGACTGGCAGACCGCCGCCGGCTACGTAATGAGCCCGCCCTTCCGCCCTCGCGGCCACCAGGACGCGCTGTGGCATGGCCTGCAATCGGGCAACCTGCACACCACCGCCACCGACCACTGCTGTTTCTGCGCCGAACAGAAAGCCGCCGGCCGCGACGATTTCAGCAAGATCCCCAACGGCACCGCCGGCATCGAAGACCGCATGGCCGTGCTCTGGGACGAAGGGGTGAACAGCGGGCGCCTGTCGATGCAGGACTTCGTCGCCCTGACCTCCACCAACGCGGCGAAGATCTTCAACCTCTACCCGCGCAAGGGCGCGATCCGCGTCGGCGCCGATGCCGACCTGGTGCTCTGGGACCCGCAAGGCAGCCGCACCATCTCCGCTGCGACCCACCACCAGCAGGTGGACTTCAACATCTTCGAAGGCAAGACCGTGCGCGGCGTGCCCAGCCACACCATCAGCCAGGGCAAGCTGGTCTGGGCCGACGGCGACCTGCGCGCCGAGCGCGGTGCCGGCCGCTACATCGAGCGCCCGGCCTACCCGGCGGTGTTCGACCTGCTGAGCAAGCGCGCCGAGGCGCACAAGCCAACCGCCGTCAAACGCTGAACCCGGGGGCTTTGCCCCCTATCGCGAGCAAGCTCGCTCCTACATGAAAACGCATCCCCTGTAGGAGCGAGCTTGCTCGCGATCCGGGCGCTCGCGCCCGGTAGAAAAACAATGCCCGTCAGAGGCAATCGACAAAAAACCGTGAGGCCTGAACCGTGATCAAGACCCTGAACCACTTGCCCCATCCCCAGGAGGATGGCGCCACCCTCGCCGGCCACTTCAGCGACCTGGCGCCGCCGCTCAACGACCGCCAGGCGCACCTGGAAGCCTCGCGCTGCCTGTATTGCTACGACGCGCCGTGCGTCAACGCCTGTCCCAGCGAGATCGACATTCCCTCGTTCATCCGCCATATCCACACCGACAACGTCCAGGGCGCGGCGCAGAAGATTCTCTCGGCCAATATCCTCGGCGGCAGCTGCGCCCGGGTGTGCCCGACGGAGATCCTGTGCCAGCAGGCCTGTGTGCGTAACAACGCCCAGGAATGCGCGCCGGTGCTGATCGGCCTGTTGCAGCGTTACGCGGTGGACAACGCGCACTTCAGCCAGCACCCGTTCCAGCGCGCCGCCGCCAGCGGCAAGCGCATCGCCGTGGTCGGCGCCGGGCCGGCGGGGCTGTCGTGCGCCCACCGCTGCGCCATGCACGGGCATGAGGTGGTGATTTTCGAGGCCCGGGAAAAAGCCGGCGGCCTCAACGAATACGGGATCGCCAAGTACAAGCTGGTGGACGACTTCGCCCAGAAGGAACTGGATTTCCTGCTGCAGATCGGCGGCATCGAAATCCGCCACGGGCACAGACTCGGCGACAACCTGAGCCTCACCGAACTGCACCAGCAATTCGACGCGGTGTTCCTCGGCCTCGGCCTGGCCGCCAGCAAACAGCTGGGCCTGCCCCATGAGGACGCCCCCGGCCTGCTGGCCGCCACCGACTATATCCGCGAACTGCGCCAGGCCGACGACCTCACGCAACTGCCCCTGGCCGACCGCTGCATCGTCCTCGGCGCCGGCAATACCGCGATCGACATGGCGGTGCAGATGGCCCGCCTCGGCGCCCACGATGTCAACCTGGTGTACCGCCGCGGCATCGAGGACATGGGCGCGACTCGCCATGAACAGGACATCGCCAAGGCCAATCAGGTGCGCCTGCTGACCTGGGCCGCGCCCGAAGAGGTGCTGCTCGACGCCCAGGGCCGGGTGTGCGGCATGCGCTTCGCCCGCACCCGGCTGGTGGAGGGCCGCCTGCAAACCACCGGGGAGACCTTCGAGCTGGCCGCCGATGCGATCTTCAAGGCCATCGGCCAGGCGTTCGACGGCGCCGCGCTGAGCGACCCGCTGGCCCGCGAGCTCAAGCGCGCCGGCGAGCGCATCGAAGTCGACGAACAGCTGCGCACCAGCATCCCCGGGGTGTATGCCGGCGGCGACTGCGTCAGCCTCGGCCAGGACCTCACCGTCCAGGCGGTGCAACACGGCAAGCTGGCCGCCGAAGCCATGCATGCCCAACTCATGCTCAACGTGGAGGCTGCGTAAATGGCCGATCTGTCGATTGTGTTCGCCGGTATCAAAGCCCCCAACCCGTTCTGGCTGGCCTCCGCGCCGCCGACCGACAAGGCCTACAACGTGGTCCGCGCCTTCGAGGCCGGCTGGGGTGGCGTGGTCTGGAAAACCCTGGGCGAGGACCCGGCGGCGGTCAACGTGTCGTCACGCTACTCGGCGCACTTCGGCGCCAACCGCGAAGTGCTGGGCATCAACAATATCGAACTGATCACCGACCGTTCTCTGGAGATCAACCTCAGGGAAATCACCCAGGTCAAGAAGGACTGGCCGGACCGTGCGCTGATCGTGTCGCTGATGGTGCCCTGCGTCGAGGAGTCATGGAAAAACATCCTGCCGCTGGTGGAAGCCACCGGCGCCGACGGCATCGAACTGAATTTCGGCTGCCCCCACGGCATGCCGGAACGCGGCATGGGCGCGGCGGTCGGCCAGGTGCCGGAGTACGTGGAACAGGTCACCCGCTGGTGCAAGACTTATTGCTCGCTGCCGGTGATCGTCAAGCTGACGCCGAACATCACCGATATCCGCATGGCCGCCCGCGCGGCCCATCGCGGCGGCGCCGACGCGGTGTCGCTGATCAACACCATCAACTCGATCACCAGCGTGGACCTTGAGCGCATGGTGGCCAACCCGATGGTCGGCAGCCAGAGCACCCACGGCGGCTACTGCGGTTCGGCGGTCAAGCCGATTGCCCTGAACATGGTCGCCGAGATCGCCCGTGACCCGCAGACCCACGGCCTGCCGATCTGCGGTATCGGCGGCATCGGCACCTGGCGCGACGCCGCGGAATTCGTTGCCCTGGGCTGCGGCGCGGTGCAGGTGTGCACGGCGGCGATGCTGCATGGCTTTCGCATCGTCGAAGAGATGAAGGACGGCCTGTCGCGGTGGATGGACAGCCAGGGTTATCACAGCCTGCAGGACTTCTCCGGGCGCGCGGTGGGCAACACCACCGACTGGAAGTACCTGGATATCAACTACCAGGTGATCGCCAAGATCGACCAGGACGCCTGCATCGGCTGCGGCCGCTGCCATATCGCCTGCGAAGACACCTCGCACCAGGCCATCGCCAGCCTCAAGCAGGCCGACGGCACGCATAAATACCAAGTGATCGACGCCGAATGCGTGGGCTGCAACCTGTGCCAGATCACCTGCCCGGTGCAGGACTGCATCGAGATGGTGCCCCAGGACACCGGCAAGCCGTTCCTCGACTGGCAGCACGATCCGCGCAATCCGTATCGCGAGGCGGTGTGAGGTTCGCCGGGTAAATAGCATTGGCTGGACGTAAACGTTGACGCCTGCCTGTAGCCGCTGCCGAGCCTGCGAGGCTGCGATCGGGCGCGAAGCGGCCGCAACCCGGATAACGCGCAAGACCTGACACACCGCGAATTCAGGTTTTGCGGCAACTGCGTTGCCGTTCGCAGCCTCGCTGCGCTCGGCAGCGGCTACACGCCAACGTTCAGGGGGGCTGCCGTATCAGGGCTCCAGCCCGATCCCGCGCAGGATCACGCTGGTCACCGTCTGCACGGCCTTTTCGAACTGCATGTCCGACAGCGGCTGGTGTTCGTTGATGATCATGATCTGGTGGTCGAAGTCGGCGTAGTGCTGGGTCGAGGCCCAGATCATGTACAGCAGGCTCGAGGGTTCCACCGGCAGGATGCGCTGGTCTTCGACCCACTGGCGGATCTTCGCTTCCTTCATCTTCGCCCAGTCGTACAGGCTGGCGTCCAGCGCCTCGCCCAGGGTCGGCGCGCCGTGGATGATTTCATTGGCCCAGACTTTCGAGCCATAAGGCCGGCTGCGCGAATGGTTCATCTTGGCGCGGATATAACTGCTGAGCACCACCCGCGGGTCGTCGAACATCTCGAAGCACAGCGCGTCCTGCTTCCACAGTTCCAGCAGCTCCAGCAGCACCGCGCTGTACAGCTCGCTCTTGGTGCTGAAGTAGTAATGCAGGTTGGAGCGCGGCAATTGCACCTCGGCGGCGATATCGGCCATGGCCGTGCCGCTGAAGCCTTTTTCGGCGAACACCTTTTCCGCCGCCAGGAGGATTTTTTCGACGTTGCTGCGACGGATCTCGATCTTGTGATTGCCCATAAGGGCTCCCTGAAAACAGTCTGCTGCAAGACTACCATCGGCCTTCGTACAAAAACGAAACTTCCTGCGCCCGGCTTTCCCCGGCAAAACCGATTGGTTAGGATCCCTCCCGCCTTATTCCCGGGCACCTGAAGTGTTCCGTCCAGGCGTTGATTCGCGACACGGACATGCAGGCAGGACTTTCGCCGCCGAACCCAAAGCGTTTCGGCCACCCTGCAACGCCGCTATGGAGCTTATCCATGAACATTCGCAAACGCCGGGCCGCGGACGACCCGCAGCTCGCCGCCCTGTGGGAACGCTCGGTACGGGCCACCCACGACTTTATCGCCGAAGACGACATCCAGCTGCTCTACCCCCTGGTGCGCGACACCTACCTGCCGGCCCTCGAAGCCTGGTTGCTGGAGGATACCGACGGCACCCCGGCCGGCTTTATCGCCACCGCCGGCGACAAGGTGGAAATGCTGTTTATCGAACCGACCCGCCGTGGCCAGGGCGTCGGCCGGCAACTGCTCGACCATGTACGCAGCCGGCATCCGCGGCTCAGCGTAGACGTCAACGAACAGAACCCCCAGGCCCATGGTTTTTATCGGCACTACGGTTTCGAAGACATCGGCCGTTCGGCAACCGACGGCCAGGGCCGGCCGTTCCCGATCATCCATATGCGCCTGAAAAGCGCTTGAACAATGCGCCGATGTTTCATCCAGCGACCCGACCACGGTCCTTATACTCATCGGCGCATCGACTACCCGACACTCATTGAACAGGTATTTCCCATGCTGAAAAAACTGCTGACCACCAGCGCCCTGCTGGCCTCTCTCGCCACCGCCTCCTCGGCCTTCGCCCACGCCCACCTGCAAAGCCAGGTCCCGGCCGCCGACAGCACGGTGAGCGCGCCGAGCGAGTTGCGCCTGGTGTTCTCCGAAGGCGTCGAGGCGGCCTTCACTAAAGTCAGCCTGAGCAAGGATGGCGCGGCGGTCGCCGTCAAGGCCCTGGCCACCGAAGGCGCGGACAAGAAGACCCTGGTCGTGACCCCGGCGGCGCCGCTGGCGGCGGGCGCCTACAAGGTCGAGTGGCACGCGGTGTCGGTCGATACCCACAAGAGCGCAGGCAGCTACGGCTTCAAGGTCGGCCAGTAACCGATGTCGACCCTGTTGGTGCTCTGCCGCTTCGTGCATTTCGCGGCAGTCCTGCTGCTGTTCGGGGCCTGGGTGTTCAGGCCCCTGCTGTTGGGGCACGAGCCCGTTGCCGCCTTGGATCGAAACCTGACCCGACTCGGCCGCTGGCTGGCCGGAATCGCCCTGGCCACGGGCATCTGCTGGTTGCTGCTGATCACCGCCAGCATGGCCGGCAGCGGCGCCGCGGCCCTGGACCCGGCGACCTTGCAGCGGGTGCTGGGCAACACCTTTTTTGGCCAGGTGTGGAGCTGGCATCTGCTGCTCAATGGCCTGCTGGTGGTTTTGCTGTTGACCCACCTGGGTGAGCCGCTGGCGCTGCGGCTGATCCTCGCCGCCCTGCTGCTGGCCACCCTCGCCCCCGTGGGCCATGGCGCCATGCTCGACGGCCTCAGCGGCCAGTTGCTGATCCTCAACCAGATCGTCCACCTGGGCTGCGTCAGCCTGTGGCTGGGCGGTTTGCTGGTGCTGTTGATGATTCTGCGCCAGCCGGACGGCCTGCCACTGGGCCCGCTGCTGCGGCGTTTCAGTGGGGTCGGTTACGGGCTGGTGGCCGGGTTGAGCCTCAGTGGGCTGATCAATGTGCGGGTGCTGACCGGCCAGTTGTGGCCGACACCGCTGCTGTCCGGCTTTGCCCTGATCCTGCTGATCAAGGTGCTGCTGGTGTGCGGCATGTTCGCCCTGGCCCTGTTCAACCGCCTGCGCATCGAGGACTGCCAGCAACGCCTCGGCACCCTGCGCCGCAGCGTGCTGCTGGAATGGCTGCTGGGCATCGCCGCGGTGGCGGCGGTGTCGCTGCTCGGCACCTTGCCGCCTCTCACCGCCTGACACCCCGCCCCCTTGTAGGAGCGAGCTTGCTCGCGATAGCCGCGAAGCGGCGATTGCCCTGTGTGAACGTGTCGCCGTAGAGTTTTTTTCGCGAGCAAGCTCGCTCCTACAAGGGATGCACATCACTCGATGTGGGCGTCGCCCTCCGCCGCCGTATCGATACTCACCACCACCGACATCCCCGGACGCAGGCGTTCGCTTTCTGCCTGGTCGGGGTCGACGGTGATGCGCACCGGTATCCGCTGGGCGATCTTGACGAAGTTGCCGGTGGCGTTGTCGGCCTGCAACAAGGCGAACTCCGAACCGGTGGCCGGCGAAATGCGCTGCACATGGCCGTGGAATTTGCGGTGGTTGAGCGCATCGACGGTGAAGCTCGCGGGCTGGCCGACGCGGATGTTGTCCATCTGGGTTTCCTTCATGTTGGCGATCACCCAGAGCTGGTTCGGCACCAGCGCCATCAGCTGCGCCCCGGAATTGACGTAGGCCCCCAGGCGCACGCCGATCTGCCCCAGCTGGCCATCGCGCGGCGCGGTGACCCGGGTGTTGGACAGGTCGATCCGCGCCAGTTGCACCGCCGCCTCGGCATTGGCCACCGCGGCCTCCAGCGAGCCGCGATTGACGATCACCGTCTGCAGGTCCTGGCGGGCGATGTCCAGCTGCGCCTGGGCCTGGGCCACCGCGGCGAGGGTCTGGGCGTTGGCGGCGCGGGTCACGTCGAGGTCCCGCTGGGACACCGAGCCGTCGGCGATCAGTTCCTGGTTTCGGCGCAGGTCGGCGGCGCTCTTGCGCGCCTGGGCCTGGCTGTCGGCCAGCGCCGCCTGGCGCAGCTTGATGGTGGCTTCGGCGCTGTTGCGTTGCTGCACCACATTGGCCAGCGCCGCCTTCTGCGCCGCCAGCTGGGCCAGGGACTGCTCCAGGCGTTGCTTGTAGATGCGGTCGTCGAGGCGCACCAGCAGGTCGCCGGCCTTGACGAACTGGAAGTCCTGCACCGGCACCTCGAACACATAGCCGCTGAGCTGCGGCCCGATGATCGTCACCTGGCCGCGCACCAGGGCGTTCTCGGTGCTTTCGATGGGGCTGCTGAACGGCGGCAGCTGCCAGGCATAGAGCACGATCAATACCCCGGTGATGGCGATCGCGGCGAACCCCAGGGACGAGATGATCCGCACCCGCAGCGAACGCGGCTCGGTGATCGGCATCGACGGCGGCGTGCTGCCTTCCGGGGTCGAGGCAATGGCGTTGGTGGTGGTGATGGTCGGTTCGGTCATGAAGAAATGGCACCGCTGGGTTGGACGGGAGTCGGGGCTGGGGTGGCTGGCGCGACCGCCTTGGTCGTGCTCATCAGCCACAGGCTGCGAATGAAGATCCAGATCATGGTCAGCACGGCAATCACCGCGATCAGCATGAACACATCGTTGTAGGCCAGTACGTTGGCTTCGCGGGTGGCGGCGCTGGCCAGGCTGCGGATGCCTTGCAGCTCGCGCGCCTGCGGGTCGGCGATGACCCGGCCGACGGCCGCCCCGCCGCTCTGCACCCGGCCCAGCACCCGCGGGTCCATCAGCACCAGTTGCTCGACGATATGGCTGGAATGGTATTTCTCGCGCACGATCTGGAAGGTCCCCAGCAGCGCCGAGCCGATCAGCCCGCCGAGGTTCTGGCAGATGCCGAACAACACCGAGAAGCTCACCAGGTTGCGCGGGTTGGTCAGCACGTTGCGCGTGCCCAGGACCATGGTCGGGCCAAGAAAGAAGGTGCCGCCGAAGGCCAGCAGGAACTGGCTGAAATACATGTTGGCCGGGCGCGTAAGGTTACTGGAGAAGCTGTCCATCACCGAGCCCACGGCCATCAGCGCCAGGGAGATGACCAGCGGCATCAGCAGGTGCGCCGGGTTGATGGTCAGGGCGCTGGTGGCGAGACCCGCGATGCTGCCCAGCAGCATCACGCCATACAGGAGGCGCATTTGCTGGCTGCTCATGTTCAGCGCCTGGAGAAAACCCACGGCGCCGGTGGACTGCTCGGACAGCACCATGCGGATCAGGATCACCGCCAGGGCCAGGCGGATCGCCGCCCCGCTGCCCAGCCAGCGGGTCATCAGCATCGGGTTGCTGCGGTTATGTTCAATGGCCAGGCCGGCGAGAATCAGCACGATCGAACCGGCGCTCGCGTAGCCGATCCACGGCGCCTCCAGCCACCAGTCGATGCGCCCCAGGGACAGCACCGCGCAGAGCAGCGCGACGCCGCTGGCGAGGATGGCGAAGGTCAGGAAGTCGAGCTTTTCGAAGGTGCGGAAACGGTCGCCGGGCGGCAGCTTGAGCAGGAACACGCAGCCCAGGGACGCCAGCGCCAGCCCCAGTTCGAACAGGTACAGGCCGCGCCATTCGGCGATCTGCAGCAGGTCTTCGGAAAACAGCCGGGCCAGGGGCAAGGCCAGTTGCGAGGCGCCCAGCCCGAGCACCAGGGCTTTCATCCGCCACTTGGCCGGGAATGCCTGGACCATGTAGTACAGGCCCAGGGAGCTCAGGGCCGCGCCGACCATGCCGTGGGCCGCGCGCACGGCGATGGCCGAACTCAGGTCGTTGACGAACAGGTGGCCGAAGGTCACCAGCGCATAGAGCACCAGGAACACCTCGGTAAAGGCGCGCAGGCCGAACTGCTGGCGAAACTTCACCAGCAGCAGGTTCATCGACACGTTGGTCATCACGTAGGCGGCCGGCAGCCAGGCCATTTCCGCGGTGGTCGCGCCCAGGGCGCCTTGCAGATACGGCAGGTTGGCGATCACCAGTGAGTTGCCGAGGCCGCCGGTGATCGCCACCAGCAAACCGACCAGGGCATAGGCCAGGCGCTTGTGGGTGGGGTGCAGCGGCGTCGAGGGGGAGCCGGGCAAGCTGGGCTTTTCGTGGGGTTGCCAGTTGCGCGGGGCGTAACTATCCATTCAGTGACCTTGCCATTGCGTGAGCTTGTCCCATGTCCGCCCGAGTGGCGGACGATCCAGAGTTGTTCCGGGTTGCCCGGCAGTTTGCCGGAACCTGAGGCGTCTTTGTAGGAGCGAGCGTGCTCGCGATAGCGGTGTGCCTGGCTAGCCGCGGTACCCGTATCGCCAGCAAGCTGGCTCCTACAGATCATTTCTTGCGACGTCGCGTTTACCATTGCCACCCCTGCCCCTCTAGAATCGACCTCCCCTTGCGCTCCAGCCGCGGAGACCTCCATGCCCCTGCCTTTTCAGAAGCTGCATGCCAATGGCGACGACTTCATGCTGGTCGATGCCCGCGGGCGCGACAACCCGATCACCGCCGAGCTGGCCAGGGCCCTGGGCGATCGCCATCGCGGCGTGGGTTTCAATCAACTGGTGGTGCTCGGCGATTGCCCCGAGACGGCGGCGCAACTGACTTTCTGGAATGCCGATGGTTCCAGCCTGAGCACTTGCGGCAGCGCCACCCGCGGCGCGGCCGACCTGCTGATGCGCGAAAGCGGCGCAGACTCGGTATGGGTGAAAACCGTGCGCGGCATCCAGCACTGCACGCGCCTGGACGATCAGTCGGTAGCGGTGGAGATGGGCGTGGCGCAATTTGCCTGGCAGGACATTCCGCTGGCGACGGCCCTCGACAGTCTGGCCCTGCCCCTGCCCGGCGAGCCGGCGGCGTGCAGCATGGGCAACCCGCACTGCACATTTTTCGTCGAGGATGTGCAAGCCATCGATGTGGCCACACTCGGCCCGCGGATCGAGGCGCACCCGCTGTTCCCGCAGAAAACCAATGTGCATTTCGTCCAGGTCATCGACCGCCAGACCATTCGCCTGCGCATCTGGGAACGCAACGGCGCCATCCCTCTGGGCTCCGGCTCATGCTCCTGTGGCGCGGCGGTCAACGGCATCCGCCGCGGCCTGCTGGACAGCCCGGTCCGGGTGCTGTGCGACGGCGGCCCGGTCACCGTCAGCTGGGACGGCCAGGGCAAGGTGCGGCTGGCCGGCAATGTGGTGCAGGTGTTCAGCAGGATGCTCTGCGGCTGATGGTGCCTGGACGGACCTGTCGCGATGACAGACGGTTTGCACTGGAACTTTACAAATAGTCCAGAACTGGATAATTTGTCTTAAGCCTTTAGAGTGCCAGCCACGCAAGCGGAAATGGGTGACCTGCTGACGGGGCAAGTCGAACTCATCCGCAGGGCGAATGACATCACTCTTTTCGTTATGACGGGGTTAGCGCTACAAGACCTGACAGGTGCTCAACTGCTGTTCAAGCAAGCCAATATCGAAGGTATTGGCCAGGACATTTCTTGGCCGTGGTAATTCTTTGAGGACATTTTGTTATGCAAATCACTCTGCCCACTTATCAAGATGTAGTCGATGCCTCGACGCGACTTGAGGGAGTAGCAAACGCTACGCCAGTTCTGACCTCGCGCACGATCGATGATGAAATCGGTGCCAAGGTTTTTTTCAAATGTGAAAACTACCAACGTACCGGCTCTTTCAAATTCAGGGGGGCATACAACTCCCTCGCGAAATTCAGCGAAACGCAACGCCGAGGCGGTGTTGTGGCGTTCTCCTCTGGAAATCACGCGCAAGGCATCGCATTAGCAGCATCGCTGTTGAAAATTCCGGCCACTATTGTCATGCCCACTGATGCGCCTGCCGCCAAGGTCGCGGCGACCAAAGGCTATGGCGCCGAGGTGGTCTTCTATGACCGTTACACCGAAGACCGCGAGGCTATCGGCAAAGCCCTGGCCGCCAGGCACGGTATGACGTTGATCCCCTCCTACGATCATCCCGACGTGCTTTGCGGCCAGGGAACCGCCGCCAAGGAACTGTTCGAAAACGTGGGCCAACTGGATACGTTGTTTGTGGGCCTGGGGGGTGGAGGAATGCTGTCTGGAACAACCCTTGCCACGCGCGCGCTGTCACCCGGCTGTACCTTGATCGGGGTCGAGCCTGAAGCCGGTAATGACGGCCAACAATCGTTCAATTCAGGTGAAATTGTTCACATCGACACCCCCGACACCATCGCTGATGGGGCGCAAACCCAGCACCTTGGAAATTACACTTTCCCCATTATCCTGAATGGCGTTGACCGGATTGTCACCGTTACCGACGAAGAGCTTATTTGTGCAATGAAGTTCTTTGCCCAGCGCATGAAAACCGTGGTTGAACCCACCGGATGCCTGGGGCTTGCCGCCGCAAGAAAGTTAAGGAATGAACTTCAAGGCAAACGCGTCGGCATCATCATTACCGGCGGCAACATTGATATCGACAAGTTTGGAAAGTTTCTCCAGCTTTAAGACAGCGCGCTTTATCCATTGAAGAACATCAGGCGTTCAACAGCGCCTGACGGCATCGTCTTGCCGAAATTCAATGAACATATTCAGCCCGATAACATGGCTATAGATATAGCCACAATAAAAAAGAGGTGCACATGAAAAGCCGTCTTCTCGTTAAAGCAATTGTCATTGCGATGATTTCCGGCGTCGTCCTGGGGGGCATGCTTCATAGTCAACTCGATACGGCGGCAGCCAAAGAAGTTGCCGGATACCTGAACCTGGTCACTGACGTGTTTTTACGCCTGATCAAAATGGTCATCGCACCCCTGGTGCTCGCCACACTGGTTACCGGCGTGGCCAGCATGTCGGGAAACGGTTCGATGGGCCGCGTTGGCTTCAAAGCCATTACCTGGTTCATGATCGCTTCCCTGGTATCGCTGTCGATTGGCTTGCTCCTTGCCAACTTTTTCCAGCCTGGAACGGGTCTGAACCTGGCGGTTAGCGGTGACGCAGTGAATAGCGGCCTGAACACTTCCGCCTTTAGCCTGCCGCTCTTTCTCACCCATGTATTCCCTCGAAGCATCATTGAGGCAATGGGTAGCAACGAAGTGCTGCAGATCGTTGTGTTTTCCCTGTTCTTCGGATCCGCACTGGCGTTCGTCAAGGGCAAAGGCCAGTTCATCGTGGATATCCTCGAAGAGCTGGCCAATGTCATGTTCAGGGTCACTGACTACGTGATGTATGTGGCTCCTCTGGCCGTTTTTGCAGCCATCGCCGCCACTGTCACCGTGCATGGCCTGGGTATGGTCGTGACCTTTGGCAAGATGGTGGGACAGTATTTCCTCGGCTTGGCGCTACTCTGGACGCTGATCACGCTTGCCGGCTATCTGGCCCTCGGGCCCCGTATCAAGCACCTGTTCAAGCACATGCGTGAACCGCTGCTGATCGCGTTCTCCACGGCTAGCAGCGAGGCCGCGTACCCGAAAACCATTGCCGCCCTGGACACGTTCGGCGCCAACAAGCGCGTGAGCAGCTTCGTCCTGCCGCTAGGTTACTCATTCAACCTGGACGGCTCGATGATGTACCAATCCTTCATCGTGATGTTCATCGCCCAGGCGTACAACATCGAAATGACGTTCTCCCACCAGATCATGGTGCTGTTGACGCTGCTGGTTATCAGTAAAGGAACTGCGGGGGTAGCGCGTGGCTCGCTGGTCGTCCTGGCTGCGGGCCTGCCGATGATCGGCCTTCCGGAAGCGGGCCTGCTGCTCATCCTCGCCGTTGATCCAGTCCTGGACATGGGACGCACCGCCACCAACGTCTTTGGCTGCGGCGTCGCTACCGCTGTCATCGGGCGACAGGGTAATGCGGACCCGATCGAGGCAGCAAACGATACCGAGAAAAGCCTGCAAGCCGTTTAACCGACCCTTACAAAAACCCATGGCACCGCCATTCAATCGAACACCGGGAGCGGATGGGTTGCATGGCCTACCGCATCGGCTCCCCTCTATATAAGGTTACTCATGAAAATTGTAAGCACCGATACCGCTTCCCCTCCTGCCGGCCATTACTCGCAAGCGGTCATTCACCAAGACTCGCTGTACATTTCGGGTCAGCTTCCCGTCAGTCCCGATGGCACTCACAACATCGAGGCCTCGTTCACCGAACAAGCACACATAGCCCTCAGCAATCTGTTGGCGATTCTCAATGCCGCAGGCCGCACTGCCTCTGACTTGGTCAAGGTCACTGTGTATGTGGCGGGCATAAAGCATTGGCCAGCCTTCGACGAGATCTATTGCGAAATGCTGGGCAGCCATCGTCCGGCGCGCGCCGTAGTGCCGGTACCAGAACTGCACCATGGCTATCTGGTCGAGATTGAGGCTGTGGCCCGTATGTAACCCACCGGGGTCGAGGTGCGAAGGCACCTCGATGCCTGGCGCCAATCGCTGGATCGGGAAGCGCCGACTTCCCAAAGGATTGAGGACGATACGTCTGACGCCGATCGTTTCAATCTACCGATCGGGTCAACGCTGCCCCGTGTGGCCAGGAGCGCATGAGGTGCCAATCACTTCGTATCGCTATACACCGTTGCGCGCGATACGCCGAGGTGTGAAGCCACCGTCTCCATGGCTTTTTTGATGTCCAGCAGACCGCACTCCTTCAGTTCCTGGAGCAGAGCCCTTCGATCGCCCGCCTTCAGGGCACGGGGAGTGGTGGCCATGCGTGCGGCAAACTGATCGATGCGCGCTCGAATCGACTCTGCACCGCTCGACTCGAGCGACTCATGGGGACGTTCGCCGCTGAAGGCCCCGAACTGATCGAGCATGCCCTGCAGGCTTCTGAACAGGGTCAGGTCGATATTCATACAGAGCGCGGCCACATAACGCCCTGTGGAATCCTTGATGCCAATCGATGTGCTTTTGGCCTGGCGGCCATCTTTGAAATGATTGGGATAATTGGCAATTACCTGGGGGTAAGCGGGGTCGGCAATTCGAGCAAGTCCCAATTCGGTAGCGGGATGTCCAACCATCCTGCCGGAAAGATTATTGTGAATAGCCAGTATGGCGTGCTCGGGATCTCGCAGGTCGTGCAGTACCACTTCGCAAAATGGGCTGAAGGTCTGGCTCAAGCCTTCTGCAATTTGCTCCAGCTGACTGATCAGCGCCTGTTGCTCGGGGGTCGTGTTTTTCTTCATAGCGAAGATGTCCAGCAAAGTAGAAGATTTCAATGAGAAGACAATAACAGCCTATGCATGGCTTTTATCAGTGCCTTGGGCTTTGAATGATTCGCTCGAGAAAGAGGCAAGCGCCTGTATTTTACGGGACCTGTTTTTCCTGGTCGGTAGCAGCAGAAGAATCGGAGCGTTCTCAAACGCCCAGTCCGCCAATACGCGGACCATTGTGAACGGAGAACCAAACCTCGGCTATGGCTCGGTGTGCGACTCAACGGGCAAGCTTATCGCGCTTGAGCTTGAACACGCACAGCAAGACCCATCCCGGCTCGATTGGTAAATTTTCTTTAAAGGTGATCTGGCTTCGAGGGGATGTTTCAGGAAAAAGCCTGATGCCAGCCTATCGGCACTTTTTCCTCAAGGAGTGCCACCATGTCCCCCCACAAATACGTGCACTGGCTCAAGCGCCTGCTCGCCCTCAGCCTGCTGGCGCCGGCCCTGGCGTTCGCCCAGGAGCGTCCTTGGCCGGACGGCTCGCAGCTGGTGCTGTCGTTTTCCATGCAGTTCGAGACCGGTGGCCAGCCGGAGGGCGCCGAAAGCCCGTTTTCCGCAAGCCCACTGCCCAAGGGCTACCCCGACCTGCCGGCCAACACCTGGTTCGACTACGGCTACAAGGAAGGCCTGTGGCGCCTGCTCGACCTGTGGGACCGCACCGGCATCAAGGTCACCTCCCATGTGGTCGGCGAAGCCGCGTTGAAACACCCGGAGCTGGTCAAGGCCATCGCCGAGCGTGGCCATGAGGTGGCGGCCCACGGCATGCGTTGGGCCGACTCTTACAACATGAGTTACGCCCAGGAAAAACAGTTCATCGGCGATGGCGTGGACGCGGTGCAAAAGCTCACCGGCCAGCGCTCGGTCGGCTACAACGCCAACTGGCTGCGGCGCAGCCCCAACACCCTGAAAGTGTTGCAGGATCTGAATTTCACCTACCACATCGACGATGTCAGCCGTGACGAACCTTTCGTTACCCTGGTACGTGGCAAGAAATTCGCCGTGGTGCCTTACACCCTGCGCAACAACGACATCGTGCTGATCGAGGGCCGGCACTTCTCCGCCGAGCAGTTCTATCAGCAGTTGGTGCTGGAGTTCGATCGCCTGTACGCCGAAGGCGCGAACCGGCGGCGGATGATGTCGGTGAGCCTGCACGACAGGATCGGCGGCACGCCGGCGATGGTCGAAGCGGTGGAACGTTTTATCCGCTACGCCCAGTCCCATCCGAAGGTGAGCTTTATGCGCAAGAACCGGATCGCGCAGATCGTGCTGACGGAGAAGAACCCGCTGATCGATAACACCGAGGCGGCTTACAACGATTGAAGCCTTATGGTTGGGCTCAAAGACGGGGGTCAAGGCCAGGTTCGATGGCGCCCCGTCGATTGTCATCGCGAGCAAGCTCGCTCCTACACACCCCTTGTAGGAGCGAGCTTGCTCGCGAGAGGCCGGGCCTGCCGTTCCCCCATCAACTGCCCAGGGTCAAGCCATTGGCCGGCAGCGGCAGCGCGGTCTTGTAGCGCACCTGCTTGAGGGCGAAGCTGGAGCGGATGTTGGCCACGCCGGGGACCTTGGTCAGGAAGTCCATCATGAAGCGCTCCAGGGCCTGAATGGTCGGCACCAGCACGCGGATCAGGTAGTCCGGATCGCCGGCCATCAGGTAGCACTCCATGACTTCCGGGCGGTCGGCAATGGCCTCTTCGAAATGCTGCAGCGCCTCTTCCACCTGCTTCTCCAGGCTGACGTGAATGAACACGTTGACGTGCAGCCCCAGCAGGTCGGCATCCAGCAGGGTCACCTGCTCGCGGATCAGCCCCAGCTCCTCCATGGCGCGCACGCGGTTGAAGCACGGGGTGGGCGAAAGGTTCACCGAACGGGCGAGGTCGGCGTTGGTGATGCGGGCGTTCTCCTGGAGGCTGTTGAGAATGCCGATGTCGGTACGGTCCAGTTTGCGCATGAGACAAATCAACCTGATTTTTATGTTTATGCAGATTTTTTATCTGCAAATCATCCTGAGCGCAACGAAACAGAGATAAATATTCTCCTTGGCCCGGCCTATGATTGTTGTAGGACAAGATTTCTTTTACCCAAAGAATGACTGTCAGCTAAGCGCGCCCACTACAAGAAATTCACAAGATCGAGCGTAGACAAGCCATGACCCAAGCGTACGAACCGCTGCGCCTGCACGTGCCCGAACCCTCAGGCCGTCCCGGTTGCAAAACCGACTTCTCCTACCTGCGTCTGACCGACGCCGGCACGGTGCGCAAACCCCCAATCGATGTAGAACCCGCCGACACCGCCGACCTGGCCCGTGGCCTGATTCGCGTGCTCGACGACCAGGGCAATGCCCTGGGCGAATGGGCCGAAGGCGTGCCGGCCGAGGTCCTGCGCCAGGGCATGCGCGCCATGCTCAAGACCCGGACCTTCGACAACCGCATGGTGGTCGCCCAGCGCCAGAAGAAGATGTCGTTCTACATGCAGAGCCTCGGCGAGGAAGCCATCGGCAGCGCCCAGGCCCTGGCGCTGAACATCGACGACATGTGCTTCCCCACCTACCGCCAGCAAAGCATCCTGATGGCCCGCGACGTGCCGCTGGTGGACATGATCTGCCAGCTGCTATCCAACGAGCGCGATCCGCTCAAGGGCCGCCAGCTGCCGATCATGTACTCGGTGAAAGAAGCCGGTTTCTTCACCATCTCCGGCAACCTGGCCACCCAGTTCGTGCAGGGCGTGGGCTGGGGCATGGCCTCGGCGATCAAGGGCGATACCAAGATCGCCTCGGCCTGGATCGGCGACGGCGCCACCGCCGAGTCGGACTTCCACACCGCCCTGACCTTCGCCCACGTGTACCGCGCGCCGGTGATCCTCAACGTGGTCAACAACCAGTGGGCGATCTCCACCTTCCAGGCCATCGCCGGCGGTGAAGCCACCACCTTCGCCGGACGCGGCGTCGGTTGCGGCATCGCCTCGCTGCGGGTGGACGGCAACGATTTCATCGCGGTCTACGCCGCGTCCCGCTGGGCCGCCGAACGCGCCCGGCGCAACCTCGGCCCGACCCTGATCGAATGGGTCACCTACCGCGCCGGCCCGCACTCCACTTCCGACGACCCGTCCAAGTACCGCCCGGCCGACGACTGGAGCCACTTCCCCCTTGGCGACCCGATCGCCCGCCTCAAGCAGCACCTGATCAAGATCGGCCAGTGGTCCGAAGAGGAACACGCCGCGGTCAGTGCCGAGCTGGAAGCCGAAGTCATCGCCGCGCAGAAACAGGCCGAGCAGTTCGGCACCCTCGCCGGCGGGCAGATCCCCAGCGCCGCGACCATGTTCGAGGACGTGTACAAGGAAATGCCCGAGCACCTCAAGCGCCAACGCCAGCAACTGGGAATCTGACATGAACGACCACAACAACAATATCCAGTTGGACACCGCCATGACCACGACCACCATGACCATGATCCAGGCCCTGCGCTCGGCCATGGATGTGATGCTAGAGCGTGACGACAACGTGGTGGTGTTCGGCCAGGACGTCGGTTATTTCGGCGGCGTGTTCCGTTGCACCGAGGGCCTGCAGACCAAGTACGGCACCTCGCGGGTGTTCGACGCACCGATCTCGGAAAGCGGCATCGTCGGCGTCGCCGTCGGCATGGGCGCCTACGGCCTGCGCCCGGTGGCGGAAATCCAGTTCGCCGACTACGTCTACCCGGCCTCGGACCAGATCATTTCCGAAGCCGCGCGCCTGCGGTATCGCTCCGCCGGCCAGTTCACCGCGCCCATGACCCTGCGCATGCCCTGCGGCGGCGGCATCTACGGCGGCCAGACCCACAGCCAGAGCATCGAGGCGATGTTCACCCAGGTCTGCGGCCTGCGCACCGTGATGCCGTCCAACCCCTACGACGCCAAGGGCCTGCTGATCGCCTCCATCGAAAACGATGACCCGGTGATCTTCCTGGAGCCCAAGCGCCTGTACAACGGCCCGTTCGACGGCCACCACGACCGCCCGGTAACCCCCTGGTCGAAACACCCCTCGGCCCAGGTGCCGGACGGCTACTACAAGGTGCCGCTGGACGTCGCCGCCATCGCCCGGCCGGGCAAGGACGTCACCGTGCTGACCTACGGCACCACGGTGTATGTCTCGCAAGTGGCCGCCGAGGAAACCGGGATCGACGCCGAAGTCATCGACCTGCGCAGCCTGTGGCCGCTGGACCTGGAAACCATCGTCAAGTCAGTGAAAAAGACCGGCCGCTGCGTGGTGGTCCATGAGGCCACCCGCACCTGCGGGTTCGGCGCCGAGCTGGTGTCGCTGGTGCAAGAACACTGCTTCCACCACCTGGAAGCGCCTATCGAGCGCGTGACCGGTTGGGACACCCCCTACCCGCACGCGCAGGAATGGGCGTATTTCCCTGGCCCGTCCCGAGTGGGCGCGGCTTTGCAACGGGTCATGGAGGTCTGAATGGGCACGCACGTAATCAAGATGCCGGACATCGGCGAAGGCATCGCAGAAGTAGAACTGGCGCAGTGGCACGTCAAGGTCGGCGACCTGGTGGTCGAGGACCAGGTGCTGGCCGACGTCATGACCGACAAGGCCATGGTCGATATCCCCTCCCCGGTGCACGGCAAGGTCCTCTCCCTGGGCGGCCAGCCCGGCGAAGTCATGGCAGTGGGCAGCATATTGATCAGCATCGAGGTCGAAGGCGCCGGCAACCTCAAGGCATCCGATCAGCTGGTCAAGGAACCCGCGGCTATTAAAGAAGCAGCACCCGCGGTAGCAGCGCCCAAGGTCGAGGCCGCGCCAGTGGTCGAAAGCAAACCCGCCGCCGCTTGCCGCCCCGCGCCACAGGCGCCGGTAGCCCGCGACGCCGACGAGCGCCCGCTGGCCTCCCCGGCCGTGCGCAAGCATGCGCTGGACCTGGGCATCCAGCTGCGCCTGGTGCAGGGCAGCGGCCCGGCCGGCCGCATCCTCCACGAAGACCTGGACGCCTACCTGGCCCAGGGCAATCAGCGCGCCCTGAGCGGCTCGGCGCCGTCCGGCTATGCCCAGCGTTACGACGAGGAGCAGATCCCGGTGATCGGCATGCGCCGCAAGATCGCCCAGCGCATGCAGGAAGCCACCCAGCGCGCCGCCCACTTCAGTTATGTCGAGGAAATCGACGTCACCGCCGTGGAAGAACTGCGCGCGCACCTCAATGAAAAACACGGCGCCACCCGCGGCAAGCTGACCCTGCTGCCATTCCTGGTGCGGGCCCTGGTCGTGGCCCTGCGCGACTTCCCGCAGATCAACGCGCGCTACGACGACGAAGCCCAGGTCATCACCCGCCACGGCGCGGTGCATGTCGGGGTGGCCACGCAAAGCGACGTCGGCCTGATGGTGCCGGTGGTGCGCCATGCCGAAGCCCGCAGCCTGTGGGACAGCGCCGCGGAAATCGCGCGCCTGGCTACAGCCGCGCGCAGCGGCAAGGCAGCCCGCGACGAACTGTCCGGCTCGACCATCACCCTGACCAGCCTCGGCGCCCTGGGCGGCATCGTCAGCACGCCGGTGCTGAACCTGCCGGAAGTGGCGATCGTCGGGGTGAACAAGATCGTCGAACGGCCGATGGTGATCAAAGGCCAGATCGTGGTCCGCAAGATGATGAACCTCTCCAGTTCCTTCGATCACCGGGTGGTCGACGGCATGGACGCGGCGCTCTTCATCCAGGCCATTCGCGGCCTGCTCGAACAACCCGCCAGCCTGTTTCTGGAGTAACCCATGCAACAAACTCTGAACACTACATTGCTGATCATCGGCGGCGGTCCTGGCGGTTATGTGGCGGCGATCCGCGCCGGCCAGCTGGGCATCTCGACCATCCTGGTGGAAGGCCAGGCGCTGGGCGGCACCTGCCTGAACATCGGCTGCATCCCGTCCAAGGCGCTGATCCATGTCGCCGAGCAGTTCCAGCAGACCCGCCATCACAGCCAGGGCTCGGCCCTGGGCATCAATGTCTCGGCGCCGACCCTGGACATCGGCAAAAGCGTGGAATGGAAGGATGGCATCGTCGACCGCCTGACCACTGGCGTCGCCGCCCTGCTGAAAAAGCACAAGGTCCAGGTGATCCATGGCTGGGCCAGGGTCGTCGACGGCAAGACCGTGGACATCGAAGGCGCCCACACCCGCATCCAGTGCGAGCACCTGCTGCTGGCCACCGGTTCGAAAAGCGTCAACCTGCCGATGCTGCCGCTTGGCGGGCCGATCATCTCCTCCACCGAAGCCCTGGCGCCCAAGGCCCTGCCCAAGCGCTTGATTGTGGTCGGCGGCGGCTATATCGGCCTGGAGCTGGGCATCGCCTACCGCAAGCTCGGCGCCGAGGTCAGCGTGGTCGAGGCCCAGGAGCGTATCCTGCCGGCCTACGACAGCGAGCTGACCCAACCGGTACTCGAATCGGTGAAGCAACTGGGGATCAAGCTCTACCTCAAGCACAGCGTCGAAGGCTTCGATGCCGGCACCCACACCTTGCAGGTGCGTGACCCGAACGGCGACAGCCTGAACCTGGAAACCGACCAGGTGCTGGTGGCGGTCGGGCGCAAGCCGAACACCCAGGGCTGGAACCTCGAAGCGCTGAACCTGGAGATGAACGGCTCGGCCCTGCGCATCGACCAGCGCTGCCAGACCAGCATGCGCAATGTCTGGGCGATCGGCGACCTCGCCGGCGAACCGATGCTCGCGCACCGGGCCATGGCCCAGGGCGAGATGGTCGCCGAGCTGATCGCCGGCCAGCATCGGGAATTCAACCCGACGGCCATTGCCGCGGTGTGCTTCACCGACCCGGAACTGGTGGTGGTCGGCAAGACCCCGGACGAGGCCAAGGCCGCCGGCCTGGACTGCATCGTGTCGAGCTTCCCGTTCGCCGCCAACGGCCGCGCCATGACCCTGGAATCGAAAAGCGGTTTCGTGCGGGTGGTGGCACGCCGTGACAATCACCTGATTGTCGGCTGGCAGGCGGTGGGCGTCGGCGTGTCCGAGCTGTCCACGGCCTTCGGCCAGTCCCTGGAAATGGGCGCGCGCCTGGAAGATATCGCCGGCACCATCCACGCCCACCCGACCCTGGGCGAGGCGGTGCAGGAAGCGGCATTGCGGGCCCTGGGCCACGCGTTGCATCTGTAAACGCCACACCGGGAGGCAACACCCTGTAGCCGCTGCCGCAGGCTGCGATAAGGCCCGCAGGGCCTTCAAGGATCTCAAGAGCACGTCCTCTTCGAGGCCGATCGCAGCCTTCGGCAGCGGCTACAGGGCGCTCCACGGGACGACAGGAGGGTTCATGAGCAGGCCAGGTTTTTTTGCTGCCCCTCCCATCGCCCGGGATGCGGTGCCCCCCCGGAATGCAGTATTGTTGTGCCCATCCAAAAAACGTCAGAAGCCTTGAGCCGTTGCGACGGTTGTTAAGCGATAGAGGGTGTCATGGGTAACGAAAGCATCAATTGGGACAAGCTGGGTTTTGACTACATCAAGACAGACAAGCGCTATCTGTCGCACTGGCGGAACGGCGAGTGGGACACAGGCACCCTGACCGAAGATAACGTGCTGCACATCAGCGAAGGCTCCACCGCCCTTCACTATGGCCAGCAGTGCTTCGAAGGCCTGAAGGCCTACCGCTGCAAGGACGGTTCGATCAACCTGTTCCGCCCGGACCAGAACGCCGCCCGCATGCAGCGCAGCTGCGCGCGCCTGCTGATGCCGCAGGTGTCCACCGAGCAGTTTGTCGAAGCGTGCAAGCAAGTGGTTCGCGCCAACGAGCGCTTCATCCCGCCTTACGGCACCGGCGGCGCGCTGTACCTGCGCCCGTTCGTGATCGGCGTGGGTGACAACATCGGCGTGCGTACCGCCCCCGAGTTCATCTTCTCGATCTTCGCCATTCCGGTCGGCGCCTACTTCAAGGGCGGCCTGACCCCGCACAACTTCCTGATCTCCACCTACGATCGCGCGGCGCCACAAGGCACCGGCGCGGCCAAGGTCGGTGGCAACTACGCCGCCAGCCTGATGCCAGGTTCGGAAGCCAAGAAGAAGCACTTCGCCGACTGCATCTACCTGGACCCTTTGACCCACTCGAAGATCGAGGAAGTCGGTTCGGCCAACTTCTTCGGCATCACCCACGACGACAAATTCGTCACGCCGAAGTCGCCGTCGGTACTGCCGGGCATCACCCGCCTGTCGCTGATCGAACTGGCCAAGACCCGCCTGGGCCTGGAAGTGATCGAAGGCGACGTGCTGATCGACAAGCTGTCGGACTTCAAGGAAGCCGGCGCCTGCGGCACCGCCGCGGTGATCACGCCGATCGGCGGCATCGAGTACCAGGACAAGCTGCACGTGTTCTACAGCGAAAAAGAAGTCGGCCCGATCACCCAGAAGCTCTACAAAGAGCTGACCGGCGTACAGACCGGCGACGTCGAAGCGCCAGCCGGCTGGATCGTCAAGGTCTGACCTGACGCCCCCCGGTAGCAAAAAGCCCGCCTTTCACTTGCGTGATCGGCGGGCTTTTTTCATGGGCGCCGAAACCTGTGCCCCTAGCCGAGAGCCGCCACTTCCGGCGGCAGCAGAATGGCGCTTGCCTTGTCCTTGCCGTGATATTTGTCGATCAGGGAAAACAGGATGGCAGCCGTGCGGATATCCACGATCCCGCTGACATTCTCCTGGTTAAAGCGCATCTGGAAGGCTTCCACCACCCTTTCCGGTTGTTGGTCCAGATAGCCATAACCATAGGTTTGCAGCGCCTTCGTGACCTGGACCATGCTCGGCGGCGACACGCTGAAGCGAGCCAGGTAGTCGTCGATGGTGCGCTCGTCGGGCCAGGCGCCAATGCCGGCTTCGGCAAGCCGTTTCCAGGGAAAGAACGGCCCCGGATCGATCTTGCGCCCGGGGGCGATATCCGAGTGCCCGACGATGTCCGTCGGCTGTATGTCGTACTTCCTGACCAGGTCCCGGGTCAGGCTGATCAGCAGTTCTATCTGGCGCTCGTTGTAGGGCTCGCCCAGCAACTGGCCGGTGTCCTTGTCCCAGCCAGCGTTGACGATCTCGATCCCGAGCGAGGTGTCATTCAGGTTGCTGCGGTTCTTCCACTGGCTCACTCCCGCGTGCCAGGAGCGGTCGTGGTCATCGACCAACTGGTCGGCCACCGGCAAGCCCTTGTAGGTCTTCGGCCGGTCGGGAATCAGGTAGTTGGCGCTGACGTGTTCCGATCGCGTCAGCGTTTCGAAGGACTGCGCCTGATCGAGCGCGGTGTAGTGCAGGACCAGGAAACGGATCCGATGGTTCTGCGCCACCGCCCTTTCGCCTTTCGAAAGGACGTAGCCCTCGTTCTCCGTAAGCCTTGCCTCGGAGGTGTCTTGGTGGCTGCTGGTACAACCGGTCATCGCCAGCAAGAGGCTTAAGACCGTGGTGTATTTCTTCATGACTTGCCCTTGAACGTTGCTTTCCTTTCCCCGCCTGGCTTGCTGCGTTGCAGGCCTGCGGAGCGGCGCATGCTAGGGACCGGGAGGAAAGACTGTCTTTAGGAAAAGTCCGAAAGTCGCTGAGAAAGTCCGACGACAGAGAGCACAGATGACGGGCCACGCAGGGCTACTGCGCCCCAAGGGGTGGGCATGCCGGGGCCGGCATGCCCGATGGTGCGGAAAAGGTCGCGGCTACTGGTGCTGGACCTGGAACATCGAGTTCACCTGGACCTGTGCCAGCATGTGCTCGGCGCCACCGCCGCGACGCATGCCGCGCACCGGGCAGGCGTCGAGGTAGTCGAGGCCGACCGCCAGCTTCAGGTGCCGCTCGGGCCGCGCCAGGCGGTTGGTCACGTCGAAGCTGTACCAGCCGCCGTCGATCCAGGCCTCCGCCCAGGCGTGGCTGGCCAGGTGGTTTTCGTCTTCGGTGCACAGGTAGCCGGAGACATAACGCGCGGGAATCCCCAGGCCACGGACGCAGGCCAGGAACGCATGGGTGTGGTCCTGGCAGACCCCGACCCGGCCGGCGAAAGCCTCGGCCGCGGTGGTGTCCACCGTGGTCGCGCCCGGGCTGTAGACCATGTGCGTGGCCAGGGCATGCATCAGCTCGATCAGCGCCGCGCGGTCGCGCCGGGTGCCGCAATGCTGCGCGGCAAAGGCGCCGAGGGCCGCGTCGGCCTTGGTCAGCGGGCTGCTGCGCAGGAACGGCAGCGGCGACTGGCTGTCGTGTTCCACCTCCCGGGCCTGGTCGATTTCCACCTGGCCATAGGCGCTCAGGACCAGGGCGCCATGGGGTTCGTCCATGGTCAGCACGTGCAGGATATTGCCGTAGGGATCGAGCTGGCTGCGCACCAGGCGCGGCAGTTCCAGGTGCCACTCGAGGATGTGCTGGCGCTCGCTGTTCTGCGGGGTCAGGCGCAGGAACTGGATGCTGGTGCAGACTTCATCAGCGTAGCTGTAGGTGGTGTCGTGGCGTATGGAAAGTTTCATACAACCTCCAGATAGGATTCGTGGACGGTCTGCCCCAGGTGACGGATCTGCGCGATGAAATCGCTCAGCCACAGGTGCAAGCCCGACGCGAGGATCTCGTCGATCCCGGTGTAGCGCAGGCGCGCGTTCAGCTCGGCGGCCAGGCGCTGGGCCGGACGGCCGTTGTTGCCCGGCAGGCTGGCGAGGATCTGGTCCAGCTCCTCGACGCAGGCATGCAGCGAGCGTGGTACGTCGGCGCGCAACAGCAGCATCTCGGACACCTGCTCGGCCCCCGGCGCGTTGCGGTAGATCTCGTTGAACGCCTCGAACGAGGACAGGGCGCGGAGCAAGGCGCTCCACTGGTAGTAGCCGCGGGCCGAGTTGTCGCTGACCTCCTCCGACTCCTCCCCGAACATTTCGTAGCGCGCATCCAGCAGGCGCAGGGTGTTGTCGGCCCGCTCGATAAAGGTGCCCAGGCGAATGAAGCAATAGGCGTCGTTGCGCATGATGGTGCCCGAGGTCGCGCCACGGAACAGGTGCGAACGCTCCTTGACCCACTCGCAGAAATGGCTGATGCCGTAGCGCCCCAGGCCGCTCTTGGCGATGTTGCGCATCTCCAGCCAGGTGGCGTTGATGTTTTCCCACATGTCGGCGGTGATGCGCCCGCGCACCGCGTGGGCGTTGGTCCGCGCCGCCCGCAGGCAGCAATAGATACTGCCGGGGTTGGTCTCGTCGAGGGCGAAGAAGTGCAACATGCGTTCGGTGTTCAGTTCGCCGTAACGCTGGTTGTAGTCGTCCAGGGTGCCGGCGGCCAGCAGCGACATCGCCAGCTCGGCATGCCCGTCGCTACGCCCCGCCTGGGGCATCAGCGACAGCGAGTAACTGACTTCGAGCATGCGCGCCAGGTTCTCGGCGCGCTCCAGGTAACGGGACATCCAGTAGAGGTCTGCAGCGGTTCTTGAAAGCATCGGTCAATCCTCCACGACCCAGGTGTCTTTGGTGCCGCCGCCCTGCGACGAGTTCACCACCAGCGAGCCTTCACGCAAGGCCACGCGGGTCAGGCCGCCCGGCACCAGGCGGGTTTCGCTGCCCGACAGGACGAACGGACGCAGGTCGATATGCCGCGGGGCAATGCCGTTCTCGACAAAGGTCGGGCAGGTCGACAGGCACAGGGTGGGTTGGGCGATATAGGCTTCGGGGCGGGCCTTGAGCCGGGCGCGGAAGTCTTCGATCTCCGCCGCGGTGGCCGCCGGCCCCACCAGCATGCCGTAGCCGCCGGAACCCTGGGTTTCCTTGACCACCAGGTCCGGCAGGTTGGCCAGTACGTGGGACAGTTCCTCGGGTTTGCGGCATTGCCAGGTCGGCACGTTCTTCAGGATCGGTTCCTCGCTCAGGTAGAAGCGGATCATCTCGTCGACATAGGGGTAGATCGACTTGTCGTCCGCCACCCCGGTGCCCACCGCGTTGGCCAGCACCACGTTGCCGGAACGGTAGGCGGCGATCAGCCCGGGCACGCCGAGCATGGAATCGGGGTTGAACGACAAAGGGTCGAGGAAGGCGTCGTCGAGGCGGCGGTAGATCACATCCACCGCCTGGGCACCGGAGGTGGTGCGCATGAATACGCGGTCGTCGCGCACGAACAGGTCGGCGCCCTCTACCAGTTCCACGCCCATCTCCCGGGCCAGGAACGCATGCTCGAAATAGGCGCTGTTGAAGCGCCCCGGGGTCAGTACCACCACCGTCGGGTTGTCCAGCGGGCTGGAGCTTTTCAGGGTATCGAGCAACAGGTTCGGGTAGTGGTCGATGGGCGCCACCCGTTGCGCGGCGAAGAGTTCGGGGAACAGGCGCATCATCATCTTGCGGTCTTCGAGCATGTAGCTCACGCCGCTGGGGGTGCGCAGGTTGTCTTCCAGCACGTAGTAGCTGCCGTCGCCGTCGCGCACCAGGTCGACGCCGGAGATGTGCGAATAGATATTGCGGTGCAAATCCAGGCCGCGCATCGCCACCTGGTAACCCTCGTTGGCCAGCACCTGCTCGGCCGGGATGATGCCCTCCTTGAGAATGCGTTGCCCGTGGTAGATATCGGCCAGGAACATGTTCAATGCCTGGACCCGCTGGATGCAGCCGCGCTCGACGTTCCGCCATTCGCTGGCCTTGATGCTGCGCGGGATGATGTCGAAGGGAATCAGCCGTTCAGTGCCTTGCTCGTCACCGTACAACGTGAAGGTGATGCCAGCGCGGTGGAACAGCAGGTCGGCTTCGCGCCGACGCTGGTCCAGCAGCTCCACTGGGGTGTCCGCCAGCCAGCGGGCGAACTCCTGGTAATGTGGGCGGCAGCCACCACTCGCATCATACATTTCGTTAAAAAAAGCACGGGACATACCCCAACTCCTCGCCGTGGTTTAAACGGCTTTTTTATTTAAACTCTCTGTTTCAATAAATCGGGCCTTACGCTGTGCGATAGAAACTGTTCTGTTGAGCACCTCATTGTGCGGCTTGAATATTCCGCTCGATGCTGGCGGAAATACCCCCACTTATTGACGCCAGTCGCCTGGCGAAACTTCCCGTATGGATTTTCGGCAATGGATCGCCCGCGATGACGTCCATTGGTTGTGGAACTCGTCACCTCCTTTTTCGTTTTAATGTGAACTTTCAATCTGAAAGTTTTCCGAAACTTCGACAGCACACTTCACTGGAATTCGAAGGCTGTTTATCTGCTGTAGCAATCGCTGTGCCCAAACCCCGCCTCCTTGCGAATAAAGTCCCCAAGGGTGAAAAAACGCCCGCTTGACGGCATTTTTCACTCAACCACGGGGCCCCGTCCCCGGTTGACGCTGAAACGTTTTATCCGCAAAGCCGCCTGAACGGCTTTGCACAACACTGGCGCGAACGAAAAAAGTGCAGAAACTGTCGAGGAAGGTTTTTTTGCCCTGACACGGGGATTTTTGGCAAAGCAGCTGTTATTGCTTTGCACAAAGCAAGAGTTGACGCGGCCTGCCGAGAGAAAGAACAGCGCACCATTAGCGGTCCGGAAAACGCACCAACGGCGAACGAAACACCCAATAGCGCCAACTATTGGCGCAATTTCAGCTTTTCGCCAGCGCTAGTTTGTAAAAGTGTCGGACATAATTGAACCGGGCATTTCCGACTGCGCACGGTTCGCGCCCGAAGGAATAACGTTCGCCGACGTTATCCACCGAAGTCTTCATTCCAGTGTTTATTGATTGGGTGCAATCAGCCAGGATTTATCGCCGCCCTACCCCCACCACCGAACCTGTAGGAGCGCAGCTTGCTCGCGATGCAGGCACCACGGTGAATCAGGCACGCCGCCATCGCGAGCAAGCTCGCTCCTACAGGGATTCGCGGATAAATAGCTACTCGCACACAGCGTAAAATGTGTAGGAGCCAGCTTGCTGGCGATCCAGGCGCCGCGGTGGGTCAGGTACTACAAGGTTTCCAGATGCCCGACGATGATCCGCACCGCCTCCGCCGGCGACAACAGCGAACTGTCCAGCGTCAAGCGCTCGCCGCTCCAGGCCTGGTAATCGTGATCGAGCACCGACTGCCAGCTCGGCGGACGCAGGCCGGGCACATCCGCCTCACGGTTTTCCACCCGGCGCCGGTGCTCGGCGAGGTCCGTGCAGACCACCTCGATGTTGAGCAGCGGGCTCTGCTCGGCCTCGGCTATGCCCTGCCAGGCCTGGCGGCTCTCGGCGACCGGATTGACGCAATCGGCCACCACCCGGTTGCCCAGGGCGAGGTTGCTGCGGGCCAGGGCATTGGCGATGTCGTACCCGGCCTTGCCGACTTCCGCCAGCCCGCCGTTGCGCAGTGCCTGCTCGATGTTGTCGATGCGCAGATAGGTGGCCCGCAGATGGCTGGCCAGAGCCCGGGCGATGGTGGTCTTGCCGCTGCCGGGCAGGCCACTGAAGACGATGAGCATAGGCAGAACTCCAAGCCGGGACTGCATTTGGAGGCTGACGGCAACGCCAGCCATGGGGTTGATAACCGCTATGAAACCTGGGTAACGGCCGGACGACCCGGTTTGGCGACGCTCCTGACACGCGGGGCCGGGCTGTCCGGTTCTTCGAGCTGGACGGCGAACCGACTGGCGATCTCCTTGCGCCCCAGGGCGGTCAAGCCCAGCGCCCGGCTGTCCAGGTCCTGGGTCAGCCATTTGCGCCGGATCGCCTCCTGCAACAACGCCGCCCCCAGCGCCCCGCCCAGGTGCGGGCGGCGCATGCTCCAGTCCAGGCACGGGCAGGCAAAGCGCCGGCGCAGGCTGGCCAGAGCTTGCACATCGATGCCCAGCCCAACAAAAAACCCTTCGCCAGCCGGGCTCAGAACGTACTCCTGGGCGCCCTCCAGCGGCTCCTGCAACCAGCCGGCCTCGAGCAGGCGGTCATGCAACTGCACCGCCAGGGTGCCGGCCATATGGTCGTAGCAGGTGCGGGCGAACTGCAGGCGGTCCGGAGTGCGTGGGCTGAACGCGGGCGCGGCGTTGCGGCCGATCACCATCAGCGCTTCCAGGGCCTGGGCCACGCGATTGTCGGCGAGGCTGTAGTAACGGTGGCGGCCCTGCACATGCAGGCGCACCAGGGCCAATTCCTTGAGCTTGCCCAGGTGCGCGCTGGCGGTGGAGGCGCTGACATCGGCGATCGCCGCCAGCTCGGTGCTGGTGCGCGCGTGGCCATCCATCAGCGCGCAGAGCATTTTCGTCCGCGCCGGCTCGGCAATGGCCGCGGCGACCTGGGATACGGCGTTGTCGTGCTGCTGTGCATTCATATTTCGCTCCCGAACGAATCGTGCCCCTCGCAGGTTGCCGATAGTAGCAACACTTCTCCCCCGCGAATAAGGCCGCACGCCATGGACCCGATCACCGCCGTCACCCACGCCGATCCCTACCCTTACTACGCCAGCCTGCGGGCCCGGGGCGGGCTGGCCTTCGACCCCGGACTGGGAATGTGGCTGGCCAGCAGCGCCGCAGCGGTGGCCGCGGTGCTGGCCCAGCCCGAGTGCCGGGTACGTCCCGCCCACGAGCCGGTGCCCCAGGGCATAGTCGGCGGTGCCGCCGGCCAAGTGTTCGGCCTGCTGATGCGGATGAACGACGGCGAACGCCAGCGTTGCCCCCGGGCCGCCATCGAGCCGGGCCTGCAACAGGTGCATGCCGAGGAAGTCAGCCAGCGGGTCGCCGCCCTGCTGCTGGGCCTGCCAAGCGATACCGCGGCCAGGCTGCATGACTGCCAGTTCCACCTGCCGGTGGCGGTGGTCGCCGGGCTGCTGGGCTTTGCCGCGCACACGTTGC
Organism: Pseudomonas sp. NFPP07; assembly: GCF_900115645.1. Taxonomy (NCBI): domain Bacteria; kingdom Pseudomonadati; phylum Pseudomonadota; class Gammaproteobacteria; order Pseudomonadales; family Pseudomonadaceae; genus Pseudomonas; species Pseudomonas sp. NFPP07. The sequence continues at coordinate 264,847 of NZ_FOXG01000004.1, forward strand.
CGGCGATTGCCGGGCTGACAGCGGACTTTGTCGCCTGCCTGTCGCCGGCCAGCGACCGGGCACAACGGGATGCCGCCCACCGGGCAGCCGGACAACTGACTCGACGCTTTGAGGTTCTGCTCGATCAGCCGCCCGTCAGCCCGCTGTTGCAACGGATCGTCGCAGGCTTCGGCGCTCGGGACCGCGACAGCCTGATCGCCAACCTGATCGGCCTGTTGTCCCAGACCTTCGAAGCCAGCGCCGGGCTGATCGGCAATACCCTCTGCGCCCTGCTGGGCGATCGCCGGTTGCTCGCGGACCTGCGAGCGGCGCCCACCCGGGTCGCCGACCTGCTGGCCGAAGTGCAGCGCCACGATCCGCCGGTGCAGAACACCCGGCGCTTCGTCACCGCGTCTTGCAGCGTCGCCGGGGTGACGCTGGAACCCGGCGCAGTGGTGCTGGTGCTGCTGGCCTCGGCCAATCGCGACCCGCAGTTGAACCCGCAGCCGGATCGCCTGCTGCTCGAACGCGAGGCGCGGCGCAGTTTCAGCTTTGGCAGCGGTCGCCACCAATGCCCCGGCCAAGAGTTGGCCCTGGCCATCGCCAGCGCGGTGGTCGGTGCGCTGCTGCGGCAATCGACCCTCGACCAGCCCATCGCCTGGACCTACAAGCCCTCGCTCAACGGGCGTATCCCCTTGTTCACTAGCCTGCCGGAGTCGCACTGATGATCGCCGTGATATTCGAAGCCCTGCCCCGCCCGGAACATCGCCAGCGTTACCTGGACCTCGCCGCCGCGCTGAAACCGCTGCTGCTGGAGATCGACGGCTTCATTTCCATCGAACGTTTCCAGAGCCTGAGCGAGCCGGACAAGCTGCTGTCCCTGTCGTTCTGGCGCGACGAGCAAGCGGTGGAAGCCTGGCGCACCCTGGAACGCCATCGCACGGCCCAGGCCCTGGGGCGGACCCAGGTGTTCGCCGACTACCGGCTGCGGGTCGCCGAGGTGGCGCGCGACTACGGGCTGAGCCGGCGCGAGCAGGCGCCGGCGGACAGCCGCCGGGCCCATGCCGGGTAACACTGCTGGGCGCCTATTCGACCAATGAATGGTGCTCAGAAGAGCATCGGGCTTCTGCTAGGGTCTGTACGAAAAGTCGGCGAGCGAAGGTCAGGCAAGGCAAAAACAGGCGAGGAACGGCTGGGGTCGCATTCGACTTTAGGGGCCTAAATGAGCATTCCGATCGGACTCGCGCACGAGCCTGTTTTTAACGCAGCATGGCCTGCGTAGCGCCGAAGGCGCCCAGCGCGCAGCCACTTTTCGTACAGAGCCTAGGGTCAGGCCTGGACCTCGGAGGACAAGATCATGAGCCAGATCACCCAACATGCCCTGAAGCTCAATGGCATCGAATTGCACCTGCATACCGCCGGCCCGCTGGACGGCCCGCCGGTGTGGCTGCTGCATGGGTTTCCCGAGTGCTGGTATTCGTGGCGCCGGCAGGTCGCGCCGCTGACGGCCGCCGGCTACCGGGTGCTGCTCCCGCAGATGCGCGGCTACGGCGACAGCAGCGCCCCCGAGGAGGTGGCGGCCTATGACGTGTTGACCCTGTGCGCCGATATTCAACAAGCGATGGATGCCCTGGGCCAGGAGCAGGCCTGCATCGTCGGTCACGACTGGGGCGCGGTGGTGGCCTGGCACCTGGCGCTGCTGGAGCCGCAACGGGTCAAGGCCCTGGTGACCCTGTCGGTGCCTTTCGCCGGCCGCCCGAAACGCCCGGCAGTGGAGATCATGCGCGAGCTGTTCGCCGAGCGTTTCAACTACATCCTGTACTTCCAGGAACCCGGCGTCGCCGAGCGGGAACTGGACGCCGACATCGACCGCAGCCTGCTGCATTTCATGCACGACTGTGAACGTCTGCTGGATGAAAAAAGCCCGTCGGCCCTGCTGTTCGAGGGCATGCCTGCGCGCCACGCACCGCCCGCCTGGTGCACGCCGGAGGATTTTGCGGTGTACCGGCGCACCTTTGCAGGGCGAGGTTTTCGCGGCGCCTTGAACTGGTACCGCAACTTCGAGCGCAACTGGCAACGGACCGAACACCTGGGCGAATGCCAGGTGAGCCAGCCCACCCTGTTCATGATCGGCGACCGCGACCCGGTGGGCCAGCTGGAAGCCCGCACGCTGGAGCGTATGCCCGGCAAGGTGCCGCGCCTGGAACAGCATCGGCTGGCGGATTGCGGGCACTGGATCCAGAGCGAACAGGCCGCAGAGGTCAATCTGCGATTACTGGATTTTCTTGGGAGAAACTACCCCTGCCCGCCTGCGGTGCAGACAGGGGCCTAGCGTTACAGGCTGCGATATTCGAGGGTGAGGTGCGACAGTTCGTGGACTGGCGCCAGACGTTGGCGAATGGTCTCGGCGCTGACACCGGCGGCCGCCACCACACTGACAATCGCCGCCCGTGCCTGCGGGCCGACCTGCCACACATGCAGGTCGGTGATACGCGTATCGCCGGCGGCCTCCACCGACTGACGAATCTCGCCGGCCAGTTGTTCGTCCGTGGTGTCGAGCAGCACCGCCGCGCTGGACTTCATCAGGCTATACGCCCAACGGGCGATCACCACCGCGCCAACGATGCCCATCACCGGGTCGAGCCAGACCCATCCCAGGTAACGCCCCGCCAGCAACGCAGCGATGGCCAGGACCGAGGTCAGGGCATCGGCCAGCACATGGACATAGGCCGAGCGCAGGTTGTTGTCGTGGTGATGGCCATGCCCGTGTGAGTGCTCGTGCGGATGCTCATGAGCCTGCTGATGAACGTGGCCGTGGCCGTGATGGGCGTGACCGCCGGAAAGCAGCAAGGCACTGACGATGTTCACCAGCAGCCCGGCCACGGCGATCACGGTCGCCTCGGTGAAAGCCACCTGGGTCGGCTGCAACAGCCGCAACAGCGACTCGCCGGCAATGCCGATGGCCACCAGGCCGAGGATCAGCGCCGAAGCGAACCCCGCCAAGTCGCCGACCTTGCCGGTGCCGAAGCTGAAACGCGCATTGTCGGCATTGCGCCGGGCAAAACCGTAGGCCGCCGCCGCGATGCCCAGGGCCCCGGCGTGGGTCGCCATATGGAAACCATCGGCGAGCAAGGCCATGGAACCGGTGAGATAACCGGCGGCGATTTCGCCAATCATCATGACGAAGGTCAGCGCCACCACCCACAGGGTGCGCCGGGCGTTTTCATCGTGGGCGGCACCGAGGAAGTGGTGGTCGTGGGTCAAGCCTGCCGCTGGCAAGGTCGGGCGCATGGTGTGGCCTCCGGTCAGGAATAACGACGAATGGCTTCGAGCAGTTCGTTCACGCCCTTGGCCCGTTCGGCATCGCTGAGTTCAGGATGGGCCACATGCTCCAGGGCATGGGCCTCGATGATTTCCCCCATCAGGCCGTTGATCGCGCCCCGGGTGGCCGCCACCAGGTGCAGGGTCTTGGCGCACTCCGCGCCGGACTCCAGGGCCCGCTCCACGGCCTGCATCTGGCCCTGGATGCGCCGGACCCGTTTGAGCAGATCGTCTTTCTGTGCGTGCGTGTGCGACATACCCATACCCCCTATACCTATATGGCGCTTATCCTGGCCGATGCCACGGGCCCATGCAAGGGCTTGATGACACCGGTCGTCCGCCACTGCCTATCGATCACCCACGGCCCAGCCCCGCCAGGCGAAGCACGGAGACACGATTTCAAAGAGGGATTTACCGAGGAAGGTTGCGCCCAGATCAGGCAGATCTCCTGACCTGGCCGATGGGCGAAATCAATCGTCGCGGGTCAGGACTTCCAGCAACTCGATCTCAAACACCAGGTTGGCATTCGGCGGGATCTTGCCCATCGACCGCTCGCCATAGCCCAGATGCGCCGGCACCAGCAGCTTGCGCTTGCCGCCGACCTGCATGCCCATCAGGCCCTGGTCCCAGCCTTTAATTACCCGCCCGGTGCCGATCACACACTGAAAAGGCTTACCGCGCTCCCAGGAAGAATCGAAGGGCGTGCCGTCTTCCAGGAAACCGCGGTACTGGGTGGTGATCAAGGCGCCCTTGACCACCGCCTTGCCCTCGCCCACTTCGATATCGATCACCTGCAACGAATCGCTCATCCACTCACTCTCTATTGACAGCAGCCGGCAGTGGCCACCGAGGGTGCGGAAAATAACAAATTTTCGCCCTCTCGACCTGTAAGGCATGCTCCTGGAGGGGGCTGAGGCAGAGCACATTATCGATGCCTCCTGGCCCAGCCACCATCTTTCAGATTGTCCCTACAGACCCTCCATAGCCAAATCCAATAGCGTCCCTAAGCCAACTGCAAATGCTCTTCGCTCCCCCCTCTGGCGGGGGCTTCTTTATGGACAATGTGGACGCAAACACGGATGAGTGGCTACGTACCGAACGCCCCGAAGGGCTATCGCAACAAGGGGGTAGAGCCCGTCGATCTGGGCGCTCAACGCTGGGCGCAATACCCGGACCTGCTACCGAAGGCAGAAGCCAAACCCCAGACAGCTGGGTGCACCTTTACCAAGCCCTGCAAGCTCCCTGATGGGGTCATCAACTACGCCAGCTCCGCCATTCCCACCAATGCCATCAGCGAATACGGGCAGCTCGTTTTGCTGGGCGGACGCGAAGCGGATGCAACGGGGAAAATCCCTCTCCAGCAAATCAGTGGTCACGCGTTACCTGCTGCACTTGGAACACTTCTATTAGGTGGAGTGGCTGCTACTGCTGGTACTGCTACAGGGGTTGGCACTGGGGCAGGTGCTGGAATCAGCACGGGTACTGCGGCAACAGGCGCGAGTGCGGGTACCACGTTTTTTACCACGGGTGTTATTGCAGGTGGATTGGCGGGCATAGCCGCGTTGCTCTGGCCATCGAGCTTGGGCGACAGCAGCCTGTACACACCCGAACAGCTCAAAGCGCTCAAGGAAGGCCGCACACGTGTCCGGTTGCACATAGAACAGCAGGCTGACGGCACGCTGAAAGGCTACGGATACAACACTGAGAAGCGCAGCGACTGGGAAATGATCCCTGTTGCCCGGTTCGAGGCTCAGGGCTCTCAGCAGGTGGCCGATTTCGGAGACGGGATCACCCTGACCTGGACACCAGCCATGGACCCGTCCAGTGCTTCGGGGATCCCTCCATTAGAGGCAGCACCACAGGCTCCCCACATCTGGATTTATCCGCCCACCGAACAGGCGGATAGCATCATCGTCAACCCGCTCTACCCGCCTGATTACAAAGACTTCATTCTGGTCTTCCCGCCAGGGTCTGGAATCCAGCCCCTGTACATCGTGTTCAATGTCCAGCTAGAGAAGAACAGGAAACAGGGTAAGGCTTTTGAGGACATGTCTTATGACGAGTACAGCAAGACCAAGCCCGAAAGTGCCCGTGAAGTCACAGTGAAAACCGACAGTGGAGTGCGCACACGTATTGATATGATGGGCAGGAATGCTGATGGCGAAATCTCATGTGTTGAATGCAAATCTTCTGAAATCGCACCATTGACCAAGAACCAGAAAAAGGCTTTCCCGGAAATTGAGAAAACCGGTGCGACCGTTGTAGGCAAAGGTAAACCCGGCTTCCCCGGAGGCACCACTATTCCACCCACCAGAGTCGAAATCATCCGACCTGACCCGGCCCTCTGAGGGAACAGACATGTCCATCGTAGACACGAAAGTCGTAGATATTATTGCAGTGCCAGAGTGGGAACCCGATAACGTGATTCTGGTTATCACGGACCACCTTGAATGGGGTGATAAAACCCAACAAGGTGAACACCTGTTATTGCTGCAAGAGAAGATCAACACTTACATCGCATTCATCGAAAGCGGTGAAATCCTAGAGAGCTATCCACCATCCAAAGACAAAGCCCCCATCATTCGTATCAACGGTCTGTACGAACTACCAGAACAAGGCGAACTCTTCATTGACCGCGTTACCGAGGTGCTGAAAGACGTTGGTATCGGGCTAGAGTTCATCCTTAAAGCGGATGAAAAAATACGCAACATGTGAACAAGGGCCACGCCCAAATGAAAGACAGCGACACCAATGTCAATCGGTTGAAAGAGTGCCAATGGGATCTGGCAAAGCCCTGATCCCCCACTCCTCCCTCAAGACCGCTTGAACAAACTCCAGACAAACGCCACCACCCCACCCACGGTCGCCACCCCCGCCAGCCACCCCACCACCGACAACCCCTGCCAGGCCGGGTCGGCCGCGGCGATCTGCGGGCCGAAGGCGATCAGTAGCGCGCTGATCAGCAGGGCCAGGGACAAGCGGGTGGAGGCCAGGCGCAGGGATTTTTCCAGGCGCTCGATGCCCGGCATATCGAGGCGCAGGTCGACCACGCCGTGTTTCAGGCGGTTGATCAGCAGGCGGGTCAGCTGCGGCAGTTCGACGGCGACGCCACGGCCCAGTTCCAGGCCGTCGAGGCCCAGGCGGCGGGCGAGTTTCCAACTGAACTGCTGCTTGAGCATCTTGCTGATGGCCGGGCGCGCGGTGGCTATCAGGTCCAGTTGCGGGTCGAGCCGGGTGAGTACGCCATCGGCGGTGATCAGCGCCTTGAACAGCACCAGCAGGTCGGCCGGCAACAACAGTTGGTATTCGCGCATCAGGCCGAGGAAGTCCTCGATCATCGCACTCATGTTCAGCGCCTTGCCGCCGTGTCGGCCCATGAATTCCCGGGCGGCCTGTTCGATGGCGGACAGGTCGCGCACCTGCTCGCCGCTCCAGTCGATCAGCACCGCCACCAGCGCTTCGGTACTGCCCTCGGTCATGGCCCGCATAAAGCTCATGACCTCCAGGCGCCGGCGTTCGTCGAGGCGCCCGACCATGCCGAAGTCGATGAAGCCGACCCGATTGTCGTCCATGGCCCGCAGGTTGCCGGGGTGCGGGTCGCCGTGGAACAGGCCGTCCTCCAACAGCATCTTGATGAACGCCTGGGCCCCGCGCTGCGCCAGCAAGCTCGGGTCCAGGCCCTGCTCGATCAGGGCCTGGCGTTCCAGCGGCGTGTGACTGGGCAAAAATTCCTGGACCAGCAGGCGCTCGCTGCTGTGCAGCCAGTGGATACGCGCAATGGCGATCTGCGGATGCTCGGCGAAATTCGCCGCCACGGTGTCGCAGTGCTGCCCCTCCTGGGTGAAGTCCAGTTCTTCGAGCATCGCCCGGGCCAGTTGCCGGACCATCTGCCGTGGCTGGTAATGGGCCAGGGACGCGTTCTCTTCCACCAGCATCGCCACGCCTTCCAGCAATTGCAGGTCGGCGCTCATCTTGCGCCGCAGGCCGGGGCGCTGGACCTTGACCACCACCGCCTCGCCACTGAGCAGGCGCGCACGATAAACCTGAGCGATGGAGGCCGCGGCCAGGGGCTCGCTGTCGAACTCGGCGAACACCTGGTCCAGCTCGCAGCCCAGGTCGTCGCGTACCTGATCTTCCAGCTCGCTCCAGGGCAGGGTCGCGGCGCCGCTGTGCAACGCCTCCAGCTCGCTGATCCAGTGCGGCGGCAGGATGTCGCTGCGGCTGGCAAGGATCTGCCCGAGCTTGATAAAGGTCGGCCCGAGCTTTTCCAGGGCCAGGCGCACCCGCTGTGGCGTCGAGTCTTGTGGCTGCGCTTCACCAGCGGCTGGCGACTCGCCCAGCAGGCGGCCCAGGCCCAGGCGCAGCAAAACGTCCTGGGCACCGAAGGCCGCCAGCACGGCGACAATCTGGTGCACCCGCTTATGGTGTTTGAGTGCCGTCCAGGTGGGTTCGAGCATGGTCGGGATGATCCTTCACAAGGTGACGCCCGCGGCGTGGCTGGCGGGCCCAGGGTTGGGTGGCGCGCCTGCCGGGTAATCCGGGATCGACGACAAGCCATGCAAGGTCCGACCACAACGCCCGGCAATCATTCACAACGCGCTGGCGCCGATTGCGCCTCCTGGTGCGAGGCGCTGCCGAAGAACGCATGCCGACGGCTGCCCATGGCTGCGCCCGCCATGAATTCGGTTACCATGGCGCCCCCCTGAAATCCGCACGTCGATAAGGACATCCGTATGGCTGTTTCAACTATTGTGATTCTGCTCGTTCTGGCCCTGCTGGTGATCTATGTCATCACTGTCTACAACGGCCTGGTGGCCCGCCGGAACCGCTTCAAGAACGCCTTCGCGCAGATCGAAGTCCAGCTCAAGCGCCGTTACGACCTGATCCCCAACCTGGTGGAAACCGCCAAGGCCTACCTCAAGCACGAGCGCGACACCCTCGAAGCCGTGACCGCGGCGCGCAATGCCGCGCTGGCGGGTCTCAAGGCCGTCGCCGCCGAGCCCGGCAATCCGCAGCACATGGCGCAACTGGGCCAGGCCGAAGGCGTACTGTCCAGCGCCATGGGCCGGCTGAACCTGAGCATGGAGGCCTACCCGGACCTCAAGGCGTCGCAGAACATGCAACAGCTGAGCGAAGAGCTGACCAGCACCGAAAACAAAGTGTCCTTTGCCCGCCAGGCGTTCAACGACACGGTGATGGATTACAACAGCTACAAGCAGAGTTTCCCGCCGGTGATCCTGGCCGGCCTGTTCGGCCATGGCGCCGATGCCAGCCTGCTGCAATTCGCCGACAGCGCCCTGATCCAGGAAGCCCCCAAGGTCGCGTTCTAACCCTCTGTCACCCTGGATGGTCCGATGAATTTTTTTGAACACCAGGCCCGGGCCAAGCGGCGTACCGGCACCCTGGTGCTGCTGATGATCCTGGCCGTGCTGTGTCTGGTGACCGTCACCAGCCTGGCGCTGAACCTGCTCTGGCTGCAATTTCTCAAGGAGATGAAGCAGTCGCCGAGCTTCGACTGGCACCTGACCGCGATGATCGCCGCGATGGTGTTCCTGGTGGTGATCGGCAGCAGCATGGGCAAGCACGCCGAACTGAAAGCCGGCGGCAAGGTGGTCGCCAAGCGCCTGGGCGGCCGGCTGATCAACCTGCACCCGGACGGCCTGGAAGAACAACGGCTGCTCAATGTGGTCGAGGAAATGGCCCTGGCCTCGGGCACGCCGGTGCCACAGGTGTACGTGCTGCCCGATGCCGGGATCAATGCCTTCGCCGCCGGCTTCACGCCACAGGAGGCGGTGATCGGGGTCACCCGCGGCGCCATCATGGTGCTCAACCGCGAGGAACTGCAGGCGGTGATCGCCCACGAGTTCAGCCACATCTACAACGGCGACATGCGCCTCAACACCCGGCTGGTGGCGATTGTCCACGGCATCCTGGTCATCGGCCTGACCGGCGAGGCGATGGCCAACGGGGTCAACCAGGCTGGCCGGCTGGCGCAAAACCGGGTCGGCGGGCTGGCCATGTGGAGTGGCCTGGCGCTGATCCTGCTGGGCTCGGTCGGGACTTTTTTCGGCAACCTGATCAAGGGCGCCATCAGCCGCGAGCGCGAGTTCCTCGCCGATGCCTCGGCGGTGCAGTTCACCCGTAACCCAGTGGGCCTGGCCAGCGCGCTGAAAAAAATCGGCGGTTACGCCGCCAGCTCGAAACTCGACAGCGCCTTCAGCGCTGAATACAGCCATCTGTATTTCAGTGAAGGGGCCACCCTCTCCGTCTATGGCCAGTCCGCGACCCATCCGCCCCTCTCGGCGCGGATCCGGCGCCTGGAACCCGGCTGGGACGGCCGCTTGCCCACCATTGAAGCCATCGAACTGCCGGCCGAACCCGCCCGCTCCGGCCTGGACAGCTCCGGGGTGTTCAGCCGCCAGTCGCAAGCGACCAGCGCCCTGGTGTTCGACCTGAATGCGATCAAGCAGTCGATTGCCAGCATCGGCAGCCCGAACGCGCAACATCTGCTGGCGGCCCAGGCAACGCTGGTCAGCCTCGACCCGGCGCTCCAGCGCAGCGCCCACAGCACCACCGGCGCCCAGGCGCTGGTCTATGGCCTGCTGCTGTCCGCCAACGACTCGATGCGCCGCCGACAACTCGCGCAGCTGGACGCCAACAGCCCCACCGAGGTCTTCGGTTGCCTGCAAGCCCTGCAAAAACAACTGGCGGCCCTCGACCCGAACCTGCGCCTGCCGCTGCTGGACCTGTCGATACCGGCCCTGCAACAGCTGGACAAGAAAGCCTGCAAGTCATTCATGGACAACCTGCGGCAACTGATCGACGCCGACGATCAGGTCGAGCTGCTGGAGTGGACGCTGCTGCGCATCGTGCAACGCAATGTCGAAGGCCTGCCGGCGCCCGAGTACAAATGGGGGCTGTTCCAGCGCAGCGAAGAACTGGCGGTCCTGCTCGGCGCCCTGGCCAGTGCCGGGCAAAAGACCGCGCAGCAGGCCCAGCTGGCCCTGGCCCATGCCTGGAGCGGCCTGCCCTTCGCCCAGCCGCAACCGGCGGAGGTCGACCTCGAACACCTGGATGCCGCCCTGGTACGCCTGCGCCAGTTGATGCCCGAGGAACGGCCGACGCTGCTGCAGGCCATGGCCCGCTGCGTCTGCTACGACGGCCTGGTCACCGTGGCCGAAGCCGAGCTGATGCGCGCCGTGGCCGATGTGCTGGATTGCCCGATGCCGCCGCTGCTACCCCCGGCAGTCGCCGAGCCCGCGCCTTCCCAGGCATCGGCCAGCGCCCCCCAGGCCGCCACGCTCTGAGTACCGGTCAACCACTCCCGCCCAGCGCCAGCCTGGGCAGGCACCGCCCTCCTTACCAGAGCGCGACCTCGTAGGTGAAATAGAGGCGATTGCTGTCGCGCCCCCGGGCGAAGTCGGAGCGGTACACATAGTTGCGCAGCTTCACCCCCAGGCCCTTGAAGCGGCCTTGCTGCACCACATAGGCCAGTTCGGCATCGCGTTCCCATTCCTTGATCGCCGTGTTCGAGCGGCCATCGCTGCCGCTCAGGTAGCGGGTGGAAAACGCCAGCCCCGGCACCCCGAGGGCGGCGAAGTTGTAGCCGTAGCCGAGCATCCAGGTTTTCTCGTCCTCCTCGATGAACTTGCCAATGCCCACGTTGCTGAACGAGTACACCGTGGCGCCGCTGATATAAGGCAAGCCGGCATCACCGCTGAGCACCTGATAGCCGCCACTCAGGGTATGGCCGGCCACGGCATAGGACAGCAGGCCGCTGAGCATATCGTTGTCGATGTTGCCGCCGTAGGCCGAACCGCTGTCGCTGCTGTGGAAGTAACGCAGGTCACTGGTCAGCACGCCGGCGCCCAGCTTCAGGTCGTGCTGGAGACCGGCGAAGTGCTGCCGGTAGAAGTGCTCGAGTTCGCCGTAGAAGTAGCTCAGGCGCAGGTTTTTGCCGAGCTTGTAGTCGCCCCCGGCATAGGTGAAATCCCCGGACTTGTCGCCGGCATAACCGTCCGCAACGATCGGCACGCTGTCGCTGGAATCGCGCAGCTTGAAGCGATCCAGCCGGCCGGCGGTGAGCGTCAGGTTGTCGATGTCGCTGCTGGTGAGCTGCGTGCCCTGGTAGGTCTGCGGCAGCAGCCGCGCGTCGTTGTAGATCAGCACCGGGTTCCTCGGCAGCAAGGTGCCATGCTTGAGCGTGGTCCCGGCCAGCCTGGCCTTGGCCGTGACACCGGCACTGGCGAACGCGTCGGCGGCACGACCGTCGTCATGCACCGGCAGCAGGCCGGTACCGCTGCGGCCCCGCCCCGAGTCGAGTTTGACCCCGACCAGGGCCAGCCCGTCGATACCCAGGCCGAGGGTGCCGGGGGTGAAACCCGACTGGAAATCCAGCAGCAGGCCCTGGGCCCACTCCGTGCGCTCGCTCTTGGCCGTGCGTGCCGCCCGGGCGCTCAGGCCATGCTCGTCACGGAAGTTCTCATTGAAGTAGACATTGCGCAGTTGCAGCTTGAGCGTGCTGTCGTCGCCAAAGCCTGCTGCGCCGACGGTTGTCAGCGGCAACAGGGCGACCAGAGGAAACCACGCCCCAGGGGTGATCGAACGGCTCATATCGGACTACTCATTGTTGTTATTCGAGTTGTTGTTTTTTTAAGGTGCAGCTATTCGAGGTGCCGTTATTCAAGGTGCAGGTGCCGCGTGCCATGGACCCGGCGCGCCTGGGAACACCTGATGGTTCAGGGGATGACTCAGGAGAACAGGCTCAGGAAAACAGGGTCAGCGCGCCGGTCAGCAGGGCCAGGGCGGTAATTACCAGGGAGGTCAGGACCGCCCATTTGACGGTGGCTTTCTGGAAGTCGCCGATGTCGCGGTCGACCATCCCCACCAGCAGCAGGGTCGAGGCCACCAGCGGGCTCATCAGGTGCACCGGCTGGCCGAGGATCGAGGCCCGGGCGATCTCCAGCGGATCGATGCCATAGGCCGCCGCGGCATTGGCGAGGATCGGCACCACGCCGAAGTAGTAGGCATCGTTGGACAGCACGAAGGTCAGCGGCATGCTGGTGATGGCCACCACCAGCGGGAACAGATGCCCCCACGACGGCGGAATCCAGTCCACCAGGGTCTGTGCCAGGGCATCGACCATCTTGGTACCGGAGAAGATCCCGGCAAAGATGCCGGCGGCGAACACCAGCAGCACCACCGTCATGGCATTGCCCGAATGGGCGAGGATCCGCTCTTTCTGCATCTCCAGTTGCGGGTAGTTGATCATCAGCGCCAGCACGAAGCCGATCAGGAACAGGATCGCCGAATGCATCAGGCCCATCACCAGCGCCACCATCACCGCCACCACCAGCAACAGGTTGACGTAGGCCAGCTTCGGTCGCTTGCAGGGCGTGTCTTCGACAATGGCCTTGATGTAGCAGTTGCCGCCACCGCTCTGCAGCTCGGTATTGCCGATGCGCTTGCGCTCGGCGCGGCCCAGCAGGAAGGCGCTGAACACCACCCAGGCCGCACCGCCGATCATGGTCGGCAGCAACGGCACGAAGTACTCACCGGCATCCAGCCCCAGGGCGGCGATGGCCCGGGTGGCCGGACCGCCCCAGGGGGTCATGCCGCTCATGATGCTCAGGGACAGCATGGCGATGGTGGCGAGGATCATCGGGTTCATGCCGATGCGCTTGTACAGCGGCAGCATCGCCGCGCAGGTGATCATGTAGGTGGTGGTGCCGTCGCCGTCCAGGGCCACCAGCAGCGACAGCAACGCGGTGCCGACGGCGATCTTCACCGGGTCGCCGTTGACCCGCTTGAGGATCTTGCGGATCAGCGGGTCGAACAGGCCCGCGTCGATCATCAGGCCGAAGAACAGAATCGCGAACAGCAGCAGCGCCGCAGAGGGGGCGACCATTTTCAGGCCGTCGAGCATCATTTTTCCGGTGCTGCCGGCAAACCCGCCGATCACCGCGAAGACAATCGGCACCAGGGTCAGGGCAACGATCGGGGACAAGCGTTTGGTCATGATCAGGAAGGTGAACACGACCACCATGGCCAGGCCGAGTAATGCAAGCATGAGGGATTCTCTTGTTGTTATGGACAAGCATGGCCGACGCCCAGGCGCACGGCCCCCTACCCGCCAGGCGGGGCCTGGCGAGGGTTTCAACCGGGGTCAGAAACGGAAGATGGAGGGAGCCGCAAGCGGCTAGAGGTGTTTGCCGGCCTGCGCCGGCTCCCAGGCTGGGTCACTGGCCTGGGCATTGGGCGCCGCCTTGCCATCCAGGGTCTGTAGCAGCACCTGGCGATCGCAGGCGTTTTCCGACAGCGAGATCACCACCGTGGCCACGGCATTGCTGGCCAGGCTGGTGAGCGCACGGGCCTCGGACATGAAGCGGTCGATACCGATCAACAGCGCCAGGCCCGCCAAGGGGATGTCGTGGATCACCGTCAGGGTCGAGGCCAGGGCGACGAAGCCGCTGCCAGTCACTCCCGCCGCGCCTTTGGACGACAGCAGCATGATCGCCAGCATCGTGATCACCTGCCCCAGGCTCAAGTCGATGTTGCAGGCCTGGGCAATGAAAATCGCCGCCAGCGACAGGTAGATGGCCGTGCCATCGAGGTTGAACGAATAGCCGGTGGGCAGCACCAGGCCCACCACGCCTTTCTTGCAACCCAGGGCCTGGAGCTTTTCCAGCATGCGCGGCATCACCGGCTCGGTGGATGAGGTGCCCAGCACCACCAGGAACTCTTCACGCAGGTAGCGCAACAGCTTCCACAGGCTGAACCCATGGGCGCGACAAATACCCCCCAGCACCACGAAGACGAAGAATCCGCAGGCGATGTACAGGGTCATGATCAGCTTGGCCAGGGCGCCCAGGGAGGTGATGCCGTACTGGCCGACCGTGAAGGCCAGCGCGCCGAATGCCCCGATCGGGGCAAAGCGCATCAGGTAGGAAAAGATCTTGAACACCATGTGCGAGGCGGCTTCCAGCACATCCAGCACGGGCTTGCCGCGCTCGCCCAGGGACGACAGGGCAAAACCGCAGAGCACCGCGATGAACAGCACCGGCAGCACTTCGCCCTTGGTGAAGGCGCCGATAAAGGTCTCGGGAATGATGTGCATGAAGAACTCCACCACCCCCAGCTTCGCCGCCGACTCGGTGTACTGCGACAAGCCCTGGGTACTCAGGTGAGTGGGGTCGATGTTCATGCCCGCGCCGGGCTTGAACAGGTAGACCGCCACCAGGCCGATGATCAGGCTGACCACCGTCAACGCCAGGAACAGCAGCAGGGTCTTGCTCAGGAGGCGGCCCAGGGAACGCTTGTCGTTCATCCCGGCGATCCCGGTGACGATGGTGCAGAACACCACCGGCGCGATCATCATCTTGACCAGCCTGATGAAGGCATCGCCCAGGGGCTTGAGGGCAATGGCCTGCTGGGCCCAGAAGTGCCCGACCAGCACGCCCAGCAGCACGGCACAGATGATCTGGAAGTAGAGCGATTTAACGACTTTCATGGCATCACCCATTTTTAGAATTGTTCTGATGCGAACGACTGTCACTGCGGTGCAGGACTATCCGGCCAGGCGTTGTGACGCCGGGGCGTAGACGAAACCGGAGAACAGCCTTCGCGCGGTGCGCACCACCGAGGCGCGAATGGTCTCTCCCTGGTTGCCGGTGTAGGACAATACGATATCGATCGCGCCACTGGGGTGTTCCAGGCGCACTTGCTTCAGTTGCGTGGCTCCGCCCAGCAGTTCGGCGGCGACGCTGCCCTCGCTGACACAGGCGGTGGCCAGGCCGATGGCGCCGGTGATGGCCAGCGCGCGATGGCAGCTGTGCGGCATGAAGTAACGCGCCTGCAAGGTGCCGCCGGCCACCGCCGGCGAGATCAGCACCGGCTTGGGGATCACCTTGTCGCTGACGTCGCCCAGGCCCATGGCCAGGCCCGCCTGCAAGCGCAGGGACTCCAGCCGCCGCAGGAAGTCCTTGTCGGCGTCCAGCTCGGCCGGGGTTTCATCCCCGCGCTTGCCCAATTGACCGGCCTCGACGATCAGCAGCGGCATGGCCATGTCGATGCAAGTCACCGGTACGCCATCGATCAGGTCCCGGGTGTTCCCGGTGGGGAAGAGTTTGCCGGTCTTGCTGCCCGCGGCGTCGAGGAACGTCAGTTGCACGGGGGCGGCGGTGCCGGGCACGCCATCGATGGCGGTATCGCCTTCGTAGCTGACCTTGCCCGCCGGCGTTTGCACCAGGGAATTGACGAAGGTGCCGGTATTGAGATTGCGGATCCGCACCTGGGTCTGCTCGCCCGTGGCCTTGACCAGGCCTTGCTCGACGGCGAAGGGGCCGACCGCGCACAGCATGTTGCCGCAGTTGGGCGCGGTATCGACCCGGCGCTGGGACACCATCACCTGCACGAACAGGTAGTCGACATCGGCCTCGGGGTGCAGCGACGGGCTGACGATCGCGACCTTGCTGGTCTGCGGACTGCCACCGCCAATGCCGTCGATCTCCAGCTCATGTCCCGAGCCCATCAGGTCGAGCAGCAGCTCATCGCGCTGTTCGATGGACACCGGCAGATCCCAGGCGAGAAACACCGGCCCCTTGGAGGTACCGCCGCGCATGAGCACACAAGGAATTCGTTGCATGGACACAGACTCTTGTTAATCAATCGGGTTAATTGATGTTCTGGGCACAAGAGTGTCAGGGAATAAATCATGTTTCCAATGCAAAGATCGTAGCGATTATTGCGTTTTGCACATGATAAATCTAAGGTGAACAGCGCTGCCTTCCCACCTTCGCTTGAGACGAAAACATGGAATATGAGCTCCAGGACATAAGATCCTTCGTGAAAATCGCCGAACTCGGAAGTTTCCACGAGGCGGCCGATGCCCTGCACTTGTCCCAGCCAGCCCTGAGCCGCCGGATCAAGAAGCTGGAGGAAGGCCTGGGCACCGCCCTGCTCGACCGCACCACGCGCAAGGTCAGCCTGACCAGCGTTGGCCGGGACTTCCTGCCCAAGGCCCGGCGCCTGCTGGATGACTTCGACGACTCGATCCTCAATATCCGCGAACTGGCGGAACGGCAGATCGGCCAGGTGACCCTGGCCTGCATTCCCACCGCGGCCTTCTACTTCCTGCCGTCGGTGATCCGTCTCTACAACGAGCGCTATCCGAAAATCCGCATCCGCCTGCTCGACCTCAGCGCCAATGAAGGGCTGGAAGCCGTGCTGCGCGGCGAAGCGGACTTCGGCATCAACATGATGAGCGGGCAGCACCCGGACATCGAGTTCGTGCCCCTGGTCAACGAACCTTTCGTACTGGCGTGCCGGCGTGACCATGAACTGGCGAAAAAGGCCTCGGTCACCTGGTCGGAACTCAGCGATTACCGGCTGATCGGCGTCGGCCGCCTGAGCGGCAACCGGATGCTGCTGGACCACGCCCTGTCCGGCCTGAGCTGGCGTCCCCAGTGGTTCTACGAGGTGCAACACCTGTCCACGTCGCTGGGCATGGTCGAGGCCGGGCTCGGTGTGTCGGCCATGCCCAGCCTGGCCATGCCCGCGGCCGACCACCCGACCCTGGTGAGCATTCCGCTGAGCGAACCGGTGGTCAACCGCACCCTGGGCCTGGTCTACCGCCGCGGCGCCTCGCTGTCGCCGGCCGCGGAAAAGTTCGTGTCGATCCTGCTCGAGCAATGGCCGCATTGACGGTCGATGGTGCAGGCATGCCAGCATAAAAGCGCACGAACGCCTGCAACCTGCGCCTGACAACCTGCGGCGTATCGGCCATTAACGGCTGACTGCGCCGGCCCCAGACTTTATGCTGCACAGCCATCCCCCCATGGAACCTGCGGGCCAAACGGTTGCCTGAGGCGCAGCCGTTGTTTTCCGCGCACCACCCAATACCCGTTTCCCAGGAGTAAGCCCATGCCCCATGAAGGCAACCTGTTGCAAGCCGCTGTCGTGTTCCTGTTCGCGGCGGTGCTGACCGTTCCCCTGGCCAAGCGCCTGCAACTGGGAGCCGTGCTCGGTTATCTGCTGGCCGGAGTGATCATCGGCCCGGCGGTGCTGGGGCTGGTGGGCAACCCGCAGAGCATCAGCCATGTGTCGGAGCTGGGCGTGGTGTTGCTGCTGTTCATCATCGGCCTGGAGCTGTCGCCACGGCGCTTGTGGGTGATGCGCAAAGCGGTGTTCGGCGTCGGTTTGGCCCAGGTGCTGCTGACCGGGGTGGTGATCGGCTGCGTCGCCCTGTTCCTGTTTGGGCAGCCGCTCAACAGCGCGATCGTGCTGGGCCTGGGCCTGGCGTTGTCATCCACCGCCTTCGGCCTGCAAAGCCTGGCCGAACGCAAGGAGCTGACCAGCCCCCACGGGCGCCTGGCGTTCGCCATCCTGCTGTTCCAGGACATCGCGGCGATTCCGTTGATCGCCATGGTCCCGGTATTGGCCGGGGTCGACCACAACACCAGCAGCGCCGAAGACCTGCGCCATGGCCTGCAAGTGCTGGGCAGCATCGCCGTGGTGGTGATCGGCGGGCGCTACCTGTTGCGCCCGGTGTTCCGGGTGGTGGCGCGCACCGGCCTGCCGGAAGTGTCCACCGCCACTGCCTTGCTGGTGGTGATCGGCACTGCCTGGCTGATGGACATGGTTGGCGTGTCCATGGCCCTCGGCGCCTTCCTCGCCGGCCTGCTGCTGGCGGACTCGGAATATCGCCACGAATTGGAAGCACAGATCGAACCCTTCAAGGGCCTGCTGCTGGGGCTGTTTTTCATCAGCGTCGGCATGGGCGCCAATATCGGCCTGCTGTTCAGCGCGCCGATCGCGGTGCTGGGCCTGACCCTGCTGCTGATCGCCATCAAGCTGCCGCTGCTGTTCGTGGTCGGGCGCCTGGCCGGCGGCCTGGGGCGCTTGAGCGCGGTGCGCCTGGGCGTGGTGCTGGCGGCCGGCGGCGAATTCGCCTTCGTGGTGTTCAAGATCGGCCGCGACCAGGGCCTGTTCGAGGCGCGCCTGTATGACCTGCTGGTGCTGACCATCACCTTGTCCATGGCCGTGACCCCGCTGCTGCTCCTGGCCTGCGCGCGCTTCTTGCAGCCCAAGGCCAAGCCGCTGGAAATGCCCGCCGAATACCGCGAGATCGAAACCGACGCGCCGCGGGTGGTGATCGCCGGCATGGGCCGGATGGGCCAGATCGTCGCGCGGATCCTGCGGGCGCAGAACATCCCCTTCGTGGCCCTCGACACCTCGGTCGACACCATCGAGCTGACCCGCAGCTTCGGCGGCATGCCGGTGTTCTACGGCGACCCGATGCGCGCGGAAATCCTCAAGGCGGCCAAGGTCGGCGAGGCAGAATATTTCGTGATCGCCACCGACGATCCGCAGACCAACATCAACACCGCCGCGGTGGTGCGCAAGCTCTACCCGCACATCAAGATCATCGCCCGCGCCCGTAACCGCCAGCACGTGCACAAGCTGGTGGACCTGGGAGCCGAAGCGGTGCGGGAAACCTACTACTCCAGCCTGGAAATGAGCCGCAAGGCGCTGATCGGCCTGGGCCTGACCCACGCCCAGGCCGACTCGCGGATCAAGCGCTTCACCGCCCACGACGAACAGGTGCTCGAAGCCCAGCACGCGATCTACGACGACCACGCGAAGATCCTGCAATCGGCCCAGGAAGCCCGGGCCGAGCTGGCGCGGCTGTTCGAGGCCGACGCCGAGGACGAGCAGTCCGAAGGCGTGTTGCCGGCGCCGCGCTGAACATAGGGCCACGCGCTGTGGCCGGATTTTTTCGCGAGCAAACTCGCTCCTACAGAAACACCACGATCCCTGTAGGAGCAGCCGGTCGACGCTCGATTGCTCGCGATGGCGTCAGGCCTGATTCCATCCCCCAGGCTCCTGACACAATCTGTCAGCCCGCTGCGCTACAGTGCCCGGCGCCCCGTCCCGAATGGATACGCCGATGACCGCCACCAGCAACACCCCTGCCCTCAAGGAAATCTTCAACGCCGAACGCCTGGAACACATCGCCGAAGAAATGCTCGCGGTGTACCCGGCGTTCGACCGCCGCGGCTTTCTCGCCCACGCGAACAAGGGCCTCGCCGAGTTGTCGGTGATGCAGCGCCTGGCGCGGGTCAGCGAGAGCCTGCACGCGGTGCTGCCGGCGGACTACGAAGCCAACCTCGCCCGGCTGTACGATCTCGCCCCGCGCCTGGACAGCCGCTTCGTCTGCATGTTCCTGCCGCACTACGTGGCCAGTTACGGCGGCCATGCCTTCGAGCGCTCGATGGCGGCGCTCAAGTATTTCACCGCCTTCGGCTCCTCGGAATTCGCCATCCGCCCGTTCCTCGCCAGCGACCTGTCGCGCACCCTGGCGGTGCTGCAGGACTGGGCCCGGGACGACAACGAGCATGTGCGCCGCCTGGCCAGCGAAGGCAGCCGCCCGCGCCTGCCCTGGTCGTTCCGCCTGGAGCGGATCCAGGCCGACCCGACCCTGGCTGTGCCTATCCTCGAATGCCTCAAGGCCGACCCCAGCCTGTACGTGCGCAAGTCGGTGGCCAACCACCTCAACGACATCAGCAAGGACCATCCCGACTGGCTGCTGGGGTTGCTCGAAGGCTGGCCGCTGGATAACCCGCACACCGCCTGGATCGCCCGCCATGCCCTGCGCAGCCTGATCAAGCAGGGCCATCGCCGGGCGCTGGCGATCGTCGGCGCCGGGCATGCGCCGCAGGTGACGCTGCATGGCCTGCGGGTCGAGCCGGCGGTGATACGCCTGGGCGAACGGATCAACCTGTCCTTTGCCCTGGAGTCCACCGCCGACGCCAGCCAGCGCCTGGTGGTGGATTACGCCATCGACTACGTCAAGGCTTCGGGCGGCACCCGCGCCAAGGTGTTCAAGCTCAAGGCCTTCACCCTGCCGGCCAAGGCCCGGGAGCAACTTGGCCGCGCCCAGCACATCCGCGAACTGAGCACCCGCCGCCACTATCCCGGGCGTCACGAGCTGCATATCCTGGTCAACGGCGAACGCCTGGGCAGCACGGCGTTCGAGATCCAACCCCCCGCCCCATAGCCACCGCCACCTCCCTTACAGACATACCCCCTGTAGCCGCTGCCGCAGGCTGCGATCGACCCGAAGGGGCGCGGTGTTCTCTCGGCCGCCAGAGGTCCTGCGGACCTTGCGCAGCCTTCGGCAGCGGCTACACAAAGCTACCTCCACCTCGGCCTTACAGGCATACCCTGTAGCCGCTGCCGCAGGCTGCGATCGACCCGAAGGGGCGCGGCGTTCTCATCGCCGCCGGAGGTCCTGCGGACCTTGCGCAGCCTTCGGTAGCGGCTACAGGGAGGCGCCTATCTCGTAACAAAATATTTCAGAATGCCCGGCAAAAAACAGACAGCAAAAATGCCTGGATCTTCCCGGCAATCACCAGAACTCGAACGGGCCGCAGATATGGCCTTAAGCCATACCCTGCGGGGAGAATCCCCGTGCTCCACGACGCGTTCAAAACGCCGTGGCTGGCTTTATCCCGCGTCTCCCAAGCCTGGAAAAATTCTAAAGAAACCGCTCTATCTCAAGCCTTTCACCGGGATCAATTGTCAGACAATGGTGTAAATCCGTATTGCGATAAATTATCATTTGGCGCCTCCCCCGCCAGCCACGCCCCTGGCACAGGTGATTCGACCGGTGCGACGTGGCTGATTTCAATGATTCACCCGAGGCGCTCATGTACCGTTTTCCGCTTTACCGTCCCCTGATCTGCGCCGGTCTCGGACTGCTCTCCTGGCAAGCCTTTGCTGCCTATCAACCGCAATCGGAAGCCGCCCTGGCCGCCGATTCCGAAATGGAATGCCAGTTCAACGCCGACCACAGCAGCGACTGCACCACCACCCAGCACTACACCATCCTCACTCCGGCGGGCCGGGACATGCTTTCGCGCATCGACTTCAGCTATGCCGAAACCGACGGCTTCGAACTGCGCAAGGCCGAATTCACCCAGCCGGGCGGCAAGCCCGTGGCGCTGACGCCGGCGCAGATCGATACGCGCACCGCGCCGAATCCGGAACAGGGTTTCCTGCGCGAGAAACAGACGTCCCTGGCCTTCCCCAACCTGCGGGTCGGCACCCGGCTCAGCTACACCGTGCAGCAGCACTACGCGGCCAAACCGCTGCTGGGGCAGTTCCACTCGGTGCTGCAGTTCGGCCCCAAGCCGGTGCGCCAGGACAGCTTCAAGATCACCTACCGCGCCACGCGCCCGATCGTCTGGCGCAGCGAGCAGATGGACGACTACCGTTTTACCGCCAGCAGCGACCGCAAAAAGCTGACCATCGAACAGAAGGCGCCGGTCTTCCTCAACTACATCAATGAACCCTCGATCGGCTTTATCCAGCGGGTACCACGGGTCGAACTGGGCAGCAGCACCGAGGTGCAGGACTATTTCGGCCCCCTGGCCCAGCGCTACCAGCAGATCCTCGCCGCGCCCCTGCCGCCAGCCAGCGCCAAGGCCGTGGCCGGTCTGCGCGACCTGCCGCCAGCCCGGAAAGTGGCCGGGCTGATGCAGCACATCAACGACAACTACCGTTACCTGGGCGACTGGCGCGCCACCGAGCGCGGTTACCTGCCCTTCGAGCTGAAGCAGATCGAGCAGCGCGGCTATGGCGACTGCAAGGACCTGGCGGTGCTCCTGGCCGCCATGCTCAAGGCCAGCGGGATCAAGGCCGAGACGGCCTGGGTCAGCCGCGAGAACGTTGTCGCGCCGCTGTTGATCCCCGGCACCCACGCGCCGAACCACGCCATCGTGCGGGCCGAGGTCGATGGCAAAGTGTGGTGGCTGGACCCGACCAACCCGGTGTTCGACCCGGGCCGCAGCATGCCCGACATCCAGGAGCGCTGGGCCTTTGTCAGCGACGCCAAGGGCCAGGTGCGCGAGGACTACATCCCCCTGGAAACCCCGGACACCAGCCTCGTGCTGGACAAGCAGGAGCACTTCGACAGCAACGGCCAGGCCCGGGTCAACGCGCGTATCGAATTCAGCCATATGGAGCTGATGCGGCTGATGGTCTCCGACAACCAGAACGGTATCGCCAGCAACGACCAGAGCCTGTGCGAGCGCTTCACCCGGGAACTGCGCGACTGCCAGATCAGCCGCGAGCCGACCGCCTTCGTCGCGCCCGCGAGCTACCGGATCAAAGCCTCCCTGACCGACCTCAAGCCCCTGGAAAACATCTCCGGCAACTACTTCTACAAGGCCCCGGCCCTGGAGGGCGACTGGAACTTCCTGGTCAACTACCGCCGCAACGGCCAGCTGGCGGACCTGTACATCGGCGACGCCAATACCCTGCGCTACACCTTCACCCTCTCCGGTGCCCGGCTGGACAAGGACATCAAGGCCTGCAACGTGCGCTCGCCCTGGTTCGACATGGACCTGAGCAGCGAACGGGTCAAGGGCGAGTACCGCTATCACTACCGCCTGAGCCAGAAAAAGCGCTGGCTGGGCCATGACGAAATCGTCAGCGCGCCGTTCGACGCCATGGTCAGCCAGGCCAAGGCGTGCGCCGAGCAAACGCGGCAACTGGTCCAGCTCAAGGGCACAAAGAAAGCCTGAGCCACCGCTGCGCCTGCATCGCCAGCAAGCTGGGCTCCTGCAAGTTCGGCGCCGTCCATGTAGGAGCGCAGCTTGCTCGCGATAAACGTCAACGATGACGCCTATCGCCTGGATGAACGCGTCGTTCTCTCGGCCATCGCGAGCAAGCTCGCTCCTACAAAGGCACGTCAGTGTTTGCTGCGATCAGGCCGGTTCGGCGAGCAGCAAGCCCTGCTCGGCCGCGCACAGCTCGACCACGTAATCCCACACCACCCGCAGGCGCACGGACTTGTGCAGCTCGCGGCGGGTGCTGATCCAGTAGGCGCGCTGGATGCTCTCGCCGGGCAGCAAGGGCACCAGTTGCGGATCGCCGGCGGCCATGTAGCACGGCAGCACGGCGATCCCCAGGCCGGAGCGCGCGGCCTGTTGCTGGGCGATCACGCTGGTGCTGTGGAACACCACCTGGGGGTTGCGGCAGAAGCTGGTGAGGAAAATCAGCTCCTGGCTGAACAGCAGGTCGTCGACATAGCCGATCCAGGCATGCCGCCCCAGGTCCTCGCGGCTGCGCAAGGGCGGTGCGCGGTCCAGGTAGTCCTGGCTGGCGTACAGGGCCAGGCGGTAGTCGGTGAGCTTGCGGGTCACCAGCATATCGGCGTTGGGCCGCTCCAGGTGGATGCTGATTTCCGCCTCGCGGTTGAGGATGCTGACAAAACGCGGCACCGCCACCAGTTCCACCTCCAGCCCCGGATAACGCTCGAACAGGCCGCGCATGCGGCTGGCGAGAAACATGATGCCCAGGCCCTCGGTGACGCCCACGCGGATCTTGCCCAGGGGCGCCGTGGACTGGGTGATTTCCTCCTGGGCCAGCAAGGCCACGTTCTCCATGGCCTCGGCGTGCTTGAGCAGCGCCTCCCCGGCCGGCGTCAGTTCATAGCCCTGGGCGTGCTGGACGAACAGCGCGGTGCCGAGGCTTTTCTCGATCGCCTCGATATGCCGGGCCACCGTGGCATGGGTAGTCTTCAACCGCTGGGCCGCGGTCAGCAGGCGGCCGCTGCGTTGCAGCTCGAGAAAAAACCGCAGGTCGTTCCAGTCGAACATGACTCTTCCTTGCAAATGCCAGGGGGAGCCGCTGTTTAAAAACGCACAGCGGCTGAGCAAAAACTAACATTCTTTTAACGAAAGCTAACAACTAGGATGAGCCGCAACAAGAACGATAAAACGAGGTCATGGATGCTGCCTGCCTTTGATCCCTACGACTACATAGTGGTCGGCGCCGGCCCTGCCGGGTGCCTGCTGGCCAATCGGCTGTCCGCCAACCCGGCCCACCGCGTCCTGCTGCTGGAAGCCGGTGGCCGTGACAACTACCCCTGGATCCACATCCCCGTCGGCTACCTGTTCTGCATCGGCAACCCGCGCACCGACTGGTGCTTCAAGACCGAAGCCGAACCCGGCCTGCAAGGCCGCAGCCTGAGCTACCCGCGCGGCAAGGTGCTGGGCGGCTGCTCGTCGATCAACGGCATGATCTACATGCGCGGCCAGGCCGGCGACTATCAGCGCTGGGCCGCCGACGGCAACTCCGGCTGGAACTGGCAGGACGTGCTGCCGCTGTTTCGCAAAAGCGAAAACCACTTTGCCGGCGACTCGCAATTCCACGGCGCCGCCGGCGAATGGCGGGTCGAGCGCCAGCGCCTGTCGTGGCCGATCCTCGATGCCTTCCGCAACGCCGCCGAACAGAGCGGCATCGCCAGCGTCGACGACTTCAACGGCGGCGACAACGAAGGCTGCGGCTACTTCCAGGTCAACCAAAAAGCCGGGGTGCGCTGGAACGCCGCCAAGGCCTTCCTCAAGCCGATCCGCCAGCGGCCCAACCTCACGGTGCTGACCGGGGTCGAGGTCGATCGCGTGCTCCTGGAAAACGGCCGCGCGGCGGCGCTCAGCGCCCGCTACCAGGGCCAGCCGCAGACCTTCAAGGCGCGTCGCGAAATCATCCTCAGCGCCGGTTCCATCGGCTCGCCGAGCATCCTGCAGCGTTCGGGAATCGGCCCCGCCGCGCTGCTGCAACGCTTGGGCATAGGCGTCGCCCACGAACTGCCGGGGGTCGGCGGCAACCTGCAGGACCACCTGCAGCTGCGGCTGATCTACAAACTGGAAAACGCCCGCACCCTGAACCAGATCGCCGGCAGCCTGTGGGGCAAGATGGGCATGGGCCTGCGCTACCTGTACGACCGCAGCGGCCCGCTGTCCATGGCGCCGAGCCAGCTGGGAGCCTTCGCCCGCTCCGGGCCGGAACAGACTTCGGCCAACCTCGAATACCACGTGCAGCCGCTGTCGCTGGAACGTTTCGGCGAACCGCTGCATGCGTTCCCGGCCTTTACCGCGTCGGTCTGCGACCTGCGCCCGCAAAGCCGCGGCCGGGTGGAAATCCGCTCCGCCGACCCGCAGGCGGCGCCGCTGATCCAGCCCAACTACCTGAGCCACCCGGAGGACCTGCGGGTCGCCGCCGACGCCATTCGCCTGACCCGACGCATCGTCGCCGCGCCGGCCCTGCAAGCCTTCAAGCCGACCGAATACCTGCCGGGGGCCGAGTTGCGCAGCGAAGAACAACTGCACGAAGCCGCCGCGCGCATCGGCACCACCATCTTCCATCCGGTGGGCACCTGCCGCATGGGCCAGGGTCCGGAGGCGGTGGTCGATGCCGAGCTGCGGGTGCATGGCATCCCCGGCCTGCGCATCGCCGATGCCTCGATCATGCCGTACATCACCTCCGGCAATACCTGTTCGCCAACGCTGATGATCGCCGAGAAAGCCGCCGAGCTGATTCTCGCCACCTCGACCAGGAGCCCTGCCGCCGAAAAACCAAGCGTCACCCCGGCCTGATCCGCACAGGAGCAGCAACGATGAGATCCATGTAGGAGCCAGCTTGCTGGCGATAACGACCTGAAGGGCGGTGCACGGCTCAAGGAATTATCGCGAGCCAGCTCGCTTCTACACCTACACCTACAGATGCAGAAGACAGCGACAAGATGCAGATAGCGACGCCACCCTGGCGCCGACAGTGGAACAACAAAAACAATCACTGTGAGGGATATCGATATGTCGGAACATGCTCAATCGATGGACGCGGCGGTCGCCGCGCCCACCAGCCGGGAAAGCCAGAAAGTCATCTTCGCCTCGTCCCTGGGGACGGTGTTCGAGTGGTACGACTTTTTCCTCTACGGCGCCCTCGCGGCGGTCATCAGCAAGCAGTTCTTCGCCGGGGTCAACGACACCACCGCCTTTATCTTCGCCCTGATGGCATTCGCCGCCGGCTTCGTGGTGCGGCCGTTCGGCGCCCTGGTGTTCGGGCGCCTGGGGGACATGATCGGGCGCAAGTACACCTTCCTCGCCACCATCATTCTCATGGGCCTGGCGACCTTCGCCGTGGGCCTGCTGCCGACCTACTCGAGCATCGGCATCGCCGCACCGATCATCCTGGTCGCCCTGCGCATGCTCCAGGGCCTGGCCCTGGGCGGTGAATACGGCGGCGCCGCGACCTACGTCGCCGAGCACGCGCCCCAGGGCAAGCGCGGCTTCCACACCAGCTGGATCCAGTCCACCGCGACCCTCGGCCTGCTGCTGTCGCTGCTGGTGGTGCTGGGCTGCCGCTACTTCACCGGCGATCAGTTCGAAGTCTGGGGCTGGCGCCTGCCGTTCCTGCTGTCGATCGTGCTGCTGGGCATTTCCACCTGGATCCGCCTGAGCCTGCACGAGTCGCCGGCCTTCCTGAAGATGAAAGAAGAAGGCCGCGCCAGCAAGGCGCCGATCCGCGAGTCCTTCGGCAAATGGGAAAACCTCAAGGTGGTGCTGATCGCCCTGTTCAGCATCAACGCCGGGCAGGCGGTGACCTTCTATGCCGCGCAGTTCTACGTGCTGTTCTTCCTCACCCAGTTCCTCAAGATGGACCCGGCCCTGGCCAATATGCTGCTGATCATCAGCGTGGTGATCGGCGCGCCGTTCTTCATCTTCTTCGGCTGGCTGTCAGACAAGGTCGGCCGCAAGCCGGTGCTGATGGTCGGCCTGCTGCTGGCCACCGCGCTGTACTTCCCGATCTTCAAGTCCCTGGCCCACTACGCCAACCCGGCCATCGACCAGGCCAGCCGCCAGGCGCCGATCAGCGTGCTGGCCGACCCCGCCACCTGCACCTTCCAGTTCGATCCGGTGGGCAAGGCGCGTTTCGACAGCCCGTGCGACAAGGTCAAGACCTTCCTGGTCAAGCAGGGCCTGCCCTACACCAGCGTCGCCGCGCCCGCCGGCAGCCCGGTGCAGGTCAACGTCGGCGACGTGCAACTCGACGGTTTCGACGAAGCGGCCCTGCGCGGCGCCGTGACCCTGGCCGGCTACCCGCAACAGGCCGACACCCAGAACGTCAACAAAACCATGGTGGTGGTGCTGATCGTCGCGCTGATCCTGATCGCCGCCATGTGCTACGGCCCGCTGGCGGCGCTGATGGTCGAGCTGTTCCCGACCCGCATCCGCTACACCTCCATGTCCCTGCCCTACCACATCGGCAACGGCTGGTTCGGCGGCTTCCTGCCCACCGTGTCCTTCGCCCTGGTGGTGTACACCGGCGATATCTTCTACGGCCTGTGGTACCCGGTGGTGATCACCGGGGTCAGCCTGCTCGTCGGCCTGATCTGCCTGCGCGAGACCCGTAACGTCGATATCGACAACAACTGAAAAGCCCGGCTGACGGCAGCGCCCCAAGCAGGGTTGCAGGCCCTGGGACGCTCAGCATCAGCCAAGAGAACCTGGCAAAAAAAACGGCGCGCCATGGCGCGCCGCTTCCGTTGCTGTCGATCAGGCCACGATATCGGTGGTCGCCGCCTGGCCGATGGTGCCCACAGCGAAGTCCACTGCGCCCAGGCCGGTGAGGTCGACCAGCAGGCTGGTCTGGTCGGTCTCGGCGTAGTAGGTCAGGATCGCGTCGCCGGCATGGCCGGTGAAGCCGCTGACGAAGTTCAGGGTCGCCTGCCCCGAGGCGAACGGCGCCAGGCCGCTGAGGTCGATCTTGTCCTGGCCACTGGTGAAATCCATGATCCAGTCGGGTTCGGTCAGGGTCGAATCGGAAGCCTCGCCGAACACGAAGGTGTCCGCCCCTGCCCCACCCCATAGCGTGTCGCGACCGCCGCCACCGTAGAGGATGTCGTTGCCGGCACCGCCCTCGAGGATGTTGGCCGCGGCATTGCCGATCAGCAGGTCGTTGCCCGCACCGCCGATGGCGTTTTCCAGGGTCACGCCATGGGCCACGGACACGTTGCCCACCAGGCCGCCGACGTCGGAGAACGAGCCCTCGTTGAGGTTGATCTTCTGGTTCTGGGTGAAGCCGGAGAAGTCCAGGGTGTCGTTGCCACCGCCATCCCACACCGAGAACACCAGCTTGGAGGCAGATGAGCTGGCGCTGTAGAAATCGCGCCCGGTGTTGGAGTTGAAGCCGTACACGGTGTCGTCGGCGCGGGTCTCGTGGTTGGCGCCGTAGAGTTTCTGCACCGCGACAATGTCGTCCATCAACGGCGCCGAGGCGTAGGCGCCACCGCCGTCCTTACTGAAGTCCTGCCCGGTGTTGCTCTCGCTCCAGTAGCTCATCAGGCTGTAGCCGCGCGTGTCCTGGGCGTAGGTGGCATCGTTGTAGGTCGGGTTGCCGTTGCCGGCGTTGTAGGCGCCCGGATGGGACAGGCCCAGGCTGTGGCCAATTTCGTGGGTCAGGGTCTGGCGACCGTAGTTACCGTTGCCCGGGGTTTCGTTGACCCGGTACTGATCGTTGATCAGGTACCAGGACTGGCCGTCATAGCTGCTGCCCGAAGGCAGGTAGGCGAAGGCCGCGCCACCGGTGCTGACGCTGTAGTTGCCGAAACTCAGGTGCCCGTCGCCGCCGCTCGCGGCTTCGTTGAAGCGCACATTGGCCACGTCCGACCAGGATTGCAGGGCCAGGAACGCCTGGGCTTTCTGCAAGGCGCTGAACTCGCTGAAGCTGCCCAGGTTCGGGTTGTAGTTGGCCGGCTTGCTGGTGAGGAAGCTGTAGCTGAGCTCGACCTTGCCGTCGCCGTTCTGGTCGTGCCAGGACAAGCCCTTGCGCAGGATCTGCTCGGCGGCCTGGTCCGCGGTGTACGACGGCTTGCCATTCACCAGCTCCGCGCCGCCACGGTCATAGGCATGGCTGAAGGCAGTGATCAGTTGGTAGGCATCGCTGCCCGGAGCTGCCGAAAAACCGGCATTTTCTTTGGCTTTTGACATCATTTACGTCCTTGTTCAACGCTGAAAATTTCCGATAGACCACGGCGACCTGTTAGCGAGATCGTCCTATCACTCGCCCTATTCAAGGCGGGGAAAAACTGACACAGACCCCGGCGTGGCGTCCACGATTTTTATTGTCCGACAATATGCCCGGGCGACTTTGCGCCTCATTAAAATCGCAACCCAGCCCCTGCCCCGGCGTGCCATACGCTAAGCTTCAGCGCTAATGGAACCACTGCCACACTCGTGCTTCTGCCTGTTTCCTGAAGGGGTCCACAATGAAAAAAATCCTCCTGAGCTGCACCCTGTCGATCCTTGCCAGTGCCGCCCACGCCGAAGGCATCCCGCTGTTCAACGTCGACTGTCCGGGCAACATTCCAGTCAGCGCGGACGAAGGCGGGCCGGTGTTCATCAACGGCAAAGAGGCCCAGACCAAGACCGTCAACGAGCGTTATTTCGAGGCCAAGGGCTCGGGCATCACGGTGGACATCAGCGTGGAGGACGACGACTCGGTGGTCGTGACCTACAGCGGCAAACAGGGTGCCAGCGGCATTTGCACCTCGGTCGACGACTGAGCCAACTCACGCACGTGTAGCCGCTGCCGAGGCTGCGGCTACGCCGAGACGCCTCCTAGAACAACCCCATCTGCCCACCCACCAGGGTGCTGAAGTCGTCCTGCACGAACGGCAGGATGGCATCCGCCACCGGCTGCAATTGGCGGGTCACGTAGTGATCGTAATCGATGGCCGCAGTGCGGTTTTCCAGGGGTTCGGGACCGGCCAGGGTGATCACGTAGCTGATCCAGCCACCGTTCTGATAACGCTGGGGCCGGCCCTGCCGCTGGTTGTATTCGTCGGCCAGGCGCGCGGCGCGCACATGGGGCGGCACGTTGCGTTCGTAATCGTCCAGTTGGCGGCGCAGGCGCTTGCGGTACACCAGTTGCTCGTCCAGTTCACCGGCCAGGGTGCGCCGCACGTAGTCGCGCACATAGTCCTGGTACGGCTGGCGGTGAAAGATCCGTTGGTACAGCTCCTGCTGGAACTGTTGGGCCAGCGGCGACCAGTCGGTGCGCACCGCTTCCAGGCCCTTGTAGACCATTTCCTGGGTGCCGTCGGCGCGGGTCACCAGGCCGGCGTAGCGCTTCTTGCTGCCCTCCTCCGCGCCCCGGATGGTCGGCATCAGGAAGCGGCAGAAGTGGGTTTCGAATTGCAGCTCCAGGGCGCTTTCCAGGCCGTACTCATCGCGCAGGTGATCGCGCCACCACTGGTTGACGTGCGCCACCAGCGCGCGGCCGATGCGCGTGGCATCCGCCTCGGCGTGGGCGCTGCCGAGCCAGACGAAGGTCGAGTCGGTGTCGCCGTAGATCACCTTGTGGCCCTGCGCCTCGATCAGTTGGCGGGTGCGACGCATGATTTCGTGGCCACGCAGAGTGATCGACGACGCCAGGCGCGGATCGAAGAAGCGGCAGCCGCTGGAACCGAGCACGCCGTAGAAGGCGTTCATGATGATCTTCAGCGCCTGGGACAGCGGCGCGTTGTGTTCGCGTTTCGCCACTTCGCGGCTCTCGGCGACCCGGGCGACGATCGAGGGCAGGCAATGCCGGGTGCGGGAAAACCGCGCACCGCGAAAGCCCGGCACCGATTGCTCGTCCGTTGGGTGGCGCAAGCCTTCCACCAGCCCCACCGGATCGATCAGGAAGCTGCGGATGATCGACGGGTACAGGCTCTTGTAGTCCAGCACCAGCACCGACTCGTAGAGACCCGGCCGCGAGTCCATGACAAAGCCGCCGGGGCTGGCTTGTGGCGGCTTCTCGCCGAGGTTCGGCGCGACGAAACCCTGGCGGTGCATCAGCGGCATGTACAGGTGGGTGAAGGCCGCCACCGAGCCGCCGTTGCGGTCGGCCGGCAGCCCGGTGACGGTGGCCCGTTCGAGAAGAAAGGTGAGCAGCTCGGTCTTGGCGAAAATCCGCGTCACCAGCTCGCAGTCCTTGAGGTTGTAGCGCGCCAGGGCGGGCTTGTCCTCGGCGAACATGCGGTTGATCTCGTCCATGCGCTGGTAAGGGTTGTCGATCGACTTGCCTTCGCCGAGCAGGGTCTGGGCGACGTTTTCCAGGCTGAACGACGGGAAGCTCCAGGTCGCCGAGCGCAGGGCCTCGATACCGTCGATGATCAGGCGCCCGGCGGCCGCAGCGAAATAATGGGTACGGCTGCCGTGTTCGCGCCACTGCATCTCTTCGCCGCCGCGCCCCAGGCGCAAGGGCACCGCCAGGCGCCGCGCGTGCTCGTGCAGCACCCGCAGATCGAACTGCACCAGGTTCCAGCCGATGATCGCATCCGGATCGTGCCGCGCCAGCCACTGGTTGAGCCGTTCGAGCAACTGCTCGCGGCTGGCGCAGAACTCCAGGTCGAAATCCACCGCGCTGTCGTCCTCGCGAGCGCGGCCGAGCATGTACACCTGGCGCTGGCCGCAGCCTTCCAGGGCGATGGAATACAGCTCGCCGGTCTCGCTGGTCTCGATATCCAGCGACACCAGCTTCAACGCCGGCCGGTAGTCCGGCGCCGGTTTCATCTGCGCCTCCAGCAGTATCCCGCCCTCGCCCGGGGTGCCGCCAAACCACACCGGCGCGGTGATGAAACGCTCCATCAGGTAGCGCTCGGGCGGCCGCACATCGGCCTCGAGCACCTCGACCCCGGCACGGCGCAGGGTCTTGTCGAGACGGATCAGTTGATTGTGCTGCGGGCAGTACAGGCCAAGCACCGGGCGGTGCTGGAAGTCGCACAGGTCCAAGGGGCGCAATTGCACATCGCGATCGTCGGCCAGCAGGCGCCGGGCCTGTTCCTGCTGTTCGGCGGGAATGAAGGCCACGGAGGTCTGCACCGGCAAGCGGATCTGGCGCGGCCCGGCATCGGTCGCCAACCAGAACTCGACTTCCGTGCCTGCCGGCGTGTCACGCCAATGCCGGGTCAGGACGAAGCCCTGCTGTAAATCCACCACTGCAACCTCAAGCACCTGTTTCAAGGTCTCGATTCTACCTGTCCTCGGTCGCGATAGCCCGTTCCGCTCATGTGCCGAAAGGTTTTGTCGGACAATATGTAGTGCTTTAAAATTTTCACTACAAACCGTTGACGAGGCGAATTTGCCCTTGCATGATGCAGGCGTCTCCCCGATCGGGAGACGTGGCAAAGGTGTTATGAGCAAGCTCGTCTGACCGCCGAGCTGTTAACCCGGATGTGTACTGCCCACAAGGCAGATTGATGAAACTGACCTGGCATGAACGTCCAGTACAAAGGGCGGGAAGCTGGCGAAAACTCCTCAAGATGCTTGTGGCCGAAACTGAAAACTTCGGCAGCTTGATCCAGGTTTACGCTGCTTCTCTTCGTTGTGACGCTATTGCGTAGCAGTTAATCAAGACGACTACACGCATCAGGCTCTGGGCCTTATCTGTATCCGACAGACACCCTCTGTCGCCCTGTTTCCGGTATCAGGGTTCAACTTACCGATGTAGCGATATCAATTAGCGACTCAACTAGATAGATCGAAATGGTCAAGGGGCTTACAAATGAATCTGAACAATCAACCTACTATTGATGAACTGTCTCATCTGTTCGCGGCACAGAAAGACAGCCATGACAGCCACATCCTGTGGATTGCCAAGTCTGGCCAGGTCCATATCGACTGCCTGTCGCCCCACGCCCATGAAGAAGAGTTCGACAAGAACAACCAGGACCTGCTGGCCCGCCTGAAAATGTACCGCCGTGGCCAGGGCTACGTCGGCAAGAAGGCCGCCGCCGACAGGGACTTCATCGGACGGGTATTCGATACCCTGAAGAATGAATGGCAATCGCTGCAGAACAAGTCGGAAGTTCGGGTGATTGACCGGTTCTGCTAAGTGCAACTTGTCGTTGTCGCTAACCGTTGCTCCATTAAATAAAAAGGGACGCTCCAATAAGAGCGTCCCTTTTTTATTGCAACTTTCCAGATAGTTGGAGGACGCGGTGTTTCTGCTAAACCGCGTTATCCTTGGCGGCAGGCTTACTTGACCTGACGCTGCGGCGCCTTGTGCACCATGGTGTAGGCATAGTCCACGCCCATGCCGTAGGCGCCGCTGTGCTCGCGCACCAGGTCCATCACCGCGTCGTAGGTGTCCTTGTGCGCCCAGTCGCGCTGGAATTCGAGCAGCACTTGCTGCCAGGTCACCGGCACCGCGCCGGCCTGGATCATGCGCTGTACCGACATGTCGTGGGCTTCCTGGCTGGTGCCGCCGGAAGCGTCGGTGACGATGTACACCTCGTAGCCTTCGGCCAGGGCTTCCAGGGCCGGGAAGTTCAGGCAGACCTCGGTCCACAGCGCGGCCATGATCAGCTTCTTGCGCCCGGTGGCCTTGACTGCTTCCACCAGTTTCTTGTCTTCCCAGGAGTTCATCGAGGTGCGCTCGATCGGCTGGTGATCCGGGAACACGCTGAGCAGTTCCGGCCAGATGTAGCCGCTGAAGCTCTCGGTTTCCACCGAAGTGAAGATGGTCGGCACGTTGAAGATCTTCGCCGCCTTGGCCAGGCCCACGGTGTTGTTCTTCAAGGTCTGGCGGTCGATCGACTGCACGCCGAAGGACATCTGCGGCTGGTGGTCGATCAGGATCAGGGCGGAGTTGTTTGGGTTGAGCAGTTCACGGATAGACATGGCGCGTTCCTTTTGCTGTCGAGTAGGTTCAAACGTTGAGTTGCACAATTCGGGAGCTCGGCGCGGGTTCCGCTGCGGGAGGCTGTGCGGCCGGCTTGGTGGCTAATTTAGGGGTTGGAATAAAAAGCAACAATTCCCTAAAATCGAGAATCATTGATTCCAAAAAAGGGACAGTCATGGATCGCATCGAATGCATGCGCGCGTTTGTCGTCACGGTCGACGCCAACGGCTTCGCCGCCGCGGCCCGGGCCATGGACGTGCCACGCTCGAAAGTCAGCAAACAGATTCAGGCGCTGGAGGAAGCCATTGGCGTGCAGTTGCTGCACCGCACCACCCGCAGCCTGCATCTGACCGAAGCCGGCGCCGAGTACTACGAGTCGGCGCGGGAAGTCCTGGCCGCCGTGGACGAGGCCGAACAACGGGCGCGGGACGGCATCGGCGAATTGCGCGGGGT
Source organism: Pseudomonas sp. NFPP07 (assembly GCF_900115645.1). Lineage (NCBI taxonomy): Bacteria > Pseudomonadati > Pseudomonadota > Gammaproteobacteria > Pseudomonadales > Pseudomonadaceae > Pseudomonas > Pseudomonas sp. NFPP07. Next base: position 299,113 of record NZ_FOXG01000004.1, read on the forward strand.
GCTGCGGGTCAACGCGCCGATGTCCTTCGGCCTGCGTCGTCTCGGGCCGCTGGTGCCGCTGTTTCATGAGCAGCACCCGAACATCGAATTGCAGCTGGTGCTCAGCGACCAGCAAGTGGACCCGGTGCGCGGCGGCTTCGATGTGACCATTCGCATCGCCAGCCTGGCCGACTCGTCGATGGTCGCCAAGCTGCTGGCCCCGGCGCCGCGGATCATGGTGGCCTCGCCGGATTACCTGAAGCGCGCCGGTACCCCGCAGACGCCCCGCGACCTGACCGCCCACCAGTGCCTGAACTACGGCTACCTGCAAAGCGGGGTCAGCCTTCAATTGAGCAACGGCAAGGACACCCAGCGCGTCCACGTCACCGGCCCGCTGCACGCCAACAACGGCGACCTGCTGGCCCAGGCCGCCGAGGCCGGCATGGGCATCGCCCTGTTGCCCGACTTCATCGTCGCCGATGCCCTGGCCGCCGGCCGCCTGGTGCCGGTGCTGTGCGAATGGCAGGCGCCGCCGATCAGCATCCACGCGGTGTACCCGTCCGCCCGGCGCGTGCCGCAGAAGACCCGGGCCTTTATCGAGTTCCTGGTCGCCCAACTGGCGGAGAAACCGCCTGTGCATCCGTAGGTGATCCAGGCGAGATGGGGTGTCAGATACACCGCCTCGCGGGCAAGCCTCGCTCCTACAGAAGCCGGGAACACCATGGCGTCCCTGTAGCCGCTGCCGAGCCCGCGAGGCTGCGATCGGCACCGCAGGGGCCGCAAAACCAGGCACCGCGTTCCTACAGGCAAACCGCATGCGCAGGTTTTGCGAGGACTTCGTCCTCGAGCGCAGCCTCGCGCTGCTCGGCAGCGGCTACAGACATGCGTGAACACCCCCTCTTCTGTAGGAGCCAGGCTTGCCGGCGATGCAGGCGACGCGGTGCCGCGGGCGACCTGGGCTGTCTCGACGATGGACCTACACTGAAGGCATACACCTCGGCATTCGTGAGGGGCCATCATGCGTAACTCTCCCCAACTCGCGGCGCTCAGCCTGATCGCTACCCTCGCCTACCTCGGCCTGGCCATCCTCGGCATGGGCGGACCGGTGGCGTTTTTCTCCCACCCGGCGTTGTGGGTCATTACCCTGTCCCTGCTGGCCATGGCCTTTGTTGCCCAGTTCAGCGAAGGCAACCTGAGCCCCGGCAAACAGGAAGACCGGGAAAACCGCTGGGTCCTCGTCGCCTTCGGCATCCTCGGGCTGTTGCTGGCCTTTCTTCCCGCCTATACCGACCGCCTGGACTTCTGGACCTTTGGTAGCACCGACGTGCGCTGGTTCGGCGTGGTGTTCTTTATCGGCGGCGGCATATTGCGGCTGTGGCCGGTGTTCGTGCTGGGCAAGCGCTTCAGTGGCCTGGTGGCGATCCAGCCCGGCCATCAGCTGGTGACCACCGGGATCTACGGCACCCTGCGCAACCCGAGTTACCTGGGGTTGCTGATCAATTGCGTGGGCTGGGCCCTGGCCTTCCGCTCCGGGGTCGGCCTGCTGCTGACCGCCTTGATGCTGATCCCGCTGATTGCCCGCATCCACGCCGAAGAAGCCTTGCTGCGCAAAGAATTCGGCAAGCAATACGACACTTACTGCGCCTACACCTGGCGCCTGGTGCCGTGGGTTTACTGAGGATTTTTTCCGCCGGGCTGCCGGGGGCGGTGTTAAATATTTTGTGACGCGCCCCTTGGCAGCGAGGACCAGTCCCGGTAAAACGGTGAACCTCACTTGCACGAAATGTCCGTGAATTCTTGACGAGATCCGCCGGCCGATGAACGCCTTGTGTTGCCGCCCGCCCTGCCAGCCCCGCGCTGCTGCCTCGTGCAGCCGCCTCGGCATCGGCATTGGAACGGCAACAACACAACGCACCCACGGCGATCTCCACGGCAACCCCGGGGCCCGGCGATGAAACTGCTGGTCAACCTGCCCATGGCCCTGTGCCGCTCCCGCCTGCGTCATTCCTCGCGCCCTCCGGACCTCTCGCTTTCGCTCTGAACGCGTCCCTCTGCGCGTCGAGCCTTGCCGCCTTGCTATCTGCCATTGCAAGCGGGCCCTGCCGGCGCCGCTGCATGAACCGAACCTGCGCGCCGCCATGGCGCAAGCGAGAGAACCATGAAATTTGCAGCCCTTGACGAGGCCCGTAGCTTCCTGGCCGCCAACCCCGATATCGACATGATCGAGCTGTTCATCCTCGACGCCAACGGCGTGCCGCGCGGCAAGCTGTTGCACCGCGAGGAACTGCTGGCGGTCTATGAAAGCGGCCGGCCGCTGCCCAGCACTATCCTCGGCCTGACCCTGCAGGGCGACGACGTGGAAAACTCCGGGCTGGTCTGGGACGTCGGCGATATCGACTGCCGCGCCTATCCCCTGGCCGGCAGCCTGGTGCGCCTGCCGTGGCGGCAGATCCCCACCGCCGCGGTGCAGGTCAGCATGCACCCACAGGAAGGCCTGCCCGCCAGCATCGCCGACCCGCGCCACCTGTTGATCAAGGTCATCGACCAACTCAAGGCCGAGGGTTATCACCCGGTGATGGCCTGCGAGCTGGAGTTCTACCTGCTGGACGCCAGGCGCGACAGCAACGGCCGCCCGCAACCGGCGCTGGACGCCGACGGCGGCCGGCCACGGCATACCCAGGTCTATGGCTTGCGCGAGCTGGAGCAGATCGAACCCTTCCTCGCCGACCTCTACGCCGCCTGCAAACTGCAAGGGATCCCGGCGCGCACGGCGATCTCCGAATACGCCCCGGGGCAGGTGGAAATCACCCTGGAACACGGCGACGCCCTGGAGGCCATGGACCAGGCGGTGCGCTACAAACGCCTGGTCAAGGCGGTGGCCCACCGACACGGAATGCAGGCGACCTTCATGGCCAAGCCCTTCGATGACCTGGCGGGCACCGGCATGCACATGCATGTGAGCATCGCCGACGCCGAGGGCCACAACCTGTTCGCCGCCGAAGACCCGGCCGGCACCCCGCTGCTGCGCCAGGCGGTGGGCGGCATGCTCGCGTCGCTGCTCGACTCGCTGCTGCTGTTCTGCCCCAACGCCAACTCCTACCGCCGCTTCCAGGCCAACAGCTACGCGCCGCTGGCGCCGACCTGGGGCGTCGACAACCGCACCGTGAGCCTGCGGGTGCCGGGCGGTCCGGCCAACAGCCGGCATATCGAGCACCGCATCTGCGGCGCCGACGCCAACCCCTACCTGGCCGCCGCGGCGATCCTCGCCGGGATCCATCGCGGCCTGCGCGAACAACTCGATCCGGGCGATCCGGTGCAAGGCAACGGCTATGCCCAGGCCAGCGAACTGCTGCCCACCGACTGGCTGACCTCGCTGACCGCCCTGGAAAATTCCACCTGGGCCCGCGACGCCCTGGGCAGCGAATTCCTCGGGGTCTACCTGGCGGTCAAGCGCGCCGAATACCGCCAGTTCATGGCCGAAGTCGGCGAGCAGGACTGGCGTTGGTACCTGACCCAGGCGTGACGCGCTGGCCGGCGTCACAGCGCCGGCCCGGCCCCAACAAAAATTCGAGAACATCCCATGACAGTCGCATTCAACCCGGTCACACCGGCAGCCGAACGCTGCCCTTCGTATTACAGCGCCACCCTCAACAGCGAAACCGCCTACCCGACCCTGCAAGGCCAGGTGAGCGTCGACGTGGTGATCATCGGCGGCGGTTTCACCGGCGTCGCCAGCGCCGTGGAACTGGCGGAAAAAGGCCTGAAAGTGGCCATCGTCGAGAGCCACAAGATCGGCTGGGGCGCCACCGGGCGCAACGGCGGCCAGGTCACCGGCAGCCTGTCCGGCGACGAGGCCATGCGCAAGCAGATGCGCCGCACCCTGGGCGACGAAGTCGACGATTTCATCTGGCAGTTGCGTTGGCGCGGGCACCGGATCATCCGCCAGCGCGTGGACAAATACGCCATCGCCTGCGACCTCAAGCACGGCCACCTGCACGCTGCCTACAAGCCCAGCCACCTCGCCGGTCTACGCGCCGACTACGAAGAAGCGGTGCGCCGCGGCATGGGCGATGAGGTCAGCCTGCTGGACAAGCAACAGCTGCGCGAGGTGCTGGACAGCCCGCTGTACCACGGCGCGATCAAGAACACCCGCAACCTGCACCTGCATCCGCTGAACCTGTGCATTGGCGAAGCCCGCGCCGCCGAGAGCCTCGGCGCGCTGATCTTCGAACACAGCGAGGTGCTGCAGATTGTCCACGGCGAGCGCCCGGCGGTGATCACCGCCCAGGGCCGCATCGACGCCAGGCAGGTGCTGCTGGCCGGCGACGTCTACCACAAGCTGGAGCCGAAACAGCTCAAGGGCAAGATCTTCCCGGCCATGGGCGGCATCGTCACCACCGCGCCCCTGGGCGACCTGGCCAAGCGCCTCAACCCCCAGGACCTGGCGGTCTACGACTGCCGCTTCGTGCTCGACTATTACCGCATGACCGCCGACGGCCGCCTGCTGTTCGGCGGCGGCGCCAACTACAGCGGCAAGGATTCGCGGGACATCGCCGGCGAATTGCGCCCCTGCATCGAACGCACCTTCCCGGCGCTCAAGGGCGTGGCCATTGACTTCCAGTGGAGCTGCGCCATGGGCATCGTGATCAACCGCATCCCGCAGCTGGGCAAGCTCTCGGACAACGTCTGGTACTGCCAGGGCTACTCCGGCCACGGCATCGCCACCAGCCACATCATGGGCGAGATCATGGCCCAGGCCATCACCGGGCATCTCGAGCACTACGACACCTTCGCCGCCTGCCAGCACATCCGCGTGCCCTTCGGCGACCAGCTGGGCAACCCGATGCTGGCGGCGGGCATGTGGTACTACCAGATGCTCGAACGGTTGCGCTAAGGCCTCGTACTCCTCGCTTCTGTAGGAGCGAAGCTTGCTCGCGATGGCGCCCTCAAGACCGCCATCGCCAGCAAGCCTTTCGCCCGCGGAACCTGCCCGGTAGCGATCTGTAACCATTGAAAATCGTCGACCCTGGAATCGGGTAGTACGCTTGCGCGGCACCCTGAATGCTCAGTGCCAGAACCGACCGGGCACTCCTACTCAAGCGCACGCCCAAGCGGGTGCCAGGGCAACACATAAACCGGCCTTCGTGGCCCTCCAGTTTCAATGAACAAGGATCGCTCAAGCATGAAATTCGCCTACACCATTTTCTATGTCCCGGATGTCAGCACCTCGCTGGCTTTCTTCAATCGCGCCTTCGGCCTGCCCACCCGTTTCCTCCATGAATCCGGTACCTATGGCGAACTGGAAACCGGCGCCACCACCCTCGCTTTCGCCGCCCATGAACTGGGCGAGATGAACTTCAGCGGCGGTCACGTCGAGGCCCATAGCTCGGCCAGGCCGCTGGGCATGGAGATTGGTCTGGTCTGCGAAGACGTGCACGCAGCCCATCAAAAGGCGCTGGATGCCGGCGCCAGCGAACTTAGCGCGCCCAGCGAAAAACCCTGGGGGCAGACCGTGTCCTACGTGCGTTGCCCCGACGGCCTGCTGGTGGAGTTGTGCACGGCGGTGCAGTCCTAGACCCCTCGACCCGCCTTGCTCGCGATGGCCTCCTTGAGATCGCCATCGCCGGCAAGCCAAGGCGGGTCAGGCGGGGGTGCGCGGCAAGGCGCGTTTGTGGGCGGTGCGGTGGTAGGCGGTTTCGATCAGATGGCGCACGGCATCGGACACCGGCTCGCCCATCAGGTAGGCGTCGATCTCGGCGTAGCTGCAGCCATAAGCCGTTTCGTCCAGCTTGCCCGGCGCCAGTTCTTCAAGGTCCGCCGTGGGGGCCTTGTGCACCAGGTGCCCGGGAGCGCCAAGCGCCTCGGCCAGCGCGCGCACCTGGGTCTTGGTCAGGCCCGACAGCGGAGCCAGGTCGCAGGCACCGTCGCCGTACTTGGTGAAAAACCCCATCAGGGCCTCGGCCCCGTGGTCGGTCCCCACCACCAGGCCGTTGCTGAAGTTGGCGACCGCATACTGCGCCAGCATCCGCGCCCGCGCCTTGACGTTGCTCTTGGCGAAGTCGGTCAGTTCGGCCGACGGCCGCAAGCCATCGATCCGCACCTGGTTCATCAGACCGTCGACACTCTCGGCAATGTTGCAGGTGCTGACCGAGTCCGGGCGGATAAAGTCCAGGGAGGCCTGGGCATCGCTTTCGTCAGCCTGGCTTTTATAGGGCAGGCGCATGGCGATGAAGCGGGTGTCGTGCCCTGCCCCGCGCATCTGCTCCACCGCCAACTGGCACAGGCGGCCAGCGGTCAGGGAATCGACGCCACCGCTGATGCCCAACACCAGGGCCTGGCCGCCGGACTCGCGCAACACCTGCTGGATGAAGTCCACGCGCCGGATGATTTCCGCGGCTTCGTCTCCGCGCGCCAGTTGCCGATCGATGCCCAGCTCCCGGGCAATTCGTTCTTGGGTTTGGCTGCTCATATCAGGCCTCCAGGGGCGAGTTACTGAGGTTGACGTTGAACACCTGCGCCGCGTACCTGAGGAACGACGGGTCTTCGCAGACGTTCTTGATCGGGTCATCGGAAAACTTCACCACCGGTTCGCCATGCACTCGCACCAGCTTCATCACAATGCTCAGCGGCTCGACGTCTTCGACGTCGCAGGCCAGGCTGGTGCCCATGCCGAAACCGAACCGGGCCTGGCCACGCACATGGCGCAGGATCGGCAGGCATTTCTCGAAGTTCAGGCCGTCGGAGAACATCAGGTCCTTGGTCCGTGGGTCGATGCCCAGTTCCCGGTAGCGGGCCAGGACCTTGTCGGCCCAGGCAATCGGGTCCCCGGAATCCTGGCGCAGGCCGTCGTAGAGCTTGGCGAAGTACAGGTCGAAGTCCTTGAGGAAGAAGTCGGTGCTGATGCAGTCGGTCAGGGCAATGCCCAGGCGTCCGCGGTATTCGTGCACCCAGTTTTCCAGGGCCGAGTTCTGGCTCTCGCGCAGCCGTCCCAGTTGCTGGTGCACCATCAGCCACTGGTGGGCCATGGTGCCGATCAGCGGCAGGTCGAACTCATAGGCCAAGTGGGCGTTGCTGGTGCCGACGAAGACCCCGGGGAAGTCGCTGCGCATGATCTTCACCACCTCGCGCTGGGCCTTGAACGACAGACGCCGACGCGTAGAGAAGTCCGAGACCCGCAGCTCGGCGAGCTCTTCGCGGCTGGCGTTTTTCTCCAGCCATTCGAATTTCCGATAGAGCCGGCGGGTGACGTCCGCAAGCTCCACCTCCGGATACCTGTCGCGGTTGCGCAACTCACTGACCATGGCCAGCACCGGCTGCTCGAACATGATGCAGTGCAACATCGGGCCGCGGACGCGGATGCTCAGTTGGCCATCGACCGCCGCCACGTGGATGTAGCGCAGGTTGAAACGGAACAGGCCGAGAAACTGCTCGAAGTCCGGGGTCAGGTACTCGCGAAAACGCTTGTTGAACAGAAAGCGCTGTTCGCCTTCGCGCATCTGCAGACTGGCGAGCTTTTCCAGTTCCTGGCGGATCTGCGGGATCAGATGCACCAGGGACTCTCTGGAGCGGACGATGAACTGGTATTCCACATCGACATTGGGGTGCTGGTGCAGCACCGCCTGCATCATGGTGAAGGTGTAGTAGTCGGTGTCCAGCAGGCTCTGGATCACGCCATTGTTACGGTCAAATGCACTTTCCATGGTGACTCCTCAGGCACTGGCCAATCTGGCGGTTTCTTCGCGGGTCGCGGCCACCGCGATACCCGCTTGTTGCATCTCGTCGATCGCCTGGGTGGCGCCCTCTGCGCTGATGGCGCGGCATGCCGGCAGATGGATGATCACCTTGAAGCCGGCGGCGGCCAGTTGCAGGGCGGTGGTCTTGACACAGAAATCCAGGGCCAGGCCGCCGACGATGACCCGTTGCACACCCTGGCTGTCGAGGTATTCGATGACCCCGGTGGACAGCTTGCCGTGCAGGTCGTGGTAGCAGGCGCCGTAGGGGTGCAGGTCCGGCTCCACGCCCTTCCACACGAAGTAGTCGTAGTCATAGGGCGTCGGCAATTCGTCCAGCAGGGCGAACCCTTCGGTGCCCGGTACGCAGTGGCTGACCCAGGTCAGGTCGGCATGCTCCAGGCCGGTGGGCTGGAGCATCTGCCCGGGCTCGGCCACCACCCAGGGGGCCTGGGGGCTGTGGGCGTCCTTGCTGCCGATGCGCAGGCTGGCCAGGGTCGCCATGAAATTCAGCTCGCCACCGATGCGGTCGCCCTCGGCCACGGGCAGTTCGTCCGGGCACAGCGGGGTAAAGCTCTTTTGTGCATCGACATCGAAGGAAGCGGTCTTCATCGTTTGGCTGTTCATGCTGGTCTTCTCCTTTGCATGGGACTTAAAGTACATGTCATGTACTTTAAAGACAACCCCCTTTGACTCCGTTTTTTATTTCACCGATCCGAACCAAACAATATAAATAGCGCATGACATGCCGATTCCCTGCGCACACAAGCAATGATAAGGTACACGTCATGTACCAATAAGGAGATGCAGATGTTTGAACTGGCCCTCTATGGCGGTGCCTTCAACCCGCCCCACGCCGGTCACGCCCGGGTCATGCTTGAAGCCGCCCGCCACGCCCGGCGCGTGCTGGTGGTCCCCAGCTTTCGCCATCCGGACGGCAAGCGCATGGCCGACTTCGAGCAACGGGTGGACTGGTTGCAGGCCATCACCCGGCACCTGCAACCCGAGTGCCCAGCCGAACTGGCAGTGAGCCGCCTGGAGCAGCGACTGGGCCTGGCCGATCCCGCCCCGGTCTACAGCTACACCCTGCTGCAACGGCTGGCGGACGACCTGGCTCTGGACGGCAAGCGCATTGCCTTGGTGGTGGGTGAGGACGTGGCGCGCCAGTTGCCCGGGTTCCATCGCGGCGAGGAGCTGCTGCAGCGCTTCTCCATCCTGCGGATCGAAGAACAACCGGGGGTGCGCAGCAGCGTGTTGCGCCAATGCCTGGCCCGCGGCGAAACACCGCCAAGCCAATGGCTGGCACCGGGCATGAATCCGCTAAACTACGGCCTCTACGCCGTCCACGGAAGTTGATATGCCCGACCGCCCCCTCTCCCCCAGCGCCTACCTGCACACCATCGACCTGTGCCTGCTGCGCTATAACCGCGAACGCTCCGAGCTGGAAATCCTCCTCCATCAACGCGACGGCGAGCCCTTCGCCGGGCACTGGGCCCTGCCGGGCATCGTGGTCAACGGCGATGTCGAGGACCGCAGCCTGAATGATGCGGTGCAGCGGCTGCGGCGCTCCAGCAAGGTGGACATGCCCCTGGCCTGGCTGGAGCAGGTGGGCACGGTCGGCGACGCCTTTCGCGACCCGCGCTGCTGGTCGTCCTCGACCTTCTACCTGGGGATCGTCAGCGAGCCGGTGGAACCCGGCCCGCAGCAGGGTTTCTTTACCCTCGGCGACGTGGCCAGCGGCAGCTTCAAGCTGCCCTTCGACCACAACAGCCTGGTGGCCCAGGTGCACGAGCGGCTGTTTTCCAAATCCCTGTACAGCAGCCTGCCGTTGATGTTTCTCGGCAGCGAATTCAGCGCCCCCGAAGCGGTGAACATCTTCTCCCTGGTGCTGCAACGGCCAGTGCTCAAGACCAGCATCCGCCAGCGCCTGTTGAAGATGAGCGAAGCCGGTTACCTGCGCGAAACCGGACGCAAGAAAAGCGGCGACGGCGGCCGGCCGCAAGCCACAGTGGAAAATCTCAAGCCCGCCGAGCTGTACCTGTTCGATCGCTGTTTTCTGGAGTGATACCCCCCATGAGTTCCATCGCCGACAACCAGTGCCTGCTGGAAACCCCGTATTTCAAGGTGGTCCGTGAGCAGGGCTACTTCATCATCAAGGAACCCCGGGCGGTGAACGGCGTGGTGGCCGTGCCGACCCTGGCCGATGGCCGGCTGATGCTGGTCAACCTCAAGCGGCGGGCCATCGGCGGCCAGTCCATCGAGTTTCCCCGCGGCGCCATCGATGCCGGGGAAAGTGCCGTTGACGCCGCGGCCCGCGAATTGCTGGAGGAAACCGGCTGGCAGGCGTCGCACGTTCGCGAACTGGGCCTGCTGCACAGCAACACGTCGCTGATCGCCAGCGCGGTGGCGGTGTGCCAGGTGCAGATTGCCGAGCAACAGGCCGCCGCCACCGATGGTGAAGTGGACCATCTGCTGTGGGTCAGTCGCCAGGAATTGATGACGCTGATTGCCACCGGCCGGATCACCGACGGCCACACCCTGTCGGCGGCGATGATGCTGCTGGCCAGCGAGTCGGCCTAACGCCAGCCAGCCCTGCTGCCGGTCCTCCGGCACCAGGGCATCGGGCATCAAGTCCTCCTCTCACGCTCTTGCGCTGCTGCCCCGCGCGGGCACAACCCCCGCCCGACCCTATGCATCCCGGAATCTGTTCTAGGCTTGGACCTCTGGCGACTATTGATTTAGAGCCATCGAGCAAGTGGAAACACATGGAAATGACTTTCAAGGAGAAACCCCATGTCTGCGATTCCTTCCAGAACCAACCGCTCTCCCCTGCGCATGAACAAGGATGTCACCGCGCTGATTCCGGACTTCCCCTTTCACTACGCCGACTTTCTGCAGAAAGCACAGGGCAGCCCCTTGGGCCATGTCGCCCCGGAGAACTACGGGAAACAGGTGCTGATCGTCGGTGCCGGCGTCGCCGGCCTGGTCGCCGCCTATGAGGCCATGCGCATGGGCCTGCACCCGGTGGTGGTCGAAGCCTCGGAGCGCATCGGCGGGCGGCTCTACTCCAAGGTCCAGGGCGACCCCGAAAACCCAGGCGACCAGGTGCTCTGCGAACTGGGCGCGATGCGCTTTCCGGTGTCCGGCAAGGCGCTGTTCCACTACTTCCGAAAGGTCGGCATGACCGAAAACTCGGCGGACTTTCCCAACCCGGGCACCGCCGCGGCGATTAGCACCGTGGTCGATTACCGCGGGGAAAAAACCTATTACGAAGTGGACGGCAACCCGGACTTTCCAAAACCACCGGAATACACCGACCTGGAAAACCAGTTCTTCGATAAATTCCTGGAAACCTACGATTTCACCGCCATGGAAAAGGCCATGACTGAAGGCTCCATCAGTCAACAGACGATCAAGAAGCTGTGGAACGCCATCATCAACCCCACGACCGGCACCAGCGGCGACGATGTCAGCTTCTACGCCGCGCTCCTGGAAAACTCCGGCTGGAGCAAGGCCGATATCGACCTGTTCGGCCAGATCGGCTTCGGCACCGGCGGCTGGAACACCGACTACCCGAACAGCATCCTTGAACTGCTGCGCGTGCTGTACACCGGCCTGGACGCCGACCACCAACTGATGTTCGACGGCTCTTCCAGCCTGCCGCAACGGCTCTGGTCGAAGACCCCGCAAGAGCTGGGCGACACGATGAAGCATTGGTCCGCGGGAACCACGGTCGAAACCCTGGCCCGCGAGGTATTCACCGACCCGTTCCACCAGGAGGTTCGACACATCGAACGCCAGCGGGATGGCTCCTTCCTCGTCTCCATCACCGACACCCGCAACCAAAAAACCCAGCAACGCTACTTCCCCAGCGTCATCTACACCCCGCATGTGCGGATCCTCGACAAACTGCGCTACTCGGGGAACCCACGAAGCCTTCCCGCCATGAACAGCCTGCTGCCCATCGATACCTGGGAAGCCATCATGTACACCCACTACATGCAGTCGGCGAAGATTTTCGCCGCCACCCGGCGCCCGTTCTGGAACGACCCGGTGGCAGAGGGCGAGCAACGCAAGATGAGCATCACCCTGTCCGACCGGCTGACCCGCGGCACCTATCTGGTGGACTACTCGGCCAGCAAGGGCGACTACAAAGGCAGCGGGATCTTCCTGTCCTACACCTGGAACGACGATGCCCTGAAGTTCCTCGGCGACCGCCCCGCGCCGCTGCCGCAGCATGTCGATCTGTGTACCAACCTGCTGGACAACCTCTACCCGCAGATCAACCTCAACGAGCAATACAGCACGGTCGATGCGTTCGTGGAGCACAACTGGGAGGACCAGCCGCTGTACCTGGGCGCCTTCAAGATGAACCTGCCGGGGCAGTACGAGTATCAGCGGCGGATCTTTTCCCAGTTCATGAGCGACGTCGGCACGGACAATCCCGACCGTTTCATCCTGGCCGGCGATGACGTGTCCTGGACCGCTGGCTGGGCCGAAGGCGCGGTCACCACCGCGATCAACGCGGTGAACAAGCTGGCGGTGTGTTTTGGCAGCGGCAGCCTGCCGGGCAACCCGGGGCCGGTGGAATCCTGGGACAGCCTCAAGCCTGTCGAACTGGCTTGACCGAACCTGCGTGAACCCCGACCCCGTCGCTGCCAGACCGGCACGACGGGGTCTTTGCTTGATGGCCCGACGCCGATCAGCGCCCCCACTTCTCCAAGGCGAATTCGACGAAGCTGCGCAGCTTGGGCAGGCGGTAACGGTCCTGGGCGTACAGCAGGTGCATCGCTCGCAAGGGCAATTGATAGTCCTGCAACACAGGCACCAGCCGCCCCTGTTGCAGGTCCTCCTCCACCAGGGCATCGGGCATCATCACCACCCCCAGGCCACCCCGCGCCGCGCGGTGCAGGCCGGATGAAGTGTTGGTCAGCAGCGAACCGGACACCGGGATCAGTACGTCCCCCTCGGGTCCGCGCAGTGGCCACTGGGTGGCGGTGGAGCTCCACTCGTCGCCGGCCGGATAGGCGAACGCCAGGCAATTGTGGTGCTGCAGGTCCTCCGGGACTTGCGGCGTGCCGCAGCGCTCCAGGTAATCCGGCGCGGCGCAGATGGTCAGGGTGTAGTCCTCCAGGGGCCGGGCGATCAGCGACGTGGTGTCCAGGTTGCCCAGGCGAAAAGCCACGTCGAAGGCACCATCGATCAAATCGAAGCGCTGGTTGGCCAGGGTCAGTTCCACCTTGACCTGCGGGCAGCGCTGCTGGAATTCGCTCAACGCCGGCGCCAGGCGCTCGGTGCCGAAGGTCAGCGGCGCGGTGATGCGCAGGGTGCCGGACGGCTCGCCCTGGACCTGTTCCGCCATGCGCTCGGAGTCCGCCACCAGCCCCAGCACCGCCAGGCAACGCTGGTAATACTCGGCACCGAACTCGGTCAGGCGCTGGCGCCTTGTGGTGCGGCTGAGCAGGCTGACCCCGAGGCGCTGCTCCAACGCCCGCAGGTGATTGCCGACCATGGTGGTGGACAGGCCGCACTCACGGGCGGCAGCGGTCATGTTCCCCGCCTCCACCACCTTCACGTACACCGTCATCGCCTGGAACAGATCCATTATCAACCCTGACTTGAAGATGATTAAAGAATTGACGAGTTTATCTAGCCAGGGTGGCTAACGATACTGCCAGCACACCACACTCGATGGAGCTACCCGTCATGACCGCCACCTGCCTGATGAGCACCTATCAACCGCTGCCCCTGAGCTTCACCCACGGCCTGGGCACCCGCCTCTGGGACCAGGCGGGCCGCGAATACCTGGATGCGGTGGCCGGCGTGGCGGTGACGGGCATCGGCCATTCCCACCCCAAGCTGGTCAGCGTCATCCGCGAACAGGCCGGCCTGCTGCTGCACACCTCCAACCTGTACAGCATCGATTGGCAACAGCGGCTGGCGCAGCGGCTGACCCAGCTGGCCGGCATGGACCGGGCGTTCTTCAACAACTCCGGCGCCGAAGCCAACGAAACCGCGCTGAAGCTGGCACGGCTGCACGGCTGGCACAAAGGCATCGAGCGGCCGCTGGTGATTGTCATGGAGAACGCCTTCCACGGCCGTACCCTGGGCACCCTGGCGGCCAGCGACGGACCGGCGGTGCGCCTGGGCCTGAACGCACTGCCCGGGGATTTCCTCAAGCTGCCCTTCGGCGACCTGGCCGCCCTGGAGCGGGCCGCGCAAGCCCACGGCCCGCGTATCGCCGCGGTGCTGATGGAACCGATCCAGGGCGAAAGCGGCATCCGCCTGGCCCCGCCCGGCTACCTGAAGGCCGTGCGCGAGCTGTGCAGCCGGCGCAACTGGCTGCTGATGCTCGACGAGATCCAGACCGGCATCGGCCGCACCGGCCAGTGGTTCGCCTGCCAGCACGAGGGTGTAGTCCCGGATGTGATGACCCTGGCCAAGGGCCTGGGCAACGGCATCCCCATCGGCGCCTGCCTGGCCCGGGGCAAGGCCGCGCAGCTGTTCACCCCCGGCAGCCACGGCAGCACCTTCGGCGGCAACCCGCTGGCCTGTCGGGTGGCCTGCACCGTGCTGGAGATCATCGAGGAACAAGGCCTGCTGGCCAACGCCAGGCGCCAGGGCGAACGCCTGTTGCAACGCTTGCGGGTGGAGTTGGCGGATCACCCGCAGGTCCTGCAGGTGCGCGGCCTGGGCTTGATGATCGGCATTGAGCTCAAAGCCCCGCAGCGCGAGCTGGCGCTACGGGCGGCGCAGGATCACGGACTGCTGATCAACGTGACCCGGGGCACCACCATCCGCCTGCTGCCAGCGCTGATCATCGATGAACGGGAAGTCGAGATGATAGTGCGCGGGGTCAGCCGGACACTGCAAAGCACTGAAGGTGATGGCGGTGCAGCAAAAGAGGCAGAAATGCTGGCAGTGTCGTGACCGATGCCTGATGGTCAGCTGAACTCAGGCGAGGTGAGTTAGAACGCCATCGCGAGCAAGCTCGCGCCTACAGGAGCCCGTATGTTTCTGCAGGAGCGAGCTTGCTCGCGATGCGCTATCAGGAAACGGTGATGGCCAGACTCAGTCGTCCAGCGGCTTGGGTGGTGCCGCAGGCTTGCCCGATTTGGCGGCCTTGCCGGCGTGGGCTGCCTTGACTTCCGAGACCGGCGCTAACGTCGGCGCAACGGCTTCCTTTTCCGCCGCCGGCAGTTGGTCGATGGTGCTGAAGACTTCCTTGAGTTCGATGGCCCCGGAATGCTCGAGCTTCTTCTCGCCGTCCTTGCCCACCAGGATCACCTTGGTCTGCGCCCCGGCGCCGAGCTTCAGGCTGCGGATCAACGCCATGGTCGATTGCGGGTCCAGGTCCTTGCCGTCGCGCTGGCCGATGGTGTTGATCACCGTGTAGAGCACCATGTTGCGTTCGCTGAAGGCCTGGCGGTTGGCCGGCTCCTCGAGGGACTTCTTCAGCGCCACCAGGGTCGGGTCCACGGTGCTGGGAGCGATGACGATCAGTGGGCGCGCCTTGCCCTGATCCTGGGCCAGAGGGCCTTCGTTGTCGGCCGCCATTGCGGGGCCGACGACAGCGAGCAGCGTTGCGAGGGTCAATGACCGAATGAACATGCGTCTCTCCTTTGGGTATCCACGTCCTAATGATTGCGCATCAGGGGAAAAGGTCCAGACCCGGACTCAAATTCTGACATTTTATTGAGCCTTTCCCCTGGTTCGAGGCGTAGCAACGAGCGCTGCGTACTCTCGTCCTCGCCACTACAGATCGACACTCTCATAAACGCCAGTGATAACCGAACCCTCTTGTTCGGCATGATCGACCCGCCTTGGCGCCCATGACAACCGGCATGGCCTATGCCGTTCTGGCATGGGCCCATACGAATTCGTCATCATTTTCGCCGCGGCGGCGTGATAGCCTTCATGGCGGCCATAACAAGAGCGCCCGCCTGGCTTTTTCCATCCGGTGCGGCGTCACCCGCCGTTTCATACCTGCTTGCTTCGTCTTCATCTGCCCAGGTTTTCGCAGCGAACCTTTGACACAGGCGCGCTGGACAACCGATTGCATTTTTGACTCGACGCTATCGTCGGCATCTCTTTTACCTCCTTCCGGGAGTTCGTATGTCCAGGCTGTCTCATCAAGATTTACGCCGTAGTTTTCGCGAGTTGATCGCTTCAGACTCCTGCTTTCACACCGCCTCCGTCTTCGACCCGATGTCGGCGCGGATCGCCGCCGACCTGGGTTTCGAAGTGGGCATTCTTGGCGGCTCCGTCGCCTCGCTGCAGGTGCTGGCCGCGCCTGACTTCGCCCTGATCACCCTGAGCGAATTCGCCGAGCAGGCCACCCGCATCGGCCGCGTCGCCCAGTTGCCGGTGATCGCCGACGCCGACCATGGCTACGGCAACGCCCTCAACGTGATGCGCACCGTGGTCGAACTGGAGCGCGCCGGCGTCGCCGCCCTGACCATCGAAGACACCCTGCTGCCGGCCCAGTTCGGGCGCAAGTCCACCGACCTGATCTCGGTCGCCGAAGGCGTGGGCAAGATCCGCGCGGCCCTGGAAGCGCGGGTCGACCCGGAACTGGCGATCATCGCCCGGACCAACGCGGCGATCCTGCCGATCCAGGAAATCATCAGCCGCACCCAGCAATACGAGCGTGCCGGCGCCGACGGCATCTGCATGGTCGGGATCAAGGATTTCGAGCAGCTGGAGCAGATCTCCGAGCACCTGTCGGTCCCCTTGATGCTGGTGACCTACGGCAACCCGGCGCTGCGCGACGATGCGCGCCTGGCGCAACTGGGCGCGAAGATCATCGTCGACGGCCACGCGGCGTACTTCGCGGCGATCAAGGCCACCTACGACTGCCTGCGCGAACAGCGGCAGATCTTCACCCAGGCCTCGGACCTCAGCGCCACCGAGCTGGCCCACACCTACACCCAGCCCGAGGAGTACATCGTCTGGGCCAAAGAGTTCATGAGCGTCAAAGAGTGAGCCGCTAGCTCACCCGCCTTTGCGATCACCGAGGACCCGAGGTCCTGGGTGGTCGAAAGCCGCTTCGCTCCTCATCTCGCCAGCGCCCCGCCCAGTTACCTATTCCCCGCCTTGTTCAACGCCTCATCGACACTGTCGAGGATCTGCCCGATGGTCCAGGGTTTACGGATGAACGACACCGGATAGCGGATGCCGGAACTCTGCGGCGTCTCATAGCCGGACATCACCAGCACCGGCATTTCCGGCCAGCACTCGCGCACCCGATTGGCCAGGCCCGCGCCGTTCAGGGTGCCCGGCATATTGATATCGGTCAGCAGCAAACGCACCTGGTCCGGGTGGCTTTCCAGGAACTGCAGCGCCTCATCCGCGCGGAGCATGGCCTGGGTGGCGAAGCCCTCGTCCTGCAGGATCTCGCAGAGAAACTCCAGGATCATCGGCTCGTCCTCGACCACTAACAGCAGGCGACAAGGCTGGCCTGGATTGACAGATGAAACCGGGCTCATGTGGATGCCGCTCCCTGACTGCGTACACAACCCTGGCGCGATTACGCCATTTAGAGTTATGAGCAGCGCCTGGCCGATAAATTCACTCGGCCTGCCGAGGTGCTGGGCAAGACCGTGCAGGCACCGTCGGTTGCGCCGGCGGCAACGGGATCGCCGCCAGGGGCGCCTCGCTCCCACACCTGCCCCAAAGCCGCTCTGCGCACCCGCCAAGAGCCCCGCTAGCCACCCTGAGTAACATCGATCACCCTGACGTCCATCTTCCCTGAGTTGTTCCGGTAGAAGCCGGGCACGTCGTTGGCGCAGAACTGCAGGCGCCCCGGTGGCAGGTCCGACCAGACGTCGTCGCCGCGCCCGAGCAGGCGCCAGGGCGACTTGCCCTTCGGGCCCCTGGTCCGCACCAGCAGCGCCATCCAGGCCGCCTCGGGCAAGCGCTTGGCCCAGCCGAAGCCCTCGCGGATGCCGCCCGGGTGCGCCACGCCCTCGGGCCCGGTCGGCGGGTCCGTGGCATCGGCCCACTGGCCTTCCACCAGGAAACGGTAGCGATGCCCGACTTCGATTTCGAACTCACTGGCAACACAGGACTGGTCAGCCGGCACCTCGATGGGGCGGATCGGCGAAGGAATGCTCATGGTTGCCTCCGGCCAATGCTGCTGGCCAGGTCCAGCTGGCGCCGCCGTTGCGCCCGCTCGGCGATGGGTTGCGACAACACCAGGGCTTGCCGCGCTCCGCCTTGCCCGAGGATCCGCGCCAGGGTCGCGCGAACCGTGGTTTCGTCGTTGTCGAAATCGCCGTGGTGACGGGCCCCGGAGGCATTCTGACTGCCCATCGGCAAGTCGTTGGGCGCGCGTACCCAATCGGCGTTCGGGGCATTGGAGAACAGCTGCGCCAGATCGCTTTCGCCGGTGACGAACCGCTCCATGCCGAGGATCGGCTCACCGTCGGGTCGAATCAACGGTATGCGTACCTTGTCCTCGAAGGCATCGGAGACCAGGTACAGCAAGGACTTGTTGTAGATATGCGCGCAATGGTCGTCACGTTCGGCCTGGTCGGTCAGGGTGAACAGGCCGAACTTCTGGATGCGCTTGTCGCGAATCGGCGCCAAATAAGTCTCGCGAAACAGCTTGACGGTGCAGGCCGGCGCCCACAGGTGGCAACTGGCGATCTTCACCTCCAGCCCCTTCAACTGGCTGCGCGCCATCGGCCCGCCGTTCATCTCACCCTTGGATACCAGGTACTGCACCATCGGCGCCAGCAGGATGCTGCCCGCGCTGTGCCCGACGATGTGGATCTCCACCCCCTGGGCAGCCAGGCGCGCCAGGGCCCTGGCCACCACCCGCGCCCCGCCGTTGGCATTGACCATGGCACGCAGGCCGTTTTCCTTCATTTCGTCCCACTCGGCCTTGCCGGTCAGCAGCCGGGCAATGGGCTCCAGCGCATCGTCCAGGCGGTCGAGCATGAAGTCCTTGGTCGCGTCCAGCACCCCTTCGGAGCGCCGGCGCCGGGCAGCATCGGCTAGCATGTTGCCCAGGGTGCTCCAGTAATCGGTCTTCCAGATGAACGCCAGCGGATAACACTCGGCCTGCAACATGGCCGCGCGGTAGCCGGCCACGGTTTCGATGGCCCCGGCCTGCGCCACCAGGCCGCCGTGGGCATACACCACGATGCGTTTTTTCGCCCAGCCGGCGGTGATGCGCGGGAAGTCCACGGCGAATATTTCCTCGACGCTGGCCGCGGTGGTCGCCAGGTCGCCACGCGGGTCGAAGGCGCCGTCGTTGCCCAGGCTGATGACATGCGGGCGAATCTCCCGCAGGGTCTCGCTGGACGAAGCCGCCGCCACCGCCTTGGCCTGCGATGCCGCCTGCAGCGACACGCGCAGGGTGATCGGCGCGCCGAGCCGAGCGACCCAGGCATCCGCGCCGTTGGCCAGCCAGTCGTCGTAGCGCAGGTGGGCAAACCCCTCATACCCCCACGTCTCGCCCCAGGAATTCTGAATCCAGAAACCGTCCTGGTCATAGGCGACGATCGCGAAGGCATGGCCGCCGAGAATGTTCGCCGAGGGCTGGATATGGCCATCCCCACCGACCGCATGCCAGCCCTCGTGCACGCTGGCGCTGGCGTACAGTACACCGACTTCGGCAATCGCCGCGTGCATGGCGACGATGTCGGTATGGTTGACCCGGAAGTACGCCCCCAGCGGACGCAGCGCCGCCTCCTCGGCCAGCACCTGGGTCAGGGTCGTGGCCTGGTTATTGGCCTGCCACCGCGGTGCCGGGCACACCCCGTGCTTGTACCAGCCCTTCATCGCCCCGCGACAACTGGAACCTTCGTCCACCTCGCCGGCCCATTCGTCATAACGACGGGCCAGGTCGTACAACATGTGCGGGCTGACGAGCGTGGCGTCGGACTGATAGCGACGGGTGCGCAGCAGGTAATGCGCCACCGTCGCCAGGCCATAACCGGTGCAGGCGTTTTCCTGGCCCTGGTCGAGTACCGGTACTCTGGTCTTGCGGTAGTCGCTGAGTTCGCGGCGTACCGGGACTTCCACCAGGGTCGGGATATACATGGTGTCGCGAAAATCCAGGCCGTCCGGTCGCACGTTCAGGACCCGCACAGGGGCCGTGGCGGCCTTGCGGCGGGCGATCTTCTTGCCAGCCCTGGCGGCCGTTGCGGCGGTTTTTTTCGTGGTTTTTTTCTCGGCTTTTTGGGCTGTAGCCGCAGCCTTGCCCTTTTTGACCGCGGACCGGTCGGATGCAGATGCCATGCTCACGCGCTCCCGATGTCGTGACGAGACTGGCACTGCCAGCGCCTGGTTGCGCTCCCCAGCCCTATGGGTGACTGGGCTGAGCATAGCCAAGGGCGATGCACGCCGCTTTCGCTTCGGACCACCAGCTGTGAGAAAGTAGCGTGGCGGACGCGCCGCACGTTCCGGTGGTCCCGTTTGCCTTCGCGTGGTGAAGCCCGGGAGAATGTTTTTCCCGGCGTCCCGCCCGCCGCTCACTATTCTTAAGCCATGGGCCCGCATGGGCCGGTGGTCTCGCTTTCAAGGAATCCAGAATGCATTCAAGACACGTCATCAACGCTTCGGTCAGCCCCAAAGGCAGCCTGGAGACTTTGTCCCAACGTGAAGTGCAACAACTCAGCGAAGCCGGTTCCGGCAGCATCTATGCCCTGTTCCGCCAGTGCGCCCTGGCCATCCTCAACACCGGCGCCCACGTCGATAACGCCAAGACCATCCTCGACGCCTACAAGGATTTCGAAGTCCGCATCCACCAGCAGGACCGCGGCGTGCGCCTGGAACTGCTGAACGCCCCGGCCGATGCCTTCGTCGATGGCGAGATGATCGCCAGCACCCGGGAAATGCTGTTCAGCGCCCTGCGCGACATCGTCTACACCGAAAGCGAACTGGCCAGCCAGCGTATCGACCTGGAAAGCTCCCAGGGCATCACCGACTACGTCTTCCACCTGCTGCGCAATGCCCGCACCCTGCGTCCGGGCGTGGAACCGAAGATGGTGGTGTGCTGGGGCGGCCACTCGATCAGCACCGAGGAATACCAGTACACCAAGAAGGTCGGCCATGAGCTGGGCCTGCGCAAACTGGACGTCTGCACCGGCTGCGGCCCGGGCGTGATGAAAGGCCCGATGAAGGGCGCGACCATCGCCCATGCCAAGCAGCGCATGAGCGGCAGCCGTTACCTGGGCCTCACCGAGCCGGGCATCATCGCCGCCGAGGCGCCGAACCCGATCGTCAACGAACTGGTGATCCTGCCGGACATCGAGAAGCGCCTGGAAGCCTTCGTCCGCGTCGGCCACGGCATCATCATCTTCCCGGGCGGCGCCGGTACCGCCGAGGAGTTCCTGTACCTGCTGGGCATCCTCATGCACCCGGACAACCGCGAGCTGCCGTTCCCGGTGATCCTCACCGGGCCGAAAAGTGCCGCGCCGTACCTGGAGCAACTGCACGCCTTCGTCGGCGCGACCCTGGGCGACGCGGCCCACAGCCTGTACCAGATCATCATCGACGACCCGGCCGAGGTCGCCCGGCAGATGACCGAGGGGCTCAAGGAGGTCAAGCAGTTCCGCCGCGAACGCAACGACGCCTTCCACTTCAACTGGCTGCTGAAAATCGACGAAGGCTTCCAGCGTCCGTTCGACCCGACCCACGCCAACATGGCCAGCCTGCAACTGGACCGTGCACTGCCGTCCCACGAGCTGGCGGCCAACCTGCGTCGCGCGTTCTCCGGCATCGTCGCCGGCAACGTCAAGGACAAGGGCATCCGCCTGATCGAGAAGCACGGCCCGTACGAAATCCACGGCGACACGGCGATCATGCAGCCGCTGGATCACCTGCTCAAATCCTTCGTCCAGCAGCACCGGATGAAACTGCCGGGCGGCGCGGCCTACGTGCCGTGCTACCGGGTCGTCAGCTGACAACCCGTTGACCATAGCCCCCGGCGCAATGCCGGGGGCTGCTGGCTGCCCCACAGAAAACGCCCGGCCAGCGGCCACCGCGAGCGCCCGGGGAACTCCCGGGCAGTGCCGCGCATCCT
This sequence comes from Pseudomonas sp. NFPP07, assembly GCF_900115645.1. Lineage (NCBI taxonomy): Bacteria > Pseudomonadati > Pseudomonadota > Gammaproteobacteria > Pseudomonadales > Pseudomonadaceae > Pseudomonas > Pseudomonas sp. NFPP07. The sequence continues at coordinate 320,857 of NZ_FOXG01000004.1, forward strand.
AGATTGTGTAGTACTTCCTTTTCGCTTCACGCTGTCGGAGGACGCCCCCATGCGCCGCCTATTACTCGTTTCTTCGTTGTTGCTCTGTCTGCCCGCAGGTTCAGCCATGGCCCGTGTCGATGCGGGTGATGTCGCCACCTCCGCAGGGGTTTCCGCCTCACTGTACTCGACCTTCAAGGACGACAAGATGGTGATTCCCGCCCGTGACGACGCCTCCAGCTTCGTCGCCAGCGGCGGCGCCATCCGTGGCGTCTACCTGGAGTCGGTGCTGCAGAAAATCCGTCAGGAAAACCCAGGCCTCAACGCCAGCGATGAAGAACTGGCCAGGGCGATCCTCACTCAACAGGCGCAGCCCGCCGGGCACTGACGGCCGAAGCCGTCCTGCGCTCCGCGACCGGGACGTCGCGGAGCCTTATCCCCTCATCCCGCCTGAACCGCCGCGGCGGCGCTGGCGCGGCTGAACAGATCGCGACCGATGGCCCGGGCCGTGCGCAGATGCAGCGCCGGATCCTGGCTTTCCGATTCCAGCAGCAGCTCCGAGGTCAGCACCCGCGCCCCGCAGTAGTCGAAGATCCCGTGGTCGATCTGGGTCTTCATCGCCGTCTCGTAGCCGTGGCGCCCATAGGTGCCGGCATCGGCCCCACCGACGCCGAGCAGATGCACCCGCAGAGACCCGAGTTTCTTCTCAAAGCGATTGGCTTCGAGGTTGAAATCGAACGCCCAGCCGTTGGCGAACACCCGGTCGATCCAACCCTTGAGCAGCGCCGGCATCGACCACCAGTACACCGGATAGACCAGCACCAGCGCATCGGCGCGGTCGATGCGCGCCTGCTCGGCCAGCACATCGGCCGGCGGCAATTCCTGCCGGCGATGGACCGCGTGGTCGGCGGCGTTGAAACACGGGTCGAACGCCTCGGCGAACAGGTCGGCGATCTCGAACGAGTGGGACGGCCCAAGCCCCTGGGCAACCTGGGCCGCCAGGCTGTGGCTGAGGGAGCGGGGATCATGGTGGGCGACAACGATAAGCGCATGCATGGCGAAGACTCCTGCCGATGGAGGCAAATTGGATTGAGGGCGGCAACCAAGCCCTATATACTTTTGGTAAGTTTGGTATATAAGCATGTCAAGCACCCCCTCCGAGGCTTCACCCCCCCGTCGCCGCCTGTCCCGCGAAGAGCGCCTGCAACAGTTGCTGGAAGTGGCCTGGCAATTGATCGGCGCGGAAGGCACCGAAGCCCTGACCCTGGGCCGCCTCGCCGAACAGGCCGGGGTGACCAAGCCGGTGGTCTATGACCATTTCGTCACCCGCGCTGGATTGCTGGCGGCGCTGTACCAGGACTTCGATGCCCGCCAGACATTGCTGATGGACGCCGCCCTGGACCGCAGCGAAGCAACCCTGGCCAGCCGCGCAGCGGTCATCGCTGGCTCTTATGTCGACTGCGTCCTGACCCAGGGCCGCGAGATCCCGGGGGTGATCGCCGCGCTGGCCAGTTCGCCGGAACTGGCGCGGATCAAGGAGGAATACGAGCTGATCTTCCTGGAAAAATGCCGCGCCGCCCTCGCCCCCTTCGCGGCGCCCGGGACCATAGCCACGGCTGGCCTGCGGGCGATGCTCGGGGCCGCCGAAGCGCTGTCCCATGCCGCGGCCACCGGAGAAATCAGCCGCGAGCAGGCCCGCGACGAGCTGTTCGACAGCATCGTCGCCATGGTCGAGCGCAGTGCCCGGCGTGGCGCCGGCCCGGTCTAACCGGCTTCGCCTGCCACCGCCACGGCAGGTTTCATCGAGCCGAACCACCAGGTGACCAGAGCGCACAGGGCCATGACGCCGCAGGTGCCGACAAACACCGTGCGCATGCCGAAGTGCCCACCGAGAAAGCCCCCGGCCAGGGGGCCGAGCACCTGCCCGACGTACTGGCTGGAGGTCGAGTAGCCGAGCATCCGCCCGGCGATGTTTTCCGGCACCGAATGGCGAATGATGCTGGAGATGCAAGGCAACAGCCCGCCCAACGCCAGGCCCATGAGAAAGCGCAGCAGCACCAGTTGCCAGGGCGCGCTGACCAGCGCCTGGGGAATCAGCAGCAGTGCCGCGGCGGCCAGGCACACAGTCAGCACCCGCCAGTGGCCGATACGGTCGGCCAGCTTGCCCAGCTGCGACGCGGAAATAATGCTGCCCAGGGCCGCGGCGGACATCACCAGCCCCGCCATCAGGGTGACCTTTTCCGCCCGCAGTTCCTGCAGATACACGGTGATGATCGGCTCGATGGACATGGTCGCGAACATCAGCAGGCAGGCCACCGCGAACATGCTCAATACCGTTTTTTTGTCCGCTACGGACGCCCAGGAGTTGTCCGGCGCCTGTCCCTTTTGCGTGGCCGGGCGCGGCTCGCGCGGCGCCTCCTTCAGCAGAAAGGTGGTGGCCAGGAAGGTCACGAAGATCACCGCCCCGGCGATGAAGAAGGTGTTGCGGATGCCGATCAACGGCGGCAGCAGGCCACCCACCAGCGGCCCGGCCAGGCTGCCGGCCATGATCCCCGAAGACAGCACGCCCAGGGCCCAGCCGGAGCGCGCCTTGGGGGTTTGCGTGGCGACCAGGATGGTTGCCCCCGAGGCATAGCCGCCGAGCAAGCCCGCCAGCAGGCGCAACAGCACCAACTGCCAGACGTTCTCCGCCAGGCCGATCAGCGACATGGCCACGGCCATGCCGAGGCTGGCACGGATCAGCATCAGCTTGCGCCCATAGCGGTCACCCAGGCGGCCCCACAAGGGCGCGGTGATCGCTGCCGACAGGAAGGTCGCGCCAAACGCCACGCCGGACCACTGGACGATGGCTGCCGGGTCGCTGACCCCCAGTTGCTCGACGTACAACGGCAGGAACGGCAGCAGCAGGGTCATCGCGACAATGGTGGTGAACGCCCCCAGGGCGCACACCGCGAGGTTGCGCTGCCAGTGGCGTTCGGCGGGAGACGGCGGCTGCGGGGTGGACATTGGGGCGCTCCATCGGTCAGGGACGGGGCCACGCTACAGGCTCGAATTCGATAAATAAAATTCATGTTTTTTATGCAGTGGATTCCTTTTAGGAATCCGTGCAACACCTATGGTGATGTCGCGAGCCTGATGGATTCAGTCGCGCTTCCAGCGCTTGCGGGCATGCAGGTACGCCGCGAGGTCGCCGTAACCCAGCTGGGCCGCCATCTGGGCGCGGCTCTCGCCGAGAAACTCCAGTTGCTGCTCCAGCTCGGCGCGGACCTGATCGAGCAACTGGCGAAAGGTCATGCCCTGCTCCTCCAGGCGCCGACGCAAGGTGCGCGGGCTCTGGTACAGCGCCTCGGCCTGGTTCTCCAGGCTCGGCACCACGCCACGGGCCAGGCTGTCGCGCATGCTGGCCGCGACCTTGCCGGTCCAGCCGGCCAGTTGCAGGCGCTGGGCCAGGCGGCGGTCCAGCTCGCTGCGCAACAACGCCTGCATGCCGGCGTGGCGCGTCAGCAGCGGCAGGCGCAAGGTGGCCTGGTCGTAGTACAGGCAGTTGTGCGGGCAGTCGAATTCGAGGTTATCGCCGAACCACTGGCGATATTCCTCGTGGTAAGCCGGTCGCGGATGGCTGAAGCAGGCGCGTACCGGTCGCACAGCTTGCCCGGTGCCGTGGCGGATCTGGGTCAGGGCCATGACGCAGTAGTGCTCGACCACGTAGCGGGTCAGCCTCGCGGGCGCGTCGATGCACAGTTCGACGCCGAGCAGCTCGCCGTCGCTGACCAGCTTCAGGCTGTCCATGTCCGAGGCCAGCGCGGCGTAGTCGGCCCAGCATTGCATGGCGCCGCGCACGTCCGGGCAGTACAGGCAGATGTAGGCCAGTACGTGCAGGTCCTGGGGGGTGAATTCGCCGAACAGATGCAGACCGATGGCCGGGTCGCGCTCCGCCGCCAGACGCCACAACTGTTCCAGTTCCAGCAGGTTGTAATCCTGGCGGTCGCCCCGGGTCTGGCGTTGCAGGACCCGTTCCAGCACCCGGCCGAGCTGGCCCCGGTGAAAACGACGGACCGGCTGATTGGCCTCTTCGCCAGTGTTTTTGTCCAGTTCGCGCATAGGGTCCGGGCGGCTCTTGGTTTCTTATTGTTCGGGCAATGCCCATGTCGGGCCTGACTCGAGATTGCCATGAATACAACAATGCTCGCCAACAATCCAATCCTGGTCGTGGCCGGGATTTTCCTCGGTTTCATCCTCCTGGAAATCGCCTGTACCTGCTTTCGCCAACCCAAGGGTCAGCGTCGCGATGTGCTGATCGAGATCATCGGTTCGTCGCTATTGCTGGGCCTCACCTTCCCCCTGGTGATGTTCCTCAGCACCCTGCTGCTCGATACCTTCGCGCCGTCCCTGAAGAACAGCCTGGGCGACTTGCACTGGGTGGCGGGCGCGGCGCTGTTCCTGCTGCTCGATGACATGACCCAGTACTGGTGGCATCGCCTGACCCACCGCCTGCCGTTCCTCTACGCGCTGCACCGCGCGCACCATTCGGCGCCGTACATGAGCATCCGCATCGTCTACCGCAACAACAGCTTCTATTACCTGCTGATGCCGGGCATCTGGCTCTCCGGCGTGCTCATCTACCTGGGCCTGGCGCCGGTCTACTACGGCTACCTGATCGTCAAGATGACGGTGATCTTCGCCGCCCACAGCAGCGTCGCCTGGGACGACAGGCTCTATCGCATCCCCGCCCTGCGCCCGCTGATGTGGCTGCTGGAGCGGACTATCTCGACCCCTTCCACCCACTCCGCCCACCACGGCCTGAACGCCCATGACGGGGTGACCCACTACAAGGGCAATTTCGGCAATCTGCTGTTCTTCTGGGATGTGCTGTTCGGCACCGCGAAAATCACCCGCCGCCGCCCCACCGCCTATGGCATCGAAGATTTGCGTCCCATCAGCTGGCAGCAGGAACTGTTCTGGCCGCTGGTGCGCTCGCCCAAACCCGCGGCGCGTTCCGAAAAAACCACGCAGGAGGTGGCGCAATGAGCCTGCATATCGTGCTGATCGCCGGCTCCAGCCAGCCCGACAGCCAGTCGGCCAAGGTTGCCCATTACCTGGGCCAACGCCTGCGCCAACTGAAACTCTGCGAGCAGGTCACGCTGCTCGACCTCGGGCGCTCGCCCTTGCCGCTCTGGCCAAGCCCGGACTCGAACAGCGCCTGGAGCCAGTACTCGGCCAGCTTGCTGCAGGCCGACGCGCTGGTGGTGGTGACGCCGGAGTGGAACGGCATGGCCTGCCCGGCCATCAAGAACTTCTTCGTGTATGCCGGCCACACCGAGCTGGGGCACAAGCCGGCGTTGCTGGTCGGGGTCTCGGCCGGCGTGGGCGGCGCCTACCCGCTCGCCGAGCTGCGGGCCTCCAGCTACAAGAACTGCCGGATCTGCTACCTGCCGGAACAGCTGATCGTTCGTCAGGTGGAAGGCGTATTCAATGCGCATTCCGAGCCCACGCCTGAAGAACGCCACCTGCGCGCCCGCGCCGACTGGAGCCTGGAAGTCCTGGCCGAATACGCCGGCGCGCTGAAGCACCTGCGCTCGCGCATCGATATCCGCGCCGTGCCCTTCGCCAACGGAATGTAGCCACGCAACACAGGAAGTGACCGCTCCGGCGAGGCGCCCTGCCTCCCCGGCGCCGTGAAGAAATTCGCTTTCGCCAGGGCCCTTCCCCGCCAAACTGTGGCTACAGTCTTAGGAGCCGTCACGGGCTTGGGCGCCCTGCTGCACGCGGGCAAGTCCATGAGCGGCCTGACAAAGACACGGGCAAGGGTGAACCTTATCGCCGCCTGCCCGGTCGATAGATGCAATCTGGCCAGGTTTGGCGATCAGCCCCCGTTTCTTCCAATGGGGCGTCGCACGGCTGGTTTCATTTCCTGGAGAACGCCCGTGATAACGACCCGACACATCGCCAGTCTCAAAGCCTGGGGCGCCCATGGTTTCACCGCGACCGGCGTGGTCACGGCCTTTCTAGCCACCCTGGCGCTGTTCGACAACCAGCCCAAGGCCTGCCTGCTGTGGCTGGGCGTGGCGCTGATCGTCGATGGGGTCGACGGCTCGCTGGCGCGCAAGGTCAATGTGCAGTCGGTGCTGCCGCATTTCGACGGCTCGGTGCTGGACCTGGTGATCGACTACCTGACCTATGTGTTCATCCCGGCGCTGTTCATCTATCGCTACATCCCGCTGCCGGACTACAGCGCGCTGCTGGCGACCTCGGTGATCCTGGTGTCGTCGCTGTTCTGCTTCTGCAACGTCAACATGAAGAGCAAGGACAACTATTTCGTCGGCTTTCCCGCGGCCTGGAACGTGGTGGCGCTGGCGCTGTACATCCTTGCCCCGACACCCTGGCTAAGCCTGTCGAGCATCGTGGTCCTGGCGCTGCTGACCCTGACCCGGATGAAATTCCTGCACCCCTTCCGCGTGCGCCGCTTCATGCCGGTGAACATCGCGGTGACCGCCATCTGGCTGCTGTGCAGCCTATCGCTGGTGATCAACCATCCCTACAATGGCCCGTGGGTGATGGGCTTGTGGCTGGCCATGTCGGCGTACTTCCTGGGCATCTGCATCTGGCGCACCGCGCTGGGCTGGTTCGACCGCGCGCGAACCTGAACCCCTGCTGTATCCCTGACCGCAACGAGACTCGACATGCTCTACCGCTTCGCCGCTGACGCCCTGGTATCGCTGCACCTGGCCTTTATCCTGTTCGTACTCTTCGGCGGCCTGCTGGTGCTCAAGTGGCCGCGCCTGGCCTGGCTGCACCTGCCCGCCGCGACCTGGGGCGTGGCGGTCGAAGTTTTCCACCTGCCCTGCCCGCTGACCGAGTGGGAAAACCGCCTGCGCCACGGTGCCGGCCAGCAGGGGTATGGCGACGGTTTCATCGAACACTACCTGATCCCGCTGATCTACCCGGCCGGGCTGACGCCGCAGATCCAGCTGGGCCTCGGCGCGCTGGTGCTGCTGATCAACGTCCTGGTCTACGGGCGCCTGTTGTGGCGGCGCCGGCAGCCTTGAAAAAACCGACGGCGTGGCTGGCGAATCCCGCGCCACAGCCTGCCCCGTCTGTGTATATTTCCAGGCAACCCCATGGGCAACGGCGATCCGCGATCGCTTCGAGTGGAGTCCATAGATGCCCGATTTCCAGATCCGCCAGCCCTGCCCTCCCGGCGCCTGCGATTGCGAGCGCGAGCGCCTGCTGCAAACCCCTGGCACCGACCTGCGCATCCTCGGCCTGACCCGCCAGGAAGAAAAGCGCCTGCTCGAGCGGCTGGAAAACCTGCAAAGCCTGAGCGACCTCGAACACATGCAGCGGCGGATGTACGAACTGCTGGGCATCCGCGTACAGATCGCCCCCAGTTTCAACGAAGTGCGCAGCATGCGCGGCATCGCCATCCAGCTCGACGAGCTGCCGGGCCTGTGCCGCAAGACCCGCCAGTCGATCCCCGCCGCGATCCGCCGCGGCCTGGAAAAGAACCCGGAAATCGCCTACCGCCTGCTCGACGCCCACGACCTGTTGCGCGACGCCTGAACTGGAATGTTCCCTATGAAACCCGCCGTCACGGCCAGCCCCTTGATCGTTATCAGCGACACCATCGACAGCACCTTCGAAACCCTGCTCGGCCAAGGCCTCGCCGCCTTCAACGAGCAGATGACCGGCTACAACGATCGCCAGCCGCTGGCCGTGGAACTCAAGGACCCGGAGACCGGCCAGGTCCTGGGCGGCATCAGCGGGCGCACCTCCCTGGGCCTGCTGTTCATCGACCTGTTCTACCTGCCCGACAGCCTGCGCGGCGCGGGCCTCGGCGCCCGACTGCTGCAAGCCTGCGAAGACGAAGGCCGGCGCCGCGGCTGCCGCTCGGCCGTGCTCTACACCCTGAGCTTCCAGGCGCCGTCGTTCTATGAAAAACACGGCTGGCAACGCTTCGGCGAGGTCGCCTGCGATCCCGAAGGCAGCAGCCGGGTCTTTATGAGCAAGGCCTTGTAGGCGGCCAGGGCTGCCTAGGCCCGCGCTGGCCACGCCGCCGAACGCCTGCCCCATCGCGTTAGCGTTCTTCGCGCGCAAGCTGCGCTCCTACAGAAGCGCAAGCTTCGGCACTCGCCTACGAATCAACTCGCACCGGCCTGGAACTTCTTGCGGTACGCCGCCGGCAGCAGGCCGACCCGTTGCTGGAACAGCCGGCGAAACGAGTTGCTGTCTTCGTAGCCCACCTTGTAGGTGATGCTGTCCAGGGTCATGCGCGTGGATTCCAGCAGCTCCTTGGCCTTTTCCAGGCGCAGGGTCTGCAGATAGGCCAGGGGCGTGTAGCCGGTGGCCTCCTTGAAGCGGCGCTTGAAGTTCCGCACGCCAAAGCCGAAGCGCCGGGCCGTGTCGTCGATCAGCAGCGGCTGGTCGAAGTGTTCCTCCAGCCAGTCCTGCACCCGCAGGATCTCGCCATCGCCATGGCTCTTGGGCAACGACCACATGACATAGACCGACTGCTCGCTGCGCACCTTGTCGATCAGCAGGTACTTGCCGCACTTCTGCGCCAGCTCCAGGGAGGCGAAACGCCGCACCAAATGCAGCAGCAGGTCCATGGCCGCGCTCGCGCCGCCGCTGGTGATCAGGCGATCGTCCTCGCAGAGAAGCTGCCCCTCATCCAGCTCGACCCCGGCATAACGCCGCCGGAACAGCTCGGCAAAAGCCCAGTGGGTGGTGGCGCGGGCGCCCTTCAATAGGCCGGCTTCAGCCAGCAGGAAGGTGGCGGTGCACATCGAGGCCAGCACCGCGCCTTGGGCATGCTGTTGCCGCAACCAGGGCCCATGCCTGGCAAATGCCGGCAAGGCTTCCTTCAAGGTGAAGAGAAAACCGGGGATCAGCACCAGGTCGGTCCGGGCGATCTCGGCCACCGAACGCTGCACCCGCAGCGCCTGCCCGCCCCAGGCGCTGACATCGGCGCCATCGAGCGAAGCGACCACCACCTCGAACGGCGCGCTGGCGCTGTCGGCGAACAGGTTGGCGGCGCTCAGCACTTCCAGGGCCAGGGTGGCGCTGGCGGCGGAACAGTGATCGGCCAGGAGCAAGGTGACGTGCATAGTGGATTCCGTTGCGCTTTTCGCATGAAAAATGTCATTTGCGCACCTAGCTTAGCCGATCCCCCTTGCCTAAAGTGCGGCCATCCTTTCAATCATCGGTGTACTCATGAATCTCTGGTTCCGCATGCTGCTCATGCTGTTTCGTCGTCCGTGGCGCAAGCCGGTCGAAGGCCTGGCCACCACCGTCGTGCGCATGCGCGTCTGGCCGCTCGACCTCGACCTCAACCGCCATGTCACCAATGGCCGCTACTTCACCCTGGCCGACCTCGGGCGCATGGACTTCGTCCTGCGCAGCGGCGCCTATCGCGTGGCCCTGCGCCATAGGGCCGTGCCGATCGTTGGCGATGTGTGGGGCAAGTTCCGCCGTGAACTGAAGCTGTTCGAAGCCTTCGAGATCCATAGCCGGATCCTCGGCTGGGACGAGAAATGGAGCTTTATGGAACACCGCTTCGTGAGCAAAGGCCGGGTGATCGGCGTGGTGGTGATGCGCGGGCTGTTCCGCTCGGCCAAAGGCACCATCGCCCCCGGCGAGTTCGTCCACGAACTGGGCATAGACATCTCGCCCGAGTTGCCACAGTGGCTGCAAGACTGGTCGCAAAGCTGCGACGACATGAGCGTTCAGTTGCGCGCCGAGGAAGATCCAGCGCGTTAAGGCGGTTCGCTGAAACAACAACGCCATTGCCGACCCAGGTCGACAATGGCGTTGTTGCGCGACAGCCAGCGCTTGAGCGAGCGCGACGCCGAGGCACCGCGCCCGCCCGCCACTCAGTGCGGGGCGCGAGGGATGGTCTTGAGCAGGTCTTCGGGGCTGATATGGCCGACCACGCTGCCCGGTTGCGGCATGTTGAGGATGTGGCCTTTCATCTTGCCGATGATGTGCATCTCGCACGGTTTGCAGTCGAACTTCAGGGTCAGCACTTCGTCACCGTGAATCAGCTGCATCGGCGCCACCTTGGTGCGCACGCCGGTGACCCCCTTGGCCTGTTTCGGGCACAGGTTGAAGGAGAAACGCAGGCAGTGCTTGGTGATCATCACCGGCACTTCGCCGGCCTCTTCGTGGGCCTCGTAGGCCGCATCGATCAGCTTCACCCCATGGCGGTGATAGAAATCGCGGGCCTTCTGGTTGTAGACGTTGGCCAGGAACGACAGATGCGATTCCGGGTACACCGGTGGCGGCGTGGTCTCGGCCTTGCGGCTGCCACGCGGGTGAGCGGCGATCCGCGCGGCGGTCAAGGCTTCGATCACTTCACGGCGCAAGGCCTTGAGCTGCGAGTTGGGGATGAAGAATGCCTGCGGCGCATCGAGCTTGATGTCGATAGCGTGGTACTGCGTGGTGCCGAGCTGGCCGAGCAGGTCGCGCAGCTGCTCCAGCGCCTGTTCCGGCTTGTTGGCGACGCCGAACGGGCCGTTCAGGGTCACGCTGGCGCTGATGCCTTCTTCGCTGGTCGCGGTCACTTTCAGCTGTTCTTCGCGCAGGCGCGCGACCCAGCTCAGGGCCACGCGGCGCTCGGACGAAGTCTTCTGCAGGGCCTGCTGCCAGTTGTGATCGAGGTTTCGGTTCAGCGGGTGGTTCGGCCGCAGCTTGTACAGGCCTTCCGGCATCTCGTTGGGCTCGACGCGATAGCGATAGCGCTTCTCGCCGTCCTCTTCGAACTCGCCCTTGGGCTCGGCGATGTTGGCGCGGAAACCCACCACTTCGCGCTTGACCAGCACGTTGAGGCCGTCGCCGTTGGACAGCGGCTCATGGGTCACCACGTGCAGGTCGCGCTTGGCGACCTTCTCGACCACGCCCACCGGCAAGCCGGTAAAGGTCGGCGAGTCGAAGGCGCCAATGTCGATCTTGCGATCGGTGACGAAATAATCGGTGCTGCCGCGGTGGAAAGTCTTTTCCGGGTCGGGCAGGAAGAAGTGCGCGGTGCGGCCGCTGGAAGCGCGGGCCAGGTCGATCCGGTCTTCGAGCACGTCGTCCAGGCGCTGGCGGTAGTAGGCGGTGATGTTCTTCACATAGCCCATGTCCTTGTAGCGCCCTTCGATCTTGAACGAACGCACGCCGGCTTCCACCAGGGCGCGGATGTTGGCGCTCTGGTTGTTGTCCTTCATCGACAGCAGGTGCTTCTCGTAGGCGATCACCCCGCCCTTTTCGTCCTTGAGGGTGTACGGCAGGCGGCAGGCCTGGGAGCAGTCGCCACGGTTGGCGCTGCGGCCGGTCTGCGCATGGGAGATGTTGCACTGGCCGGAGAAGGCCACGCACAGCGCGCCGTGGATGAAGAACTCGATCGCCGCGTCGGTCTCGTCGGCGATGGCGCGGATTTCCTGCAGGTTCAGCTCGCGGGCCAGGACCAGTTGCGAGAAGCCGGCCTGGTCGAGGAACTTGGCCCGGGCCAGGGTGCGGATATCGGTCTGGGTGCTGGCGTGCAGCTCGATCGGCGGAATGTCCAGCTCCATCACGCCCAGGTCCTGGACGATCAACGCATCGACGCCCGCGTCGTACAGCTGGTGGATCAGCTTGCGCGCCGGCTCCAGCTCGTTGTCGTGGAGGATGGTGTTGATGGTGGTGAAGATCCGCGCGTGGTAACGGCGGGCGAACTCCACCAGCTCGGCGATTTCGCTCACTTCGTTGCAGGCGTTGTGGCGCGCGCCGAAGCTCGGGCCGCCGATGTACACGGCGTCGGCGCCGTGCAGGATGGCCTCGCGGGCGATGGCGACATCGCGGGCAGGGCTGAGCAATTCCAGGTGATGCTTGGGCAAGGACATATTTTTTTAGTCAGGCTCGTCGAGGCGCGCATTGTAGCGGCGAAACGCCTGACCGGCACCCGTGTACTGCCCGGTGGCGCCCACTCGCCGAGCGGCACCACCGGATAACGCCGCAAACTCAGCCCTTGGCCGCCATCGCGGTGACTTCCACACGCATGCCTTCGACCGCCAGGGACGCCACGCCAACGGCGGCGCGCACCGGCCAGGGCTTGGCGAAGAAGCGCTGGTAGACCTCGTTGAACGCCGCGCGCTCGGCCATGTCGGTGAGGTAGATGGTCAGGTGCAGGACCCGGTCCATGGAGCTGCCGGCCTTTTCCAGGGCCACCTTGAGCGCCTGCAGGGTGCACTCGCTCTGCGCAGTGATGTCGCCCAGCTCCAGGCTGCCGTCGGCACGGGTGGGGATCTGGGTGGAGACCAGGATGCCGGCGAAACCGGCAACGTCGGAAGAGATGGAGTCCGCGTCGGGATCGGGAATGAAATCGATATCGTGATTGGCCATGGGGCTCTCTTGTTCGAGGGGATAAAGGGCGCCAGTTTACAGCCCCGGCGCCGGGTCGTGCGGGAATCGGCGGGAAAACCCGGCCCGCCCTCCTCGCCCGCTGGCAGCCTGTAACACTCCAGGGCGAGGGCGACGCTGCTGCCCGACTATTATCCCTGTCAGGCATTTATCGCCGACAGGCCCTCGATATCCTGCTGGCCATTCGCGCATCAATACGGAGAACAAACCCATGAAGATCGTCATCACCAGCGTGGTCGTCGACGACCAGGCCAAGGCCCTGGCCTTCTACCGGGATGTGCTGGGTTTTCAGCTCAAGCACGACATCGCCATGGGCGAGCATCGCTGGCTGACGCTGACCTCGCCCGGCGACCCCGACGGCGTCGAATTGCTGCTGGAGCCCGACGCCCACCCGGCCGCCAAGCCATTCACCTCGGCGCTCAAGCAGGACGGCATCCCCTTCACTTTCTTCGGGGTCGAGGATGTGCACGCCGAATATGCCCGGCTGAGCGCCCTGGGCGTGCAGTTCACCCGGCCGCCGACGGTCGCCGGCCCGGTGACCCTCGCGGTCTTCGACGACACCTGCGGCAACCTGATCCAGATCGTCCAGCAAAACTGAACAGCCCCAGCGCGGCGAGCTGAAAACAAACGGGTCCTCTCCCTTGCGGGAGAGGACGGGTGAAGACCTTCAGGTGTGGTGAATATCCCGGTCCTTGGTTTCCGGCAGGAACAAGGTGCCCAGGATCGCCGTCATCACCGCGATGACGATCGGGTACCAGAGCCCGTAGTAGATGTCCCCGGTGGCCGCCACCATGGCGAACGCCACCGTCGGCAGGAAGCCGCCGAACCAGCCGTTGCCGATGTGATATGGCAGCGACATCGAGGTGTAGCGGATGCGCGCCGGGAACAGCTCCACCAGCCAGGCGGCGATCGGGCCGTAGACCATGGTCACGTAGATCACCAGCAGGGTCAGCAATGCCAGCACCGCCGGGTAGTTGGTCTTGGCCGGGTCGGCCTTCTCGGGGTAGCCGGCGTCCTTGAGGGCGCTGCCCAGGGTGGCGACGAAGGCATCGTTCTGCGCCTTGAAGTCGGCGGCCGGCATGCCGGTGCCTTCGAAGCTCGGCAGCACCTTGTCGCCGATCCGGATCCGCGCCACGGCGCCGGGCTCGGCCTTCTCGTTCGCGTAAGGGATGGCTTTCTTTGCCAGCACGCTCTTGGCCAGGTCGCAGGAACTGGTGAATTTGGCCTTGCCCACCGGGTCGAACTGGAACGAGCACTGGCTAGGATCGGCGATCACCGTGACCGGGTTGCGCTCCTGGGCGCTGAACACCTCGGGGTTACCGTATTCGGTCAGCGCCTTGAAGATCGGAAAGTAGGTCAGCGCCGCGAGGACACAGCCGGCCATGATGATGCCCTTGCGACCGATGCGGTCCGACAGGCTGCCGAACAGGATGAAGAACGGCGTGCCGATCAGCAGCGAGCCGGCGATCAGCAGGTTGGCGGTCTGCGGGTCGATCTTGAGCGTCTGCAGCAGGAAGAACAGCGCGTAGAACTGCCCGGTGTACCAGACCACCGCCTGGCCGGCGGTGCCGCCGAGCAGCGCCATGATCACGATCTTGAGGTTGTCCCAGCGGGCGAAGGACTCGGTCAGCGGCGCCTTGGACGACTTGCCTTCGGCCTTCATCTTCTGGAACACCGGCGACTCGCTCAGCTGCAGGCGGATGTACACCGAGACGATCAGCAGCAGGATCGACAGCAGGAAGGGAATCCGCCAGCCCCAGGCCTCGAAGGCTTCGGTGCCGAGAATCGTGCGGCAGGCGAGGATCACCAGCAGCGACAGGAACAGGCCCAGGGTCGCCGTGGTCTGGATCCACGACGTGAAGTAGCCGCGCTTGCCCTTGGGGGCATGCTCGGCCACATAGGTCGCCGCCCCGCCGTACTCACCGCCCAGGGCCAGGCCCTGCAGCAAGCGCAGGCTGATCAGGATGATCGGCGCCGCCACGCCGATGGTCGTATAGCTGGGCAGCAGCCCGACCACGGCGGTGGAGACACCCATGATCACAATGGTGATGAGAAAGGTGTGCTTGCGCCCGATCATGTCGCCCAGGCGGCCGAACACGATCGCGCCGAACGGTCGCACGGCAAAGCCCGCGGCGAATGCCAGGAGGGCGAAGATGAAGGAGGTGGTTTCGTTGACGCCAGCAAAGAAGTGCTTGGCGATGATCGCGGCGAGAGAGCCGTAGAGGTAAAAGTCGTACCACTCGAATACGGTGCCCAGGGACGAGGCGAAAATGACCTTGCGTTCCTCCCTGGTGATCCCGCGGTTGGGCGCGCTGCCCGTGGTTGTACTGTCGATTGCCGGCATGAGGGTTCTCCGTCTTGTTCTTGTTATAGGCCGGAGTGCCTTACTACCCTTGCCGCACCCAGGCCCTGGGCTGATGTCATCGAACTGAAGCTCATTGAACAGATGTTCACCGAACTGATGTCACCGAACTGAAGCTCATCGAACTACGGATTGCACAAAGCATGGAAACAGACTGACGGCCTCGCATCGCTGCCAGGTTTCCCTGAAGCATAATCAGCTTCACGCAGATATCCACTCGCCCGCTGCCTAAGGGCCCCCCTGCCACGCCGCCGCCAATCATCACGGCCGTCGATCATTCAAATCATGAAAGCGGATTTTTCATTTTCCGCCGATGCCTTCAGAATGGCGCCACCTTCAATACCGTCGGACAAGTACGTCATGAATATCAATTTTGCGGTCGCCTGCATGATCGTGGTTTCCTTTGCCATCGCCCTGTTCCACACCTGATCGGCAGCCCCGCTCGACATAGCCCCGGCCATCGGCACGGGTGCCGGCCACTGACTTGCCGCGTTCCCCACGCGGCATTTGTGTTTAAAATGCCCGCCCTTTTATTGCCGGCCCTCCTTCGATGAACCCCGACGCCCTCTCCATCCTGCACCACCACCTGCTGACAGCCCTGGCCTGCGCTCCGGCGGAAACCCGGCGCCTGTTCCATGGCCGCGGGCGTTGCTGGCCAGGGCTGGAGCAACTGACCGTGGACTGGCTGCAGGGCGTGGTGCTGGTGGCGCTGTTCAAGGAGCCAGAGCCGCAGCAGTTGGAGGCGCTCAAGCAGTTGCTGCTGGCACTCAGCACCTCGCCCGAGTGGCAGGCCTGTGGCGCCCATACCCTGCTGCTGCAACACCGTTATCAGCTGCAAAGCCCGGTGGACTGGCTGGTGGGCGAACCTATCGAGGAATGGACCCTGGTCGAGGAAGGCCTGCGCTATCGGGTGGACCTGGGCCAGAAGCAGAACAACGGCCTGTTTCTCGACATGCGCTACGGTCGCAACTGGGTGCGCGCCAATGCCCGGGGCAAGCGCGTGCTGAACCTGTTCGCCTACACCTGCGGCTTCTCGGTGGCGGCCATCGAAGGCGGCGCGACCCATGTGGTCAACCTCGACATGTCGCGCGCGGCCCTGAGCCGTGGCCGCGACAATCACCGGCTCAACGGCCACGACCTGGGCCGGGTGAGCTTTCTCGGCCACGACCTGTTCAAGTCCTGGAGCAAAGTGAAAAGCGGCGGCCCCTACGACCTGGTGATCATCGACCCGCCGTCCTTCCAGAAAGGCAGCTTCCTGCTGACCAAGGACTACGCCCGGGTGCTGCGGCGCCTGCCGGAATTGCTCACCGCCGACGGCTGCGTGCTGGCCTGCATGAACGACCCGGCCGTCGGCTCGGACTTCCTGATCGACGGCGTCACCCGCGAGGCCCCGGGCCTGCGCTTCGAGCAACGCCTGGACAACCCGCCGGAGTTTCCCGATAGCGATATCGAGAGCGGCTTGAAGGCCCTGGTCTTCCGCCGGGTCGAATAAGCCCGCGGCGGTTCAGGCCGGGCTTGCCGCAGGTCCGCCCTCGCAATCCACCGCCCCAGGCCCTGGGGGCGCGTCATGATGAATGCGCGGATGCCAGGTCATAAAGCCCGGCACCTCCCGCTGCCGTCACACCGGCGCCTGCACCACCTCGATGCCCAGGCGCCGGTAGTCCTCGATGCTGCCCGAGGCCAGGTGCTGCTCGGTGATCAGCGTATGCAGGCGATTGCATGGCGCCACGGCGAAGGGTTCCACCGCGCCGAGCTTGTCGGCGGTGGTCACCGCGATGACCTGGGACGCGCTGTCGAGCAAGGCCTGCTTCACCGGTACCTCATCGAAGTGCAGCGAGGTGATGCCGACCTCCGGGTGAATCGCGCACACCCCGGTGAACAGCAGGTCGGCGCGGATGCCCTGGATCAGGCGTACCGCCTCATGGCCGCCGGAAGACAGGGTCGCCGGGTTGAGCCGGCCGCCGGCGAGAATCACCTGGCTGCGCGGGTATTCGGCCAGGGCGACGGCGATCAGCGGCGAAGCGGTGACCGCGGTGATGCCGATATCGGCAGGTAGCGACTGGGCGATCAGCAGCGTGGTCGAGCCCGAGTCGAACATCACGATCTGCCCTTCCTGCACCCGCTGCGCGCCGAGCCTGGCCAGGTGGCGCTTGACCTCGCTGCTTTCGCCCAGGCGGGTGAACACATCCTTGCCGGTGTCCTTGGGTCGTGGCAGCGCGCCGCCGTGCACCCGTTGCAGCAGCCCGGCATCGGCCAGTTCCGCCAGGTCGCGGCGGATGGTGTCCTCGGAGACCGCGAAATGCTGGCCCAGCTCGGACGCCATGACCTTGCCGTCGCGTTCGAGCAGCAACAGGATCTTCTGCCGGCGCACATGGGGCAGTTCGGCGATGGAATGCTGGTTTTGCATGGTTATGCCTGCTTTTGCGTGTTTATGCGAGATTAGCCAAGGCTTTGCCCAAACACAACGCCGGCCCTGCGCATTGGCCGCCCGGGCCCAGGCTTGCTTTACTGAGGCAACCGGGGCGAATTCGTCCCGCCCACCAGTCATGTGGCACCCGGACGCCCATGAGTGAGGAGATAACGCGCGATGCAACGTCTCAGTGCCAAAGACTTCGCCCCCGAGCTGCTTGAGCTCTACGACTACTACGCCCACGGCAAGATCAGCCGCCGCGAGTTTCTCGACCGGGCGGCGGCCTTCACCCTGGTCGGGCTGACCGCCAGCGCCACCCTCGCCGCCCTGACGCCGAACTACGCCCTGGCCGAACAGGTGTCATTCACCGACCCGGCGATCGTCGCCGAATACATCACCTACCCCTCGCCCAAGGGCCACGAGCAGGTCCGGGGTTATCTGGTGCGCCCGGCGAAAGCCGAAGGCAAGTTGCCGGCGGTGGTGGTGGCCCATGAAAACCGCGGGCTCAACCCCTATATCGAGGACGTTGCGCGACGCCTGGCCAAGGCCGGTTTCCTCGCCCTGGCCCCCGACGGCCTGACCTCCCTCGGCGGCTACCCCGGCAACGACGACAAGGGCCGCGAGCTGCAACTGAAGATCAATCCGGAAAAGCTGATGAACGACTTTTTCGCCGCCGTCGAATGGCTGCTCGAGCACGACGCCAGCACCGGCAAGGTCGGCATCACCGGCTTTTGTTATGGCGGTGGCGTGGCCAATGCCGCAGCCGTGGCCTACCCGGAACTGGCGGCGGCCGTGCCCTTCTACGGGCGCCAGCCGGACAGCGCGGAAGTCGAGCGGATCCAGGCGCCGCTGTTGCTGCACTACGCCGAACTGGACACCCGCATCAACGAAGGCTGGCCGGCCTACGAGCAGGCGCTGAAAGCCGCGGGCAAGACCTACGAGGCCTACATCTACCCCGGGGTGAACCACGGTTTTCACAACGACTCGACCCCGCGCTACGACGAGGCGGCGGCCACCCTGGCCTGGGACCGGACGCTGGCGTGGTTCCACAAGTACCTGGTCCAGGCCAGCGGCTGACAGCGGTTTGCAGGCGACGGCGCGAGGGCGCCGTCGCTTGTGCTCGGCGGCTCAGCCCTTGTTCAGCAACGCGGTGGCGATCACCGTGCCCATGGGCGTCGGTTGCGGGTCGTTCTGGTGCGCGACCGCGTTCACCGCCCAGTCCTCCAACTGCACCCGGCCCTTCTGGAAGATCATCATGTGGGTCGAACCACCGAACTCGAAATGCCCGATCTCGGTGCCACGGGTGATGTTCACCGGTGCCGCGCCTTCGTCGACGATGAACGGCGGCTCGATCACGCAGGTCGAGACCTCGACCATGCCGATGCAGATCAGCGCGACATAACCGCAGGTCGGGTGCTCGAAGACAAAGATCGCCCGGGCGGCGACATGCCCCAGGTACGGCTGCGACTCGGTGCCCTCCCAGGTGCCCTCGCCTTCGCCCTGGGCCGGACGCTGGGCAAAGTAAGTGCCCGGCTGCACCCAGGAGCGCACCAGCTTGCCATCGAGCGGGGCGTTCCAGCGGTGATAGTGGGTCGCCGACAGGAAGCCCTGGTAAGCCTGCCCACCCTGGAACGGCGCGGCCCACTGCTCCTGGCCGCCGAACAGATCGAGTAGCGAGTAATTGACGTCCTTGATCCAGAACTCGGTCTCGAACGCCACATCGTTTTCGTACTGCCAGGGCGTGGTCTCGCAGCCGATATCGATCTGGGTCAGCGGGTTGCCCTGGAACGGCCGCGCGCCGGGCACGAACCTGCGGATGAAAAACGCGTTCCAGGAATCGAAGCCGTAGCCGGGCAGGTTCGGGTCATGCTCCATCTGCTTCCAGACCCCGGCCTCATGGGCCGCCGCGGAGATCCACGAGCCCTCTTTTTCCGGGTCGTTGATGTCCAGCTTGTCGAGGGAAGCGCTGCTCTTGAGGAAGGCGTTCCAGGCATTGAGCACCTTCTTGAACTGCTGGTTGAAGGTCGTGTCATGGAACAGCGCGACACCCGCCTCGGTGCCCATCGACACCGCCAGGAAAGCGTTCATCGGCGTGCCGACCTGGGCCGTGGTGTTGAACGACGAGGAGGTGCTGATGATCTCGTTGAGAATCTCGAAGAAGCTGTCGTAGCCGGCGATCCACAGCGCATCGCCGTCCGAGTCCTTGATCTGCTCCTTGGTCGCCTCGTCCAGGGTCGCCACGTAGGCGTTCGACTGTTCGATCATCGAGTTGACCCACATGCGGTACACGCTGTTGTGGGTGACCCAGGTCTTGAACTCGATGATTTCCGCGCGCATCGGGGTCAGGGTGCCGGCCTTTTTCTTCTCGGCGATCAGGTTGCGCAGCGGCACCAGGAACTTGGCCGTGGCCCATACCCGGTTGGGCACCCAGAAGCCCATCTGGATCGGCCCGGCGTTGGCCAGCGTCAGGCGTTCGGCGCCGGTGCTTTCCAGGCGTGCCTGGCGCGACGGCTGTTTGGGGTTGTTGAGCTGTTTGTCGTACTGAGTCATGTCTTTACTCCTTTAAAGAGGCGGCGCCCGGGCTGCGATGGCCCGGGCGCGACCAGACCGCGATGAGGTACTGGCCAGCAAACGACTGCTCCAACAGGCGTTCATGTCAGGGGGGCGACAAGGGTTTTGTACGGGGTTGAACGACACTCCGTGTCCTTCTCGCAATGCCGGTCCCGGGCAGAATGCGGCGGCCGAACGGCCATCTACAGGCGCGACTTGCCTGGACAAGTAAAGCTGCTCTGGCGAGATTCTGGGGGGCGCCCAAAAAATTCATGTAACCGGTCGCTTCACGCTCCCGCTCGGCTGGCGATGGGCGCATGTCGGGCCATCAGCTCGGCGACCCAGTCGATAAACACCCGCAGCTTGATGCTGATATGCCGGTTGGGCGGGAACGCCACGTAGATTGGCATCGGCTCGAGCCGCCAGTCCTCGAACAGACGCACCAGCTCGCCCCGTTCCTGATGCGCCCGGGCCATGTAGTCCGGCAGCCAGAGCACGCCCAGGCCCGCCAGGCCGGCGGCGAGGTAGGCATTGCCATCGTCGACCGCCAGCACGTAGCGGCCCTTGATCTGCAGACTTTCGTTGTGGTTGCGCATGACATAGGGCAAGGCCTTGCCGGTGCGCGCCCAGAGAAAACCGACGATGCGATGCAACGAATCCTCCAGCTCGCGCGGATGCGCGGGCGTGCCGAGGCGCTCCAGGTAGCCGGGCGCCGCATACACGCCCAGCTGGAGGTCGCCGACCCGCCGCGCCATCAGCGACTGGTCCGTCAACTCGCCGCCGCGCACCACGCAATCCACGTTCTCGCCGAGCACATCGACGATGCGGTCGCTGACGCCCAGGTCGATCTGGATGTCCGGGTAGCGGGCATGAAACCCGGGCAAGGCCGGCACCAGGATCATGCTCGCCAACGGGCTGGGCACATCCACCCGCAGGCGTCCCCTGGGCAGCGCCGAAGCACTGGACAGGCTGGTCTCGGCATCGTCGAGGTCGGCCAGCAGGCGCACCACACGCTCGTAATACACCGCGCCGTCGGCGGTCAGGTGGACCCGGCGCGTGGTGCGGTTGAGCAACTTGACCCGCAGGCGCGCCTCCAGCTGCTGCACCAGTTGCGTCACGCTGGTCTTGCTCATGTGCAGCGTGTCGGCGGCCTTGGTGAAGCTGCCCGCCTCCACCACCCGGGCAAAGGCCTGCATCGCATCAAATCGGTCCATCTCCACTCCGGCTAACCATTGGATTGTTTGGATGCCACAAACAGTGATGGCTACGGTTGCTGGTTTATCGGCCCGGCGCAAGTGCCTAGAGTCAGCTTCATCGTTCATTCCAGGCCGGCTTCGGCCCTTATCGATGGAGGCAACACATGACTCAGCGCGACGTGGTTTTTCCGCCCGGACGCCAGGCGCTTTACCAGCGCAACCGCTACTCGCCGGCGATCCGTTCCAATGGCTTTCTGTTCGTCTCGGGGCAGGTCGGCAGCACCGCCGACGGCTCGCCCGAGCCGGACCTCGAGGCCCAGGTCCGCCTCGCCTTCAACAACCTCAACGCCATCCTGGCGGCCGCCGGCAGCTCCTTTGACGAGGTGATCGACGTCACCGTGTTTATCGTCGACCCCGAGGACAAATTCGAAACCATCTGGAAGGTGGTGCCGGAGTTCTGGGGCCAGGCGCCGCACCCGACGCTGACCGCCGTGGGCGTGACCTGGCTCTATGGCTTCGACTTCGAGATCAAGGTCATCGCCAGACTGCCGGAAAGCACCGCCGGCTGACTCACACCCCTCGACCGGGTCACGCCCGTGGCCCGGGATTCCACGGCCAGACCGGCCTCGCGGCTCCCATTCCCAAGCCCATTCCCACGCCTGACCCAGCATCACCCATCTGCTGAGCAATGATCTTTTGTCAGCCCCGCGCGGCCGAGCGTTAACTCTCGCCCCGCGAAGTCCTTTGACGGACCCCGTCACAAAATCAATAAGAGGGTTGGCCGATGCAAAGCAATGGCGCGTTGCTGTGGGTGTTATTGGCCGCGATCGTGATGATCGTGGTGTTGATTGTCAGGTTCAGGGTGCATGCCTTCCTGGCGCTGATCGCCGCCTGCGGCCTGGTGGGGATGGGCTCGGGGATGCCCTTGAATGCCATGCTCGAATCGTTCCAGAAGGGCCTGGGCGATACCCTGGGGTTTCTCGCCGCGATCATCGGGCTGGGCAGTATCCTCGGCAAGATGCTCGAGGAATCGGGGGGCGCCGAACGCATCGCCCGGACCTTGCTCGACACCCTGGGCGAGCGTCGCGCCTCCTGGGTGATGATGCTGGTGGGGTTCATCGCCGGCATCCCGGTGTTCTTCGAGGTCGGCTACATCCTGCTGATTCCGCTGGTGTACGTGGTGGCCAAGGCCACCCGCCTCAACCTGCTGCACCTCGGCGTGCCGCTGGCGGTGTCGCTGATGTGCGTGCACTGCATGCTGCCGCCGCACCCGGCGGCCATGGCCATTACCCACTTGCTGGGGGCCGACGTCGGCAAGGTGATCCTCTACGGCCTGATCGTCGGCCTGCCCACCGCCATCGTCGCCGGGCCGCTGTGGATCCGCCTGGTGGCGCGCAGCCAGGCCGAACCCTGGCAGGCGGCCTTCCTCGAGGAGCGTTGCGAGGCCCGTGGCGAACGCGTGCTGCCGGGCTTCTGGCTGACGTTGCTGACCATCCTGCTGCCGCTGCTGCTGATGATCGGCAAGACCTTCGCCAGCGCCCTGCCCGCCGGCTCGACGCTGTCCGGGCTGCTGTCGTTCTTCGGCAACCCGCTGGTGGCGCTGCTGATCGCCGTGGTCTTCGCCTACTGGTCCCTGGGCCTGCGCCGTGGCCTGGGCATGCAAGACCTGCTGGGGCACACCCAGAAAAGCCTGCCGCCGCTGGCCAGCATCCTGCTGATCATCGGTGCCGGCGGCGCCTTCAACGGTATCCTGATCGACAGCGGCGTGGGCAAGGTGCTGGCCGACTCCCTGACCCGGCTGGACATCAACCCCGTGGTGCTGGCCTGGCTGGTGGCGGGCCTGATGCACTTCGCGGTGGGCTCGGCGACCGTGGCCATGATGAGCGCCGCCGCCATCGTGCTGCCGACCCTGGGCGTCGACTCCGGCTACAGCAAGGAGATCATCGTGGTCGCCATCGGCGCCGGGGCCATCGGCTGGACCCACGTCACCGACTCGGCCTTCTGGGTGGTCAAGGAATACCTCGGGGTGTCGCTGGCCGATGCCCTCAAGACCTTCACCAGCGCCACGGTCCTGGCCTCGGTGGTCGCCCTGTTGCTGACCCTGGCCCTCTCTCATTTCGTTTAAACCTTTGCCACAGGAGACTTCCCCATGATCGCAGGCCAGCCACTCGCTACCTGGACCCGCCGCTTCCCGCTGCTCGAAGAGCTGATGGCGTTGCGCGAAACCACCTGGTTCACCCCCACCCGCGCGCCCCTGGCCGATGGCCTGGGCGATCTTGCGCTGAGTGCCGCCGACGTGGCCGACGCCAGCGCCCGCCTTGCGCGTTTCGCCGCGTATTTTCGCGTGGCCTTCCCCGAGACCTTGGCCAGCCACGGCATTCTCGAATCGCCGATCCAGCCGCTGCCGGCCTTGCAGGCGGTGCTGGCCAGCCGCTATGACCAGGCCCTGCCCGGCGCGCTGTGGATCAAACAGGACAGCCACCTGCCGATCTCCGGGTCGATCAAGGCCCGCGGCGGTATCTACGAGGTGCTCAAGCACGCCGAACGACTGGCCCTGGAGGCCGGCCTGCTGCGCCCGGACCAGGACTACAGCGTGCTCGACTCGCCCCAGGCCCGGGCGTTCTTCAGCCACTACCGGATCGCCGTCGGCTCCACCGGCAACCTGGGCCTGTCCATCGGCCTGATGGGCGCCCGGCTGGGCTTCCAGGTCACGGTGCACATGTCCGCCGACGCCCGCCAATGGAAGAAGGACAAGCTGCGCGCCCACGGTGTGAATGTCATGGAATACCAGAGCGACTACAGCATCGCCGTGGCCCAGGGGCGCCGGCAGGCCAGCGCCGATCCGGCCTGCCACTTCGTCGATGACGAAAACTCCACCGACCTGTTCCTCGGCTACGCCGTGGCCGCCGAACGCCTGAGCCGGCAACTGGCGCAGGCCGGGGTCCGGGTCGATGCCGAGCATCCGCTGTTCGTCTACCTGCCCTGCGGCGTCGGCGGCGGCCCTGGCGGCGTGGCGTTCGGCTTGAAGCTGGCGTTCGGCGACGCCGTTCACTGTATATTTGCCGAGCCCACCCATTCGCCGTGCATGCTGCTGGGGGTGCACACCGGGCTGCATGACGAGGTGTCGGTGCAGGACTTCGGCATCGACAACCTCACCGCCGCCGACGGCCTGGCCGTCGGCCGCGCCTCGGGTTTTGTCGGCCGCGCCATGCAGCGGCTGATCGAGGGTTACTACACCGTCAGCGATGACGAACTGCATGCCCTGGTCTGGCTGATGGCCAAGCACCAACAGCTGCACCTGGAGCCCTCGGCGGTGGCCGGTGTCCCAGGCATCGCCCGGGTGCAGGCACAGCGTGACCAGTACCTGCAGCGCAGCGGCCTGAGCGCCGCGGCTTACGCCCGGGCCACCCACCTGGTCTGGGCCACGGGCGGCAGCATGGTCCCGGACACCGAGATGCAGGCCTACCTGGCGCAAGGTGCCCGGGTGCTGCAAGGCTCATAACCGACCGACAGGAGAAGCGCCGGCTTGTACAACCTACCGCCCCGACTGGATGCCAAGCTCAACAGCAGCCAGTTCTCGAACCTGTTCACCTTCCAGGTCGCGGCCCGCCACCTGAGTTTCAGCAAGGCCGCCGATGAGTTGTGCCTGACCGCCAGCGCGGTCAGCCATCGCATCGCCCGGCTGGAGGCGGAGCTGTCGATCCAGCTGTTCCGCCGGCTGACCCGGCGGGTCGAGCTGACCGAGGCCGGCGAACGGATTTTCGCGATCCTCCAGCAGACCCTGGGCGAACTGTCCGAAGTCCTGGCCCAGCCGGTCGACGCCGACCTGGCCGGGCCGCTGACCCTGTACGCCCACCCGTCCATCGCCCATGCCTGGCTGGTGCCGCGCCTGGCCGAGTTCGGCCAGCGCTTTCCCGGGGTCAGGCTCGACCTGCGCGTAGGCAACGACCGCATCGACTTCCGCACCCGGCAGATCGACCTGGCGCTGTACTACGGCAATGGCGAGTTCCATGGGCTGGTGGCGCACAAGCTGATGCAGGAGCGGGTCGCACCGGTGTGCAGCCGGCAATACGCCGAACGCCATGGATTGACCGGCGCGGTCGAGCAACTGCAGCACTGCACCCTGCTGCATGACTCGCTGGCCTGGGACCATGCCACCTTCGATTCCGAATGGGCGCTGTGGATTCGCCAGCACGGCGATGATGTGGCCATGCCGAAGCGCGGGGTGACTTTCGATCGCTCGGACCTTTGCGTCACCGCCGCCATCCACCATGCCGGCGTGGCGATCGGGCGCGAGCATCTGGTCAGCGAGGCGATCGGGCAAGGCCGGTTGGTGCTGCCGTTCACGGGGTTTACCCGCAGCGGCGAATACGATTACTACATCGTCCACCCGGCCCTGGAGGCCCTGCCGCGACGGGTCTCGGCCTGTATCGCCTGGTTACGGGAGTGTGCGGCGCAGACGCCGGGAACCTGAAGGCCGGCGCTGGAGGCCGGCTGGGGGGAGATCAGCGGCTGGCGCCGCCGCCCTTCTTGCGCAGCGCCTTCAAGCGCTGGCTCGCCCGCTGCACCGCCGCCATCTTTTCCGGGCGCTTCATGCGCTTCCATTGGCGGATGTCGTCCTTGCTGCGCCCGCAACTCAGGCACAGATCGCCGCTCAGCTGGCAAACGGCGATGCAGGGGTTGTCGATTTCCTTGGCCATGCTTCAGCCTGGCTGCCGGTCGTCGCAGGTTCTGCCAACCATCAATGCTGCATCTTGCTGTGGTCGGGCATGTTCAGCGCGCGGGCCTGGGCCTCGACCTTGATCGACTCTTTTTCGCCCTTGGCATTTTCCACCACCAGGGTCAGCGGCACCTTGTCGCCTTCCTTCACCTGGGCCACCAGGTCGATCAGCATCACGTGATAACCGTGGGGGTCCAGGGCCACGGCCTTGCCGGCCGGCAACGCGACGAAGTCCGCCGGGCGCATGCTCATCACATCGTTGTGCATGCTCGACTGGTGAATCTGCACGATCTTGGCCACTGGCGACTCGACGCTGAGCAGCTTGCTGTCGTCGCTGGCAGTCAGGGTCATGAAGGCCCCGGTCGCCTGTTGCCCGGCGACGGTGGCGCGTACCCAGGCGTCGTCGACCTGGGTCTGGGCCGCGGCCTGGCCCGCCAGGCCCAGCAGGGACAGGCCGATCAGGATGCGTTTGGCGCGTTGGGCGATAGCGGTTTTATTCAGGGCCGGGTACATCAGCAGACCTCCATGACGGTCAGTAGATCTTCCGCGCACTCTTGCGCGGTAAGCGATTGGGACAAGCCCAGGCGCAACGTGCCCCGGGAGTCGTAGACAAAACTGGTGGCGGTGTGGGACAGGGTGTAGGTCGAACCGCTGGGGATCTTCTCGTAGAACACGTCGAACTCCTTGGCCGTGGCCGCGGTCTGCTCCAGCGTGCCGTACAGCGCGACGAACGACGGGTCGAAGGCCTTGACGTAGGCATCGAGAACCTCCGGGGTATCCCGCTCGGGGTCCAGGGTGATGAAGATCACCTGCAGGCGGTCGCCGTCGCGGCCCATCAGTTTCTTGGCCTGGGCCGCGCGCGCCAGCGTCGTGGGGCAGATCGCCGGGCACTGGGTGAAACCGAAGAACACCATCGGCATCAGGCCGCTATAGCTCGAGAGCGTCCTGACGTTGCCCTCGGTGTCCTTCAGCTTGAAGGTACGGCCCATGATCTTGTCGCTCAGATCCTTGCCATATTTGTACGACAGCTGGCCCCGGGTATCGCAGCCGGCCAAAAGACCGAGACCCAACACCCCCATACCTGCAATCACCTCGCGGCGACTCAACAAAACACTCATTCGTTACCGCCCTTTGAGGAGCCGAAAGTCCAGACGACCCGCCAGGCGGCCCATCCGTAAAAGCCACGCATGGTAGCAAAACGCGGCGCCCCGCTTCCTGCCAAATGGATGACAGGTTGTGTGCGACCTTGGTCGGGTGCGGCGTTTAGCCGCGCTTGCCAGCGGCGCTCAGCCCAGCCGCGCCAGGCGTTGTTGCCAGTTGCCGCCGTTGATGCGCTGGCACTGTTCTTCGCTGTCGTAGCGCACATGGGCCGCCAGCGCCTGCAACTCCACGCCGGCGTCATGCAGCGCCACGGCTGTCAGTTCGAGCATGCGCTCGCCCTGCCCGCAGGCCAGGGCCAGGGACTTGCTGGCCTGGGTGTCGAACACCCATACCACCCTCAGGCTGGCGGGAAACGCCGCGTAATCGGCCACATGGGTCAGCCAGGAGAACCCGACGATTTCCGCCTTGGCGGTTTCGCAGGCGTCGGTGAGGCTGGCGACCAGGCGGCGTTCGAGACGCGCCTGCTCGCGTTTGCTTGATGGCATGGTGGCTCCTTGGCTGCCCGGTATTAAGCGCCGGGACCACGCAGTCTTGCCGCGAGCGCCCATCAATACAAGCCCCACGGCTGGCTGGCGCGGCGGTTATTCCGTAATATTCGCCGCCTTTCGACAATCCCCCGCAACCCCGGCCGACCCTGGCCACCCTCTCAGGTAAACCATGAAACCCGCTCGCCTTCGCGCCGACATCCTGGCCGGACTCACCACCTCTTTCGCCCTGGTGCCCGAGTGCATCGCCTTCGCTCTGGTCGCCCACCTCAACCCGCTGATGGGCCTGTACGGGGCCTTTATCATCTGCACCCTGACCGCGCTGTTCGGCGGCCGCCCGGGGATGATTTCCGGCGCCGCCGGGTCGATGGCGGTGGTGATCGTCGCGCTGGTGGTGCAGCACGGCGTGCAGTACCTGCTGGCCACGGTGCTGCTCGGTGGCCTGGTCATGATCGCCTTCGGCCTGCTGCGCCTGGGCAAGCTGGTGCGGATCGTGCCGTACCCGGTGATGCTCGGCTTCGTCAATGGCCTGGCGATCATCATTGCCCTGGCCCAGCTGGAGCACTTCAAGGCCGATGAACGCTGGCTCGGCGGCACGCCCCTGTGGCTGATGCTCGGGCTGGTGGCGCTGACCATGGCCATCGTCCATCTGCTGCCACGCTTGAGCCGCGCGGTGCCGCCGGCGCTGGTGGCGATCCTCGGGGTCGGCCTGCTGGTCTACCTGCTGGGCCTGCCGACCCGCACCCTGGGCGACATGGCCCATATCGCCGGCGGCCTGCCGCGCCTGGTGCTGCCGGACATTGCGTGGAACCTGGAGACCCTGGGCATCATCGCCCCCTACGCGTTCCTGATGGCCATGGTCGGCCTGCTGGAAACCCTGCTGACCCTCAACCTCACCGACGAAATCACCGAGAGCCGCAGCTTCCCCGACCGCGAATGCGTGGCCCTGGGCGCGGCCAATATCGCCTCCGGCCTGTTCGGCGGCATGGGCGGTTGCGCGATGATCGGCCAGACCGTGATCAACCTCAGCTCCGGCGGCCGTGGCCGGCTGTCCGGGGTGGTCGCCGGGACGATGATCCTGCTGTTCGTGCTGTTTCTCTCGCCCCTGATCGAGCGCATTCCGCTAGCGGCGCTGGTCGGGGTGATGTTCGTGGTGGCCCAGCAGACCTTCGCCTGGGGCTCGCTGCGGGTACTGCACAAAGTGCCGTTGAACGACATGCTGGTGATAGTCGCGGTGACCATCATCACCGTGTTCACCGACCTCGCCATCGCGGTGCTGTGCGGCATCGTCATCGCCGCCCTCAACTTCGCCTGGCAGCATTCGCGCGAGCTGTACGCCGACAGCCACGAAGAAGCCGACGGCAGCAAGCTGTACCGGGTCCACGGCACCCTGTTCTTCGCCTCGACCACCTCCTTCCTCAACCACTTCGATCCGGCGGGCGACCCGGCCCAGGTGACCCTCGACTGCCGCCACCTGAGCTTCGTCGACTACTCGGCCATCGCCGCCCTGAAAACCCTGCGCGAACGCTACGGCAAGGCCGGCAAGCACCTGCGGGTGACCCACCTGTCCGAGCGCTGCAAGCAGTTGCTCAAGCGTGCGGGCATCCAGCACGGCTGAGCCCAGGCTCACGGAACGGCCGCCTTCAGCGGCACGTCTGTTCTCGACAAATGCCTTTACACCCCTTCCCGGCTTTCTTACTGTCGGGCAGCCCCGGATTCAAACGGGGCTGCTTGATCCATAAATGTCATACACGGAGTGAGTCATGCCAGGGAAAGACCTGTTGCTTAACAGCATCGAGACGCTGAAAGAAAGCTTGATGCTGGGGCACAAGCAATCGCAAAAGTACCCTTCGACGGTTATTGGAAATGAACGGGAACTGATCATTGAAAGCCTGTTGGCCCGGGTTCTGCCGCAGAACATTCGCTATGGCTCTGGCGTCATCATGGACTGCTACGGCCAAACCACCGGCCAGGTGGATATCGTCCTTGAGTGCGAGCAAAGCTTCAGCCTGCCGATTACCTCCGGCAAGCAACGGCTGTACTTTGCCGATACCGTGGCGGCGGCCATCGAAGTGAAGTCCGACCTGCGGGTCCAGAAGGTCCAGGCGTTCGAACAGAGCCACGCCGTCCAGCGGCTGCAACGGAAAAAGTCGCAAGAAAAATTCATTTTCAGAAGTGAATACCTTGTTCCTTCCTACATCATTGCTTTCAAAGGACCGAACGAAGACACCATTGCCAAATGGCTATTCGAAGAGTGCAGAGAGAAAGGCCAGCATTACCCCACCGGAATCCTCTGCCTGGAACCCGCTTACTTTTTCAGCTTCGAACCCTCTGGAAACTTCGAAGCATCCGGGGACAGCGCGGTTTTCGCCTTTCTTTGCAGCCTCTCCAATTGGCTTTCCTTCAATAGAGACAGCCGCTTCGACATCAAGAGCTACGTCTCGCTCCTGGATGAAGCCGAGAGTGACTGACGAGCTCCGACGGTCCCCGCAAGCACTGTGAAAAACAAAAGGCGAGCTGCAGCTCGCCTTTTTCATCAGCCAAACACAGGTTGCTTCGGCCAAAAAAGCGACATCACTGTGATATCATCGCCCCCTCTCCGGCCAGGGTCCGCACGACCCCACCCACCCCGGAAGACCCCATAAAAGAAGGCGCCACGATGCGCCTCCCGCCTGTCTTGCCTGCAAGAACCGACGACGCCCCGGAGCCTTTCCGAGCGCGCGCCGCTTTGCTGCGAACCTGCCGGATGCCGCGCAGGTTGTGCCTTTTGCCGCCACAAGGAACACAGTCATGCTTTTACGATCGATGAACATTTCCCGCCGTGCAGGCCTCAGTTTTGCCCTGATCGCGTTGCTCGCGGTTGCGCTCGGGGCGTTCTCCCTGCTGGAAATGCGGCGCATGAACGAGCAGTCGCTCGAGGTCGACAGGAACTGGCTGCCCTCGATCGTCGCGGCCAATGCCGTGGCCCTGACCAGTACCCAGATCCGTACCCTGACCCTGCGCCTGCTGGTCGTACGCGACAGAACCGAAGTCGAGGCCCTGCTGGACCGGGTCAAGCAGCTCGACGAGCAACTGTCGGCCCAGCAACTGGCCTACGAAAAACTCAGTATCGACCCCGAGGAAAAGACGGCGTACGCGCGCTACCTGGGGGTCAGGGCGCTGTACCTCAAGGACCAGCAGCGCGTCCTCGACCTGGCGCGCCAGGGGCGCAAGGACGAGGCGATCGCCATCGTCGACGGCGGGCCGTTCCTGACCAATGCCGACGCCATGCTCAAGGAGCTGCTGAGCGTGGTCGAGGTGAACACCCACGGCGGCGAAGCAGCGGCCGCGCGCAGCAACGAAGTGTTCCAGAGCGCGGTCGGGCTGGTGTTGGCGATCCTGGCCATCGTGCTGGTGCTGACCGTCGGCCTGGCCATCGTGCTCACCCGCAGCATCGTGCGGCCGCTGAGCCAGGCCGTGGCAGTCGCCGAAACCATCGCCAGCGGCGACCTGTGCCATGCCATCAGCGTGACCGGCAACGACGAACCGGCGCGCCTGCTGCACGCCCTGCAACGCATGCAGAACAGCCTGCGCAGCACCCTGCAGAAGATCGCCGATTCCTCCAGCCAGCTGGCGTCGGCCGCCGAGGAACTGCATGCGGTGACCGAGGACTCCAGCAAGACCCTGCACCAGCAGAGCAACGAGCTGGAGCAGGCCGCCACCGCGGTCAACGAAATGACCGCGGCGGTGGAAGAAGTGGCGCGCAACGCCGTCAGCACCTCCGAGGCGTCCCGGGAAACCGACGCCACCGCCCACCACGGCCGGCAACAGGTGCAGCACACCGTCGACTCCATCGGCGAGCTGGCTGACGAGGTGACCCGCACCTGCGGGCAGGTCGAGCACCTGGCGGTGGATGTGCGCAATATCGGTCAGGTCCTGGAGGTGATCCGCTCGATCGCCGAACAGACCAACCTGCTGGCCCTCAACGCGGCCATCGAGGCCGCCCGGGCCGGCGATGCCGGACGCGGTTTCGCCGTGGTCGCCGATGAGGTGCGGGCCCTCGCCCATCGCACCCAGCAGTCGACCCAGGAAATCGAAAGCATGATCAACACCATCGAAGAAGGCACCGAAGGCGCGGTCAGCGCCATGCGCCACAGCAACGAACGCGCCCACCTGACCCTGGAAGCCGCCCGCGCTTCGGGCCTGGCTCTGGACCAGATCACCCAGGCCATCACCTCGATCAACGAACGCAACATGGTGATCGCCAGCGCCAGCGAAGAGCAGGCCCAGGTCGCCCGCGAGGTGGACCGCAACCTGGTGAACATCCGCGACCTGGCGACCCAGACCTCGGCCGGAGCCAACCAGAGCAACGCCGCCAGCCAGGACCTGTCGCGCCTGGCGGTGGAACTCAACGGCCTGGTAACCCAGTTCAAGGTCTGACGGCCAACGGGCTCCCGCGCCTTGCCGCGCGGGGCCTTCAGTAGGCGTATTGAGCAATCACCTTGCGCACCCTTTCCAGCGCCACCCGCAGCTGATCCATATCGACCGAGCCCAGGGCCAGACGGATCGCGTGGGGCACCGGCGCGGCGCTGACAAAGGGCGCGGCGGTGGACACCGAGACATTCTCCCGCAGCAAGGCCATGGCCACCTGATCGGCACGCACCTCCTCGGGCAGCGGCAGCCAGAGAAAATAGGACGCCGGATGCCCGATGTACGCCAGGCCGGCCAGCACCTCCCTGGCCAGCGTCTGCCGGGCTTGCGCGTCCTGGCGTTTCTCGGTTTCCAGGCGCGCCACGGTGCCGTCGTCGATCCAGTTGCAGACCAACGCCGTCATCACCCCGGGGGTGTTCCAGGTGGTCGCGCGGATCACCCGTTCGATCAGCGGCACCCAGGCCGGCGGCGCGACGACAAAACCGACCCGCAGCCCGGTGGCGACATTCTTGGAAAAGCCCGACACATACACCGTCAGTTCCGGCGCCAGGGCCGCCAGCGGCGCGGGCGGATCCTCGGCGAGAAAGGCATAGGCGGCGTCCTCGATAATCAGCAGGCGATGCTGCCGGGCGATGTGCACCAGACGCTCGCGCCACGCCAGGTCCAGCACCCAGCCCATGGGGTTGTGCAGGGTCGGCATGGCATACACCGCCCGCACCCGCCGACTGCGGCACAACTGCTCGAAAGCCTGCAGGTCGGGGCCGTGCTCGGTCAGGGCAATCGACACCAGCTCCACGCCGTGGGCGTCGGCCACCACCTTGAACCCCGGGTAGGTCAGGGCATCGGTGGCGACCACATCGCCGGGCTTGAGCAGCGCCATGACCGTGGTCGCCAGGCCATGCTGGGCGCCGCTGACGATCGACACCTGCTCGGCGTCTACCCGCAACCCGCAAGAGACCAGATACCGCGCCACCGCGGCCCGCTCGTGGCTGCGGCCACTGTGGGGCTGGTAGCGCAGCAGCGCCTCCAGGTCACCGGCGGCCGCCAGTTGGCGCAGGCCGCCGCGCAACACTTCGGCCTGCCCGGGCAACGCCGGATAGTTGAAATTCAGATCCAGGGTGCCCGCCGCCGTGGCCTGCTGGTCGATACCCTGGCCCGGCGGCAATGCGGTCTCGCGGACAAAGGTGCCGCGCCCGGTTTCGCCACTGATCAGGCCCATGGCCTCCAGCTCGGCATACACCCGCGAGGCGGTCACCAGGGCCAGCCCTTCCCTGGCGGCCAGCTCGCGGTGCGTCGGCAGACGGGCGCCGGGCGGCAGTGCGCCGCCACGGATATCGGCGGCAAAAGCATCGACCAGTTGTTTGTAGCGGGCACGGGCCATAGCGGAATGTATCCATGACAATATTTTGATTGTATTGCTTAGCGCTCCTAGGATGGGGCCTGAGCAGCCCAGGCGCAATCTCGCCCTGCAGCGCGGCGCTTACCCTTGAACAGAGCTGAGCCCCTGAATGGAACGGACATCCCCCCTGCCACACCCCACCACGCAAAAGGCCGCGAACGGCTGGCTCAACGGTTTTATCGGCGTGCTGATTTTCAGCGGCTCGCTGCCGGCCACCCGGGTCGCCGTGCTGGAATTCGACCCGCTGTTCCTGACCATGGCCCGCGCCAGCATCGCCGGGGTCCTGGCCTTGTGCCTGTTGCTGCTGTTCAAGGAAAAACGCCCGAACAGAAACCAGCTGTGGCCCTTGGCGATAGTCGCCCTGGGCGTGGTGG
This sequence comes from Pseudomonas sp. NFPP07, assembly GCF_900115645.1. Lineage (NCBI taxonomy): Bacteria > Pseudomonadati > Pseudomonadota > Gammaproteobacteria > Pseudomonadales > Pseudomonadaceae > Pseudomonas > Pseudomonas sp. NFPP07. The sequence continues at coordinate 354,278 of NZ_FOXG01000004.1, forward strand.
TGGGCTTTCCGCTGCTGACCGCGCTGGCCCTGCAGTACGTGACCTCGGCCCACTCCATCGTCTTTCTCGGCTTGCTGCCACTGGCCACCGCGGTGTTCGGCGTGCTGCGCGGCGGCGAGCGGCCGCGGCCGGTGTTCTGGCTGTTCTCGGTGCTGGGCAGCCTGCTGGTGGTGGGGTTTGCCCTGTCCCAGGGGCTGAGCGCCGCGCCGGCCGGAGACATCCTGATGCTGCTGGCGATCCTGGTCTGCGGCCTGGGTTACGCGGAAGGCGCCAAGCTCTCCCGTACCCTGGGCGGCTGGCAGGTGATTTCCTGGGCTTTGGTGCTGGCGCTGCCGGTCATGGCGCTGCTGAGCCTGTTGCGTGCCCCGCCGTCGTTTAGCGGAATTACCCTGCCCGCCTGGCTGAGCCTGGGGTACGTCGCGCTGTTCAGCATGCTGATCGGCTTTGTCTTCTGGTATCGCGGGCTGGCCCAGGGTGGGATCGCCGCCGTCGGCCAGTTGCAATTGCTGCAACCATTCTTTGGCCTGGCCCTGGCGGCCACCCTGCTGCATGAACAGGTCAGCCTGGGCATGCTGGGAGTGACCGTGGCGGTGATTTTGTGCGTGGCCGGGGCGAGGAAGTTTTCCAAATAGCAGTTCGGCCGCCTCGGCGAGACGGGGCTGGCCTGAGGTTTTCCCCTCAGACCGGAGAGATGGTCGCCAGCAGACCGATCGCGATGGTCAGCGCCAAGAATCCAAACAAGAAAATAGCCATCTTCGCCATAAAGGCCTCCTGAACAATTAGGTTTTCGCCAACGCGAAAAGCAGAACGCAGCCTCAGGCTCCAGCCGGCGGGCCGGTGCGCCTGAGGGGTGCGTTATTGTCAGGCCAGATCTGATCCCGATACAGACGCAGGTGACGAAGAAAAATACGGATCAGATGGCCGCGGACGCTGTCGGCCCATGGACCAAAGGTCCGGGTACATGAGGCAAAGCCGACATGCCTCGACCCAGGATCGCCGGCGCCCACGCCAGCATGGCAGCCCGGGCAACCGGCAATTCCGTGTGCCTTCCCGGGTTATTTGCGCGCCAGCTTGTAGCGTACGCAATCGTCGTAAAAACTCTGCCGCACCGTCGCCGGCTTGGCCCGCGAGGGGCTGTCGTAGGTCTGTTCGGTAATGCCCAGGGCCAGCATGCGCATCCAGCCCTTGCTGAACTTGTAGGTCTGCAGCTTCTGCCGCGCGGCATACAGCGAAACGCCCGACAGTTTCAGTTCCTGCGCCCGCGCCGCCGTCCCCGCGCCCCAACTGCACACATACCGGTCATTGGCCGGCAACTCCTTGCCCTCGGCCGCGACAGCCACGCTGACCAAGGCGAACGAGGTCAGCGTCATCCACACATTGCGCATTTTTCGATCTACCTAACCACCTGAAATTAAAGTGATTTTGGCGGTGATTGAGTGAGCGCGGGGCCAGCATCGGGCCTTATTGGAGAAGGCAATGTGCCTCTCTTTTACTGGCCACTTGTTCACTACGGGCGCCAGGCTCGGCAACAGCCGCCGGTCCAGGTTCCTGGCGCAGGGTTTCTCGCCACCTCCGGGCAGAAAATTACCCCTGCAAGCGTCCGGCTGGTATTGTGCGGCCCTGTCAAAACACGCCGCATGACTTGAGGAAATGGACGTTGAGCACTGAAGAAAAACTGACCGGGGATCTGTTCGAAGTCGACAAGCGCCTGGGGCTCAAGCCCGTGGTGGACTTCAACACCTATCTGCGCACGGCCTTCGGCGACGGCAAATGCACCTGCGGTCGTTGTGTCGCCAGCGCGGGCGTCGAGAGCGGTTATGCCTACCAGCACAGCTTCGATTTCGACGGTAAAGTCACCCACCGCCGCTTCGCTACCACCGCCGGCAGCGACGTGCTGCTGGTGCTGAAGAAGGCCTGGCTGTCCTACACCAAGGCCGAGCTGGAAACCAGCGGCAACCTGGCGCTGGACACCGTCAAGGAATTCGTCGAGCCGCAACTGCACCAACGCCTGCTGCCGCTGTTGCTGGCCAGCGGGCTGGTCAAGGACGTCGACGGCGACCTGCAGATACAGGCACAGGCAGCCTGAGGCTTTCCTTCTCCAACAATAAAAAAGGTAAGACACATGCACCCACTCTCCCTGCAAGACAGCACCGCGCCGGACGGCGTTTGTTTTGGCTGCGGCAGCCGCAACCCCCATGGCCTGCACATCAAGAGCCACTGGCATGAGGATGGGGTGCATGTGATGGCCGAGCACCTGCCGGACAGCCAATACTGCGGCTGGCCCGAGCTGGTGTACGGCGGCCTGATCGCCATGCTGGTGGACTGCCACTCGAACTGGACCGCCATGGCCTACCACTACCGCGCCGAAAAACGCGCCCTGGACAGCCAGCCGCGGATCAACTGCGTGACCGGCAACCTCGGCATCAAATTCATCAAGCCCACACCGATGGGCGTGCCCCTGACCTTGCGCGCCAAGGTCGAAGGCGAAGTCGGGCGCAAGAGCCGGGTGATCTGCGAGGTCTACGCCGGCGATGTGCTGACGGCGATTGGCGACTCGATCTTCGTGCGGGTCGATACCGAGCAACTGGCCGCGGCGGCCCATGGGCAGGAAGCCTGAGCCGGATCAGGCTCGCTCACGATCTTGAAACCTTTGGGAACCACGATCTGAAGCAGGTAAAACCAGCTTACAAGGGGGACGCCTAGTTCTTGCTCGCGATGGCGGTTAACGATAACGCGTGTCGAGTGGATGAACGCGGCGCTCTCAAGTCCATCGCGAGCAAGCTCGCTCCTACACCAGCCCCCACTCTCGTCCTTAACGGATCGGCATTAGCCAGAATCGTCCTGCTTGTCAGCCCGTAAAAGTAAAGATTTGCCCTTCAAACCTTTCAGATTCCTCCCGCAGTAATGCCTGTCCATAGCCAATAGGGTTGATGCCATCCCGCCTCCGGCTGGAAAACCGCACTGGATGGACAGGCAGAACCCTCGATGGCGCGCAACAGACTCCTCCCGATCAAGAATCCCCCTTCCGGCGACGGGCACCACGTCACCTATCGAGACATGACCCCCAGCGAACAGGCGGAACAAGAGGCCAGGCAACACGCCTATGAGCGCATGCTGGCCCGCCAACAAACCCATGCGGACAGCCTCGCCAGCCCACCCCGCAAGCAACAGGCGATGGCCGGCTGCACCTTCACCAAATCCTGCAAGCTGCCCGACGGGGTCATGGACTACCTCAGCCCATCCGGGGCGATTCCCACCGACGCCATCAAGGACTATGGCGAGCTTGTCTTACTGGGGGGCCGTGGCGCGGACGCGACGGGGAATATCCCGCTCAAGAAAATCAGCGGCGCCCTTCCCGCCGCGCTGGGCAGCCTTGCGCTGGGTGGCGAGGCCGTGGCGTCCGCCGGGGTCGGCGGCGTGGTCGCGGGTGCCCTGGCTGGCATGGTGGCCATGCTCTGGCCTTCGAGCCTGGGCGATAGCGCCTTGTACACGCCCGAGCAACTCGACGCGCTGAAAGAAGGCCGCACCCGCGTCCGCCTGCATCTCGAACAACGGCCCGACGGCACGCTCAAGGGCTATGGCTACAACACGCAAAAGCAGCGTGGCTGGGAAATGGTCCCGGTGGTGCACTTTGCTGCCGAAGGCCAGCAACAGGTGGCCGACTTCGGCGACGGCGTCACCCTGATCTGGACGCCCGCGGAGGACCCGTCCAGCACCTCCGGCATCCCCCCACTGGAGGCCGCGCCCCAAGCGCCGCACATCTGGATCTTTCCGCCCACCGAACAGGCGGACACCCTCATCGTCAACCCGATCTACCCACCGGAGTACAAGGACTTCATCCTGGTGTTCCCGCCGGGGTCCGGGGTTCGGCCGCTCTATATCGTGTTAAATCTGCCCAGAGGCCAGAACTATCATCCCAAACCCCAAAATCTCCCCGCTTTCCCTGGCCTCAAATGGTCAAAGCCTAAAACCCCCAAAAAAGGTGGCGGCTTGCGTGATCGATGGAAAGACAAAGACGGTACGATCTACGAATGGGACTCCCAACACGGCAGGCTGGAGAAGTACAACAAACGCGGCAAACACTTAGGCGAGTTCGACCCAATAACCGGCCAGCAAACCAAACCAGCGGATAAAACCAGAGTGATTGAGCCATGAAGTACAACCTGAAATTCGAGATACACGGCGCACCTACAAATAGTGACGACGCTGTATTCGAGACAAAACTACCGACTCTCACTACAGAAATGCTGATGCCGATTATGGGTTGGCAGAGCGAAGCAGACGCCGTACATAGCTACCTCCTCACCCGAGAGCAAGCCAGTGCCATAGAACGCCTTACAGCCATCCCACTCCCCAAAGATCTGGAGCTGTACATCAGCTGCCACTGCTGACCGACTCTATATGGTCGGCCTGGCACGCCCCTCATGAAGGAAAAACCATGTCCATTCTGGATATTGGCCTTGAGTTTTTACTCAAAGAAGCGTGACCACTCAGAGCCAGTAAGGCGGCACGGCTCATGAAATAGATGATTTACAAATCCCCAAAAAAACACATAGCCAACCCCCGGTAACCATCATGGAGAAAAGCATTCCCGACTACACAGAAGCTGAGTTCATTCGCTTCATGCAGGAAATATTCACTGCAAATGGGAACGGCACTTCCGATGAAGTGCTGGATGACCTTCTGGACGAGTTCAGGCGGCTTACCGAGCATCCAGACGGCTCCGACCTGATCTACTGGAGGATGAAGCGCAATGCACCCCAGAAGGTATAACCAACACCGTTAAAGAGTGGCGCAAGACTAATGGCTTGCCAGAATTCAAGTCGTGATGGCGTTTAGTGATGAGATTTACGACTGAGATGACCAAGCTCCCGGGCTCTCTACCTGAGTACACCGAAAGCGATTTTCTTAAACTGCTCGACGAAATATGCAATGCGGTGGGCACCGAGAAATATCAGGATCAGTTGCTAGAGCACTTTATTAAAATAACTGGCAATCCCGCCGCATCTGACTGGATTTACTATCCCGAGAATGGCGAAGACGATTCGCCAAAGGGAATCTTGAAAACCGTCAAAGACTGGCGCTCGGCCAACGGTTTTCCGGGTTTCAAAGAACCCTAAATCAATGGCCTTGAAGCGCCATTCCAATAAACCCACCAAAGCTGAATCAAGGACGATATGAATTTTTTCAGCCGTATCGCAGGTCTTTTTGACCGCCCCCCCAAGGAGCAAATTGCGGGCTATTCCCTGTCAGAACTCCGAGCGGTTTTCACCGAGCCCCTTAAACACACCACTCCTGCCCTACCCCTTCCACTGCGCGCGGTTTCTCTGGAAGGCACAGGCGTACCGGCTTATTACGGGGCCTTGCTGATCGATGGAAGCGACAGGGATTCTTTCCAGGCCCTTATCGAATCCAGCTTCACCCTGGCCGACGAGCGCAGCTTCAACGACCTCCCCGTCAGGCAGTATGAAAACCTCCAAAACCACCAGCACCTGATCTGTTTTATATCCACCCGGGAATTCAACGCCGTCACGGTACGCCTGGTAACCAACAGCACTGACTTTCTCGAAGCCATTCAGCGCCAGCGTTTCGCCGTTCCGCCGCCCTGGGTAGCCTTCGAGGGTTACGACCCTGCATGGTGGGGAACGCAGTTGCAAGGTGCCCAGGGTTACTACAACGACCAGTACTTCCTGCCGTTTTTTACCGGCTTGGGCGAGACCGAGAAGCAGGCCTATTTCGCTCGCTACACTGCCAGCCAAGCGTGGGCCGCCAGCCTGATGTCAATCGGTGATGAGTGAGAGGAGCTGATGCCGCAGGCCGCGACCACCTCCCCCAACCACCTGGCCCGCTTGCCGAAAAGCGCAAGACTTCGCGCTGAAAAACCGGATAATGGCCGCCATTTCGTTTTGCTCGTTATTCGGTGTGCCCCATGGAAATCAAGGTCAACTTTCTCGACAACCTCCGACTTGAAGCCAAGTTCGATGACTTCACGGTGGTGGCCGATCAACCCATCCGCTACAAGGGCGATGGCTCGGCACCGGGTCCGTTCGACTATTTCCTGGCGTCATCGGCGTTGTGCGCGGCGTACTTCGTGAAGTTGTACTGCGACACCCGCAATATCCCCACCGATAACATTCGCCTGTCGCAGAACAACATTGTCGATCCGGAAAACCGCTACAACCAGATCTTCAAGATCCAGGTCGAGTTGCCGGCGGATATCTCCGACAAGGACCGCCAGGGCATCCTGCGCTCCATCGACCGTTGCACGGTCAAGAAAGTGGTACAGGCCGGGCCTGAGTTTGTGATCGAGGAGGTGGAAAACCTCGACGCCGATGCCCAGGCCCTGTTGATGCCGAGCGCCGAGGCGCACACCACCTACATCGCCGGCAAGGATCTGCCGCTGGAACAGACCATCGCCAACATGTCCGGCATCCTGGCCGGCCTGGGCATGAAGATCGAGATCGCTTCGTGGCGCAATATCGTGCCCAACGTGTGGTCGCTGCATATCCGCGACGCGCAGTCGCCGATGTGCTTCACCAACGGCAAGGGCGCGACCAAGGAAGGTGCCCTGGCCTCGGCCCTGGGCGAGTTCATCGAGCGCCTGAACTGCAATTTCTTCTACAACGATCAGTTCTGGGGCGAGGAGATCGCCAACGCGCCATTCGTGCATTACCCGGACGAGCGCTGGTTCCAGCCAGGCCCCAACGACGAGCTGCCGAGCGAAATCCTCGATGCGTACTGCCGGAAGGTCTACAACCGCGAAGGCGAGCTGCGCGGTTCGCACCTGTTCGACACCAACTCCGGCAATGAAGAGCGCGGCATTGTTTCGCTGCCGTTCGTGCGCCAGTCGGACGGCGAAGTGGTGTACTTCCCGTCGAACCTGATCGAAAACCTCTACCTCAGTAACGGTATGAGCGCCGGCAACACCCTGGCTGAAGCCCAGGTGCAGTGCCTGTCGGAGATCTTCGAACGCGCCGTCAAACGCGAAATCATCGAAGGCGAATTCGCCCTGCCGGATGTACCGGCAGAAGTCTTGGCCAAATACCCGGGGATTCTCGCCGGCATCCAGGGCCTGGAAGCCCAGGGCTTTCCGGTACTGGTCAAGGATGCGTCGCTGGGCGGTGAGTTCCCGGTGATGTGCGTGACCCTGATGAACCCGCGTACCGGCGGGGTGTTCGCCTCGTTCGGCGCGCACCCAAGCATGGAAGTGGCGCTGGAACGCAGCCTCACCGAGCTGCTGCAAGGCCGCAGTTTCGAGGGCTTGAACGATTTGCCGCCGCCGACGTTCGAAGGTCAGGCGGTCACCGAGCCGAACAACTTCGTCGAGCACTTCATCGACTCCAGCGGCGTGGTGTCGTGGCGTTTCTTCAGCGCCCAGTCGGATTACCAATTCGTCGAGTGGGACTTCTCCGGCCAGGGTGAAGACTCCAACACCCAGGAAGCCGCGACCTTGTTCGGCATTCTCGAAGGCATGGGCAAGGAGTCCTACATGGCCGTGTACGAGCACCTGGGCGCCACCGCCTGCCGCATCCTGGTGCCGGACTACTCGGAAATCTACCCGGTGGAAGACCTGATCTGGGACAACACCAACAAGGCGCTGTTCTTCCGCGAGGATATCCTCAACCTGCACAGCCTCAACGAGGAAGAATTGCAGGCGTTGCTCGAGCGCCTGATAGAAAGCGAACTGGACGACTACACCGATATCACCACCCTGATCGGCATCGAGTTCGACGACAACACCGCCTGGGGCCAACTGACCATCCTGGAGTTGAAACTGCTGATCTTCCTGGCCTTGCAACAATATGAAGAAGCCAAGGAGTGCGTGGAGATGTTCCTGCAGTACAACGACAACACCGCCGAGCGTGGCCTGTTTTACCAGGCGATGAATGCGGTGCTGGAGATGGAACTCGACGAAGATCTGGACCTGGCGGATTACGAAGCCAATTTCCGCCGCATGTTCGGCAACGAGCGGATGGATGCGGTGATTGGCTCGGTGAATGGCGATGTGCGCTTCTATGGCTTGACACCGACCAGCATGAAGCTGGAAGGGATCGACCGCCACCTGCGCCTGATCGACAGCTACAAGAAGCTGCACGCGGCGCGGGCCAAGGTCGCGGCACTTTCCAGCTGATGGCCAGGCCGGGGAACAGCGCCCGCCGTTGAATCGACAGGCGCTGGCCCCACAGGCATAGGAAATGGCCCGGGCGATCAGCGGGCCAACCCGCCGGCCCCACGCCGCTGCCGGCTCGAACCAGCTACTTTTCAGCGACCTTCCAACCCCTTCCCTGCTAACCCCCGGCGACACCTTCCTCCCCCGGCGCCGTATTGCCGGCAATGGCAGCCCCGAGGAAGTACAGCATCCCGCCCGCGACGATAAACAGCATCAGCATGTAGAAGATGTATTGGGGCGGCTGCACCGCCAAGACCGCCCCGCACAATACCGGCCCCAATGCAGCGCCCAGGTTGTTCAGGTTCTGCGCCCCGTAATACATGCCCCGCAGATGGCTGGGGGCGATGTTGTCGATGAACATATATTCGGCGGGAAACACGATAATCTCGCCGAGCGTGAAAATGACCATGGCGCCGACCCAGAACACCAGGGTGGTCGACAGGGCGAAGCCCGCCAGCCCCAGGACAAACATAACCAGCCCGCCGGCGAGCCACAGGCTCAAGTGTTCCTGGGAGATCTTCCTGCCGATGAGGTATTGCAGGCTGATCACCGTCAGGGCATTGGTCGCCACGATGCTGCTGATAATCCGGTAGGCGGTTTCGGCTGTGGTAGTCACCACCAGGTACTGCGAGAGATAGGCGCTGAACTGGCCGAAGACCACGGCGCTGAGCAGCCCGCCCAGGGTAAAGCACACCAGCCGGCGATCGCTCAGCAACAGCTTGCCCACGGCCAGGAACGGCGCGCGGGGCTGGCTTGGCTCAACGCCCGCCAAGCCCCTGTCGCCCCACACGAAGTAGATAAACAAGAACCCTGCGCCCAGCCCCGCGGACAACAGAAAAGGCAGGCTGATATCCAGCCCGGCCAGCCCCGCGCCGAGAAAGGGGCCGACGGCATAACCGATATTGGTCAGCGTGTATTTGATCGAAAACACCTCGCCCCGGCCAGCGACGGGGAGCAGGCTGCCAAAGCCCGATTTCACGGCGATATCGATGACCGCGTAGGCCAGGTTGATCGACACCAGGCACAGGTAGAACAACCAGAGATCGCGCGCGACAAAGGTGCCGAGGAAACCCGCGGTGAACACGCCACTGCAGATCAGGATCAGCCTGTAGCTGGACATCCGGTCCACCAGGAACCCGCCATACAGGCTCAACAGCGAGCCAATGATCAGCGTGCTGCCGATGACCAGGCCGACATCGGCGATGCTCAAGTGGAAGTGGCCCGATAAATAAATGACCAGATAAGGCAGGGTGATCGCGCGGGCGAGGGTCAGGATCAGGGACGCTGAAAGCAGCAGGTTTACCGTGGTCGGATAGTTTCTTAGCGTGGCCAGCATCCTTGCCTCATCGTGATCGCCATTATTTTTGTCGGGTTCGCGCTGTGGCAATCGCAGGAAAGCCGGCGCGGATCAAGCATACTGCTGAACCCGATTCTCATTGCTGATGGTTTTTACCGGGTGTGTGGAGTCAGATTCACGAATAAGGAATGTCTATGTTTTCCTCCGAACGCTTGAAGGGCATCGATGTATTTGTCTGCGTGGCCGAATCTGGCAGCTTCACCGCCGCCGCCGAGAAAATGCACCTGACAGGCTCCGCCGTCAGTAAAAGCATCGCGCGCCTGGAGGGCCGGCTGGGCACTCGCCTGCTGCATCGGACCACGCGACGCGTGGCGTTGACCGACGCGGGAATGACCTTCTATCGCACCTGCACCGGCGTGCTGGCCGACCTGGAAGACGCCGAGCTTGCACTGAAGGCCGAAGCCAGCGAGGTCTGCGGCAGCGTTCGCATCGACCTGCCAGGGGCTTTCGGTCGCGCCCAGGTGCTGCCGATCCTCCTGCGCCTTGCCCAGGATCATCCGGCGCTGACGCCGCATATTTCCTTCTCCGACGGTTTCGTCGACCCGTTCAAGGAAGGCGTGGACATCGTTGTGCGTATTGGCGGCGCGGATGCCTGGCCCGATACGCTGGGGCAGCGTTGCCTGGCCCGCGAGCGACACCTCTTCTGTGCCTCCCCCGCCTACCTGGCCAGGCAGGGCGTGCCGTTGACCGAAAGCGATCTGCAACAGCATCAGTGCATCGCCTATGGCTGGGTAGATGGAAGAATCAATCCCTGGAACTTCACCGACGATCAGGGCGCCACGACGCGCCGGCAGGTCGCCGCCCAGCTCGTGGTGGGCAATGGCGAAGGCATCGTGTTGGCGGCCATGGCCGGTTGCGGTATCGCACAGTTGCCGTCCTGGCTCGTCCAGCGGCAGCTGGACGAAGGAACCTTGGTGGAGGTGCTCGCCCATCGGGCAAGCGAGGGGATGCCGATCAACCTGGCCTGGGTCAAAAGTCGTGAAACGCTGCCCAAAGTCAGGGTCCTGCTGGAGGCCCTGGTCACAGGGCTGACGCCGATAGACGACGGCGACCTGGCCGCCAGCCCTGCCCGGTGACAGACAAGGATCGGCCAGCGCCTGCCGCCGGCCGATAGCCCCCGCCCTGCCCTCAGAACTTCGTCAGCACCCCCACCCGCAGCGTCCGCCCCGGCGCCGGCATGAAGCTCTGCGCCAGCGGGTCCAGGTAGTAGCGATCGGTCAGGTTCTGCAGCGAAACGTTGAGGTGGGTGTGCTCCTTCAACTTGTAGTTGAGGAACAGATCGAACAGCGCCACCTCGCGGTAGACCAGCTGCGGCGTGGTCGCACCGGTCTGCCAGTTCTCGTCGGCCTTGACCGTCGGCCCCGAGCTGTAGGTGGCGCGCCCGCCGACGGTCAGGGACTGGTCAAAAAAGCGCAGGCCCGAGGTCAGGTTCGCCGAGAACCGTGGCGGGTTCTGGGTGTTGGAGTACGAGCCCATGAAGCTGCCCGGCGTACAGTCCGGCGTATTGCTCAAGTCCCGATAGCGATTGCTGCTGGCCCGCAGCCGTGCGGCGAAGGCCGAGTCGCAGGTTTCGGTCTTCAGGTAGTAGGTGGACGAAAAGTCCGCGAACACCCGACCCGCGTCGTAGTGCGATTGCAGCTCCAGGCCGCTGGTCTTGTAGCTGTCGGTATTGCTGAAGCGCATCTGCCCCATCAGGCCCGGGCTCGGGTCGTAGTAGCGGGTGATGTAGTGCTTGATGCTGTTGTTGAAGTAGGCCAGCTTGATCGCCGCCGAGTCGTTGTCCAGCAGCAGGCCCTTGTGCATCGTGCTGGCGCCGATTTCCCAACTGCTGGAGCGCTCGGGCTTCAGGCCTTTGCCCGGCGTGGTCTGCAACACGCCCTGGCTGGTTTCGAACAGCGAGGGCATGCGCAGGCCCTGGGTGTAGGACGCATAGACGAAGGTGTCTGGCAGCACTTCGACATTGATGCCGAAGGCCGGTGCAAAGGCGCCGCCGCTGTTGCTCTGCTTGCCGGAATAGTCATAACCGCTGACCACCTCGCCCACCTGCGACGGATAGACCGTCGAGTCGGTCGCGCCGAAGTCGTTGTAGCGAATGCCCTCGAACGGATAGTTGGTGTTGTTGAAGACAATGCCGTTGTTCAGGCGCGGGTCGGTGGCGTCGGTGTACTGCCCGTTCTGGTCCGGGAACCACATCATGTTGCCGTAGCTGTGCGCGTTGGAGACGCTGAGGTAGCGCAAGTCGCGTTCTTCCCGACGCGCCGTCGCATGGGCGACGTGGTCCTGGGTGCGGTAGTAGGTATAACGGCCGCCGCCCCACAGGGTCAGGCTGTCGACCGGCTGGTATTCCAGCTTGCCATTCAGGCTGAACTCCTGCCGCGCCCCTTCGCGCAGCATGCGGTTGGCATTGATGTCGTGCTGGGTGGTGACCACGTTTTTTTGCGGGCGCAAGTCCTCGACCTGGAACGAGCCGCCCAGGTCCAGCTTGAAATCGCCATAGTCGCTCTGCAAATGCGAGGTGTTGGCCAGGTCGCCGCCGATGCGGCGATCGGCCTGGCGGCTCCAGCTGCGGTCCGAGCGATAGGCTTGCGAAGCCGGGGCCGCCACCGAGGTCAGCTGGCTGGTTTGCGCGTCGGTCATCCACAGGCTGGCCGTCAGGTCCACCAGCGGATTGCCGTCCGGCAGGTAGTGGTAGCGCGCGGTGTAGGTGTCGATCTTGGTATGGCCCAGCGGGTACTGGTAGATGCCGCCGGTGCCGAAACGGAAAATGTCCGACGGCATGATTTCGCCGATACGCCCGTCGTAGCGGCGGTAACCCAGGTCGAAGGTGTGGCCGTCCGCCGGGCGCAGGGTGGTCTTGAGCAAGAAGGACTCAGTCTCCGAAGAGGAGTTCAGCACCTCCTCGCCGGCGTTATAGGTGGTGGCCACACTCGTCTCTTCGTCGCCGTAACGGTCATAGGTGCGATAGCGGTCCTGGCCCTTCTTGCCGGCGAAATAGTTGCCCTGGTTGCGGTGGGCGTAGGCCGCCACCACGTCGAAAAACTCATGGCTATAGGCGAACGCGGCACTGCCGGACTCGGCCTTCGAACCAAACAGTCCACCACGGCTGCGATGCGGCTCCGAGAACAGCTCCTCGGTCATCGAATGGCTATCACGCGAGGCGGGAGCGACGCCGTTGTTCCACAGGTCGCCCTTCAAGCGCAGGCCGATGTTCTTGCCGTCCTGCAGGATGTCCTCGACGCCGAGGGTGCGCATCTTCACCGTGCCGCCGATGGCGCTGGAGGTCAGGCTCGGGCCCTTGTCGATGGCGATGTCGCTGATCAGGTCCGGGTCGATGTAGCTGCGTTGCTGGGTGCCGGCATACCCGCGATAGACATCCAACGCCTGTTGCGAGCCATCGACCGTCACCGCCACCCGGCTCTGGCCCTGGATGCCGCGGATGTTCACATCCAGGCCGCCGCCGTTGCGGCTGTCGCCGACCTGCACCCCAGGCTGGCCCTTGAGCATGTCGCCGACCGAGATCACGCCAAAGCGCTGCATGTCCTCGCCGGAGATGTACACCGAGGAGCGCGGCGCCGAATACACCTCCTTCTGCTCCAGGTCTTCGCCGACGACTTTCTGCGACGGCAGCACCATATCCCCGCCCGCCCGATACAACTCGAAGCTGCCGTCAACCTGGCGCTGATAGCCCAGGCCGGTTCCCGCCAGCAACCGCGCCAGGCCCGCCTCGGTGCTGAAATCGCCTTGCAGGCCCTGGCTGCGCTTGCCTTCTGTCAGCGTGGCGCTGCCCGCCATATTGATCCCCGCCTGCACGCCGAAACGCGACAGCGCCTGGTCCAGCGGACCGGCGTCGATGCTGTAGTGCTGGCGCTCGCCAGCCGCGAACACGGCCGCGCCGCACAGCGGTTGCAGGCTGAGGAAAAGCAGGCCAAAGGTGCGGGCACACAAGGCTCGGGCGGGGAAAATCATGCAAGGCTCCTAGGGGTTGGCACCCACCTGTCCCGGTGGGTCATACCTGAAGGCCAAGCCAGATCGAAAAAACTGCGCCCCGGGGAAAAAATATTTTCAGGCTGGCACCACAGTCACCCAGTAACGGGTTCGTCGCTCGATGCGCACCGGCAGCGTATTGGCCACCAGCGCCAGCGCGGCATCGGTGTCGTCCAGCTGGAAACTGCCGGTCACGCGCAAGGCCGCGACCGCTTCGCTGCAACGCAAAAAGCCCGGGCGATAACGCGAGAGTTCAGCCAGCAACTGGTCCAGGCGCATGCGTTCGGCCGGCAAGATGCCACGCAGCCAGGCCTGGGCCATAAACGGATCAACGCGGCTCGGTGCCGCGACGCCCTGGCTGTCGATCCGGGTTTGCCAACCAGCCTGCAGCGGCACCGGTAGCCAATGGCGCCGCGCACTGACCTGCGCCAGGCCGCGCAGCACCGTGACCTGGGTGCCCTGGCGGTCGTGGCGCACCAGCAGATTGGCGCCGCGGCCGTACAGCACCGCGTCCGGGGTCAGCAGTTGCAGCGACGCCGATTCCGCCGGCGTATCCAGCGCCAGCTCGCCCTCGACCAACTGCACACTGCGCCGCTGTGCGGTCAGCTCCAGGTTCACGGCGCTGGCGGTGTTCAGCCACAGCGAGCCACCGTCCGCCAGGGCCCAGCGCCGACGCTCGCCGATACTCGTGCGGTAAGTCGCCAGGGCCGAACGCACCAGGGTGGAATCCGCGCCTTGCCAGGCCACCCCGCCGAACAGTCCCAGGGCGAGCAGGCACTTGAGCACCTGCCGACGCCGCTGCGGATCGGCCCCGGCCGACTCCAGTGCCCGCCGCGCCGTGGCATCGGCCAACAGATTGGCCCCGGGCTGCAGCATCAGCGGCAAGCTGCTGACCCGCTGCCAGGCGTATTCATGCTCGGCGCTCGCCTGCCGCCACTGCTGCAAGGCCTGATGCTCGACATCACTCATCAACCCGGACTGCGCGCGGACCATCCAGTCGATGGCGCTATCGCGCACCCGCGGATCAACCACGGCGCCACTCATTCAAAACGGCTCGCGTAACAGACACTGAACGCCTTGCCCATGGCCCGCTGCACCTGGGCCACGCTCAGGTTCAACCGCGCGGCGATCTGCGGGTAGGTCAAGCCGTCGAGCTGGGACAAGAAGAAAATCTGCCGCACCCGCGACGACAGCCCCACCAACAGCGAATCCAGCTGCAACAGGGTTTCGATCATCACGTGCCGCTCTTCCGGCGAAGGCTCCTCGGCCACCGGCCGCGCCGCCAGCGCTTCCAGGTAAGCCCGCTCGATCGCCTGGCGCCGCCAGCGGTTGATCAGCAAGCCATTGGCAATGGTCGCGAGAAACGCCATGGGCTGGCGCAGCTCGCGCACATCCTCCTGCGAGCGCATCACCCGGACAAAGGTGTCGTGGGCCAGGTCCTCGGCATCGGCACTGTGCCCCAACCGCCGATGCAACCAGCCGCGAAGCCAGCCGTGATGGTTCGCATACAACCGGGCGACGGGCGAGGCAAAGCTGTCGTCGTGCATGTCAGATCCGCATTAATGATAATGCTTCTCATTTTAGAGTTTGGCGACAGGCGTTGTACAGCACCGAGGAAATGGCTCGGGTTTTAGCAGAGCCCTGAAATGCCCTCGGCATAGCACATTTGCCCTATATGCCCCCCTCCAACGCCATGCTGAAATAAATCCCCCTATTGAGTCAGATTTAACAGGGGCCGGCCGTGCCAGATTCCCTGACTCCACGTTTTCTGACGTGCCCCGTTGAGGATCGCTGATAACCAGGGCGAAACACTATTAAGGAAGATATGCCATGAACAAAAACTACCTCTTTGCCCCCGCGTTACTGCTTCTGGCGGGTACCTTGGCCGGTTGCTCGACCAATCCCAATGTCTTGCAAATACACAAAGTCACCGCGGAAACGATCGGCCTGGCCTCCACCGATGAACTCACCATGGGCCCCGTCACCAAAGGCAAGGAAGACTTCCTCGGCGGCTCGGAACTGACCTTCAAAGCCACCACCGCCAAGGGCCGCGTCTTCAACTGCTCGACCTTCATGACCCCGGGGATCCTGCTCGATCCGCCGAAGTATTCGCGGCTTACTTGTACTAACTGAGCGGGTGGCAGCGGCTTGAAGCAAAAGGCCCCGACTTGTCGGGGCCTTTTTGTTTTAGTCGGCAAGAGAAATAACAGTTATCCGATTCAGTCGAACAACTGTTCCTAGCGTCGGTTTCATACAAGTCTGATACAGTCGACCCCGGCAAATTTGTTGACCGGGAGTCAAGCATGGCGAAGCCAGCGGCATGCATCACACAACTATTGCAACCACCTTCCTCATGAAATTACTGTTTATCATTCTCTCGATCTCACTTGTCGCCGTTCTCTACATCGGCTTCTACGAAAAGATGGAAGACGCCGACCCAGAAAAAGTATTGTTCATCAAGAAAGCCCCGACATTTCAAATAAAGTTTGAAAACATTTTCGCGTATGAATCAGATGACAAAAATCTGAGTGAGCTAAGTGATATGGAACGGCAGTTGGTTATCCAATACTGCAAGTATCGGCTAGGTATAACTACAACCTTAAAAAGCCAGAACGAGCTTGAGGAATGCAAAAGAAAATAACTCAACCTCCGCTGCTCGCGATGCCTCCTATCCAAGTCACGACCGGGCTTGCTCTGCCCGGTCGTTGGTTGTCGAGATTAAGCGTTCAGTGCCTGAGACTTATCGCCCAGGGTACGCAACAGATCACAGCCGTCGCTAAGCAGCAGGCCGATGGCAAAGCGGATCTGGGCGACATCTTGAGCACCGGAAGCGCAGTCGAGGATTTCCAGCAGATTGCGGGCAGCGCCGATGCGTTGCTGGGCGCAGGTGTAGAGATCGGAGAGCGAGGCGTTGGCGTCCAGGTAGAGGACGGGGTGGTCGGTGTCGTTGCGGGTGAGTGGAACGGGGTTGCAGACGTGCGAGCTAGTCATTGAGTCATACCTTCCTTAGTTTGGTTGACTGCCACATTCGCCGCGAAACGAATAAGGGTGGCAGCTGTGCGCGGGTTCGCGGACCGGAAACTAAGGAACCGGCACACCCGAAGGTGTCCCACACACAGCCGCCATAGCACGATGCCAGGCAGCAAAAAGCGCCTACATGTGATGGGCGCTTTGTGCGCTTAGTTTTTTCAGACCGCGACGTCCGGTCGCCGATGTGCGGCGACGGGGCGAACTATATGAGCATTTTTCTTATAGAGCAAGCATATGGAGGACGTATTCAGAGGTATTTTAATTTCAAAAAAATACTACCCCAACAAAAGCAAAAACTAATATTCACAAACAACCTCACCTAGCAACTTAAAACAATTCCAACATGCTAGAAAACTCAACCAGACATACTATCACCACTAGCAGGAAGTGATAAAAACCTGTAAAACAATACACCCATCGCTTTGAAGTAAATTCTAAAAATCACACTAGAAAACCAGCACCAGACAAGAAAAAATTCAGCCAAAACCTAAATCTACCCTCTACCCTCTACCCTCTACCCAATACAAGCAGACTTCACACCATGAAAAAACCTGTCATAGATGAAATATTTGAGCTAATAGTTCGCGGAGACCTAGAGAAACTTGAAAGAATCTCAAGACCAGAAGATGCCATCCACATTAGATCTATAATTTCCACAAACAATACCGGAGGAGTCAATCTAGCAATCGACCTAGAAGAAATTACAAGTTTAGCCCCCTGGATCACACCTATTTTCCACGGACCAAAACTATATCTAATGTCAGCATCCACTGCACTTCAAGGTTCAATATCAGGAGGAAAATCAAATATCACAATAGACTGGTCCTTCTCTTTTGATTCCAACGTAGCAGAAAGAGTTAGAGCATATGTAAACCACGAAACCATCAACAGCGCAGACCAAGAACGAGTGATCACACTTATAAAACTTAAAAACAAATATTCTTTACAGACAGACCTGATACCGTTTTTATTCGAGAATCTTCGACTATCAAGAAACGACACAAAAAATGACCGTCCACTAAACACCATACTTGCCTTTAAAAAACTTGATTACTTAGATTGGAGAGAATTTGAAAAAAATCCTAAAAAACCAATTTTTCAGTGCAACGAAGAAGATCTCATCAAGAGCTCACTAAAAACCTATGAAGACCTAGTAAACGCAAAAGAGGTAAAAAACAGAGAACACAAAGCATTATTCACACAAACAATCTTATTTGAACTCGCAATTATTTGGCTAAAAAGACCTTCAAGCTCCGAGGCAGCATTTAGAAACCTAATAGACTTCTGCGTACTATATTTAAAAAAACTACCAAAGTATGAACTACTACTTTCTTTGAAATTTCTTGAAAACCCCACTAAAATAAGATTTTTTGGGCCGCTGAGCGGCGTATCAAAAAAACTTACCAAGGAGCTACGTGGCATGGCCTGGGACATATCACATATGAGGTCCCTTGAAACACTATCAACATCATCAAATCATGGTTCTTTTTTTATTCCTTTCTTTGTTTCTTTCGATGAGAGATTCTCAGAAATCCTCAAGCAACACCAAATACAATTTCTTCTTATGGATGACAGATTAAAAAGAATGCAAAGTGCAACACCCAGCGAAATGTATCTTCAGCAAAAAATAAACTCCTGCATGTCTCAAAAAGTCCTCCAAGAAATGACCCACTTAAAATCAGAGGAGCGAAGACAACATAAAATCTCAACATTTGAGCTTGAACACATACTTTACCAGCAAGAAAAAATATTAGAACGGCTAGTAGAAGACACTAGAGCGAACAGAGCAAAAACCTAAAACACATATACTAAAAAACATCAAGTTCAAAAAATAAAACCTCTTAAAATAGGTAAAATCCAATTTACCCATTCTAAAACCTCCAATATAATATCAATCCGACATCACTTACAACTCAACACCCTGGCAAGATTTTTTAAATCACCAAATTTTAAGGAGTGCGACTCATGGTTGACGATGAGCAAAAGATAAGGATTTCAGGGCTATGGGACAATCTAAAAAGATACGACTCATACATTAGTGCTGTAAACTTTAGGAGCGGACTTTTAACTTCATTTGCCGCAGCAGTTTTCGGTGGAGTCATACTTAAAGCCGACCAATTAATCCAGGCCAGCCAAAATCTAAAAATTGCCATAACAGTATCATTGCTAGGGATAGGAATCTCCTCACTACTTATCATCTACTGGGTGATAAAAAGCATATGGCCAAATTTAACAACCAACAAACACAAGCTCAATAAGCCTTCAATATTTTTCTTTGGGTCAGTATCAAAAAACTTCAACGCAAAAACCTATGCAGAAACTCTTCACGACATACCAATAGATGAGTTCGAAGCGGATCTAGCAATACAAGTACACGAAGTAGCCGAAGTTACGCTCCTCAAGTTTTCAACAATTTCAAAAGCTGCCAATTGCGCAAAATTGAATTTATTATTACTTATGATTCTATTAGCTTTGGTCCTGGCAGATAGCATAGGAATTCATATATGCGCAGCGTAAAAGACATCTACAGCAAAGTAAATTTTTCAAGATCAATCAAAAAATCAACCAATTTCACTGCAATAGATGGGACAAGTCCAATATTTGAAAGAACAATTGCAACCGAGTCCTTTGAGTCAGTTGCAGCAACAGTAGGGAGTGACTTTGGAATACAAGAGCAGATCAGACAGCTATTCGGGAAACGTGGCCTTCCAAATGCAAAAATTGGAGGGCACCCTCACTTCAACAATCTAGAAGTAGAGAAACGCCAATCATATGGCTATGCCGTCTCCCTTTTTATGGATATAAAAGGTTCTACTAAACTAGGACTTATTTACCCTCCTGAAGATGTTTTTTTCATAAAGAATGTCATAATCAAATGCGCTATCGAGACAATCCAAGCGTTTGATGGACACGTCCATAGAATTATGGGTGATGCTGTCCTTGCTTTCTTTCGGTCAGATGGTCTTTCAGCTAGAAACTCAGCTATTGACGCAATCAACTGCGGAACGTATCTAGTTGAGTTCATGCGACAAAAAGTTGCGCCGGAACTACAAGCCAATGATCTTCAAGAGGATATTGGCATTAGAGTAGGGATCGATTATGGTACGGATGACAATGTATTATGGGGGATGTATGGATACCCCGGATTCTCGGAGGTAACAGCAACATCTTTTTATGTCGATGTTGCAGCAAAGCTTCAACAAACTGCACCAAGAAATAGAGTTATGATAGGCAACTCAATCAAAGAGTTCCTAGACCTGCATGATGACGTAGTTGAGCAAAAGTTAATAACCGTCGACAACACCCGACAGCCAGAGCCATTTTTACTTCCCAACTACAGCTTGGACGACGGTAAAAAAATCAACTATCGAAAATATGTAATATCACACAAAAAATACTTTAACTTATTGCCAAAACCTGAAAACGCAAGCAAGCCCATTTCGATAACAAGCAGTTTGAAGGCAAAAGAAGGTATACAGTCGAATGATGAGTACTATGCCTGCTCAAGATCAATCGAAAAACCTTTTGGCATCGAATTTAAAGCTCACTTCAATCTTCCTCAGCCTTTTGAAGAAGTTAAAGTTAGATTTAGAGTTGAAAACTATGGAAAAGACGCCGAAGAGCATGGCGGCGATGACCGTGGCAACCATGAAAATTTCGTAGCCGCCCGACAAAGAGACGATGGTTCATACTTTGCAAAACACTGGGAAAACACCAACTATATCGGACTTCACTACATGTACATATCTGTATGGACCAACGAAACGATGTACTATAGCGAACAATGCTTTGCCGTATATATAGGCCCAAGCAAATAGATATTTTTCCTTCCTATATCAGCCCATATCAGGGTTGATATAGGGACACAGAAAAACTTAATAACGCCCATCAAAAATTCGCTGGCGTATTCGCACTAATAATCTCCGCCTCATCCGCCCCAATATTCCTAAACTTATGCGGCAACGTAGTCGGAAAATAATACCCATCCCCCGGATTCAACACGCTCACCTGCCCATCCACCGTCAGTTCCACGGTGCCACGGGTGACGAGGCCGCACTCCTCCCCTTCCGCATGCACGATCGGCTCGTCGCCGGAGCTCGCGCCGGGGGCGTATTGTTCGCGCAAAAAGCGCATCTGGCGGGTGGGCAGGGCGGCGCCGATCAGCAGCAGGCGGGCGCCGTCGCGGCCGAGGTCGGGTTGTTCGTTGGCGCGGAAGACGTATTGGTGTTCGCGCGGGGGCTGGTCGAAGGTGAAGAAGTCGGCCAGAGACATGGGGATGCCTTCGAGCAGCTTTTTCAGGGAGCTGACGGAGGGGCTGACGCGGTTCTGTTCGATCAGGGAGATGGTGGCGTTGGTCACGCCGCTGCGCCGGGCCAGCTCGCGCTGGGACAGTTTGTAGCTTTCGCGAACGAGTTTGAGTCGAGTGCCCGTGTCCATAGCAGCCTTGTGTGAGGTGTACGTGAGGGTGTTGCGCGTTGGAGTGCGGCCGGGGACTTTTAGTTGCGAAATTCGCCGATCCAGTGGCCCCGGAACCTGAAAGGCGGCTATTAAATCACGTTTGTGGGTGGAGCTGTAGCGGTGGGCGACGGTGGTAACCGGCCTTGCCGTGGGTGGTGCCAGGCGTTGAAAACCGGCAGTGTTTTTTCCGGTGCTGGAAGGGCCTGCGGCCCTTATCGCAGCCTGCGCCAGCGGCTACAGGTGAAGTGGTTGCGGCTGCGAATTCGGCTGGAAAAAAGCCCGCGCGAACGCGGGCAAACGCAGGAACAGGGTCGCGATCAGATACCGAAGCGATCGCGCAGTGCGTAGTACGCGGCGCCCATGGCGGTCAGCGGGGCCTGGAAGGTGCGGCCGCCGATCATCGGCATGTGCGGCAGCGAGGCGAAGGCGTCGAAGCGCTCGGCGTCGCCGCGGATCATTTCCGCGATCAGCTTGCCGGCCAAATGCGAGCAGGTGACGCCGTGGCCGCTGTAGCCCTGCATGTAGTAGGCGTTCTTTTCGATACGGCCGAATTGCGGCATGCGCGACATGGTCAGCAGGAAGTTGCCGGTCCAGCGGTAGTCGATCTTCACGTCCTTGAGCTGGGGGAAGGTCTTGAGGATCTTCGGCCGGATCAGTTGCTCGATGTCGTTCGGCTCGCGGGCACCGTAGACCACGCCGCCGCCGTACAGCAGGCGGTTGTCGGCGGTGAGGCGGTAGTAGTCCAGCAGGTAGTTGCAGTCTTCGACGCAGTAGTTGTTGCGGATCAGGCTGCGGGCGACTTTTTCCGACAGCGGTTCGGTGACCACGATCTGCGAACCGCACGGCATGCTCTTGCGGGTCACCCGCGGGTCGAGGTCCTGCTGCAGGTAGGCGTTGCCGGCGATCAGCAGGTACTTGGCGCGCACCACACCCTTGGCGGTGCGCACGATGTTCGGTTCGCCGTAGGTGATTTCCAGCGCCGCCGACTGCTCGAAGATCTTGCCGCCCAGGCCGATGATGGCGCTGGCTTCGCCCAGGGCCAGGTTCAGCGGGTGAATGTGCCCACCCTGCATGTCCAGCAGGCCGCCGACGTAGGCGTCGGAACCGACTTCCCGGGCGATCTGCGCCTGGTCCAGCAGCTTCAGGTTGTTGTTGCCGTAGCGCTCCCAGCTGGCCTTCTGTTCGGCCAGGCCCTTGAGCTGCTTCTTGTTCATGGCGGCGAAGATGCCGCCCGGGCGGTAGTCGCACTGGATGTCGTAGTGCTGGATACGCTGGCGAATGATATCGGCGCCTTCGAAGATCATGCTGCCCAGCACTTCGGCGCTTTTCTCGCCGTAGCGCGACTCGATCACGTCGACGTCGCGGCTGTAGGAGTTGACCAGTTGCCCGCCGTTGCGCCCGCTGGCGCCGAAGCCGACCTTGGCCGCTTCGAGCACGGTGACGCTGTAGCCCGCCTCGGCGAGGAACAGCGCCGAGGACAGGCCGGTGTAGCCGGCGCCGATCACGCAGACGTCGCAGTCCAGCTGTTCTTCCAGCACCGGAAAGTCGCTGGTCGGGTTGCGGGTCGCGGCGTAGTAGCTGTTTACGTAGGTTTGCATTATCGAATTCCCCAGCAGGTGCGGGTCGTAGCCCGCCCCGCCGTTGTTATAGGTAGTCGTCTTAACGACAACTGTCTGCGCGTCGATCATGCTGCGTTAAAAACAGGCTCGGAATGCTCATGTAGGCCCCTACAGTCGAACGCGACCCCGGCCGTTCCTCGCCTGTTTTTGCCTTGCCTGATCGCCGCTCGACGAGCTTTCGTAAAGCGCCTAGAGCTTGATCCAGGTCGCTTTCAGCTCGGTGTACTTGTCGAAGGCGTGCAGCGACTTGTCGCGACCATTGCCCGACTGTTTGAAGCCGCCGAACGGCGCGGTCATGTCGCCGCCGTCGTACTGGTTGACCCACACGCTGCCGGCGCGCAGGCCACGGGCGAAGCGGTGGGCGCGGCTGAGGTTGCTGGTCCAGACCCCGGCGGCGAGGCCGAAGATGCTGTCATTGGCGATCCTCAGCGCCTCTTCCTCGGTGTCGAAGCTGATCACCGACAGCACCGGGCCGAAGATCTCTTCGCGGGCGATGGTCATGGCGTTGGTCACGCCGTCGAAAATCGTCGGCTCCACATACAGGCCGCCAGTGCTTTCCAACGTCCGCGCGCCGCCGGCCAGCAGTTGGCCGCCCTGCTCCTTGCCGATGCCGATGTAGCGCAGCACGTTCTCCAGCTGGCGCTGATCCACCAGCGCGCCGACGCGGGTCGCAGGGTCCAGGGCGTGCCCCGGTTTCCAGGCCTTGAGGGCTTCGACCAGCAGCGGAATGAACTGCTCGCGAATCGAACGTTCCACCAGCAGGCGCGAGCCGGCGGTGCAGACTTCGCCCTGGTTGAAGGCGATGGCGCTGGCCGCCGCTTCTGCCGCGGCGCGCAGGTCCGGCGCGTCGGCGAACACCACGTTGGGGCTCTTGCCGCCCGCCTCCAGCCACACCCGCTTCATGTTGCTCTGCCCGGAATACACCAGCAGTTGCTTGCCCACCGCGGTGGAGCCGGTGAAGGCCAGCACGTCCACGTCCATATGCAGGGCCAGGGCCTTGCCCACGGTGTGGCCGTAGCCCGGCAGCACGTTGAACACGCCCTTGGGGATGCCGGCATCCAGCGCCAGCTGGGCGATGCGGATCGCGGTCAGCGGCGACTTTTCCGAAGGCTTGAGGATGAACGAGTTGCCCGCCGCCAGGGCCGGGGCGAATTTCCAGCTGGCCATGATCAGCGGGAAGTTCCACGGCACGATGGCCGCCACCACGCCCGAGGCTTCGCGAGTCACCAGGCCCAGTTGATCGTGGGGCGTGGCCGCGACTTCGTCGTAGATCTTGTCGATGGCCTCGGCGCTCCAGCGGATCGCGTTGGCGGTGGCCGGCACGTCGATGCTCAGGGAATCGCCGATGGGCTTGCCCATGTCCAGGGTTTCCAGGAGCGCCAGTTCTTCCTGGTGCTCGAGGATCAAATCGGCGAAGCGGATCAGCACGCGCTTGCGCTCGGCCGGGGCCTTGCGCGACCACACGCCGGACTCGAACGCCCGGCGTGCCACCTGCACCGCCCGGTTGGCGTCGGCCTCGTCGGTGCTGGCGACGTTGGCCAAAAAGCGCCCGTCCACCGGGCTGATGCACTCGAAGGTGGCCGCGCTGGCGGCGTGGCAATACTGGCCGTCGATAAAGGCGCGACCTTCGAGGGTCAAGGACTGGAAGCGCTGCTCCCAGTCGCTGCGGGATTTAGTCATGGCAAATACTCAACGCAGGATGAGGAACGGCTGTCAGACCGTGTGCAGGTACCAGTTGTATTCGAGGTCGGAGATCGAGTTTTCGAACTCGGCCAGCTCGCTTTCCTTGCAGGCGACGAACACGTCGATGTACATCGGGTCGATGTACTTGGCCATCACCTCGCTGTCGTCCAGCACGCGCAAGGCGTCGCGCAGGTTGGTCGGCAGGCTCTGCTCGTTCTGCTCGTAGGAGTTGCCTTCCACCGGCGCGCCGGGCTCGATCTTGTTGGTCAGGCCGTGGTGAATACCGGCCAGTACCGAAGCCATCAGCAAATAAGGGTTGGCGTCGGCGCCGGCGACACGATGCTCGATGCGCACCGCATCCGCCGAACCGGTCGGCACGCGCACGGCCACGGTGCGGTTGTCGATGCCCCAGCTCGGCGAGTTCGGCACATAGAACTGCGCGCCGAAGCGGCGGTAGGAGTTGACGTTCGGGCAGAGGAACGCCATCTGCGCCGGCAGGGTTTCCAGCACGCCGCCGATGGCGTGGCGCAGGGCGTCGTTGGTTTCCGGGTCGTCGCTGGCGAAGATGTTGTTGCCTTGCTTGTCGAGAATCGAGATGTGCACGTGCAGGCCGTTGCCGGCCTGGCCCGGGTAAGGCTTGGCCATGAAGGTGGTGTCCATCTCATGGTCGTAGGCGATGTTCTTCACCAGGCGCTTGAGCAGCACCGCGTAGTCGCAGGCTTTGATCGGATCGGAGACGTGGTGCAGGTTGACCTCGAACTGCGCCGGGGCACTTTCCTTGACGATGGCGTCGGCGGGGATGCCCTGCTCTTTCGCGCCTTCGAGGATGTCTTGCAGGCAGTCGACGTATTCGTCGAGGTCGTCGATCAGGTAGACCTGGGTCGACTGCGGGCGCTTGCCGGAAATCGGCGAACGCGGCGACTGCGGGCGACCGTTCACGTTGTCCTGGTCGATCAGGTAGAACTCCAGCTCGAAGGCCGCGCAGATGGTCAGGCCCAACTGATCGAACTTACTGACAACTTGCCGCAGCACTTCGCGCGGGTCGGCGAAGAACGGCTGGCCTTCGATTTCGTGCATGGTCATCAGCAGTTGCGCGGTCGGGCGCTTCTGCCAGGGCTCGACGCTGAGGGTGCCGGGGATCGGGTAGCAGATGCGGTCGGCGTCGCCGATGTCCAGGCCCAGGCCAGTGCTTTCCACGGTGGAGCCGTTGATGTCCAGGGCGAACAGCGAGGCCGGCAGGTTGATGCCCTTCTCGTACACCTTGTGCAGGGCGGTACGTTCGATGCGCTTGCCGCGCACCACGCCGTTCATGTCTGCAATCAGCAGGTCGACGTAGAGGATCTCGGGATGGTTCTTCAGGAAGGCGTTGGCTTCGTTGAGCTGAACGGCACGCAGTGGGACCGACATGATGCACCTATGTGTTAATTATTATGTTCAAAGCGGTTTCGTGGCAGCAGTCAATCCGAAAGGAAAAGTGAAGTCAATAGCGAACACAGGGCCCACAGCGTTAAATATTTTGCCCTATATGGCCGCACAAGCAGGCAATAGGCGCACAGATACCGAATATCCGACGAGCTGCGTTTAGAATTTTTTACACGGAAGTTGTTAATTAAAATCAACGAGGATAAGCTCTGGAAAAACTCGTTCCAGCGTGAATTTCGAGGTGATAAAAATGGCATTCAAGCCATTGATCGGCGTTACTGCGTGCGTCAAAGAGATCGGGCTGCACCCCTACCACGTCAGCGGCGACAAGTACTTGCGTGCTGTCAGCAGCGCGGCCGAGGGCCTGCCCCTGATCATTCCTTCCCTGGCGGACCTCATCGATACCGAGGCTCTGCTGCAGAACCTGGACGGCCTGCTGTTCACCGGCTCGCCGTCGAATGTGGAGCCCTTCCACTATCAGGGCCCGGACAGCGAACCGGGCACCGCCCACGATCCCCAGCGCGATGCCACCACCCTGCCCCTGCTGCGCGCGGCGATTGCCGCCGGCGTGCCGGTGCTGGGCATCTGCCGCGGCTTCCAGGAAATGAACGTGGCCTTCGGCGGTAGCCTGCACCAGAAGGTGCATGAGTTGCCGGGCTACCTCGATCACCGCGAAGCCGACCATCCGGACCTGGCCGTGCAGTACGCCCCCGCCCATGCCGTCAGGGTGCAAGCGGGCGGCGTGTTCCAGGCCCTGGACCTGCCCCAGGAATTCCAGGTCAACTCGATCCACAGCCAGGGCATCGACCGCCTGGCCCCCGGCCTGCGCGCCGAGGCGCTGGCACCGGACGGGCTGATCGAAGCGGTGTCGGTGGAACACAGCACGGCCTTTGCCCTGGGCGTGCAGTGGCATCCGGAATGGCAGGTGCTGTCGAACCCGGTCTACCTGCGGATCTTCCAGGCCTTCGGCGATGCCTGCCGGCAACGGGCGGCGCAGCGCAACGGCCACTGATCAAAAGCTTCACCCACGAAATTGACTGCCACGCCCCCGGCCGGCGGCGGCGCGCCTTTGTGCGCCCGCCTCGGGCCGTGGGGCGGTTCAAGCCACACCCAGCACTACGAGAACCTGCTTTTAACAACAAGAACCAGCGTCAGGCCGCCAGGACGGCAGCGCCGAATAAACCCGCCGCCGCGGGTTTGTCATCCATCTATTAAGCCGGGCCGTTTTGGCCCGACGACTGACATCTGTTGGGAGTTCCACATGGCAAACGCCTCCAGCACGTACAGAAAGGCTCTGGAAGGTCACCCGCAACCGCAGAAGGTGCTGGTGAGAGTCGACCGCGTGACCAAGAAGTTCGATGAAACCGTGGCCGTGGACGATGTGTCCCTGGACATTCACCAGGGCGAGATCTTCGCCCTGCTCGGTGGCTCGGGTTCCGGCAAGTCCACCCTGCTGCGCATGCTGGCGGGCTTCGAGCGGCCGACGGAGGGGCGTATCTATCTGGACGGCGTGGACATCACCGACATGCCGCCCTATGAGCGGCCGATCAACATGATGTTCCAGTCCTACGCGCTGTTCCCGCACATGACCGTGGCGCAGAACATCGCCTTCGGCCTCAAGCAGGACCGCCTGCCGGCCAGCGAGATCGACGCGCGGGTCGAAGAGATGCTGCGCCTGGTGCACATGACCCAGTACGCCAGGCGCAAGCCGCACCAGCTGTCCGGCGGCCAGCGCCAGCGCGTGGCCCTGGCCCGCTCCCTGGCCAAGCGGCCGAAGTTGCTGCTGCTCGACGAACCCATGGGCGCCCTGGATAAAAAGCTGCGCTCGCAGATGCAGCTGGAACTGGTGGAGATCATCGAGCGCGTCGGCGTGACCTGCGTGATGGTGACCCACGACCAGGAAGAGGCCATGACCATGGCCCAGCGCATCGCGATCATGCACCTGGGCTGGATCGCCCAGATCGGCAGCCCGATCGACATCTACGAAGCCCCGGTCAGCCGCATGGTCTGCGAGTTCATCGGCAACGTGAACGCCTTCGACGGCACCGTCATCGAAGACCTGGAAGGCCACGCGGTGATCCACTGCCCGGAGCTGGAACAGCAGATCTACGTCGGCCACGGCGTCAGCACCTCGGTGCAGGACAAGTCGGTGACCTACGCCATCCGCCCGGAAAAGATGCTGGTCAGCACCCGCCAACCGGAGCACCGCTACAACTGGTCCCGGGGCAAGGTGCATGACATCGCCTACCTCGGCGGGCATTCGGTGTTCTACGTCGAGCTGCCCGGCGGCAAGATCGTCCAGTCGTTCATGGCCAACGCCGAACGCCGCGGCGCGCGGCCGACCTGGGACGACCAGGTGTACGTGTGGTGGGAAGACGACAGCGGCGTGGTACTGCGCGCATGAGTACCTCCAGCATGACTCTCAATCAGCGTTTGTCCCGTGTGCTGCCCAGCGGTCGCAAGCTGGTGATCGGCATTCCATTCCTCTGGCTGTTCCTGTTCTTCATGCTGCCGTTTTTCCTGGTGATGAAGATCAGCTTCTCGGAAGCGGCCCTGGCCATTCCGCCCTACTCGGAGATCTACAGCTTCGCCGAACAGAAATTCCAGCTGCTGCTCAACGTCGGCAACTACGCGCTGCTGGTGGGTGACGAGCTGTACATCTCGGCCTACCTCGGCTCGCTGAAAGTCGCCCTGCTCAGCACCCTGATGTGCCTGGTGATCGGCTTCCCCATGGCCTACGCAATCACCAAGGCCAACAAGGAAACCCAGAACGTCTTGCTGCTGCTGATCATGATGCCGACCTGGACCGCGATCCTGATCCGCGTCTATGCCTGGATGGGCATCCTCAGCAACAACGGTTTGCTCAACGGTTTCCTGATGTGGAGCGGCCTGACCTCGGAGCCGATCGAGATCCTCAACACCAATACCGCGGTCTATATCGGGGTGGTGTACGCGTATTTGCCGTTCATGGTGCTGCCGCTGTACGCCAACCTGGTCAAGCACGACCAAAGCCTGCTGGAAGCCGCGTCGGACCTGGGTTCGAGCAACTTCAACAACTTCTGGAAAATCACCGTGCCCCTGGCCAAGAACGGCATCATTGCCGGTTGCATGTTGGTGTTCATTCCAGTGGTCGGCGAGTTCGTGATTCCCGAGCTGCTGGGCGGCCCGGAGACCCTGATGATCGGCCGCGTGCTGTGGCAGGAGTTCTTCAACAACCGCGACTGGCCGGTGGCCTCCGCCCTGGCGGTGGTGATGCTGGCGATCCTGATTATTCCGATCCTGCTGTTCAACCGCAGCCAGGCCAAAGAGATGGAGGGACGGGCATGAAACGTTTCGGATTTTCCAGCCTGATGCTGGTGCTCGGCCTGGTGTTCATTTACCTGCCAATGCTGATCCTGGTGATCTACTCGTTCAACGCTTCCAAGCTGGTGACGGTCTGGGGCGGCTGGTCGGTGAAATGGTACGTCGGCCTGCTGGATAACCAGCAGTTGATGGGCTCGGTGGTGCGCTCCCTGGAGATCGCCTGCTACACCGCGATCGCCGCGGTGGCCCTGGGCACCCTGGCGGCTTTTGTGCTGACCCGGGTCACCCGCTTCAAGGGCCGCACGCTGTTCGGCGGCCTGGTCACCGCGCCGCTGGTGATGCCGGAAGTGATCACCGGCCTGTCGCTGCTGCTGTTGTTCGTGGCCATGGCGCAACTGATCGGCTGGCCGCAGGAGCGTGGCATCGTCACCATCTGGATCGCCCACACCACATTCTGCGCGGCCTATGTGGCCGTGGTAGTCTCCGCGCGCTTGCGTGAGCTGGACCTGTCCATCGAAGAGGCGGCCATGGACCTGGGG
This sequence comes from Pseudomonas sp. NFPP07, assembly GCF_900115645.1. NCBI lineage: Bacteria > Pseudomonadati > Pseudomonadota > Gammaproteobacteria > Pseudomonadales > Pseudomonadaceae > Pseudomonas > Pseudomonas sp. NFPP07. Next base: position 383,843 of record NZ_FOXG01000004.1, read on the forward strand.
GCGCGGCCATGGAAGGTGTTTTTCCTGATCACCATCCCGATGATCGCCCCGTCGCTGGCGGCCGGCGGCATGATGTCCTTCGCCCTGTCCCTGGACGACCTGGTGCTGGCGAGCTTCGTCTCCGGCCCGGGTTCCACCACCTTGCCGATGGAGGTGTTCTCGGCGGTGCGCCTGGGGGTGAAACCGGAGATCAACGCCGTGGCCAGCCTGATCCTGCTGGCGGTGTCGCTGGTGACCTTCCTGGTCTGGTACTTCGGCCGGCGCGCCGAAGCGGCCCGCAAGCGGGCGATCCAGGAAGCCATGGACTACACCGCCAACGAATCCTGGCAGCCAGCGGCCGCCAGCAAACCTGCTGCACCAGCGCCTGCGACGGCCTAGGCCATCGCGTTCACGACACACGGCAGCGCCTGGATCGCGAGCAAGCTCGCTCCTACAGACATGCACCGTCCCTGTAGGAGCCAGCTTGCTGGCGATGGCGCCCACCCTGACACAGCGCATTGCGAATGCAGCAATTCTGCACAATAAGAAATGGAGTTGTAGTGATGAAAATGCTTGGCAGGACTCTGCTAACACTGTCCTTGATGGGCGCGATGGTGACCGGCGCTCAAGCCAGCGACAAGGAGCTGCGGGTCTACAACTGGTCGGACTATATCGCCCCGGACACCCTGAAGAAGTTCGAGGCCGAGACCGGCATCCACGTCATCTACGATGTCTTCGACAGCAACGAAACCCTGGAAGCGCGCCTGCTCACCGGCAAGTCCGGCTATGACATCGTGGTCCCGTCCAACAGCTTCTTGGCCAAGCAGATCAAGGCCGGGGTCTACCAGGCACTGGACAAGTCGCGGCTGCCGAACTGGAAGAACCTCAACCCGGTGCTGCTGCAGAACGCCGCCGCCAGCGACCCGGACAACGCCCACGCCTTCCCGTACATGTGGGGCTCGATCGGCATCGGCTACAACCCGGACAAGGTCAAGGCGGTGCTCGGTAGCGATGCGCCGACCAACTCCTGGGACCTGCTGTTCAAGCCGGAGAACGCCGAGAAGCTCAAGGCTTGCGGCATCAGCTTCCTCGACTCGCCGACGGAAATGCTCCCCGCCGCCCTGCACTACCTGGGCTACCCGGTGACCAGCAAGGACAAGGCGCAGATCCTCGAGGCCGAGGCGCTGTTCATGAAGATCCGTCCTTCGGTGACCTACTTCCATTCCTCCAAGTACATCTCCGACCTGGCCAACGGCAATATCTGTGTGGCCGTGGGTTACTCCGGCGACGTGCTGCAGGCCCGCTCGCGCGCCGAAGAGGCCGGTAACAAGGAAAAGGTCGCCTTCAGCATTCCCAAGGAAGGCGCCGGCAGCTTCTACGACATGATGGCCATGCCCAAGGACGCGGCCAACGTCGACAACGCCTACCTGTTCATGAACTTCCTGATGCGCCCGGACATCATCGCCGAGGTCACCAACAGCCTCGGCTACAGCAACGCCAACGCCGCCGCCACGCCGCTGGTGGACGAAGCCATCCGCAACGACCCGGCCTCGTACCCGCCGCAGGCCGTGCTCGCCACCCTGTACGCGGTACCGGACCAGCCGATCGCCATCCAGCGCGTGATGAACCGCGGCTGGACGCGGATCAAGCTCGGCAAATGACACCCTCCGCGCCCGCCATCGCGGCGGGCGCCGCTGCCCTCTTCCGTTCAGTCGCGCCTTACCACCGCGACACCTCTGCGAACTGGCTCGCCTGGCTCCCTCGGCTCAGGTGACTCCTTGGCGCCCTCCTCGGGCGCCTTTTTTCTGTAGCCGCTGCCGCAGGCTGCGATCGCCCCGAAGGGGCGCGGCGATCTCAAGCCCCATGAAGGCCCTGCGGGCCTTGTCGCAGCCTCGCAGGCTCGGCAGCGGCTACAGGGCCGCTGCCAGGCTTCGTGTAGCCGCTGCCGCAGGCTGCGATCGCCCCAAAGGGGCGCAACGACCTCAAGACCCATGAAGGCCCTGCGGGCCTTATCGCAGCCTCGCGGGCTCGGCAGCGGCTACAGGATCGGGGCATGGCTTCATGTAGCCGCTGCCG
>NZ_FOXG01000004.1:386172-559582 GCF_900115645.1 Pseudomonas sp. NFPP07
TCGGCCCGAAGGGACGCGGCGATCTCAAGCCCCATGAAGGCCCTGCGGGCCTTGTCGCAGCCTCGCGGGCTCGGCAGCGGCTACAGGGTCGCTGCATCATCCGGCGAATCCCCCAACCACAAACAATGCTATTTTTTGCCGCTCGCGGCGCAGCCAGGCGCCGCCACTTCTACAGGGAACGTATCGATGCAGACCGCCGTCCAGCCTTGTCCATTGCCCAGCCCGTCCAGCATTGCCAACCTGGCCGTCGGGGCGAGCTTCATCGATTGCCGCCAGGTCCTGGCCAACGACCCCGAGCGCACGGCCATGCGCCACCTGCTCAACCTGATGAGCCAGACCCCGGCCTGGATCGACCGGATGATGGGCCTGCGCAACCGCGTGGTGCAGTTGTTCGGCCTCAAGGACCTCGGGCGCCTGACACACATCGACCTGACCAGGGCGGACGAGGATTACCGGCCGGACGACCGGGTCGGCATCTTCACCCTGGTTGCCCAGGCCCCCGACGAGGTACTGGTGGTGGACCGCGACCAGCACCTGGACGTGTACCTGTCCCTCAATCGCCTGCCGCTGACCGCCGAAGGCCAACGCCCGGTGGTGCTGTCCACCGTGGTCCACCCGCACAACCTGCTGGGGCGCCTGTACATGCTGCCGGTGGCGCCGTTCCATCGGCTCATCGCGCCCATGACCCTGGCCAACATCAATCGCCGCTGAGCCGCCACATTCAAGGACACTGCCATGCAGACACCCGAGTTCGACGTTGTTGTAGTAGGCCTGGGCGCCATGGGCGCCGCGACCCTGTACCAGTTGGCCAAGCGTGGCGTGAAGGTGGCCGGCATCGACCGTTTTGCCCCACCCCACGACCAGGGTTCGAGCCATGGCGACACCCGCATCACCCGCCAGGCCGTGGGCGAAGGCGCCGCCTATGTGCCGCTGGCGATCCGCGCGCAGCAGATCTGGCGCGAGCTGGAAGCGCAGCAGGATGCGCCGTTGTTCGAGCAATGCGGGGTGCTGGTGATGACGTCCAGCGCTACCCCGAGCGGCCAGGACGGCGCGCCGGACTTCACCGAAAACACCCTGGCCCTGGCCCGCCAATTCGGCATCGAACATGAGGTGCTGGACGCCGCGCAGATCCGCCAGCGCTTCCCGCAGTTCGCGCCGATCCACGACAGCGCCCTGGGTTACTTCGAGCCCGGCGGCGGTTATGTGCGGCCGGAGCGTTGCATCGACGCGCAGCTGACCCTGGCCCGCCAGTTGGGCGCGACCCTGATCACCGGCGAGACAGTGCTGGATATCGACAGCCCCCCGGACCGGGTGCAGGTCACCTGCCAGAACCGACGTATCAGCGCAACCAAGGTGGTGGTCTGTGCCGGCATGTGGTCCAGCCAATTGCTCGGCGCGCCGTTCGACAAGTTGCTGCGGGTGTGCCGGCAGACCTTGTACTGGTACCAGTTGGCGGAACCGCTGATCTTCCCCGAACACTCGCCGAGTTTTATCGTCCACGGCGCCAGCGACGAGCAGACCTGCTACGGCTTTCCGCCGATCCCCGGCGAAGGCAGCATGAAGATCGCCACCGAGCAGTACCGCGAGACTTCGACGCCGGACAACCTGGACCGCCAGGTCAGCGCGGCGCAGAGCGAGGCGATGTACCGCGACCTGGTGCTGGCCACTATCGCCGGGGTCACGCCGCGACTGGTGAAGTCCGCGGTCTGCGCCTACACCGTGACCCCGGACTCGCACTTCATCATCGACGAGCACCCGCGCCTGGCCAACGTCATGGTGGTCAGCGCCTGTTCCGGTCACGGCTTCAAGCACTCGGCGGCGATTGGCGAAGCCCTGGCCCAGCGGCTGGTGGACGGACGCAGCGAGATCGATTTGAGTGCATTTTCCCTGGCGCGCTTCGGCCATTGAGGGGTGCCTGGATGCCCTGTGACGGGGCGCTTTCCGGGAAGAAACGATTCAGTGACGTTTTTCCTTCTGTGGGTGCCGCTTTCAACCTTGCCCCTTCGTTCAGTCTCTACGATTCTGTAGAGACCCCCGCGGGGCGGCGCCAGACCGCCCTGGGCAAAACAACAGGAGCGCCCCATGAAGAGCGTCGCTGAAGTACTGAAGTTGAAGGCCAAACACAACCAGCAAGTGCACACCATCGCGCCCCACCAGATGGTGCTCGAAGCACTGATGCTGATGGCCGAGAAGAACGTCGGCGCCCTGCCCGTGATGCAGAACGGCGAAGTGGTCGGGGTCATCAGCGAACGCGACTACGCGCGCAAACTGGTGCTGCACGGCCGCTCCTCGGTGGGCACGCCGGTCAGCGCGATCATGAGTTCGCCGGTGATCACCGTGGACTCGCACCAGAGCGTGGAAACCTGCATGGGCATCATGACCGACAGCCACCTGCGGCACCTGCCGGTGGTGGAAGACGGCCAGTTGCTGGGCCTGCTGTCGATCGGCGACCTGGTCAAGGAAGCCATCGCCGAACAGGCCAACCTGATCCGCCAGCTGGAACAGTACATTCGCGGCGAGTAGCCTCCTCCCTGGTAGCCGCCTTTGGGCGGCTACATTCCCCCGCACACCTATCTTCTGTAGGAGCGAAGCACACAGTGTGTAGCCCCTTACCAGGCGCCGTTTAATCCGCGGTGAAGAACTGCCGCCCATCACGCTTGAGCAAATCCAAAAGCAGCTGGGCCGCCGGCGACAGGTAGCCTTCGGTCCGCACCAGTACCACGATGCTGCGATGCATGCGGGTTTGCGCCAGCGGCACTTCCCGCAGGTGGGCGATGCCCTTGAAGTCGTCCAGGGTTTCCCGGGCCAGGAAGCTCAGCAGCCTGGTCTTGGCGATCAGCCGCGGCAGCAGGGAAATGGTGTTGGTCTCGATCTGCACCGACGGCAATGGCAGTTGGTGGCTCTGGAACACATTGTCGATCCAGCGGCGGGCCGAGACCCCGGTTCCCGGCAGTACCCAACGGTAGTCGCACAGGTCTTGCAGGCGCATCGGCGTGTCGAACACCGGATGGTCGCGGCTGGCCACCACCACGGCCTGGTCTTCGAACAGGGTGTGATGGCTCAGGTGCGGGTCACCCTCGGACAGCGGGCAAATCACCATGTCCAGGCGCCCCGAACGCAGGGACTCGCGGAGCACGTCGTCCTGGCCGATCACCAGGTTCAGGGTGATGTCCGGGGCACGCTCCAGCAGGGTCGCGGTCATTTGCGGCAGCAAGTGCTCGGCCATGCTGGCGGCACAGCCCAGGCGGATATTGCCGAGCACGCCGCTGGCAAAATCGCGCACCTCGCGATGGGTCTCGGCGATGTTCTGCTGCAACTGCCGCGCGCGCTGTTGCAGCAACTGGCCCACCGCCGTCAGCTTGATCCGCCGCCCGTCACGCTCGAACAGCTTGGTGCCGAAGGACTCCTCCAGGCGCTGGATGCTCTTGGTCAGCGCCGGCTGGCTGCGATTGAGCTTCTGCGCCGCGCGCCCGAGGTGGCCGAGTTCGGCGATGGTTTCGAAATAGGTCAGGTCGCGCAGGTCCATGATCGATAAACCAGAGTTATTGGTTGATCACAATTAGAAACTGGACTTGATCAATTGCGCTATCAATAATTTGCTCCGAAGCGCTGGTAGCAACGGTCCCGCAACAGGAACGGCCAGCGCGCTGGAGAATGCCCTTGCCTCGTCCCTCGCCTTTGTCCCTGTCCGCCTGGCCCCTTGCCCTGCAATGGCTGGCGCTGCTGATCCTCGCCGGCAGCGCCGGGCAGTTGCTGAACCACTTCGAAGTGCCTGCCGGGCAGTTTCTCGGGCCGATGCTGGTGGCCATCGGTTTCGGCGTCAGCGGTGCCAGCATCCGTGTGCCACGCCAGGCCTTCCGCCTCGGCCAGGGCTCGGTCGGGGTCCTGGCCGCCCACTCCATGACCATGGCGGTGCTGGCCTCGATGGCCCAGTCCTGGCACGTGATGCTGTTCGCCACCTTGCTCACCGTCTGCCTCAGTGCACTGGTCGGCCTGGCGCTGGTGCGCCTCGGCGGCCTGCCACCCAGCACCGCGGCCTGGGGCACCGCGCCGGGGGCGGCCTCGGCCATGGTCGCGATGGCCGACGACTTCGGCGCCGACTCGCGGGTGGTGGCCACCATGCAGTACGTGCGAGTGGTCTGCGTGGTGATGATCGGCGCCCTGGCCGGCCACTGGATCGGCGTCCCTGCCGGCGGCAGCCAGGCCCACAGCACCGAGGTGGTGCTGCAGACCTTCACCCTGCTCAACCTCGGCCTGACCCTGGGCATCATCGTGCTCGGCGTGCTGCTCGGCTCACGGGTGCCGGCCGGGGCCCTGCTGGTGCCGCTGCTGATCGGCGGCGCGCTGCAGATCTCCGGACTGCTGCACATCACCCTGCCCGGCTGGCTGCTGGCCCTGGCCTATGGCGCCATCGGCTGCTACATCGGCCTGCGCTTCGACCGGCCGACCGTGCGCTACGTCTGGACCCGCCTGCCGGCGATGATCTTCGGCGCGGTGCTGCTGATCGCCCTCTGCGCGCTGTCGGCCTGGCTGCTGGCGCACTGGCTGGACAAGGATTTCCTCTCGGTCTACCTCGCCACCAGCCCCGGCGGCCTGGACGCCATGACGATCATCGCGGTGGACACCCACTCCGACGTCGGCCTGGTGCTGGCCATGCAGACCCTGCGGCTGTTCGCGGTGATCGTCAGCGGCGCTTTTTTCGCCCGGCTGATCATCAAGTGGTCGCGCTGAACCCTGGAGCCGCGTGTCTTTAAACACTCTGAAATAGTAAATCCAAGCGCCATCCGCCCTTCCCAGGCCCCGCCGCCAGGCGCCTGAATACAGGCTTCAAGCCACCGCCCTGCAGCGCCCCGGGCCGTTTCAGCAGCGGCCCGAAAGCTTATTTCCCTCGCGAATAAGAAACGTCTTGCCGCCGGCTGTTGTTACCATGGCGCACATTTGCGTGAAGATTTAATGACTGGCAGGTTTTTCGTGAATTTCATCCGGCGTGTTTTCCATCATCCCCTGGCCCCCCTCGGCGCACTGCTGAGCCTGGTGCTGCTCGTGCCCCTGGTGGCGCGCGCGCTGCTCGGCTGGTCCGACCCCCTGGGCTATCTTTCCGACCTGGGCACCGCGGGCCTGTTGACCCTGCTGCTGTACCGCCGGCCCTGGTGGCTGGCCCTGCCGGTGCTGCTGGTGTGGAGCCTGCTGAGCATCGCCAGCGCCGAGCTGGTCAGCGCCGTGGGCCGCCTGCCCAATGCCTCCGACCTGCATTACCTGTTCGACCCGCAGTTCGTCGGCAACTCCACCGGCGGCGGCCTGGCCCATCCCTGGCTGGCGGCGGCGCTGCTGTCCGGGCTGGCGTTGTGGCTGGGCGTGCAATGGGCGGCCCGCGGCACCCGCGCCCCGCGCTTGCCACGCCATGCCTGGACCGCCCCGGCGCTGCTGTGGCTGGCCCACGGCGGCGTGCAATACCTGAACCCCAGCGAAGCCGATCAATGGCGCCTGTTCAACCTGCCGCACCAGTTGCTCGCGGCCGCCGCCGGCCAGGGCCAGGTACAGCTGGAACAATGGCTGGAAGGCGATGTGCCCGAACTGCCGGTGCAGATGGCCGGCCTGACCCAGCTCGACCTCGACGGCGAGCCGTTGCTGGCCGCCCCGGGCCAGGCGCGCAACGTGCTGGTGATCGCCCTGGAAGGCATTCCCGGGGCCTATATCAAGACCAACCGCGAGGCCCTGCACAGCCGCTACCAGGACAACCTGATGCCCAAGCTCAGCGCCTGGGCCGAACGCGGCATGAACACCCCGGACTACGTACTGCACAGCCACCAGACCATCCGCGGCCTGTACGCCATGCTCTGCGGCGACTACGACAAGCTCGACAACGGTACGCCCAAGGGCATCGAGCTGCTGACCCAAAGCCAGCGCAACCAGGCCTGCCTGCCGGCCCAGCTGCGCAAGCAGGGTTTCAATACCCATTACCTGCAAGGCGCCGGCCTGCGCTTCATGGCCAAAGACAAGATCATGCCGCACATCGGCTTCGACTCGACCCACGGCCTGGAGTGGTTCAGCAACGCCAACTACCTGGACTTCCCCTGGGGCAAGGACGACAAGGCCTTCTTCGAAGGCGCGCTGGACTATGTCGGCCAGCTGAAAAAGCAGAAGCAGCCGTGGATGCTCACCCTGCTGACCGTCGGCACCCACCAGCCCTACTCCGCCCCGGAGGACTACCTCAACCGCTTCGACACACCCAAGCAGGCCGCGGTGGCCTACCTGGACGATGCCATCGGTGAGTTCATGGACCAGCTGGAGCGCCAGGGCGTGCTCAAGGACACCCTGGTGGTGATCACCTCGGACGAGTCCCACGGCATCGATGGCGTGCGCCTGGCCTCGTCCTGGGGCTTCAACCTGATGCTCGCCCCGGAGCAGGCGCAGTTGCCCCGGCTCAAGTCCGGGACCTACGGCCATGTCGACCTGAGCGCCTCGGTGCTCGACTATTTCGGCTTCCAGGTACCGGACAGCCTCAGCGGTCGCTCGCTATTTCGCGACTACGCCCTGGGCCGGGAGATCATGTCCTACACCAACGGCAAGCTGCGTTATCACGATGGCCAGGGCACCCTGACCGAGTGCGATTTCCAGCAGCGCTGCCGCTACTACGCAAGCACCGGTTTCATCGCCGACAGCGCCACCTTCAAGGGCCAGTACGGCGGCCTGCGGGCGCGCCAGATCAGCGCCCGGGCCGAAGGCCTGGACCGCACCCTGCTGCAATCGCCGCTGAACCTGCACTACCAGTTCGGCAGCCCGGCGATCATCCCGCTGCAAGCGCAGATCAAGGATGACTGGGCCGACAACCTGATCGGCGCGCAGTACCTGGAAATGCCCAAGGGCTCGCTGACCCGCGTGCGCTTCACCGTGCGTTCGGCCGACCCGCAGCAGAACGCCTACATCCTGCTCAAGGGCAAGGAGCGCGAGCAGGACGTGCCCCTGGGCCTGCCGGAAGAGATGCTGGTCACCCCCGACCAGCCGCTGGAAATGGACTTCAGCTTCGCCAACCCGGAATCGCGCAAGGCCTTCTCCTTCCACCTGCTGGGCTACGGCCTGGGCGCGGTGGAAGTCAGTGACTTCAGCGTGATCACCGAACTGCCGGGGCAAGAGCAAGACAGCGAAGAACCCCAGGACGACAACCCGCACGCCTCCTGAATCGCCTCCCCGGGAGCTGGACGGCAGCACGACCGCCCAGCTCCCGCGCCCTTGTCTAAACTCCTCGTCAGGCACAAGGTATGGCCTCGCTGCGGTCCACAGCGCCACCGCCGGAGTACGAGGACGCACATGACCGACACCCTGGACACCCCTCTGGAGCAGTTGCAGCGACTGATGGCCGAGCGCCCCTTCATGGTCCTCACTGGCGCCGGCATCAGCACCCCTTCGGGGATTCCCGACTACCGCGACAACGACGGCGTGCGGCGCGGCCAGCAACCGATGATGTATCAGGAGTTCCTGGCCGAACCCAAGGCCCGGCGCCGCTACTGGGCACGGGCCATGCTCGGCTGGCCGCGGATCCGCCAGGCCCGGCCGAACGCGGCCCACGAGGCCCTGGCGCATTTACAGGCGCGGCAGAAAATCGCCGGCTTGATCACCCAGAACGTCGACACCCTGCACGACCAGGCCGGCAGCCGCGATGTGATCGAACTGCACGGCAACCTGCACCGGGTGGTCTGCCTGGATTGCCGCCAACGCAGCGATCGGCAGGCGATCCAGCAATTGCTGGAACTGCACAACCCCTACCTGGCCGGCGTCGACGCGGTGCAGGCGCCCGACGGCGACACCCTGCTCGACCCGGTGTTCGAGGAACGTTTCCAGGTGCCCCGCTGCCCTCATTGCGCTGGCGAGCGGCTGAAACCGGATGTGGTGTTCTTCGGCGAGAACGTGGCCCAGGCCACCGCGGCCAAGGCCCTGCACAGCATCGAGCAGGCCGCCGGCCTGCTGGTGGTGGGTTCGTCGCTGATGGCCTATTCGGCCTTTCGCCTGTGCAAGGTCATGGCCGACCAGGGCAAGCCGCTGATCGCCATCAACTTCGGCAAGACCCGCGCCGACGAGCTGCTGGACCTGAAGATCGCCGCCTCCTGCGAACAGCTGTTGCCGCTGCTGGCCGAGCGCCTGAGCTCCTAGGCAACCCCCGACAGGCGCTCAGCCAGACCGGCCCCGCGCAAAATGTCGAACAGCGCCTGGGCCGCGCTCGACAGCTCATGCCCGGGGTTGGTCAGCACGCCGATGGCGCGTTCCACCACCGGGTCGCGCAGGGTGATGCAGCGCGCGCCCAGCTCGCGCATCTGTCCGGCGCACAGGGCCGGCACCGCGCTCACGCCGAGGCCGCTGGCGACCATGCGCCCCACCGTCGCCAGTTGATGGCTTTCGAATTCCACCGGCAATTTCATGTCCCGCGCCAGCAAGTGCTCTTCAAGCATCACCCGCACCGTGGACGGCCGTTGCAGGGTAATGAAGGGCTGTTCCAGCAGCGATTGCCAGTCGATGTCCTTCAGGTCGGCCAGGGGCGAATCGCTGGGCACCACGGCGACGAAGCGGTCGATGTACAGCGGGGTGAATTGCAGCGATGCGCTTTGCTGCGGCTCGAAGGCCACCCCCAATTCCACCTGACGGTCGCGGACCATCTCCAGCACCTGCTCGTTGATCACGTCGTTGACCGTGACGTTGACCTGCGGGTAACGCGCGCGAAAGGTCTTGAGGATCGGCGGCAGCAGGTTGCCGGCAAAGGACGGCATGGCCGCCAGGGTCACCCGCCCGCGCTGCAGGGTGAAGCGCTGGCGCAGTTCGTCCTCGGCGTTGTCCCAGTCGGCGATCAGGCGCCGCGCCAGGGGCACCAGCGCCTCGCCTTCCGGGGTCAGGGCGACGTTGCGCGTATTGCGGCTGAACAGGCGCCCGCCGAGGCCGTCCTCCAGGGCCTTGATGGTCAGGCTCAGGGCCGACTGCGACAGGTGCAGGCGTTCGCAGGCCACAGCGAAACTCAGGCTCTGGGCCACCGCCAGAAAGGCGCGGATCTGTTTGACGGTCATGCTCTGCCCTCGGGATCGACTGTTGAGTTTTATCTATCAATCAACCTTAAAAATCAACTTAACAAATCAATCCCCTGGCGCAACACTGCTGCTCACTCTCTTCATACGGCCAGCCAGCCGGCTGGCAACGCAAATACCAATAACAAGAGGATGTGCAGATGGCAGGTTTCGACAAGCGCGTGGCGTCCTATGAGGAAGCCCTCGAAGGTCTCAAGGACGGCATGACCGTGATCTCCGGCGGCTTCGGCCTGTGCGGCATTCCGGAAAACCTGATCGCCGAGATCAAGCGTCGCGGCACCCGCGACCTGACCGTGGTCTCCAACAACTGCGGCGTCGACGGCTTCGGCCTCGGCGTGCTCCTGGAAGACCGGCAGATCAGCAAGGTGGTGGCCTCCTACGTCGGTGAAAACGCCCTGTTCGAGAAGCAGCTGCTGAGCGGCGAAATCGAAGTGGTGCTGACCCCGCAAGGCACCCTGGCCGAAAAAATGCGCGCCGGCGGCGCTGGCATCCCGGCCTTTTTCACCGCCACCGGCGTCGGCACCCCGGTCGCCGACGGCAAGGAAACCCGTGAATTCAACGGCCGCGCCTACCTGATGGAAGAGTCCATCACCGGCGACTTCGCCATCGTCAAAGGCTGGAAAGCCGACCACTTCGGCAACGTGGTCTACCGCCACACCGCACAGAATTTCAACCCGCTGGCCGCCACCGCCGGCAAGATCACCGTGGTCGAGGTCGAAGAGATCGTCGAGCCGGGCGAGCTGGACCCGACGCAGATCCACACCCCCGGCATCTACGTCGACCGGATCATTTGCGGCACGTTCGAAAAACGCATCGAACAGCGCACCGTGCGCAAGTAATCGCCCGCCCAACGACTGACGGAGAATAAAAAATGGCTCTTACCCGCGAACAAATGGCTCAACGCGTCGCCCGCGAACTGCAGGACGGCTTCTACGTGAACCTCGGCATCGGCATCCCGACCCTGGTGGCCAACTACATCCCCGACGGCATGGAAGTGATGCTGCAATCGGAAAACGGCCTGCTCGGCATGGGCGCCTTCCCCACCGACGACGAAGTCGATGCCGACATGATCAACGCCGGCAAACAGACCGTCACCGCGCGCATCGGCGCGTCGATTTTCTCTTCCGCCGAATCCTTCGCGATGATCCGTGGCGGCCATATCGACCTCACCGTGCTCGGCGCCTTCGAGGTCGACGTGCAAGGCAACATCGCCTCGTGGATGATCCCCGGCAAGCTGGTCAAGGGCATGGGCGGCGCCATGGACCTGGTGGCCGGCGCGGACAACATCATCGTCACCATGACCCACGCCTCGAAAGACGGCGAGTCGAAACTGCTGTCGCGCTGCAGCCTGCCGCTGACCGGCGCCAACTGCATCAAGCGCGTGCTGACCGACCTGGCTTACCTGGAGATCGAGAACGGCGCGTTCATCCTCAAGGAGCGCGCCCCGGGCGTGAGCGTCGAGGAAATCGTCGGCAAGACCGCCGGCAAGCTGATCGTGCCGGCCCACGTGCCTGAAATGCAGTTCGCCTGAGGAGCAACCAGACCATGCAAGACGTCGTAATCGTTGCCGCCACCCGCACCGCGGTCGGCAGTTTCCAGGGTTCGCTGGCGAACATTCCCGCGGTCGACCTGGGGGCCGCGGTGATCCGCCAGCTGCTGGCCCAGACCGGCCTGGACGGCGCCCAGGTCGATGAAGTGATCATGGGCCAGGTGCTCACCGCCGGCGCCGGGCAGAACCCGGCGCGCCAGGCCGCGATCAAGGCCGGCCTGCCCCACGCCGTGCCGGCGCTGACCCTGAACAAGGTCTGCGGCTCCGGCCTCAAGGCCCTGCACCTGGGCGCCCAGGCGATCCGCTGCGGCGACGCCGAGGTGATCATCGCCGGCGGCCAGGAGAACATGAGCCTGACCAATTACGTGCTGCCCGGTGCCCGCACCGGCCTGCGCATGGGCCACAGCCAGATGATCGACAGCATGATCAGCGACGGCCTGTGGGACGCCTTCAACGACTACCACATGGGCATCACCGCCGAGAACCTGGTGGACAAATACGCCATCAGCCGCGAAGCCCAGGACGCCTTCGCCGCCGCCTCGCAGCAAAAGGCCGTGGCCGCCATCGAAGGCGGGCGTTTCGTCGATGAGATCACCCCGATCCTGATTCCCCAGCGCAAGGGCGAGCCCGTGGCCTTCGCCACCGACGAGCAGCCGCGCGCCGGCACCACCGCCGAATCCCTGGGCAAGCTCAAGCCGGCCTTCAAGAAAGACGGCACGGTCACCGCCGGCAACGCCTCGTCGCTGAACGACGGCGCCGCCGCGGTGATCCTGATGAGCGCCGCCAAGGCCCGGGCCCTGGGCCTGCCGGTACTGGCGAAGATCGCCGCCTACGCCAACGCTGGGGTCGACCCGGCGATCATGGGTATCGGTCCGGTGTCGGCCACCCGCCGCTGCCTGGACAAGGCCGGCTGGTCCCTGGAGCAGCTGGACCTGATCGAGGCCAACGAAGCCTTCGCCGCCCAGGCGCTGTCGGTGGGCAAGGAACTGGGTTGGGACGCAAGCAAGGTCAACGTCAACGGCGGCGCCATCGCCCTCGGCCACCCGATCGGCGCCTCGGGCTGCCGGGTGCTGGTGACCCTGCTGCATGAAATGCTCAAGCGCGACGCCAAGAAAGGCCTGGCCACCCTGTGCATCGGTGGCGGCCAGGGCGTGGCACTGGCCATCGAACGCTAACGCTTACCGCGCACCACGGCCGGCCCTCGGACCCACGACATCCGGCGGCTGGCCGGCAATACGCCCGGCGCACCCCATGGTGCGCCGGGTTCGTTTTGCGGCCCGGCAGACGCCGGCCAGAGGCCGCTGGCAGCCCCCCATCCGTCAGCTACATTCAACTCATGCGGCTGGCGAGACTCGTTTTCCACGCCTTCCTACCCACTGACTCACGGCTGAAACAGTCCAGGCCGATGCGTGGAGCCTTATCCGTCGAAGCCGGATCACAGCACTCAAGCCCCCATGGGCAGAGCCCGGTATGCCACCCAGCCCTTCGCCTGCTTCATCGACCCGATAACGAGGAGCGGAACATGCGCCCGATCAGATGCCTGCTCTACGCCGGCTTTTGCATAGTGCTGGCGGGGCTGGTCAGCCTCCAGGCCAGTGCCGGCCCCTCCTTCGACGCGGACAGGAAAGGACTCGAGAAGCTCTCGACCAACGCCGGCGCCGAGTTGCACCGAGGCTTGCAGAAATCCCACGAAATGCTGATGTACCTCGAACTGCGGGACACCCTGCATGCCACCGAGGCCAAGGCAGCGGCCCTGGAGCATTTCAACGAGTCGGTCGCCCTGTACAAGAAAGTCACTGCAAGCGCCCCCGAGCAGAAGATCCTCTATCAGCCCTGGGATGACAGTGAAAAAGACGCCATCAGCGCCTTCCAGAAGCGCTTGCAAGAGCTGGATATCGCGGTGCCCGACACCGAGAAGCAGCTGGCCAACCTCGCCGTCACTGTGGTGACCCGGCATATCCATGTGCTGGAAAGGTCCAGCTTCAAGGCGACCAAGGCCGACTACCCCCCCTTGCGCAAGGTCCTGCGCTCGCAGGCCCTGTTGCTCGACCTGGGCCTCCTCAGCTCGATTGTCTGGAGCCTGTCGGCCGACCAACCCGCTGGGGCCAGCTAAGTCACTGATCAAGGATCGAATCATGAAAAAAAGGATTGCTTCTGTACTTGTCGGCATCTTTCTCCTGAGCGTCTGCACGCTACTGGCCCTCTATTGGCCCACTGGCATAGAAACAAACATACGCAACGAAATAGGTAAATCGGCCCTGCATCTGTTGGTGGTATCGGTGATCGGCACGATTATTTCGCTGCTGGTCTTTGAATATCAGCGAGAACGACAAACTATCGATAGAAATGCAGAGCAGGCCCGTCAAGCCAGCGAAAAAAAGCGTGACCAGCAACAAAAGCACTTCGAGTACCGAGAGTCGCTTTTGATCTCCGCGCTTTCCCGAACCGCGAACGCCTACAGCAGGGCCAAAAAAGCCCGGCGAGTGACCAGGGCGCATATGACGCTCACAGGAACGACACGCCAGCTTTCGCTGGCCCAATACGACAGTTTTTTTGACTTGATCAATGAGGCCCAACTGGATCTGGAGAACCTCAAGCGGGATATCCGGACCATTGCCAAGACCTTAAGCGCCCCTGAAAACCTGATTGAAAAACTGAACACCATGGATAGCTATCTGGGGGAGCTGATAACGGAATATGAAGACTCTCGACAGAAATTCATCGGAACGCTCCCCACCCTCCCTCTTAGTGACTTTCCGTTACTGGATAACTACGTCAGGCCAGCGAACAGCAGCTTCATGTCCGCAATGGTTACGCCGTACAGCGAGATCCAGGCCACCATTCGTAGCGACCTGCTTCATCCCAACCTGCCCTAAGCGGGCCGACCACAAGCCTTTCACTCCGTTCTCGGCTTGCCCATCAGCAACAGCAACGACAAGCCGGCAAACCCCGCCCCGGCGTAGAACGTCAGCGCCGCGCCATGGGCCTGCCACAGCCAGCCGGCGATCACGCTGGCCAGCAGCAGGGCCATTCCGCTCAACAGGTTGAACACACCGAAGGCCGTGCCCTTGAGGTCGGCGGGCGTGGTGTCGGCCACCAGGGTGGCGAGGATGCCCTGGCTGAAGCCCATGTGCAGGCCCCACAGGGCGACGCCGAGCAGCACCAGCGGCACCGACTCGGCATAGGCCAGCACCAGGTCGGCGAGGATCAGCAACAGCAGGCCGACGCTGAGCAAGGCGCTGCGGTTGATGCGGTCCGACCATTTGCCGACCGGATAGGCCGAGACCATGTAGAACCCGGCCATGACCACCATCACCAGTGGTACCCAGGCGGCGGAGAAGCCCAGTTGCTGGGCCCGCAGCACCAGGAACGCCTCACTGAAACGGGCCAGGGTGAAGGCCGCGCCGATGGCCACCACCCACCAGTAATGCCGGGAAAACCGCCGCAGCGAGGCCAGCCGCAATGGCGACTGGAAGTGCCGGCTGCCGGGGGCATGCTCGGGTTCGCGGATGGCGAAGACCAACAGCGCCACGGCCAGCGCCGCGGGGATCACCGCCAGCCACAAAACCTGGGCGATATCGTTGGCCAGCCACAGCATCAGGCCGATGGCCAGGATCGGGCCGAGGAACGCCCCCACGGTGTCCAGCGACTGGCGCAGGCCAAAACAGGCGCCGCGAATTTCTGCCGGGGCCACATCCGCCACCAGGGCATCCCGTGGCGCGCCGCGAATGCCCTTGCCGATACGGTCCAGCAGGCGCGCGCTGAACACCAGTTCCGCCGAACTCGCCAGGGGGAACAGCGGCTTGGTCAGCGCCGCCAGGCCGTACCCCAGTAGCAGCAGTTCCTTGCGCCGGCCGATGAAGTCGCTGAGGGCGCCGGAAAAGACTTTCACGATCAGCGCCGTGGCTTCCGCCACCCCTTCGATGATGCCGACCGCCAGCATGCTGATGCCCAGGGTGCCGACCATGTACAGCGGCAACAGGCTGTGCACCAGCTCGGACGACACGTCCATGAACAGGCTGACGAATCCCAGCGCCCAGACCGTGCGCGGAATGCCGCGGCTCAAATGCTTCCCGGATTCGCTCGTTACAGGTCCCGCCATGACAGACATCCCCCAGGGTTTACAAAGGATCCGGTTGCTCCAAGCCTAGGCCGACAACGACGGCAATGCCTGTCATGGCTCCCGTTGCAATCGACGCTCGAGGGCCGCGGCCAGGGCCGACGCCTCCTGTTTCAAGGAGGCGCAGAAGGCCTCGACGAAAATCGACGACGGCCGGAAATCCGGACGGATCAGCATCACCCGGTATGGCACCGACAACTGCAGCGGGCGGATCGCCAGGCCCCTGCCCGCCTCCTCCATGGCGCTCAGCGGGTTGATGATCGCCACCCCCAGCTGCTGGCGCACCATGGCGCAGACCGAGGCGGCATTAGTAGTCTCGATCACCACCCGGCGGTCGACGCCGGCCTGGCGAAAATGCTCGTCGAGGGTCTGACGATAAATGTCCAGGCCTGACAGGTTGATGAAATCCACCCCGCGAAAGTCTTCGCTGTGCAGCAGCGGCTTGGCCAGCAGCGGGTGCCCTTCTGGCAGGATGCACACCATGTCGGCGCAGAACAGCAGCTCGCCCTGGGTGCCCCGTGGCAGGTGCTCGCTTTCGGTCAGGCCCAGGTCGTGGCGCTGGGCGCTGAGGGACTCTTCGAGCAAGGGCGACTCCTGGGCGGTGATGCTCAGGCCGATGCCGGCGTGTTGCTCCTGGAAGTGTTTGCACACCCGCGGCAGCAGGGTCTGGGAGAACAGCGGCAGGCAGGTCAGGCTCAACTGGCCGTGCTCGAAGCGGCGGATCGACTGCGCCACGCTGTTGATCCGCTCCAGGCCGACATAGGCGCGCTCCACTTCTTCCAGCAACAGCATGGCCTGGGCGGTCGGCAGCAGGCGGCCGCCCTCGCGGTCGAACAGGCTCAGCCCGGACAGGCTCTCCAGCCGCGCCAGCTCGCGGCTGACCGTGGGTTGCGAGGTGAACAGCAGGCGCGCGGCGCCGGTGACGCTGCCGGCCTGCATGATGGCGCGGAACACCTCGATATGGCGCAGGGAAATGTCCACGGCTTGCTCCTCGGTTTGAGACGTTGATTCACACAAGCCATATCAGAACTGAATCGAGATACAAAGAATAGATATTTTATTGAATACGCCGCCCTCGGCATCATGCAGGCCTCTTTCCTCGCCACAGACGATTGCCATGGCCATTCCCTTTTCTCCCGAGCAACTGACCGCCGCCGCCCGCCAGTACGGCACCCCGTTGTGGTGCTACGACGCGCGGACCATCAAGGTGCGCATCCAGCAACTGAAGGCCTTCGACGTGGTGCGTTACGCGCAGAAAGCCTGCTCCAACCTGCAGGTGCTGCGCCTGATCCGCGAGGCCGGGGTGCGGGTGGACGCGGTGTCCCTGGGGGAAATCGAGCGGGCGTTGCTGGCCGGGTTCAGCCCGGAGGGCGATCCGGCCGGCATCGTCTTCACCTGCGACCTGTTCGACACCGCCACCCTGCAACGGGTGGTGGAGCTGAACATCGAGGTCAATGCCGGTTCCATCGACATGCTGCGCCAGCTTGGCGAGAAATCCCCGGGCCACCGCGTGTGGCTGCGGATCAACCCGGGCTTCGGCCACGGCCATAGCCGCAAGACCAACACCGGCGGCGAGAACAGCAAGCACGGCATCTGGCACGAGCAGGTCGGCGAAGCCCTCGCGGTGATCCGCCAGTACGGCCTGAAGCTGGTGGGCCTGCACATGCACATCGGTTCCGGCGTGGACTACGGGCACCTGGAGCAGGTCGGCGCGGCCATGGTGGCGGCGGTCAAGTCCCTGGACCACGACATCGAGGCCTTCTCCATCGGCGGCGGCCTGTCCACCCCGTACCGCGCGGGCGATGAGCCGGTGGACGTGCGGCGCTATGCCAATGCCTGGCGCCAGGCCCGCGAAGAAATCGAAGCCTGGCTCGGCCACGGCGTGCGCATGGAAATCGAACCCGGGCGTTTCCTGGTGGCCGAGGCCGGCTGCCTGGTCAGCGAAGTGCGGGTGGTGAAAGACGCCGGCAACCATCACTTCGTGCTGGCCGACACCGGCTTCAACGACCTGATGCGCCCGGCCATGTACGGCGCCTATCACGCCATGAGCCTGATCGACGCCAACGGCCAGGCGGTGCAGCGCGAGTTGCGGCCCACCGTGGTCGGCGGCCCGCTGTGCGAGTCCGGCGATATCTTCACCCAGGACGACGAAAGCCTGACCCCGCAGCTGCTGCCCCAGGCCCGGGTCGGCGACCTGCTGGTGATCCACGACACCGGCGCCTATGGCGCCAGCATGTCCTCCAACTACAACAGCCGGCCGCTGCTGCCGGAAGTGCTGTTCGAGGATGGCCAGGTGAAACTGATCCGCCGGCGCCAGCCGCTGGCGGACCTGCTGGAACTGGAGATGGGGTTGTAAGGGCCTGAGACGCAACGTCACAGGTAAGCGGGGGGACGATCTGCCTGTCCCCCCTTCCAGGCATCGCCCCTTGATCGACGCCGGGACTTCGTGGCCAGCCGCTGGAGTGCTGGCCACGCCAATCAAAAAACCTGCCCCGACGCCGGGTACCGCCTGGCGCTAGCCCTCGACCACCACCAGGAACTGGCTGTAGCGATCGATGCCGTCCTTGGACAGTTCAAGCCCGGTCTCGCCCATGCGCGACATCCACTTGCCGTTGTCGCCACGCAGGGAAATCTGCCCGCTGGCGGTGTCGATGGCATAGGAGAACTGGCAGTACTGATCGATGCTGTCCTTGGACAGTTCAAGCCCGGTCGCCCCCATCCGCGACATGAACTTGTTGGTGTCGCCCTGCAATGCCAGCTTCTTGTCGTTGCCGATCTGGATCAGGGTGACCCTGAACTTGCAGTATTGGTCGATGGCGCCCTTGGACAGTTCGAGCCCTGTCGCGCCCATCCGCGACATGTAGTTGCCCGAGTCGCCGCGTAGCGAGATGACAGTACCGTTTTCAATCACACGTTGAGGAAGAACGATCATGTTTGGCACTCCTTGCTGATTGGGTAGGTTCCCTGGTGTAACCACAGGCGCAGCAATGCCTTGGCAACTCATGACCGTGCTCATCCCGGAGGGATATTCAACACCCCTGGATTGCCTGCCGCAGGCGCAGTGTAGTCGAGCGATTGCCGGCTCCCGGGGGCGCCCGGGAGACAACTGGACCAGCGGTTACCGCGGCCCCGCCGCCCTCAGATCAAAGCGCTATGCACGGCCAGATGCAGACGCCACAAGGCTATAAAAAACCGCGGAGCGCCAAGGCTCCAAAGAGCCAGGAGTCGAATGCCGGGACAGCTTCACAGCTGGGCTGTGAAGCCTGTCGAGGGGGAAGGATTCAGTCTTGCCGGGGGTTCATGTACCGCGAGAAATTCTCGATGTAGTCGGTAAGGTTCTCTTCCATCATCAGGCGGAATTCCTCGACGAAATAATCCACCGCCTGCTGCTTGGCCGCCGCCAGTTCTTCGGCGTTGCGGCAACCGCAGGCGCTGACCCAGGCGGCGAAACGCGAGTTGGCGTACATCAGCGAGGCACTGGCCTTGCCGCGGCTGCTGTCGCCGATATGGGTGTTTGCCAGTTCGATGATGGCATCGGCGCGGTTGTAGAAATCCTGATCCGTTTCGTTGGCCAAGGGGCATTCCTCTTGAAAGTGGGCAGATGAGCGATAGGCGATGAAACATGAGCCTGAAGAAAGCCGGCGAGTATAAAAGCCTCGCGCCCAACCATCGACGGCTTTTGCTGCCTCGCGCCCTGCCGTATTCAGTCCGGCCAATGCCGCTCCAGCACCTGTGCCACCTGCGGGTGGCGGTCGATGCGCTCCAGCAGATCACAACACTCGGGGCGTTCGCGCCGCAGATGCTCGCGCGTGCCGCACCAGCGCGACACCACCGCCGCCTGGAAATCCAGGGCCGCCAGGGGTGAACCGCTGGCGTACAGCTGTGTGGCGAACTGATCGGCGAACACCTCCCAGTTGCGGTGCAGGCGCTCATGGGCCGCGTCCCGCACCCGCGCCCTCAGCGCTTCATCGGCGCCCTGCAGCCAGCGCTCCGGGTAATCGATCACGCTGATCGCCGAGTAGCAATTGGCGGCGATAAACACCAGCCCGCGAATGGCCTGCGCCCGGGCGCTCTCATCCTCGGGCAGCAGCGCCGAGCGCGGATAACGCAAGCCCAGCTCGATCAGGATCGCCGCACTCTCGGTGAGGACACTGCCGTCCGGCAGTTGCAGGGTCGGGACCTGTTTCAGCGGGTTGAGCCGCGCCAGCTCGTCGGCCCCGGGCGACGGCGCCCAGGACGAGGCTTCGACGATACGGTACGGCACCTGGCAACACTCCAGGGCGATCTCGACGATGGCCGAGCCGGAGCCTTGTGTCCCATAAAGTTGATACATGACCATCCCCTCGCTTGACTGGGCCTTACATCTGACGGGTGGCTTACGCGGGTTGTTCACTCCAGTGCCGGAAGTCCGCGAGGCGATAGGTCGAATGCTGACGGATAGCCTCGGCCGGCACACGTAGAACGCTTCCACGGTAGCTCAAAAGGTAAAGGCTCAGCGGCTCGGGAGCCCGCATGCGCCGCACCAGGAAATGGATCAAGCGATTGAGCATCCCAAAGCGTTCGATCTCCGGCCGTATCCCGGCCTTGACCCGCAAGAACTTGCCGCAAGCAGAGAACCGGATCTGGTGACGGACAAGCTCAATGACGCTGGGCTAGAACCTCGATGCGCAGCACCCCGTGAACGCCCGTCGCACAGTCGATACGCACCGGCAAAAACGCCTCGATCACCCGGATATTGCTCTGCAGGTGCTCGCTCATGCGCGGGGTGGTGAAGCTCCCGCCGCCGGCCAGGGCCATGGGCAGCAGCAGTTGGTCCGCCAGGTGCTCGGCCACCGCCGCGCCGGAATCCAGCCACTCGCGGGCCTGGTCGATGGCCCGATCGGCCACGCTTTCGGCCCGCAGGCTGCTCTGGCCAAAACCGCTGAACAGCTCGGTCAGGTGCTCGAAGACAAACTCCAGCAACAGCACGTTGCCCGGACCGCATTGCTCATCCAGGCGCACCGGGCTCAGGTGCTCCCGAGGCAGCTCCAGGCGGCTGCCGACGCGGCGCAATTCGCGCTCCGTCACATGCTCCGGCAGGCCGGCGCTCAGGGCCCAGGCCCGACGCCCGAGCAGTTCGCCACGCTGTTCCAGGTGCAGGGGTTGCAGGGTCGAAGGCTGGATAAAAGCCTCCAGCTCGCCGCCGCCGGCGGGAACGAAGCCATGGCGCAGCAGCTGCAACTCCACCTGCCCGCCCATGCGCCGCAGTTGCGGCAGCCAGGCCTGCTGGAGGAAATCCACCGGTGGCGCCAGCGGGTTGTGGGTGCCGCCGCTGATGCTCACGCGGCTGGGCTCCGGGGCTTGCAACAGCGCCGGCAGCAGGGTCTGCAACACCAGGGTGCAACTGCCGGCGGTGCCGATGGCGAAACGGTAGTCGCCGCCGCGAATCGGCCCCGGCTCGAAGGTCAGCGCCCGGGAACCCAGCTCGGCGCCCGAGACCCTGGCCGCGCAGACCTGCGCCGCCGCCAGCACCGCGGTCAGGTGCTGGCGCAGCAACCCCGGGCGACTGCGCCGGGCCCGTATGTTGTGGATGCGCAGGGTCTTGCCGGTGAGCATCGACAGGCTCAGGGCACTGCGCAGGACCTGGCCGCCGCCGATGGCGCCGTCCAGTTCGATGACATCCTGTTTCATCACATTCCTCAGGCGTAGCGCCGGACACTGTCTCGCAAGTAGGCGTCCAGCACAGCATTGTCTTGATGGGTGCGCGCCAGCTTGGGCACCGGGCGTTCCAGTTCGGCGGCGATAAAGGCGTGCAGCGCCGGGCGCCGCGGCCCGTAAGCAGACTCGTCGGCGCTGCGTTTCAAGGCCAGCAACTCATCCACTTCGTCCAGCAGTGGCCGATGGTCGACGGTGCCCAGCAGCTCGGCGAAGGTCATCGGCGGCCGGCCGCGCCCCTGATCGATCCAGCGCACCGCGAGCAACGGCCGGAGCACGTAGAAGTACTTCTTGAACCGCACGCTGTCGCCTTGCAGGTAGCCGCGAAAGTTCTTCCTGGCCATCGACAGGTAGTGATTGCGTGCCGCCGGCGGACTGTAGAAGGCCTCCGCCAGCTCTCGCAGGCGTGCGGTTGCCGCCGGCTCGCGGCGATACACCAGGGGCGAATCCAGCCACTCCAGCAGGGTCGGGTTGGACTTGCGCAGCAACCCGAGGGTCTTGCGCAACTCCCAGCCGCTGATGTCCAGCTCGTCGTCCAGCGGCCGCTCGATCACGTCCCGCCCGGCATCCACCTGGATGAACCACTCGGGCTTCTCCACATAGACGAATCGCACATCGTAGTCGCTGTCGGTGGAGGCAAAGCCCCAGGCCCGGCTGCCCGATTCGCAGGCATACAACACCTGCACGTTACGCTCGCGCTCGATCCGCGCCAGCTCATCCAGTACCCGCTCGCGCATGGCGCTGCTCAGCGGGTAGCGTTCATTGAATTCCATGATTCCTTGTCCTGTTCAATCGACGATCGCCAGCACCTCAGCGCTGGCCTGATCGCCTTGTACATCGGTATTCACAACAGGCGCTTGAGCGATCCGCGAGGCACTTCACCGCCCTCCTCCATCGCTTGCAACCGCTGCGCCAGTGCTTCTCGCAGTGGCTTGGGGGTCACCGGGTCGAACATCGCGTAACGGGCATCGCACCAACGGGCCAGGGCCTCGCGCCAATAAGCGGCTTCGCTGCCCGCCCGATCCAGGCGACACAGCAGGTATTGCAACTGGCGCCAGCCCGGCTTGAGCCCCAGCAAGGCCCAGCGACGCGCCTTCGGCAGCGCATGCCAGTGCTGCTCCAGCCGCTGTTCCAGGGCCTCTTCGAACGCCGCCCAGGGCTGCTCGTGCAGCAGGTCGAGGGCGCAGTCGAAGACTTTGTCCGACGGATCGTCCAGGGCCGCCAGCTGCTGGGCCACGCCACGTTCGCCGAGGGGCTGCAGGGCCAGCAGGCGCACCGTCAGCGCCTTCGAGGCCAGGGCCTGTTGCAGCATGGCGTCGGCCTGTGGCTCCCGCAGTTCCTTGACCAGCCCCAGCAGGCCCAGCCACTCGCGCTTGTTGCCCGGAGCCGGCTGCTGCAACCGGTCCAGCAGCACTTGCCGTGGGTCCAGCCCATGGCGTGGCGCGGCCCAATGGGCCAGGCAACGCAAGGCCCCGGAAGGGTCGAGCAGGGCCTGCGCCAGGTACCCGCGACAATCGGCCAAGCGTGACAACAGCAGCCGCAACGCCTTGACCCGCACACTGGCACCACAGCTGCGCATCACCGCTTCCAGCAAAGGCATCGCCTGCTCGTCGCGCAGTTCGGCGCAGGCATCCACTGCCATCTGCCGGACGCTGACCTCGGGATGGCGCAACGCCATGGCCAGCAGCGCCGGCCGGTCCTCGACGCCCTTGAGCAACAGCTCGAAGACAAAGCACGCGGCCTTGCCCCGGCAATCGCCAAAGGCCCCTTGCACTTCGTCGCGCACCTGGGCCAGTTGCAACACCGCGGTGGCCCGCCCCAGGGTCGCGCCGTGGTCGGCCCGCTGCTTGCTGGTAAGGGCCAGCAACGGTGCCAGGGTCTGCAACAGCAGCCCGGCGTGCTCCGGCGCCCAATACGCCTCGACGGCCACGGCCGCTTCCTGGCGAACCTGGGGCACCCAATCATTGAGACGTTCCAGCAACGCCGCCAAAGCCTCGGCCGATGGCTGCGCGGACAATCCACGCACCGCGGCCTGCCGCACGAACCCGTTGCCGAAGCGGCTCAGTTCCAGCCAGGCGCTGTGCCTGTCCAGGGTGTCCATCACTTCCCGCACGCGGCGGGCTTCGTAGTCGCTCAGCTGGTAATGCCAGCCGGGCGGGGCCGCTATCACTGCGTCCATGTCGTGCATTGTTCTACCCCTTGACGCACACCACCTGACGCAGGGTGTGCAGCACTTCCACCAGCTCGCGCTGGGCGTGCATCACTTGGTCGATGTCCTTGTAGGCCATCGGGATTTCATCGATTACCGCGGTGTCCTTGCGGCATTCCACATGGGCGGTGGCGCGGATCTGGTCGGCCAGGGTGAAAGTGTTCTTGGCCTTGGTGCGGCTCATGGTGCGCCCGGCACCGTGGCTGCAGGAGCAGAACGCCTCCTCGTTGCCCAGCCCACGAACGATGAAGCTCTTGGCACCCATCGATCCCGGGATGATCCCCAGCTCGCCCTTCTTCGCCGACACCGCGCCCTTGCGGGTCACCAGCACCTCTTCACCGAAGTGGCGTTCCTTCTGCACGTAGTTGTGGTGGCAGTTCACGGCCTCCAGCGCCACGTCGAAGGGCTTGCGGATCACCTGGCGGGTGGCCTGGATCACCAGTTGCATCATCAGTTCACGGTTGTGCCGGGCAAAATCCTGGGCCCAGGCCACGGCCTCGACGTAATCGTCGAAGTGCCGGCTGCCTTCCTCGAAGTAGGCCAGGTCGCGGTCCGGCAGGTTGGCGATGTGCTGGCGCATGTCCGCCTGGGCCAGGTGAATGAACAGGTTGCCGATGGCGTTACCCACGCCACGGGAACCGCTGTGGAGCATGAACCAGACCCGGTTGGCCTCATCCAGGCAGACCTCGATGAAGTGGTTGCCGCCGCCGAGGGTGCCCAGGTGCTGGCGGTTGTTGCTGTTGGCCAGCGCCGGGTACTTGTCGGTGATCGCCTTGAAGCGTGGCTGCAAGGCCGCCCAGGCCTGGTCGGCCTGGCGCGGCACGTCGCCCCAGGCGCCCTTGTCGCGGCCGCTGCGCGGCGAGGTGCGGCCATGGGGCACCGCCTGTTCGATGGCGCTGCGCAGACCGTGCAGGTTATCCGGCAGGTCTGCCGCCGTCAGCGAGGTACGGGCGGCAATCATGCCGCAACCGATATCCACCCCGACCGCCGCCGGGATGATCGCACCCAGGGTGGGAATCACGCTGCCGATGGTCGAGCCCTTGCCCAGGTGCACATCCGGCATCACCGCCAGGTGCTTGAAGATGAACGGCATCTTCGCGGTGTTCATCAATTGCTGGCGGGCTTCGTTTTCCACGGGCACGCCCTCGGTCCACATCTTGATCGGCTTGCCGTTGGCGACTTCCAGCAGTTGGTAGGTCTTGTGTTCCATGTTCCTGACTCTTTTTTCTGTGGCTGAAAATCCAGCCTTGTTCGGTGGCCGGTGGTCCGGCATAAAACGGCGACCAGTGAAGGCGGAACATGCAGCGCGCTCTGCCACTGAGCTACTCCCTTGCGGTTGGCGGGAATCGAACCCGCGACCACGCTGTCCTGTAGTTCCACCGGCATTCGCCGGGTCAATCGGTGCAGGCAGGGCCTGCGGGCAGCGACAAGAGAACAGGCACATTTGCTCTACCGACTGAGCTACAGCCTTGCGGCTGGCGGGGTTCGAACCCGCGACACGATGTAGTACCTGTGGCATTCGCTGCCATCCCGCTCGGGCGG
This sequence comes from Pseudomonas sp. NFPP07, assembly GCF_900115645.1. Lineage (NCBI taxonomy): Bacteria > Pseudomonadati > Pseudomonadota > Gammaproteobacteria > Pseudomonadales > Pseudomonadaceae > Pseudomonas > Pseudomonas sp. NFPP07. Next base: position 410,355 of record NZ_FOXG01000004.1, read on the forward strand.
GAGAAAAAACTGCGACGACAAGGGTCGATGAAACAGTGCACTCGTGTTCTGACCGTTGAACTACGGCGCCTTTTCAGGCACCGGCGGGACTCGAACCCGCATCACGAATCTGGGATGTAGTTCCATCAGCATTCGTCGCTGAAATCGCAAAAAAGGTGGCACGAAAAAAGGAGTGACTGATAGCCGGAATCGAACCGGCATAACCATGATGTACAGCCACCGGCATTCGTGCCTTCACAGGCCCTGACAACATGTGCTGGGACGTCTTTGGATGTAGTCACAGCGGCATTCAGGGCCAATGAACGAAGATTCTTCGGCGTGCGCCGGGTGAGCGGCGCACGGTTTATCTCATGCCTTGCCGATCAGGACGCCATCGCCTCGATCGCCTCGACCCAGTGCTGCGCACCGTAGTTGCCCGCGGTGAACTGCTGGATCACATCGAACACCGCGTCACTGAAGCCGCCGACGTTGAGGATGTCCTCGCGGTCCGGCGCCTGGGTGGTGGCCCCGGGTTGCATATCGATGCACACCAGCCGCGCCTGCGGGTTGATGGCCTTGATCCGCTCCCACTGGCGCAGGGTTTCGGTCGCCCCATGGCGCCGCGCATCGATCCACGACTCGTTGTCCGAGACCAGGATCAGGGTGTCCACCTTGCACTTGGCATTGGCCAGTTGCGCCAGGGGCGCCGAGCAGTTGGTCCCGCCACCGCCGATGGCCGCCAGTTTCTGCGCGTTGCTCATCACGCTGTCCCGCGGGTTGAGGCGGATATCCACCACCCCGACCTCGAACGGCATGACCCGCGCCGCCGGCTGCTTGCGCAACACCGCTGCCGCCACCAGGGCCGCCACATCGATGCAACGCACCGCCGTGGTGGCGCCCTGGCGATAACCGGTGACCGGGCTGTGCATCGACCCCGAGACATCCGGGCACACCACCACCGCGCCTTGCAGCGCCGGCACGTTGGCCAGCGACAGCTCCAGGGCATCCTGCAACGCTTCGCGCACCGGCTGCGGCACCTCGTCCCCGGCCATGCGGTAGGCCGCCAGCAACTGGTACGGGTAGACCCGGGCCTTGGCCACCTCGGCGGCATCCGCCAGCCGCGCCGCCACATACTCGGTGCAACCCGGCACCTGGAACGCGCCATGGCGGGCCAGGGTGTTGAGGTTCATGCGCAGCCCCTGCCAGCCCATATTGTGCGCCTGTTCGGCCCATTGCTCGCGGCTCAGGGTTTCGTTGCCGAGCAACTGGAACGGCACCTGCGGCACCACCGTGGTCGCACCGCTGCGAAAGGCCAGCAAGGCGCGGGTCAGCTCGGGCAGCGCCTGGGCATCCACCGGCTTGCCGATCAACCAGGCGAAGAAGGCTGCGCGCCAGTCCTCGCCTGGCTTGGGGTGCACCATCTTGACCACGTCCGCCAGCGACGGCTGGTTGCCCACCGAAGCCTGCAACAGCTGGCGTTCGGTGGCGCTGTTCAACCAGTTCTGCACCAGGCGCTTGGGCTGCGACCCCAGGGATTTACGCCCGGTCGCCCCGCTGCGCAGGATCTGCACGAAGTTGCGCAGCATCTTGCCGTTGTCCACCACCTGGGCAAACAGCTCCGGCACCAGGGCCGAGCGTTGCGCGGTCAGCGCCGCCAGCAGCAAGGCCGGCATGTCTTTCATATGACCCTGTTGCCGAGCGTAACGAGCGGCCTGGGCGACGAAACGGCTGTCGACTTCGTTCACCAGTTGCAGCACTGCTTCCAGCTGGCCTTCGGGCGAGGTGTAGAAGGTCGAGTTCAGGCAACCGGTCACCGCCAGCTGGGCCAGGCGGTGCTTGGCGTTGTAGGCATAGGCCGGGGCCTGGGCGGCGTTCAGGGTGTTGCTCGCTGGCGCTTTGGCCTGTTGGGTGTTGAACAGCTGGAAGTTGGCCATCTTGGCGTCTCGCTCTGTTGTCTTGTTCGTTGCCAGAGAGATTGCAGCCGCTGTGCCAGTTTTATTTTTCTCCGCAAATTATTTTTTAACTTATTGATTTATAACAATTTTATTTTTAAATGATTTTTCATTGGCGAGTCGTCGAGACAAAGCTTCTGATAATTTTATATCTTTGTTTATCGTTTTTTATCTTCAGGTATAAACATGTCAGGCAAGCCCACGGTCGCCATAGGTTTTGTCGGTTCCACCCTCGATCGCGTCGGCAAGGGCGCCAACCGCTGGAACCATTGGCGCCCCAGTGTCGGCCTGTGCCAGCAGCAGGACGTGCTGATCCACCGCCTGGAGCTGATCCACGGCCTGGACGCCCGGGACGTCAGCCTGGCCGAGCGGGTGGCCAGCGACATTCGCCAGGTGTCGCCGCAGACCGAGGTGCGCCTGCACCCCATGGGCCTGAAGAACCCCTGGGATTTCGAAGAGGTGTACGGCGCCCTGCACGACTTCACCAGCGCCTACCCCTTCGACACCGAGCGCGAGGACTACCTGGTGCACATCACCACCGGGACCCACGTGGCGCAGATCTGCTGGTTCCTGCTGACCGAGGCGCGCTACCTGCCGGCACGCCTGATCCAGACCTCCCCGGCGCGGCGCCGCGACCCGCAGGAGCACGCCACCGGCACCCACGCCCTGATCGACCTCGACCTGTCGCGCTACGACCGCATCGCCTCGCGCTTCGCCGGCAAGCGCCTGGAGGGCCTGGCCTTCCTCAAGTCCGGGATCGCCACCCGCAACGCCGCGTTCAACCGTTCCATCGAACAGATCGAGCGGGTGGCCCTGCGCTCCAAGGCACCGATGCTGCTGATCGGCCCCACCGGGGCCGGCAAGTCGTTCCTGGCCCGGCGCATCTATGAGCTCAAGCGCGGCCGGCATCAGGTCCAGGGGCGTTTTGTCGAGGTCAACTGCGCCACCCTGCGCGGCGACGGCGCCATGTCGGCGTTGTTCGGGCATATCAAGGGCGCCTTCACCGGCGCCCAGAACGCCCGCGACGGCCTGTTGCGGGCAGCGGACGGCGGCATGCTGTTTCTCGACGAGATCGGCGAACTGGGGCTCGACGAACAAGCGATGCTGCTCAAGGCCATCGAGGAGAAACGCTTCTTCCCCATGGGCTCGGACAAGGAAGTGGACAGCGACTTCCTGATCATCGCCGGCACCCACCGCGACCTGCGCGGTCGGGTCGCCCAGGGCCTGTTCCGCGAGGACCTGTATGCGCGGATCAACCTCTGGACCTTCAACCTGCCGGGGCTGGCCGGGCGGCGCGAGGATATCGAGCCGAACATCGATTTCGAACTGGAACGCCATGCCCGCGAACAAGGGCGCCTGGTGCGCTTCAACCTCGAGGCGCGGCGGCGCTACCTGGCGTTTGCCAGCTCCAGCGAGGCGGCGTGGCTGGGCAACTTCCGCGAGCTGTCGGCGTCCATTACCCGCATGGCCACCCTGGCCGACAGCGGGCGCATCGACGAAGCCCAGGCCGAGGAAGAAATCGAGCGGCTACGGTATGCCTGGGGCTTGAGCCAGGAGCAGGATCCGCTGGCCACCCTGCTGGGCGACACAGCCGAACTCGACCTGTTCGACCGCTTGCAATTGCAGGCAGTGCTCGAGGTCTGCCGCCAGGCCGACAGCCTGTCCGATGCCGGACGCAAGCTGTTTGGCGTATCCCGCCAGACCAAGGCCCAGCCCAATGACGCCGACCGCCTGCGCAAGTACCTGGCGCGCTTCGGCCTGGAGTGGAAGCAGATAGTTGCACCAGCGGATTAAGGAGAACTGCCTGCGGCAGCCCCGCCACTGTAGCCGCTGGCGCAGCCTGCGATCGGCTGCGTAGCAGCCGCCAAATCCGGCGACGAGGTTTTCCAGCAATACCGCGCTGCATCGTTACGGCCGCTGCGTCGGAGTGCCGCCCAACCCGATCGCAGCCTGCGGCAGCGGCTACACAAAGCTGTCGCCAGCAATACGCCCACCTTCACCCAGCAGGCACCGCATCAGCTCTGGCGACCACCCGCTCACCCACCTGCAAGGTCACGGCGGTAAAGGACATTTGCACCACCTGTCGCCGGCGATACGTCCACTCTCAACCGCCGGGCACCGCGAACACCGCATTGGCCCTGGCCACCACCCGCTCGCCGACCTGCAGGGTGACGGTGGCGAAGGCCATCTGCCGGCCGCGCTTGGAATGTTCCAGGCGCACGTCGATCCATTCGCCGACCTGCACCGCGCCGAGGTAGTCCAGGTGCATGCTGGCGGTGATCAGCGGCAGCGGCGGGTCGCTGGCGAAGGCCATGGCGTAGCCCATGCCGATATCGGCCAGGGTGGCGAGGATGCCGCCGTGCACGGTGCCACGACCATTGGCGTGACGGTGGTCGGCGCGCAGGCCGATCTCCAGTTGCAGGCCGCTGCCACGGCAATACACCGGGCCGATCAGCTCCAGCAGCGGACTGCTGCGGGACAAGGGGGCATAACCTTCGGGTAACTCGAGCGAGCTCATGACGGATCTCCGTTGCCGATGGCGATGACCGAGGCACGGGTCATCGGTCCCTGAGGTGTACGCCGAAGCGGTGCCCGCGCCCAGCCGTATCCATCCGGCAAATCCCTGGCGATAAGTCGCGGCGACACGACATCCGCCCCTCCCCGCGCAATCGACGATAAGATACGCAGCCGTCCCGCCAGCCCCGGGCACGATCATTTATTTCAAGGAGCGACCATGCACCCTCAGGACGACACCCCCACCCCGCTGCGCAGCCTCGCCGTGGTGCTGCTCAGCACCCTGCTGGCCGCCTGTTCCCCCAGCGATCGTTCGTCCTCGGTGGCGGTCGGCGGCGCCCAGGGCAAGGCCGGCGCGCAACTGGCCTATGAACATGAACTGAGCCTGTCGCTGCCCTCGGCGCAGATCGCGCCGCGCCTGGCCGCCACCCGCGAAGCCTGCGAAAACGCCACGTTCGGCGCCTGCAATATCCTGCGCCTGCAACAAGGCCAGCACCACGCCCAGGTGATCCTGCGCATCGTGCCCGACGGCGTCGAACCGATAGTCGCGCTGGCCGCCCAGGGCGCCGAAATCGGCGAACGCATCACCAGCGCCGAAGACCTGGCCGACGCCGTGGCCGACGTGCAGCGCCAGCAGGAACGGCTCAAGGCCCAGCAGCAACGCCTCGACCAGCTGGCGGCGCGCAAGGACATCACCGTCAGCGACCTGATCGCCCTGAACAAGGAACAGGCGAGCATCGAGAACGACCTGCAGGCCCTGGCCCAGGTCGCCGCCGGGCAGCAGCGGCGGCTCGACACCAACCGCCTGACCCTGAACTTCGTGCCCACCGACAGCAGCCAGCGCGGCTCGAAACTGCAACGCGCGTTCGACAACCTGCTGGACAACCTCGCCTACGGCACCGCCGAAGCCCTGGAGAAAGGCAGCTATGTGCTGCCATTCCTGATCCTGGCCTTCCCGCTGGTGATGATCTGGGTCTGGCTGTGGCGCCGGTTCGTGCGCCGTCGTTGAGTCGCAGCACTCTGCAAAACCCAAGAAGCCCGGCCTGATGCGCCGGGCTTTTTCATGGGCACGAGGGGCGAGCTTGTCGTCCCGAGGATTTTTATCGCGAGCCGGGCCGCCCCCGGCCCCGCCAACATCGGCTGCCCACCGCCAGGCCCCGCCAAACAAGGCCTGGCGGGCATAGGCGAAGAAAACTGCACGAACGTACCTGGAACTGGCACGTTTTTCCCATGCACCTGCAGCTTGCGAATCGACCCACCGCAAGAGCCGCATCGACGGTGCCTACCCGCACCAATAGCAATCATCGGACGCTATCCGCGTCCCCATAAAGTGCAGACGGCGAGCCAAAAGCTCGTTGAGCTGAGACTGGCGATAAGGAAGTCTCATGTGCGATGTGCAGTCATGTTCACCGGCGTTTTCCGCTATTGGCTCCACCGTTTCGCCCCTGGTTCCGCCTCGTCCGGCAGCCCTGCCCGGACCGGCCCTCGCGCCCTGTGCGTCATCGACGATCGACCTTGCGCACGCTACGCGGCGCTGCCTGTGCCAGCCTCTGGCGATGCCCCCTGCTCCAGTCGCTGGGGCAACTTTCAGGCTGGCGGTAGCGGCTGTTATAAGGCCGACCCTCTCCCGGTACCGATATCCAAGCCAGTCTTCCCAGGTACTGCCCAGCGTATCCCGACACAAACACTCGCCCCCAGCCCGGTCTCGCCACTGTCCAAGTAGCGTCGACGGAAGAAACCTCGACAAGACCGATCGTCGACTGTTTTTGAACCACTAAGCAGCCAACTTAATTTTGTACTCGGTGACACTTCACCGAGCGAAAGCCGTATTTCTATCGTTGCGTATTCGACAACAAACAAACGTGCCAAAGCGCGTTAAAAGTGGATGATCAGAGCGTTGTCCGACAATAAGGCAATTCAATATCAATGCATCGACCACTGGGTAATGAGCGGACCGCTGTTTACATACATTCAATGTACGCATCGGTTAATTATCCGCACCCCCAGCAGGTTAATAAGAGCTCCGTCATCGCCCTGCTCAATGACGGGCAGGCGAGCGCGCCATGGATACTCAAGAATGCTCCCCGAACGGGCCGTAAAAGACTACAGAAGCCCTACGCAGAGCCCTGAAAACAACAAGATCAAGGACCTCCAGGCAATGACCGGCTAGTCACTGTTTATTTGCACCAAATCAATTCGCCAGACACTTTTTAGTGCGTTGGCCATGGTACTGATCGCCCCTGTTTCCGGCTGAAAAGCGGATAACCCAGGGCAGGCAGGCTCGCCCGCAAAAAGTATTTAAGGTCAACTTTTCGAGACGCTGAATATATATTGCTGCGCCAGTTTTTCTCGCAAATTTATATAAATGCGACATGCGCTACGAGCCGTCGCCAATTGCATAAAGACCGACACAATCTGGCATAGCGGTTGCTATATGTAACGAGTACGAGACAGGTGCATTACAGACACCAACTCATCCCACAACAATGTTCCAGGGAGTGGTAATGAACAATCCAAGCCGAAGGCGTTAAGCCACTCGCTTGCACAGGGCCGTTCAACCGGATAGTTCAACTATCGGCTTTTGCTCACCCTTGAAAAAGTTAAACCCGACTTTCGAACATTCCAGCCAATGTTCGAACGGTGCCTTATTGCCCTTCATCCGACCGAGGGAGCTTTAATGAACGATGCGGTAAAGAACAGAACCCTGCCGAGGCCCTTGGACGATGAAGCCGCCGTCCAGGTTGCGCGGGGCCGTCCTTATAAGGGCAATGCATCGCAACCCGGAGGCCTGAGCAAGCGCCAGGTGCTGTTGCTGGTGACGGTTTCGGCCCTGCTCCATGGTGGCGCCTGGTGGTTCTTCCAGCAGACCCGCGCCGCGCCACTGGAAACGCCCCCGGAAATCCCGGAAATGACCGTCGAGCTGAGCAGCCCGACCCCGCCCGCGCCGCCTACCCCGGAACCTCCGCCGCCTCCACCGCCGCCCGAACCCGAGCAACCGGTGGAAGACGAAGACGCGCTCAAGCCGCCGCCCAAGCCGGTGGAGAAACCCAAGCCCATCGAAAAGCCCAAGCCGGTGAAAAAGCCCGAGCCGCCGAAAACGCCGGCTCCACCCGCCCCCGCGCCACCGGCCGCGCCCGCGGCGCCCGCGGCGCCCAGCCAGCCGGCCGCCGCTCCGGCGCCTGCCGCGGCCCCCGGGCCGGTCAAGGAGTCGGCGGCGGTTTCCGGCCTGGCCAGCCTCGGCAACCCGCCGCCGGAATACCCGTCCCTGGCCCTGCGCCGCAACTGGGAAGGCACCGTGGTGCTGCGCATCAAGGTGCTGCCCAACGGCCGTGCCGGCAGCGTGGAAGTCACCCGTTCCAGCGGCAAGCCGCAACTGGACGAGGCCGCCGTGGCCGCGGTGAAGAACTGGAAATTCATCCCGGCCAAGCGCGGCGACACGCCGATCGAAGGCTTCGCCACCCAGACCATCGATTTCAAATTGCCGCAATGACTGCGGCCTGACCTGAACTCACAACCTGTTTACGCATGCGAGGTGTAGCCATGAACGATTCCCTGACATCCCTGATTGTCCCCGGCGTGCTCTGGGCCCTGGTGCTGTTTTCCGTGGTCAGCTGGGCACTGCTGCTGGTCAAGTCGGCGCAGTACCTGCGGCAGAAGACCCAGAACCGGCAGTTCAGCAAGGCCTTCTGGAGCGCCCCGGACCTGCTCACCGCCGCCGAGCACGCCAGCCAGTACCCCGGCTCCCTGGCGCGCATCGCCAGCAGCGGCTTCGAGGCCCTGCTGGTGGAAGAGTCGCCGCGCACCACCCAGCAGCTGGCCCACACCATCAACCGCGCCGACCGCCTGGAGCGCAACCTGCGCCAGCAGATCCAGAAGGAGCGCCGGGCCCTGGAAAGCGGCCAGGCGGTGCTCGCCAGTATCGGCAGCACCGCGCCCTTCATCGGCCTGTTCGGCACAGTCTGGGGGATCATGGAGGCCCTGCAGAGCATCGGCGCCAGCGGTTCGGCCAGCCTGGAAACCGTGGCCGGGCCGATCGGCCATGCGTTGATCGCCACTGGCGTGGGCATCGCCGTCGCCGTGCCGGCGGTGCTGATCTACAACTTCTTCCTGCGCCGCCTGAAGCTGGCCTCGGCCAGCATGGACGACTTCGCCCATGACTTCGACGCCCTGGCCCAGCGCAGCGCCTTCGCCATCAGCCGCCAGGCCATCGCCAGCAAGACCGCCCACGCCGTACGGGAGGCCAGCTGATGTCCTTCTCTACTCAAGACAGCGACGAAGTGCTCAGTGAAATGAACGTCACGCCACTGGTGGACGTGATGCTGGTGCTGCTGGTGGTGTTCATCGTCACCGCCCCACTGATGACCAACGCGATCAAGGTCAACCTGCCGAAAACCGACGCCGTGGCCCCTGCCGAGAAAAAAGACCCGGTGGTGGTCAGCGTCGACCAGGACGGCAAGTTCTACCTGGCCAAGTCCGAAGTAGCCCCCGAGCTGCTGGAAAGCAGCCTCAAGGAGGTCAAGGCCAAGGACAGCGAAGTGCGCGTGCAATTGCAGGCCGACGCCGCCGTCAACTACGGCCAGGTGGCCAAGGCCATGGCCTCCATCGAACGTTCGGGAATCACCAGGATATCCGTGATGACCACCCGATGAAGGCAGTGCCTGGCGCCCCCTGAGGGACGCGCCAGGCACTGCCTCGAAAAATCCCGTCGCAATCGGCCGACCGCAAGGCGCCACGCGCCTGCGGAGGGGATCGGCTTGCTTGAAGAAAGTGGTTTTCCGGGGTCGGTACAACCCAGCCGGAGCAATGAGGGCTCACAAGGCCATTTCGATAAACGTCTAAAAAGTCGGAAGTAATCATGCTGATGAACATTCCACGTTTCACGCTCAAGCCACTGGTGACCACGCTGCAACGGCACCGTTTTGTCCCGCTGTACCTGATGGCCATGGGCCTGGGCGCCGGCACCACGCAAGCCGCGGAAGAGGACGCCGACAGCAGCGCCGCCGTCCCGGCCGCCAGTGCCGCGGCCGTGGCGCCCACCACCCAGCTGCAACGGGTCGAAGTGACAGGTTCGGCGATCCGCCGGGTCGATGCCGAAACCGCCGTGCCGATCACCATCCTGCGCGCCGAAGAGCTGCGCAAACAGGGGGTGAGCACCACCGCCGAACTGGTGCAGCGCATCACCGGCAGCCAGTCGATCAACAACAGCGCCGGCTCGGTGGGAGCCGCCACCGGCGGCGCCTCTTTCGCCGACATGCGCGGCATCGGCGCCAACAAGACCCTGGTGCTGCTCAACGGCCGGCGCCTGGCCAACAACGCGTTGTCGGGCACCAACTCGGCCGGCGGCGCGGTGGACCTGAACATGATCCCGTTCGCCGCCATCGACCGGGTCGAAGTGCTGCGCGACGGCGCTTCGGCCCTTTACGGCACCGACGCCATCGGCGGCGTGATCAACTTCATCACCAAAAAATCCATGACCGATGGCCAGTTGACTCTCGGTGGCGAAACCCCGACCCACAGCGGCGGCGGTGCGAGCAAGGACATGAGCGCCAGCTGGGGCTTCGGCGACCTGGAAGAAGACCGCTTCAACGTGCTCGGGGTGTTCAACTACAACAAGCAGCAGAACCTCGATGCCAACGACCGCTCCTTCGCCACCGACTACCGCCCCGGCCGCGGCCTCGACCAGACCTCGGGCACGGCCTTTCCGGGCAACTACACCCAGGGCGACAACGCCACCAACCCGCTGGCCGGCAGCAACTGCAACGGGCCGAACCTGATTGCCCGCCAGGGCCTGTGCCGCTTCAGTACCCGCGAGTACATCGACCTGGTGCCGGAGACCGAAAAGACCTCGTTCTTCGGCAAAAGCACCGCCAAGCTGGCCGACGACCACAACGTCAACCTGGAGTACTTCTGGTCGCGCAACAACAACGCCACGGCGGTCGGCCCGGCGCCCCTCACCGGCCTGAGCCTGGACTCTTCCTCGCCCTACTACCCGGGCAACGGCATCACCCCGGCGCCGACCGACTTCAGCCTCGACCCGAGCCAGCCGATCGGCGTGAACTGGCGTGAAACCGCCGCCGGTGCGCGGGAATCCAAGGACCAGAACACCAGCCAGCGCTTCGTCCTGAGTTTCGACGGCCTGGTGGCCGGCTGGGACTACAACCTCGGTGCCTCCTACAACCAGAACAAGGTGGTCTCCAGCGTCACCAACGGCTACGTCAGCGACCGCGCGATGATCGCCGGCCTGGCCAGCGGCCTGCTCAACCCGTTCGGCCCGCAGACCCAGGCCGGCCAGGACTACATCGAGCAAGCGGCCTACCACGGCGCCTACTCCACGGCTGTCGGCCGGGTCGTCGGTTTCGATGGGCGCGTCAGCCGCGAGATCGGCGACTGGTTTGGTGCCGGTCCCTCCGGCCTGGCCCTGGGCGGCGAGTACCGCAAGGAGAAATTCCACCAGGACTACGAAGAGTTCGCCGGTGACATCCAGAGCCTGGGCATCGACCCGTCCGGTAGCGTCGAGGGCAATCGCAGTGTCAGGGCGGCCTACGCCGAACTGAACGTGCCGGTGCTCGACAGCCTGGAACTGTCCGTCGCCATCCGCCACGACAAATACAGCGACTTCGGCAGCACCACCAACCCGAAATACTCGTTCCGCTACCAGCCGCTCAAGGAGCTGGTGGTGCGCGGCGCCTACAGTGAAGGTTTCCGCGCACCGTCGCTGTACGAGCTGTATGCGCCGCGCAGCATCACCTACACCCAGGGCTACTACAACGACCCGGTGCTCTGTACCGGCGGCGTGGTGCAGCCCGGCGGCAACGGCGGGCGTGACTGCGGCCAGCAGTTCCTCAACCAGATCGGCGGCAACACCGACCTGGCCCCGGAAAAGGCCCGCAACGTGACCCTGGGCTTCGTCTATCAGCCGATCCGCGACCTGTCGGTGGGCCTGGACTTCTGGTGGATTCACATCTCCAACCAGATCCAGCCGTTCCCCGAATCCACGGTATTCGACCAGTCCGGCGCCTACGCCGACCGCTTCGTGCGCAACGCCGACGGTTCGTTGAACTACATCGTCACCGGCAACGCCAACCTGGGCATAGTCGAAACCAACGGTGTCGACGTGTCCCTGGACTATCGTTTCCCCAATACCCCCTACGGCCAGTTCGGCCTCGGGCTGCAAGGCACCTACGTCAAGAGCTACGACTTCCAGAGCACCATCAAGGGGCCATTCACCGACAAGGTCGGCGACTTCGAGGGCGATGGCGTGATCGCCCGCTGGAAACACAACCTCACCGGCACCTGGACCCTGGGCGCCGCGCGGGCCTCGCTGAGCAACCGCTTCACCACCGGCTACAACGACTACGACCGCACCACCAATGCCCGAGTGGCCTCGTACTCGGTGTGGGACCTGTCGGCCGGCTACACCTTCGACAAGGTGCTGGACGTCGATGCCGGGGTGAAGAACGTCTTCGACCGCGACCCACCGTTCTCCAACCAGGCCTACAACTTCCAGAGCGGCTACGACCCTCGGTACACCGACCCGCTGGGCCGCACCCTGTTCGCGCGCATGACGTACCACTTCTGAGTCACCGCCGGGGCCGCGCAAGACTCCGGCCGGCCCCGGCAGCATTGCGAATTCGCGCCCCATGGCGGCCCGCCGCCGTGGGTCTTTTCGCCCTGCCGACCCAGGCTTTCCGGCATCACGAGGAACCTTTCGATCATGTCTGCACTGACCCGCACCCTGGCTGGGCTGACGCTGGCTGCCACGCTGCTTGGCGCCGCCGGCGGGGCCCTGGCCGCCGCCCATGGCAGCTATGCCATGACGGTCTATGGCGAACCGCCGAAGTACCCGCCGGGCTTCCAGCACTTCGACTACGTCAACCCCGATGCGCCCAAGGGCGGCTCCCTGAGCCGCGCCTCGATGGAGATCGGCCAGTTCAACTACATCACCCCCTATGCCGACCAGGGCATCGCGGTGGCCCAGGTCAACGACTGGGTGTATTCGCCCCTGGCCTTTCGTTCCCTGGACGAGCCCTACACCGTCTACGGGCTGGTGGCCGAACGCATGGAGCGCGACCCCGACGGCCTGTGGGTGCGCTTCTACCTCGACCCCAGGGCACGCTTCGCCGATGGCACGCCGATCACCGCGCAAGACGTGCGTTACACCTTCGACCTGCTGCTGAGCAAGGGCAGCCTGAGCTATCGCCAGCTGTACGGCGACGTGCGGGACGTGGTGATCGAAGGCCCCGGGCAGGTGCGCTTCGACTTCAAGAACAACCTCAACCGCACCCTGGCCCTGGACCTGGCGACCCTGCGCGTGCTGCCCGAACACTGGTGGAAGACCCGCGACTTCGCCAACGGCGGCGGTTTCGAGCCGCCCCTGGGCAGCGGGCCATACAAGGTCGGCAAGGTCGACGCCGGGCGCAGCATCAGCTTCGAGCGCGACCCGAACTGGTGGGCCAGGGACCTGCCGGTCAGCCGCGGCCTGTACAACTTCGACCGCCTGACGGTGAATTTCTACGGCGACACCGACGTCGCCCGCCAGTTGCTGCAGGCCGGCGCCTTCGACTACAACCGCGAGTTTTCCTCGTCCGGTTACGTGGTCGGCTACGACAGCCCGGCCCTGCGCGACGGCCGCCTGCAACAGGCGATCCTCGCCCCCGACAAGCCCACCGCCGCCCAGGGCTTTGTGTTCAACCTGCAGCAGCCGGTCTTCCACGACCGCCGGGTGCGCCAGGCGCTGATCCTGCTGTGGGATTTCGAGTGGACCAACAAGCAGATGATGCGCGGCTTCTACGTGCGCCAGCAGAGCTACTGGCCGAAAAGCGAAATGGCCGCCACCGCCCTGCCGGACGCCCGCGAACGGGAGATCCTCGAACCCCTGCGCGGACAGATCCCCGACGAAGTCTTCACCCAGGTCTACCGGGCCCCGCAGACCGACGGCAGCGGCCGCATCCGCGACAAGCAACTGCAGGCCCTGCGCCTGCTGGCCGAGGCCGGCTGGACACCGCGGAACAACCGACTGCTGAACGCCGCCGGCGAGCCGCTGGAGTTCACCTTCCTCGATGGCCAGGGCGGCTTCGACCGCATGCTGCTGCCGTACAAACGCACCCTGGCGCAGATCGGCATCACCCTCAACCTGCGGCGCATCGATTCGGCGCAGTACATCAACCTGCTCAACGCCCGGGACTACGACATGATCGTCACCAGTTTCCCCCGCAGCGGCGACCCCATCGTCTCCCCGGGTCGCGAGCTGTACAGCCTGTACGGCTCGCAAAGCGCGACCCAGGTCGGTAGCTCCAACTCCATGGTGCTGGCCAACCCGGCCGTGGACCGCCTGATCGATGGCCTGGTCCAGGCCAATAGCCGCGACGAGATGGTGCATTACGCCCGGGCCCTGGACCGGGTGCTGCAATGGGGCCAATACATGATTCCCAATTACTACTCCAAGGGCACGCCCACGGTGTTCCAGAACCGCTTCGGTCGGCCGGCCATCGCGCCGATCTACGACGAGGGCCTGAACACCTGGTGGGAGGTCAGCCCCAAGGCCCTGACCACCCGCCAGATGAGCGCCCTGCGCAGCACCGTGGAGGCGCACTGACATGGGCCGTTACCTGAGTCGTCGCCTGCTGCTGATCATCCCCACCCTGCTGTGCATCCTGGTGGTCAACTTCCTGATCGTCCAGGCCGCGCCCGGCGGCCCGGTGGAACAGGCCATCGCCCGCCTGCAAGGCTTCGGCGGGCATGCCATGGGCGGTGGCGCCGAGGTCGCCGCCGTGGGTGGCGGCGGACGCAGCAGCCGTGGCCTGGACCCGGCGCTGATCGAGGAGATCAAGCACCACTACGGCTTCGACAAGCCGATGCACCAGCGCCTGTGGCTGATGCTGAAGAACTACGCGCAACTGGACTTCGGCAACAGCTTCTTCCGCGGGGCCAAGGTCACCGACCTGATCCTGCAGAAACTGCCGACCTCGCTGTCCCTCGGCCTGTGGGCGACCCTGATCACCTACCTGGTGTCGATTCCCCTGGGAGTGCGCAAGGCGATCCGCAATGGCAGCGCCTTCGATGCCTGGACCAGCAGCGCCATCGTCCTCGGCTACGCCATGCCGGCGTTCCTGTTCGCCATCCTGCTGATCGTGGTGTTCGCCGGCGGCAGCTACCTGGACTGGTTCCCGGTGCAGGGCCTGGTCTCGGACAATTTCGCCAGCCTCGGGCCCCTGGCCAAGGTCGGCGACTACCTGTGGCACCTGGTGCTGCCGGTGTCGGCTCTGGTGATCGGCGGCTTCGCCACCCTGACCCTGTTGACCAAGAACAGCTTCCTCAACGAGATCAGCCGCCAGTACGTGGTCACCGCCCGGGCCAAGGGCCTGAGCGAGCGTCGGGTGCTCTACGGCCATGTGTTTCGCAACGCCATGCTGCTGGTGATCGCCGGCATTCCCACGGCGCTGATCGAGGTGTTCTTCGCCGGCTCGCTGCTGATCGAGACCCTCTTCAACCTCGACGGCCTCGGGCGCATGAGCTACGAGGCCGCGGTGTCGCGGGACTACCCGGTGGTGTTCGGCGCGCTGTTCCTGTTCACCCTGTTCGGCCTGCTGATCAAGCTGATCGGCGACCTGTGCTACAGCCTGGTCGATCCGCGCATCGACTTCTCGGCGAGGACTGCCTGATGTTCACACTCTCTCCCCTGGGCCGTCGTCGCATCGAACACTTCAAGGCCAACCGCCGGGGTCGCTGGTCGCTGTGGCTGTTTATCGGCCTGTGCCTGGTCTGCCTGGGTGGCGAACTGATCGCCAACGACAAGCCCTTGCTCATCCGCTATCACGGCGCCTGGTATTTCCCGATCCTCAGCGACTACGACGAAACCGAGTTCGGCGGCGAACTGCCGTTCCAGCCCGACTATTCCAGCAGCTACGTGCACGAACTGATCGAGGGCCAGGGCGGCTGGATGCTGTTCCCGCCGATCCCCTTCAGCTACGACACGGTCAACTACGACCTCAGCCTGCCTGCTCCCAGCCCGCCCTCGGCGCAGAACTGGCTGGGCACCGACGACCAGGCCCGGGATGTACTGGCGCGGGTGATCTTCGGCACGCGGGTGTCGATCCTGTTCGCCCTGGCGCTGACCGTCATCAGTGCGCTGATCGGCATCACCGCCGGTGCGTTGCAGGGTTATTACGGCGGCTGGGTCGACCTGTTCGGGCAGCGCCTGCTGGAAATCTGGTCGGGGCTACCGGTGCTGTACCTGCTGATCATTCTCTCGGGGTTCGTCTCGCCGAGCTTCTGGTGGCTGCTGGGGATCATGGCGCTGTTCTCCTGGCTGGCCCTGGTGGACGTGGTGCGCGCCGAGTTCCTGCGCGGGCGCAACCTGGAGTACGTCAAGGCCGCCCGGGCCCTGGGCCTGAGCGACGGCGAGCTGATGCGCCGGCACATCCTGCCCAACGCCATGACCTCCACCCTGACCTACCTGCCGTTCATTCTCACCGGCGCCATCGCCACCCTCACCGCCCTGGATTTTCTCGGCTTCGGCATGCCCGCCGGCACCGCCTCGCTGGGCGAACTGATCGGCCAGGCCAAGCGCAATCTGCAAGCGCCCTGGCTGGGCCTGACGGCGTTTTTCGCCCTGGCGCTGATTCTCTCGTTGCTGGTGTTTATCGGCGAAGCCTGCCGCGACGCCTTCGATCCCCGGAGCTGACATGCACGACAACCTGATTGAAATCCGCAACCTCAAGGTGGCCTTCGCCGGCACCGAAGTGGTCCATGGCCTGGACCTGGATATCCGCCGCGGCGAATGCCTGGCCCTGGTGGGCGAGTCCGGCTCGGGCAAGTCGGTGACCGCCCACTCGATCCTGCGCCTGCTGCCGGCGCAGAAGGTGCAGACCCAGGGCAGCATCCGCTACGCCGGCCTGGACCTGGTGCAGGCCAGCGACGCCCAGTTGCGCACCCTGCGCGGCAACCGCATCGCGATGATCTTCCAGGAACCCATGACCTCGCTGAACCCGCTGCACACCGTGGAGAAACAGATCAGCGAAGTGCTGGACGTGCACAAGGGCCTGCGCGGTCGCGCGGCCCGGGCGCGGACCCTGGAACTGCTGGAGCTGGTGGGCATCCGCGAGCCGCACAAACGCCTCAAGGCCTACCCGCACCAGCTGTCCGGCGGCCAGCGCCAGCGGGTGATGATCGCCATGGCCCTGGCCAACGAGCCGGAGCTGTTGATCGCCGACGAGCCGACCACGGCGCTGGATGTGACGGTGCAGCGCAAGATCCTCGAACTGCTGATCGCGTTGCAGCAACGCCTGGGCATGTCGCTGCTGCTGATCAGCCACGACCTCAACCTGGTGCGGCGCATCGCCCAGCGGGTGTGCGTGATGCGCCAGGGCGAGATCGTCGAGCAGGCCGAGTGCGAAGCACTGTTTCGCGCCCCGCGGCATCCCTACAGCCGCTTGCTGATCGAAGCCGAGCCCAGCGGCGCCCCGGTGCCCAGCGCCTACTCGCACAATCTGCTGGAGGTGGACGAGCTCAAGGTCTGGTTTCCCCTGCCCAAGGGCCTGTTCAGCCGCCAGCGCGACTACATCAAGGCGGTGGACGGCGTCAGCCTGAGCCTGCACCGGGGCAAGACCCTGGGCATCGTCGGCGAGTCCGGCTCGGGCAAATCCACCCTCGGCCAGGCGATCCTGCGGCTGGTGGAGTCCGAGGGTGGCATCCGCTTCGGCAACAAGGAGCTGAGCATCCTCAACCAGCGCCTGATGCGCCCCTTGCGCCGGCAGCTGCAGGTGGTGTTCCAGGATCCGTTCGGCAGCCTCAGCCCGCGCATGTCGGTGCAACAGATCATCGCCGAAGGCCTGCTGACCCACGGTATCGGCACCGCCGAGGAACGCGAGGCGGCGGTGATCCGCGTGCTCGAGGAAGTCGGCCTCGACCCGCGGAGCCGCCACCGCTACCCCCACGAATTTTCCGGCGGCCAGCGCCAGCGCATCGCCATCGCCCGCGCCCTGGTGCTGGAGCCGGCGCTGATCCTGCTGGACGAACCCACCTCGGCCCTCGACCGCACCGTACAGAAGCAGGTGGTCCAGCTGCTGCGGGAGTTGCAGGTACGCCACGGCCTGACCTACCTGTTTATCAGCCACGACCTGGCGGTGGTCCACGCCCTGGCCCACGACCTGATCGTGATCAAGGACGGCAAGGTGGTGGAACAAGGGCCGTCGCAGGCGATCTTCAGCGCGCCGCAACACCCCTATACCCGGGAGCTGTTGCAGGCTTCGGGGCTGCAATGGAGCCCGCCGCAGGCCTGCGAAGAACCGGCCTGAGGCTCTGTTCCGGGGGTTGGCGCAGCTATCATTGGCGTCGATGGTCACCATCGACCCAATGAAATTCTCAAAAAAAATCCGCCACGTAACATCTGCTCCATACCAACCAAACAACACCCCGGAGCACACCACCATGAAACGCCAAATTCTTCTCAGCATCGCTTTCTCGGTTCTTGCAGCAAACGCTTTTGCCGCGTCCTCGGCCTACCCAGTGGTCGCCGAAGGCGGCTCGGATCGCCTGATTGAAAAACGTGTCGCCGAAGGTGGCGCCGATCGCTTGATCGAACGTCGCGTTGCCGAAGGTGGTTCCGATCGTCTGATCGAACGCCGCGTTGCCGAAGGTGGCTCCGATCGTCTGATCGAGCGCCGTGTAGCCGAAGGTGGCTCCGATCGTCTGATCGAACGTCGCGTCGCTGAAGGTGGTTCCGATCGTCTGATCGAACGTCGCGTCGCTGAAGGTGGTTCCGATCGTCTGATCGAACGTCGCGTTGCCGAAGGTGGCTCCGATCGTCTGATCGAACGCCGTGTAGCTGAAGGTGGTTCCGACCGTCTGATCGAGCGTCGCACCGTATGATTGCGTGGTCCGCAGTACTCGAAAAAAAGCCCGGCCTGATCAGCCGGGCTTTTTTCATTTCAGGGCACTGTCAGTCTCTATCGATCACCATTCCCCTGTAGCCGCTGGCGAAGCCTGCGATCGGTCTGGGCGGCATTCCGACGCAGCGGCCGCAACAATGCAACGTCATACTCCTACCCCCACAGGCGTCTGCTGCGCAGCCGATCGCAGCCTGCGGCAGCGGCTACAACCTCGCCATGCAGCGCTGATACCGCTCATCCACCCGTTTGGCGAACCAGGCGGTGGTCAGTTTGCGGGTGATCTTCGGGCTCTTCAGCTGGATGCCCGGCAGGATCTGCCGCGGCAAAGCCTTGCCCTGGGCCTGATCGGCCAAGGCGAATACCCGCTTGTACAGCGTGGTGTCCTCGAACTCGAGGCTGTTGCCCTTCTCCAGCTGGTTGCGAATGGTCGGGTTGCGCATGTCCAGGGATTTGCCCAGGGCGCGCGCCGCCAGCTCGGTGCTGCCGGGCATGATCGAGTCGTAGCGGATCAGGTCGCCGTCCAGCGCCAGGGAAATCCCCGAGGCCACGCTCAGGGCGTTCTGGAACGCGGCATTGCGGCTGGCGTACCAGCCGGCGTTGAAGTCGGCGAAGCGGTACAGCGGCTGCGGGTAATTCACCGGGTAACCGAGCAAGTGGGCGATGCCGAAATACATGCCGCCACGCCGGCTGAACACCTCGCGGCGGATCGAGCCGTCCACGCTGTAGGGGTAATTGCGCGCCTGCTGCTCGGCGAAGTCGATGCTGACCTGCATCGGCCCGCCGGTGTGCACCGGGTTGAAACCGCCGAACAGGGTCTTGCCCATGGGCACGCTACCGATGAAGTCGTCGAAGATCGTGCTCAGTTCCTTCTCCGTGCGCGCCCCGGCCAGGCGCTCGCTGTAGGACTTGCCGTTCGGCGAACGCACCTGTAACGCCGCACTGACCAGCATCGACGGCACATGCACCTTGGCCGCGCGGCGGTCGATTTCGCTGCGGGCGATCTTGCCCAGCCCCGGCACCGGCGGGTCGACCTGATAGGTGGACTCCTGCTCGGCCACCGCCAATACCGCGCAGAGGTTGCTCTTGCTCGGCTCGATGCCCTGGGCGGTAAAGGCCACCTGGATATCCCGGGCCCAGCCCTGGCGATCGGCGACCTTGGCCGGCAGCAGGCGCGCCACCTGGGCCTGGACCTGCGCCGGGCTGGGCGCCGGCGCCTTTGAACCGAACTGGCCGGCACAGCCGGCCAGGGCCAGCGAGGCTGCGACAGCGGCCCAGCGAAGTGAATGCAGAGGTTTTATAGACATGGCTTCCCAGTAATTCCGAAGGTGGCCCGCGCTTGAGGTGCATGCGTCGCCGCGGATATCGACCCTCAAGGCGCCGCGCTGTTCCGTGCCAGCGACAGGCCATTTGAGCATTCCCCGTGACCGACGGCGAATTTCACCTAATCTGAAAGCTCATCGCCCACAGAAAAACAACAGGCGGGGCCCATCATGAGCGTGCAACTCAACCACACCATCGTCTGGTGCCGCGACAAGCAACGGTCGGCGGATTTTCTCGTGCAACTGCTCGGCCTGCCGCCACCTGTGCCCTTCGGCCCGATGCTGGTGGTGCAGCTGGATAACGGCGTGTCCCTGGATTACTACGACAACGACCCGCCCATCGCTTCCCAGCACTACGCCTTTCTGGTCGCCAGCGACGACTTCGAACCGATACTGCAGCGCATTCGCCAGCGCGGCCTGGCGTTCTGGGCCGACCCGGGCAAGCAGCGAGCCAATGAAATCAACCGCCACGAAGGCGGTCGCCGGGTGTATTTTGATGACCCCGACGGCCACCTGCTGGAAGTGTTCAGCCAGACCTGAGCGTCCTTTACCTGCCCTGGAGTCCCCTGCGCCATGCTCTCACTGGATTTTCTCATTACCTCGCTGATTGTCGTGCTGATCCCCGGCAGCGGCGTGATCCTGACCATTTCCACGGCGCTGGTGGCCGGCAAGCGCGCCAGCCTGTTCACCGCCATCGGCTGTACCGCCGGGATAGTCCCGCACCTGCTGGCCTCGGTGCTGGGCCTGTCGGCCATCCTGCACACCAGCGCGCTGGCCTTCCAGGGTTTGAAGTTCGCCGGGGTCGCCTACCTGCTGTACCTGGCCTACGCCACCTGGCGCGACCGCTCGGCCTTCGCCGTGGACACCAGCGCTCCTGCCACCAGCGCCGGCGGCCTGGTGCTCAAGGCCTGCCTGCTGAACATCCTCAACCCCAAGCTGACGATTTTCTTCCTGGCCTTCCTGCCGCAGTTCATCAGCCACGACGGCCCGTCGCCGGCCATGCAGATGCTCGGCCTGAGCGGCGTATTCATGGCGATGACCTTCGCTGTATTCGTGGTCTACGGCCTGCTGGCCAACCTGTTCCGCAAGGCGGTGATCGAGTCGCCCCAGGTGCAGAACTGGCTGCGCCGCAGCTTTGCCGCGAGCTTCGCCGCCCTGGGCCTGAACCTGGCGTTCGCCCAGCGCTGAAACCTGGTACACGAAACCGGCATGACATTGATCTCTCGACGAGGGCAAGGACATGAACCGCAGCGACGTACTGATCATTGGCGCCGGCCCCACCGGCCTGGTTCTGGCGCTGTGGCTGAGCCGGCAAGGGGTCAAGGTGCGCATCCTCGACCAGACCGCCGGCCCGGGCACCACTTCCCGGGCCCTGGCGGTGCAGGCGCGGACCCTTGAGCTGTACCGCCAGTTGGACCTGACCCAGGCCATCCTCGACCAGGGCCACCGGGTGCCGGCCGCCAACCTCTGGGTCAAGGGCGAACAGGCCGCCCATCTGCCCCTGAGCAGCATCGGCGCCGACCTGACGCCCTACCCCTTCCTGGAAATCTACCCGCAGGACCAGCACGAACAACTGCTGATCGAGCGTCTGCAGCGTTTCGGCGTGACGGTCGAGCGCCAGACCGAACTGCTGGGCTTCATCGACCACGGCCACCTGGTCAGCGCCCAGCTGCGCGGCCCCGACGGCCAGGAGGAAACTTGCCAGGCCTTCTACCTGGCCGGCTGCGACGGCGCCCATTCGACAGTGCGCAAGACCCTGGGCATCGACTTTCCCGGCGGCACCTATCAGCAGGTGTTTTATGTGGCCGATGTCGACGCCCGCGGGCCGGCGCTCAATGGCGAGTTGCACGCGGACCTCGACGAGGCGGACTTCCTCGCGGTCTTTCCGCTGGCCGGCGAAGGCCGGGCACGGCTGATCGGCACAGTGCGCGACGAACGTGCCGAACAGGCGGAAACCCTCAGGTTCGAGGACGTCAGCCGGCGCGCCATGGACAACCTCAAGGTCCAGGTCGACAAGGTCAACTGGTTCTCCACCTACCGCGTGCATCACCGGGTGGCCGAGCGTTTCTTCAGGGGCCGGGCCTTCCTCCTCGGCGATGCCGCCCATGTGCACAGCCCGGCCGGCGGCCAGGGCATGAACACCGGGATCGGCGACGCCATCAACCTGGCCTGGAAACTCGCCACGGTGCTCAACGGCAAGGCCGAGGAACACCTGCTGGCAACCTACGAGTTCGAGCGCATCGAATTCGCCCGGCGCCTGGTGGCCACCACCGACCGGGTGTTCAGTTTCGTCACCGCCGACGGGCCGATCGCCAACCTGCTGCGCACCCGCCTGGCGCCGCTGCTGATCCCCAAGGTGACTGCGGTGGAAGCGGCGCGCGAGTTCCTGTTTCGCACAGTGTCGCAGATCACCCTCAACTACCGCGACATGCCCCTGAGCTGCGGCAGCGCCGGCCATGTCCACGGCGGCGATCGCCTGCCCTGGGCCCACGGCGCGGTCACCGACAATTTCGCCAGCCTCGACTACCTGGGGTGGCAGGTGCATGTGTACGGCGTCACCAGTGACGCCCTGCGCGCCTGGTGCGCCGAGCGGCAACTGCCGCTGACGGTGTTCGACTGGGAACCGGCGCACCAGGCCGCTGGCCTGGCGCGCAACGGCTTCTACCTGCTGCGGCCGGACACTTATGTGGCATTGGCGGAAAAATCGGCGGACCCGAAGGTGCTGGAACGGTATTTCGAGGAGCGCAAGATTACGCTGTGAGGGGGGTGGCAGGCGCGATAGTTGTACCGTGCCGGCTGACGTCATCGCCAGGCTCGCTCCTGCACAGGACAGCACCGACCCTGTAGGAGCGAGCTTGCTCGCGATAGAGCCCGCGAGGGCTCAGCCGGGATGCGTCAGATCCCGGCGAGCGCCAGGTCCATGGCGAAGTAGGTGAAGATCAGGTCGGCACCGGCGCGCTTGATCGAGCCCAGGCTTTCGCGCACCACCCGCGCTTCGTCGATGGCCCCGGCCAGGGCGCCGAACTTGATCATCGCGTACTCGCCGCTGACCTGGTACGCCGTCACCGGCAGGCGCGAGGCTTCGCGGATGTCGCGGATGATGTCCAGGTAAGCGCCGGCCGGCTTGACCATCAGCGAGTCCGCGCCTTCCTGTTCGTCCAGCAAGGACTCGCGCACCGCTTCGCGGCGGTTCATCGGGTTCATCTGGTAGCTCTTGCGGTCGCCTTTCAAGGCGCTGCCGCCGGCCTCGCGGAACGGCCCGTAGAGCGCCGAGGCGAACTTGGTGGAATAAGCCATGATCGCGGTCTGGCTGAAGCCGGCCTCGTCCAGGGCGCGGCGGATGGCCTGGACCTGCCCGTCCATGGCCGCCGACGGCGCGATCACATCGGCGCCGGCGCGGGCCGCGGCCACTGCCTGCTTGCCGAGGTTGACCAGGGTCTGGTCGTTGTCCACTTCATGGCCGTGCAGCACGCCGCAGTGGCCGTGGTCGGTGTACTCGCAAAAGCAGGTGTCGGACATCACGATCATCTCCGGCACCGCGTCCTTGGCGATCCGCGACATGCGCGACACCAGGCCGTTGTCGTTCCAGGTGTCGCTGCCGTTGCTGTCCAGGTGGTGCGACACGCCGAAGGTCATCACCGACTTGATCCCGGCGCGGGCGTAACGCTCGATCTCCCCGGCCAGCTTCGATTCCGGAATGCGCATCACCCCCGGCATGCTCTTGATCGGCACGAAATCGTCGATCTCTTCCTCGACGAAAATCGGCAGCACCAGGTCGTTGAGGGTGAACTCGGTTTCCTGGAACAGGCTGCGCATCTGTTCGCTGCGGCGCAGGCGACGGGGACGGGCTTGGGGGAACTGGCTGGACATGGGACTTCCTCAGGGCAGGCCAAGTAAGACGAGGCTGGGCGCGAAAAGACCGCAGCCAAAAGAAGCGAAGCTTATGCCCCAAGCCCCGACCGGCACAAACACCGCGTCGCCAAAACTGTGTTTGCGCGTTGGTAACAATGCCGTGAAAGCAGGGAGTTACGCCTGTCAGACAAATGCTCCACGGCGAAACTGTCGCGTCGATTTTCGATCTAAATAAGACACGCAGAGCTGCGCAGGCCGGCCTTGAAGACCAGTGCCTGCGGCACTTGCTCGCCGCGTGTGCAGGACCTTGCGCCCGATAGAAGCGGGCCCGGGCGAATCATCTGCCGGGGACGACATCGAGGATTTCAGTCGAGCTCCCTGGCAGCACGTTCGCGCGATGGCTGTCGCGGGCACAAGAACCGGGCTTGCAGGCAGTGAGCCCGGTTGTCGTTCTGTCGTGACGGGTCGCCACAGGGACGCTCGCGGCCCGCCCCCTTGACCCGGGAGGAGAAGCGAAAATGGCCAACTCCGTGAAAAAAATGCCGATCCAGAGTGAAGACAAGGCCACCCGGCGCTCGAGCATGAGCGACCTGTGGCAACCCCTGGAAAAACTGCGGCAACAGGTCGATCACCTGTTCGATGACTTCAATCGCGGCCCCGGCCTGTCACCCTTCAGCCGTGGGCTGTTCGATGTGGATCCGTTCTGGCGGCGCGAACTGATCGGCCGTGGCATGCCCGCCGTCGACATCACCGAGAAAGACGAGAGCTTCGAAATCACTGCCGAATTACCCGGCATGGATCAGAAGAATATCGAGATCAAACTCTCCGACGGCAGCCTGATCATCAAGGGTGAAAAACAAGAGGAAACCCAAGAAAACAGAAAGGGCTACCACCTGAGCGAACGTCATTACGGCTCCTTCGAGCGGGTGTTCAACCTGCCCAAGGGGGTCGATGCCGAAAAGATCGAGGCGAGCTTCAGCAAAGGCGTGCTGAGTATCTCGCTGCCGAAAAAACCCGCCGCCATGACGGCGGACAAGGTCGTGCAGATCAAAGGCGAATGACCCAGGCCAGCCAGCCCCTTGCCGGGAAAACGGCAAGGGGCTTTTTTTGTTTGACGATGACTCCAGCCCGGCACTTCGCTGGACTGCGCCCAAGCCCGATACAGCAGGTTTATCAATTACTTAGGCGAGTTCAACATAGGCCGGTGCTTTCCGAAACCTGACCCGGCTTCCGGTCGCGTGGCGTTAGGCAAGAGCGTGAGAGGTCACGTTTTGTCGTCTCGTCTTATAGAGTCGGCACAGGGGTGCTGCCGTTCAAGGCTGGAATCTTTGAAAACACGTCAGCCATAAAATCCATGAACACGATAGCCCGCGTGGGGAGCAGTCTATTGGCGACATAAACCATCTGCACGGGGACAGGGGGAGCCGCATGGTTGGTGAGAATGAACTGTAATCTCCCGCTGTTCAGCCCGCCCTCAAACAGCCACGCAGGTCCATGCGCCACACCCAGGCCTGCCACGACCGCCGCACTCACAGCGTCGGGCGAGTTGACCCTGAGCCTGCCGGCAATCGGAATGTCCGCGTCCCGGAATCGCCAGGTCGCCCCGGACGACAGCAAGGTGTAGATGATGCAATCGTGGTCGCGTAGGTCATCCGGGGTCTGCGGAACTCCGCGTTTGGCCAAGTAGTCCTTGCTGGCGACGAAGACCCGGTCGTACCACCCAAGAGGCCGGGCGCGCAAGGTGCTGTCCTCCAGATGTCCTATGCGAATGGCGAGTTCGGTGCCTTCATTGACCAGGTCTACGTATCGATCGTTGAGTTGGAGATCCAGGTTCAATTGAGGGTAGCGCTCCAGAAAGGCCGGCACATGCGGCAGCACAAACGCGTGTGCGAGCGCTGTCGGACAGGCTACGCGCAAGAGTCCCGAGGGGTCGACGTTGTTCCTGAAGGACGATTCGGATTCATCCACCGCATCCAGGATGCGCCGGATGTCCGCATAGTAGCGTTCGCCCTCCGGCGTCAAGGACAGCTTGCGCGTAGACCGGTGGAGCAAGCGCGTCTGCAAATGATCCTCCAGAGCCGCTACATAGCGGCTTACATTGGGTTGCCCCAGCCCTAGATCGCGCCCTGCCGCCGAAAAGCTCCCAGTTTCTACAGCACGCGCGAAGCATGTCATCAAAAGAAATCGGTCCACTTCGTCGCCTCAATTCATGCTTGATTTGCATGAATTATATGCGAATAGGCAGTCTTATCTACTACGAAGCATGAGCGCATATTTCTCCATGTCGACCGCGGTGGTCGTCATTCACCGGAGAATTCAAATGTCGCGCTTGCAAGGTAAACGTACGCTCATCACTGGCGGCACCAGTGGCATCGGGCTGGAAACGGCAAAGCAGTTCCTGGCGGAGGGTGCTCGGGTGATCGTAACGGGTGTCAACCCCGATTCGATTGCAAAGGCCCAGGCCGAATTGGGCCCGGAAGTGCCGGTGCTGCGCGCCGACTCGGCCAGCGTTGCAGCACAAAAGGAGCTGGCACAAGTCATCAAGGAACACTACGGCCAACTCGACGTTGCCTTCCTCAATGCCGGCGTATCCGTCTGGCTGCCCATTGAGGAATGGACGGAAGATATGTTCGACCGCTCTTTCGACATCAACGTCAAAGGACCGTACTTCCTGATGCAGGCGCTGTTGCCGGTCTTCGCAAATCCTGCTTCCGTAGTGTTGACGACTTCCGTAAGCGCGCATGCAGGCGCAGATCGCTCGTCCGTGTACGCCGCAACGAAGGCCGCATTGCTGAACATGTCGAAGACGCTCTCGACCGAATTGCTGGGCCGTGGCATCCGTGTCAACGCAGTGAGCCCTGGCCCCGTCGAGACTCCGCTTTACGACAAGCTCGGTATTCCGGAAGCTTATCGCGAGCAGCTCAACAAAGAGATCGCGGCAACCATTCCGCTTGGGCGCTTCGGTACCTCCGACGAGGTGGCCAAGGCAGTGCTGTATCTGGCATCCGACGAGTCGCGCTGGACGGTCGGCTCTGAAATCGTCCTTGACGGCGGCCGCCTGCTGAATGGCTAAGCGCGCAGCTCAAGAATTGCGCGAATGCAACATCGCCTGGGCTGAGTCAATCAGGTACTGAACGCCCGCCTCAGCACTTAGCGACGAACCAGTCCAATCCAGACTGTGCAAACAGCGGTACGCGGGAAACCTCTGCCGCTGTTTCCACTTGATAAACCATCCACCAGGTTTTCGACGGCCTTGCGCGCATTTCGGCTTGGCGTGAGGCGCTTGAGGCGCGCTCCAGCGTAAGGGATGCCGTTGTCGAAGACTATGCCGATCGTTTCCAAACGCATCTGCGCCAACAAGGAGCGCTGATCGCTGCCGCTTAGCCGAAGCGATCAATCAACCCAAGCCTTTCGATCAGGGGTCGGGAACATGACGAATCCATCAAAAAGCGCTCTGATCATCGTTGAGTATGTCAACGATTGGCTGGCCCCAACGGGTGGACAAACGTGCATGATTCGAAGGTGCCAAGATCCGACCTAAGTTACTGTTCCGTATAGGTGTATGGTTCAAGTCTGTGGGTGTCGAGGACTTGACACAGGCCCTTTTTTGCCGGCCGGCACACCCGCTCAGCGCGAGTTATTGAGCGCCACGGCCGCCAGGATCAGCGCCTTCAAGGCGGCCTCGTCAATCTTGTCACCCTCATGCAGATCGATCGCCCGCCGGGTATTGCCCTCGAGGCTGGCGTTGAACAGGCCTGCCGGGTCGTCCAGCGCGGCGCCCTTGGCGAAGGTCAGCTTGACGACGCTCTTGTAGGTCTCGCCGGTGCACAGGATGCCGCCGTGGGACCACACCGGCACCCCGCGCCACTTCCACTCCTCGACCACCTGCGGGTCGGCCTGGCGGATTAGCCCCCGGACCCGGGCCAGCATCTCGCCGCGCCAGTCGCCCAGCTCTTCGATGCGCCCGTCTATACGTTGCGCGGCAGAGAGCCCCTCCTCCGCCGGTTTGCTGCCGGTGCCGTCCTTTTTCATCCTGGTCATCCTCTGGCTGAAGGGCGTTGCCCCGACACCTGAGTATCGCTGACCGGGCATTTCCCTCCAGCCAACCGACGAACAGTTCCAGGCCCTCGGACAAATGCAGCGGCTGCACAAATACCACGGCGCCAAGGCGCCCTGGGTGCTGGCGGCCTGGACCGAGAGCTGGCTATCGGAGGCTTTCGCGCCCTGGACCCCTGGAAAGCAGCGCGGCCTCGATCGACTGCCCGCTGCTGGTGCTGCATGGCGCGGAAGACCAATACGGCTCGCTGCTGCATCCCGAACGGATCGCCAGGCTGGCGACGGCGCGCCAGCGCTGCCTGATCCTGGAGAACTGCCATCACGTGCCGCACCTCGAGGCGATGGAGGGGGTTCTCGATGCGGTGGATCAACACTTGCGGATCGATAACGCCTAGCTGTAACGGCTTGCAATCGAAAACGGCCGTGCTCGCAATCAACGCGTTTTTCGGCTCAGATTAATTGCGATTGACGGCCCCTTCTACTCACCTTAAATGCGAGTGAGCTTGCATTGCGCCGCACCGGCTTGCATTCCATTTCCGTTGGCTCACATGATTTGCATCTATCAGAAATGTCTAATACCGCTCAAGGCCTCATGTTGGTTAGATACAGGGTTTACGACCCAAACCATTAAAAGGATGTTCGTATATGGCTAACCACGGATACATGACCATCTCTGGTAAAGCTCAAGGCTTGATTTCAGCAGGCTGCTCAACCCAAGACTCTATCGGCAATAAGTGTCAGACGGGGCATACCGACGAAATCATGGTGCTGTCTTACAGCCACAACATGGTCAACATTGGAAATATTAATAAGCCCACACACAGCCCCATCATTATTACAAAAAGCGTTGATAAATCCTCGCCACTCCTCGCCCAAGCACTTTCAACCAGAGAGGAAATAAACTGCACAATTAGTTTTTATCGCGTGTCGTCCTTTGGCATGCAGGAAAAATTCTATTCAGTATCAATCAATGGCGGGATTATTGCTGATCTAACACTTGAAATGCCTCACGCTATTTTGCAGAACGACGCCGAACCGCAAGAACATGTAGCCATCCGTTACCGAGAGATCACTTGGACCCACCATGCCGCTGGCACCAGCGGATATACTACGTGGGGAAATAACGAATGAAACCGGAAAATGAAAGTTGCATGCCGGGTAGCTGTGATTACTGGATGGTCAGTGCCGCAGCTGGAAAACTTGGAAGCCAAGCCAGCACATTAGCCGTTAGACACATTAAAGACGGCACGCTGCGTTTGCAATTCAACCGCGAAGTCGCTTATTACGCCAAAAGCATTGTTAATGATGTCGCGCAGGGTAACAAAAGCCCTGAGCAGGGGCTGCAAGACCTCAGGAACGAACAGAATAGCCTGCTGAGCCAGTCATTGGAGGTTGCTCAAAAAGGCGTAGGAGTAATCGCCGGAGCATTTCAATTTGCAGCAGGCGCTGGGATTTGCTATGGCTCAGCCGGTACGCTGTGCTTATTCCCAGGCTCACTCATGATGGCCCATGGCGCCAATAACATGTATGAAAACGGACGTAACCTTTTAGAGAATAGCTCTGACACCCAAGGCCCCGTCAGGAAGGTTTATCAGGAGGGGGCTAAACTATTCGGCGGCGGCGCACTTGAAGGAGACATGGCTTATGGGACTGCTGACTTAGGACTCTCTGCATATGGCGTCGGAAAAATGGTATTAAAGCCAGATGCTTGGCGCCTATTCAGATATATCCGGACGGATTATGTTCGCGCCTATAAAGCCACAAGCAATTCAGCATTGTCATTCGAAGTGCTATCTGATGGGGTAACTATAAATTCCATGTACCAAGAAGCTAAAGCCAGTGACAAATAATTCGATAATTGCGGCTACTCTGTACTTGTTTTTTTCCTTGACTGTCTTTCTGACGTTTCGCTACACCGTTAAAAAGAAATCAGGGAAAAACTTCAAGACTGGATGGTTCTGGCTTTTATTTTCATGTTCAATACTCTGGGGAATGATTCAGCTGAATGTAGCCAGATATGGCTATATATTATTTCTCCCATCAACCAAAGATATAATTTCGACCAATTATTTAATTCGATGGATCGCATTTATAAGTGCGCTCTTTCAAACAACTTGCACTCCAATTAAAGATGAACCAAGACGCTGGTTTTCACGAAAATAACTCTGCAGAAACAGGTTCTCACCAGATAAACACAGCGTTTAAACCCGGCGACAAACACTCGCCTCGAGCCATGTTGGCTTTGGGTGGCCGAATAGATGCCGTCGCCTCATGGCGCTGAATGCGGGACGGAATTATCCGGGCGCAAGAGAGGGCGGGAATCGAGAGCCAGGTGCGCCCCTGTGGGCGCACCTGGTTTTTTACAGCGGGGGGTGAATCAGTTCCACGGACGGTCGCCGTGCTCGTCCTTGACCCGGGTCGGCAGGCCCATCAGGTCCAGCGCCTTGAGGAACGGCTCGGCCGGCAGTTCCTCGACGTTGACCATGCGCTGCACGTCCCACTCGCCACGGGCCACCAGCAGGGCCGCGGCCACCGGCGGTACGCCCGCGGTGTAGGAAATGCCCTGGCTGTCGGTTTCGGCAAAGGCTTCTTCGTGGCAGGCCACGTTGTAGATGAACACTTCGCGCGGCTGGCCATCCTTGGTGCCCTTGACCAGGTCGCCGATGCAGGTCTTGCCGGTGTAGCCCGGCGCCAGCGAGGCAGGATCGGGCAGCACGGCCTTGACCACTTTCAGCGGCACCACTTCCAGGCCTTCGGCGGTCTTGACCGGTTGCTCGGAGAGCAGGCCGAGGTTCTTGAGCACGGTGAACACGTTGATGTAGTGCTCGCCGAAGCTCATCCAGAAGCGCACGTTGGGCACGTCGAGGTTCTTCGACAGCGAGTGCACTTCATCGTGACCGGTCAGGTACAGGTTCTGCGAACCGACCACCGGCAGGTCGTCGGTACGCTTGACTTCGAACATGGTGTTGCTGGTCCACTGGCTGTCCTGCCAGCTCCACACCTGCCCGGTGAATTCGCGGAAATTGATTTCCGGATCGAAATTGGTGGCGAAATATTTGCCATGGGAACCGGCATTGACGTCGAGAATGTCGATCGAATCAATGCGGTCGAAATACTGTTGCTTGGCCAGGGCCGCATAGGCGTTGACCACACCCGGGTCGAAGCCCACGCCGAGAATGGCGGTGACGTTCTTCTGCTGGCATTCCTCGAGGTGTTTCCACTCGTAGTTGCCATACCAGGGCGGCGTCTCGCAGATCTTGCCCGGTTCTTCGTGAATGGCGGTGTCCAGGTAGGCCACGCCGGTATCGATGCAGGCACGCAGCACCGACATGTTGAGGAAGGCGGAGCCGACGTTGATGACGATCTGCGATTCGGTCTCGCGGATCAGCGCCTTGGTCGCCTCGATATCCAGCGCATTGAGCGCGTAGGCCTTGATTTCAGCGGGCTGTTTGAGGCTGCCCTTGGCCTTGACGCTGTCGATGATGGCCTGGCATTTGGAGATGTTGCGCGACGCGATAGCAATACGACCGAGTTCGTCGTTGTGCTGCGCGCACTTGTGGGCCACCACCTTGGCGACACCTCCTGCACCAATGATAAGAACGTTCTTCTTCAATTTCTTTATCTCTCCTTTCCGCCAGCTTACGAGAGGCTGGACAGGTAGTCTTCGAACCCAAATTCACGAACCACCTCGACACTACCGTCGAGTTGTTTCACTACGATGGACGGCATTTTCAGGCCGTTGAACCAGTTTTTCTTGACCATGGTGTAACCCGCCGCGTCAACGAACGACAGCCGATCGCCGATGGTCAGCGGACGATCGAATTGATACTCGCCGAAGATGTCTCCGGCCAGGCAAGACTTGCCGCACACCATGTAGGTGTGTTCGCCCGTGCTGGGCGCCAGCTTGGCGTTCAGGCGATAGATCAGCAGATCGAGCATGTGCGCTTCGATGGAGCTGTCGACCACCGCCAGGTGCTTGCCGTTGTAGAGGGTGTCGAGCACGGTGACTTCCAGCGACGCGCTCTGGGTGATCGCCGCTTCGCCCGGCTCCAGGTAGACCTGCACGCCGTACTGCTCGGAGAACGCCTTGAGGCGCGCGCAGAAGGCGTCCAGGTCGTAGCCTTCGCCGGTGAAGTGGATGCCGCCGCCGAGGCTGACCCATTCGACCTTGTGCAGCAGGTGGCCGAAGCGTTCCTCGATGGTGCCCAGCATCTGGTCGAACAGGCCGAAGTCGGCGTTCTCGCAGTTGTTGTGGAACATGAAGCCGGATATCTGCTCGATGACCGCCTCGACCTTCACCGGGTCCCATTCGCCCAGGCGGCTGAACGGACGCGCCGGGTCGGCCAGCAGGTAATCGGAACTGCTCACCTGGGGGTTGACCCGCAGACCGCGGACCTTGCCCGCGGACGCCTCGGCGAAGCGCTGCAGCTGGCCGATGGAGTTGAAGATGATCTTGTCGCAGTTGTCGAGCATCTCTTCGATTTCGTCGTCGGCCCAGGCCACGCTGTAGGCGTGGGTCTCGCCGGCGAACTTCTGCCGGCCGAGCTTGAGCTCGTACAGCGACGACGAGGTGGTGCCGTCCATGTACTGCTGCATCAGGTCGAACACCGACCAGGTGGCGAAGCACTTGAGCGCCAGCAGGGCCTTGGCGCCGGACTGCTCGCGCACGTAGGCGATCTTCTCCATGTTGCCGAGCAGTTTCTGTTTGTCGATGAGGTAGTACGGCGTTTTGATCATTTCGAGGCCTCCGGCCAGGCCAGCCAAAAAAAGGATGCGCATTGTGCCTTCACTTGCTGCGTATCGAAAGGGCAGAAAGCACCGCTCGCCGGGTCAGTGCCTCGGCACTGTGTCCGGATCGGCGCCGTCGCAGGCAATGGACCAGGACGCAAACCGCCTGGCGGCCCCTATCCTAGGGGCCCGCCATGACGTTCTGAAGTGGCGCGCCGCGGTGGCTGGCGCATCGCACTCGCCGCTCAATCATCCTCGTGCAATTTAATGCCCCGGGCGTGCAGCAGGTGGGGCACCACCAGCACCAGCAGGGTCAAGCCGAGGAAGGCCGCGGATATGGGTTGGGTGACGAAGATCGACCAGTCGCCCTGGCTGATGGACAAGGCGTTGCGCAGTTGTTTTTCCGCCATCGGCCCCAGCAGCATGCCGACGATCACCGGTGCGACGGGGAAATCGAAACGCCGCATCAGCACCCCGCCCCAGCCGATCGCCAGCATCAGCAACAGGTCGAAGGACGAATGGCGCATGCCGTACACGCCGATGGAGGCGAACACCAGGATCCCGGCATTGAGGTACGGCCGCGGGATCTGCAGCAGTTTCACCCAGAGCCCGACCAACGGCAGGTTCAATACCAGCAGGATAACGTTACCGATATACAACGAGGCCACCAGGGTCCAGACCAGCTCGCCCGAGGTCTGGAACAGCAGCGGCCCCGGCTGCAGGTTGTAGTTCTGGAACGCCGCCAACAGGATCGCCGCGGTGGCGGAGGTCGGAATGCCCAGGGTCAGCAGCGGCACCAGGGAACCGGTGGCGCTGGCGTTGTTGGCGGCCTCCGGGCCGGCCACCCCTTCAATGGCGCCCGGCCCTTTGCTGGCGGCAAAGTCTTGTGGGTGCTTGCTCAGTTTGCGTTCGGTGGAATAGGACAGGAAGGTCGGGATTTCCGCGCCACCGGCCGGGATCGAGCCGAACGGAAAGCCGATCAGGGTGCCGCGCAGCCAGGCGGGAATCGAGCGTTTCCAGTCCTCGCGGGTCATCCACAAGGACGTCAGGCGATGCCGGCCGGACGCTTCCTCCTTCTGATACAGCAGGCTGTACAAGGCCTCCCCCACGGCAAACAGGCCGACCGCCACCAGCACCACCTCGATGCCATCGACCAGCTCGGGAACGCCCAGGGTGTAGCGGGCAATGCCCGAGGTCGAGTCGAGGCCGATCAGGCCAATGCCCAGGCCGATCCCTAGCGAGGCGAAACCGCGCAGCATGGACGCGCCGAGCACCGCCGACACCGTGGTGAAGGACAGCACCAGGATCGCGAAATACTCCGCGGGGCCGAACTTCAGCGCCAGCATGGCGACGATGGGGGCGAACAGGGTCAGCAGCACCGTGGCGATGGTCCCGGCGAAAAACGAGCCGATCGCCGCGGTGGCCAGGGCCGGCCCGGCGCGGCCGTTGCGGGCCATGAGATTGCCCTCCAGGGCGGTGACCATGGAGGACGACTCGCCCGGGGTATTGAGCAGGATCGAGGTGGTCGAACCACCGAACTGCGCCCCGTAATAGATGCCGGCGAACATGATCAGCGCGCCGGTGGGATCGACCTTGGCGGTGATCGGCAACAGCAGCGCCACGGTCAGCGCCGGGCCGATCCCCGGCAACACGCCGATCGCCGTGCCCAGCAGGCAGCCGATAAACCCCCAGAGCAGATTGATCGGCGCCAGCGCCGCGGAGAAACCTGTCGCCAGGTTCAAGAGAATGTCCACCGTGAGACCTCCTTCGGCCCGGTTCAGATCCAGGCGTTGACCAGGGGTGGCAGGGCCACGCCCAGCCCGGCGTTGAACAGCCAGTAGATCGGCAGGGTCAGGGCGATGCCGATGGCCAGGTCACGCAGCGGACGCCGACTGCCGAAACCCCGTGCCGAACAGGCGAACAGCAAGCCGGCGGCCAGGACGAAACCGATCAGGTCGATCAGCACGGCAAGCGCCACCAGGCCGGCGGTGACCCAGGCCACGCCCAGCCTGCCACCGGGCAAGGCCTGGGCGGTTTCGTCGTCGTGGACGGCCAGTTCGCGGAAACCACCGGTACAGGCCTGATAGCTCAGCAACAGGCCCACGGCGCCGAGGAAGGCGGCGACCGCGCTGGGATAGACATGGGCACCGAGGATGACGAAGCCCATCTCGGGCGGAAAGCGCAAGGCGCCGATGACCAGCACCAGGCTGATGGCGATCAGCCCCAGGCCAATCGCCAACTGCGACAGCACGACCCTGCTGCGCCCGGCCATCTCAAAGCAGCCCGACCTTGACCAGCATCGCTCGCAGGCGCTGGTGTTCCTCGTCGACGAACTGGCCGAACTCGTCACCGGTGAGGACGCTCGGCGACCAGGCGTTGGCTTTCACATTGTCCTGCCAGACCTTGCTGTGGGTGGCGGCCAGCACCGCGTCGGTGACTTGCTTGCGCTGCTCGGCGCTGAGGTTGGCCGCGCCATAGACACCGCGCCAGTTGCCGATGATCACGTCGTAGCCATTCTCCTTGAGGGTCGGCGCATCGATGCCGGGCACGCGCTCCGGAGCGCCGATGGCGAGCAGGCGGAACTGCTTGGACTGCACGTACTTGGCCAGCTCGGCATAACCGCCGGTGATCACCGTGATGTGGCCGCCCAGGGTCGCGGCCACCACTTCGCCGCCGCCGGCGTAGGCGACGTAGTTCACCTTGTTCACCGGCACGTCCATCTTGCTCGCCAGCTCGGCGATGCCGATATGGTCGATGGAACCCTTGGAGCCGCCGCCCCACTTGATGCTGGCCGGGTTGGCCTTGAAGTCCTTGAGCAGGTCTTCGAGGGTCTTGTAGGGCGAATCCTCACGCACCGCCAGCACGTTGTATTCGGTGAACAACCGGGCGATCGGCGTCACGTCCTTGAGGCTGATCTGCGGCTTGTTCTGCTCCACCGCCGTGACCATGATCGCCCCCACCACCAGCAGCGCATTCGGGTCGCCCTTGGTGCTGTTGGCGAACTGCGCCAGGCCCAGGGTGCCCCCGGCCCCGCCCTTGTTCTCGAAGGTCACGGACTTGGCCGTGCCGGCCTCGAGCAAGGCCTTGCCCAAGACCCGCGCGGTCTGGTCGTAACCGCCGCCCACGGAGCCCGGGGCCATGAACTTGACCGTATCCAGGGCAAACGCCGGGGTTGCGAGGGTGAGCGTGGCGAGGCTGGCGGCAAGGGCCATGCCGCGGCTGAATCGACGCAGTGCTGTAAACATCAGGTTTCTCCCGAGACTATTGTTTTTGTTGATACCGGTTGAATGCGCCCAGGGCTGCCGCCCTGTGTGGCCTGCGGTTAAGTGTAGACGGCCGGCGGTGGGCGACCGCCAGAGCAGAGAACCCAGGGTGAACACGGCGCCCAGAGTCTGGGTTCGGGGCGGGTTGGCCGGCATGCAACCCGGCCGTGCCAATCAGCGAGGGAGGATCTGCGATTCGGCCAAAGAGGATCGGCGATCCTTGCCATCACGAGCGGGTCTTCACGGTGATGAACATGTGCAGTCGATCGTGGATCTCCTGGAGGGTGTGGCGAAACGGTTCATGTTTGTCGCTGGTAGCCGGGTCCTCGAAGTTCCAGACAATCACCTCGCCGGAGGACGGCATGCGCGCGGCCTCTTCCGAGGACTTGTCGCACAGGGTGATGACATAGTGGAACTGCTGCCCGGCGAACTCGTCGAGGGCCTTGCTGCGCAGCCCGTCGGTGGCGATGCCGATATGTTCGAGAGACTCCAGGGTGCGCGGGTCGATCTCGCTGGCCACCAGGCCGGCGCTGAAGGCGTCGAAGTGTTCGGCGTCGGCGTGGCGCAGCAGCGCTTGCGCCATCAGTGAACGGGCATCGTTCCTGGCGCACACGAACAGCACGCGGCGTTTGTCACTCATGGTTCATGTCCCCTGTTTTCAGACTGCTGGGGATAGTGCCGCGCAAAATCGCACTTTTTATGACAGCCTTTTTCGCCGGCGGGAATACCGCGGCGACGGCGCGCAGGCGTTGCCGCGCCGGTTGATCCCGGCGTGACCTGTGAAGGGTTGAGTTAGAGCGACAGAGCACCCTGGCGGGAACAGGTGTCTGGAGGAAGGCCAGCCGCTTGTGCGGACAAGGCTCGGTCATCAGTTGTTACATATCAGGCCATGCAGCACGCCGAAGCGCAGCCCCGGTTCGGAAGGCGTCATATGGGTGACGCCAAACACCTTGAACGCCGCCAGCATCACCGCCAGGCCGCCGGGCAGGATGCCCAGGCGATGGGATTGCAGCCCGGCCAGCCGCAGGCGCTTGACATGCCCGGCCTCCAGCAGGCGCAACGACAGGCGCAACAGCCCGCCGTAGGTGATGCCGTCCTCGCCATAGTCGTTCAGGCCGTTGGCCTTGAGCACCTTGGCCAGGAACCGGGCGGTGCCCGAGGAGCCTATGGCCTGCTGCCAGCCGAGCTGGCGATAACGCCGGGCGACTTTCTCGAACTTCAGGCTGGCCAGGCGCTCGGCTTCCTGCAGGGCATGAGCCGAGACCGCGCCGCCCGGAAAGTAGCGCGCGCCGAAGCTCCCGCTGCCAATGGCAATGCTCTCGGTCAGCAAGGGCTGGGCGCCCTGCCCGAGGATCAACTCGGTGGAACCGCCGCCGATGTCCACCACCAGCCGCATGCTTTCGCTGCCCGGCACGGTATGGGCGACGCCGGCATACACCAGCCGCGCCTCCTCATGCCCGGAAATGACATCGATGCGAAACCCCAGGTGACGCTCGGCGCTGGCCAGGAACAGCGGCGCATTGTCGGCTTCGCGCACGGCGCTGGTGGCCACCGCCCGCACCCGACCGGCCTCGAAACCGCGCAGCTTCTTGCCAAAGCGCGCCAGTGCCTGCCAGCCCCGGTCCAGCGCCAGCTCGTCCAGGGCGCCCTCCTGGAAGCCCTCGGCCAGGCGCACCGGCTCACGCAGGGTCTTCACTTCCTGGATCATGAACCCCTGGCTGCGCCGGACCGGCTGGCCGATCATCAGGCGAAACGCATTGGACCCAAGATCAATGGCTGCGAACAGAGAAGCGTCGCCTTTCATGGGGGGGATTCCTGGCAGGTTCATCGACCGGCAGGCCGCAGCCTGTCGACTACTAAAGACGGTTTGCGGCGATCTTGCCATGGCGTCGATGACGCCAAGATGACAGACGTCCGCCTTGATCCGCCCGGCAACCCGGCTGGCGCCCACCCGGGCCGGCCCCTGCCGCAGCCCGGTCACGAAAGGCTGTTCGGCGGCAAGGGGACTGTCATCATTGGGTCATTTTTCGCAGTGATACTCGCGTTATCAGCAACGCGTGCTCTCCTTTAACGCTGCCATCTTGGGCGGCTTTTTTTTGCCCGAAAATCCTCGCGACCACCTTGCCGGATCGAGACAGCCTGCCTACCCATCAAGGGCTGCGGCATCCATCACCGCCGCTGCTGCGACCGCGTCGGCACAAGGCTCGCCGCGATCGTCCAGGCGGCGGCGAGCGAACAGGGCCGCTGAACGCAGGGCTTGCCTGGCCGAACGCAAGTAGAACGCCTGCAACTGAAACACATGCCACCTCGCGGCATGCACTTCCAGGCGACAGGCCACGCCGCAGTGCAGCGCGCGCTCGGCCAGGCGTGTGGCGTCCGCCAGCAGCAGTTCCTGGTCCCCCACCTGGATCAGCATCGGCGGCAGCCCACGCAAGTCGGCGCTCAATGGACTGTGCAACGGGCTCTGGGCAGGTGCTGCGTAGGCGCGCAGCCCTTGCTCGAGCCAATCGCGCCGCAGCATGGGGTCGGCGTACTGGCGGGTGATAAGGGTTGGCCCGCTCAGCGTCGTATCCGTCACCGGGGACAACAACAGCAGGCCCGCGGCAAAGGGCTCGCCACGCTGTTGCAGCGTCAGCGCCAGGGCCAGGACGAGAGAGCCACCCGCGGAGTCGCCGGCCAGCAGGATCTGCCGCGCCGGATAGCCTTGCGCCCGGATCGCCTGGTAGCAGGCCAACGCATCTTCCAGGGCCGCGGGAAACGGCTGTTCCGGCGCCAGCCGATAGTCCGCTACCCAGACGGCCATCCCCGCGTCCCGGGCCAGGCGGCTGGTAACGCTGCGGTGCGTGGCAGGGCCGCCCAGGCAGAAGGCACCGCCATGCAGATAAAGCATCACCCCACCCGCCTCGGCGTGGCCCGGTGTCAGGATTCGCAGCGGTACGCCCGAGACGTGGGCCCGTGCCTGGGTCACGCCAGCGCAGCCCGGCATCAACCAGGACAGGCCGTTGACGATACGCCGCTGGGTGGCAATGCTTCGCGGCGGACCGATCAGCGCCCGGAAGCTCACCCGCAAGAGTTGGCGCAACAAGCCAGCACTGAGGACTTCGAGGCCATCGCGGGGCTCGGCAATCACCTGCCCGTAGACCTGCCCTGACTCGCTGACCAGCGCCCTGGAAAAACCATAGGCGCGCAATGCCGAATAACGGGTCAGCCAGCGATAGGACAAGGTGAAGCCCGGCCAGTTGGTGCTGTTGTTGCCCGCTGCATCGACATACCAGCTCTTGCAACCGCTCCACACGGAACCGGCCAGGCGGCGCTGGATCCGTTGATGAAAACGCTGCTCAGCCTGGTCATCGACCTCGACGGTGGTGGCCGCAGCCTTGTGCATCGCGCGCCAGCAGCGCATGACATGGGATATCTGGCTTTCCAGCATGTAGACGATCGAGTTGTGCCCCAGGTTGGTATTGGGGCCATACAACATGAAAAAGTTGGGAAAGCCCGGCACCGCCAGCCCCAGATACGCACGTGCGCCCTGCTCCCAGGCGTGCTGCAGCTCCACCCCGCCGCGCCCGACGATCGTCATCGGTGCAAGGAACTGCGTCGCCGCGAACCCCGTGCCGTAGATGATCGCATCCACCGGGTGGTGCTTGCCGTCCAGCGTCTCGATGCCCTGCTCGGTGATGCGCCCGATACCCTCGGTGATCAACTGCACATTGGGCCGGGCCAGGGTCTTGAGGTAATCGCTGGACAGCAGGATGCGCTTGCAGCCGATGGGGTAATCCGGGATCAGTTGCCGGCGCAGCTGCGGGTCGCTGACCGACTGGTTCAACAAGCGGCGAAACGGCAGGCCGACCGCCCACTTCATCAGCCCCTTGAGGCGGGTAAAACCCAGGGCCCTGGATTCGTAGCGCAGGTAGATGGCGGCACGATGCAGCGCCATGCGCCAGGGCCTCCTGGCGAACAGCTGCTTTTCTTCATCGCTGTAGGCGCGATCGGGCCGAGGCAAGATGTAGGCCGGCGAGCGCTGGAATACCTTGAGCTGCGCCACCGGGTCGGCGATGGCCGGCACGAACTGAATCGCCGAAGCGCCCGTCCCTATCACCGCCACCCGTTTCCCCGCCAACGAGTAGCCGTGATCCCAGCTTGCGGAATGGAACACACGCCCCTTGAACGCCTGCATGCCTTCGAACGTCGGCAGCGCCGGCCGGCTGAGCTGGCCAGTGGCGCTGATCAGCACGGCGGCGCGATGCACCCGCCCACCGACTTCGGTGATGCACCACTGCGCGCTGGCCTCGTCGAATCGCGCCGCCCGTACTTCAGCGCCGAAACGGATGTGCCGCTGCACCTCATACTTGCGTACGCAATGCTGCAGATACCCCTGTATTTCGGCTTGCGGGGCAAACATCCGCGTCCAGCCGGGGTTGGGTTCGAATGAAAACGAATACAGGTGCGATGGCACATCGCAGGCAGCGCCCGGGTAACTGTTGTCTCGCCAGACGCCGCCGACATCCTGCTGTTTTTCCAGAATGATGAAGTCCGTGACGCCGGCCTTGCGCAGCGCGATGGCCATGCCGATGCCGGCAAAACCGCTGCCGATGATCACGGCGGTGAGTGGCGCCGTCGATTGCAGGTCAGGTTCGAGTTGGGGCATGCAGCACCTCTTTTGTTGTTTTTTTCATGGGCAGGCACAGGTCTTCGCATGATCAGGTCCCAGGGCTTCCCGCTAATCCCGATCAGCGTAGCCTGCGCACCCATCATGCTTGCCCGCCCTCGCCAGTCCCATGACGTAACGGGACAGATACTTTAGTATTCAGGCCAATTCCTTTCCCTGACCCAGGTCGCGAGCATGAACATGCTGGAGTTGTCGCGGGGACCGGCCAGTGCCCTGCTGATGGTGGATTTCGGTCGCGAAAGAGGCTTCTCGCCTGCGCGATTGCTGGCAGGCTCGGGCCTGTCGCTGGCCCGGCTGGCAGATCCCAACTTCGAGCTGTCATGCGCCCAGGAACTGCGCCTGATCAATAACCTGCTCAACCTGTCGGGGCACCCACAAGGGCTGGGCTATCAAGTGGGCGAGCGCTATCACTTCTCGACCTACGGGCTGTTCGGTTATGGCCTGATCAGCAGCGCGACCGCCGGTGACGCCCTGAAGCTGGCCCTGCGCTTCTTGCCGCTGACCTACGCGTTCACCCGGATCGCCTACCATGAGCAACCCCCGCTCGGCATCCTGACGTTCACCGAACCGGCGCTGGCGGACGAGTCGCTCAGAGACTTTGTGATCGAACGCGACATGGCCGCCGCCGCGATGCTGCTCAAAGAAATAGCTGGCCGCGAGTTCTCGCTGGCGGGTTTTACCCTGAAGAAGAAACGCCCGGTCGATCAGGTGGCGGCCAGTGCCGGCAATATTCTTGGCATCCGCCCCGCCTACCTCGCCGACCGCAACAGCCTGGCCTTCGATCGTTCGCTGCTGAGCCGCCCACTCCCCCAGGCAAACACCGTCACCGTCGCGATGTGCGAGCAGATGTGCGCGCAATTGATGGAGCGCCGCAGCCCCCGCACGGGCACCGCCGAGCTGGTCCGCCAGTACCTGAACATCGCCCCCCTGGGCGTACCGCCAGACCTGCCGGGCATGGCCAGCCTGATCAATCTCAGCGAGCGGACCTTGAAACGACGCCTGCACGAGGAAGGCACCTGTTACCGACACCTGCTGGAGCAGTCGCGCAGCGCCGCGGCCCTGGAGTTGCTCGGCGACCCGACGCTGAAACTGACAGACATCGCCGAAAAACTGGGCTACAGCGACCTGTCGAGTTTCTCCCAGACCTTCAAACGCTGGTACGGCGTATCCCCCAGAAGCTATCGCCACGCGTCCAGGGCCACTTAGGCAACAGACAGGCCGGGCCTGACTGCAAAGCGCCCTCGCCTACAACGTCAGGCTGCCCTCGATACAGGTCACCACCGAGCCGCCGATCCAGACTTCATCGCCGACCTGCTCGACCTGGATGCGCCCGGCCCGGCCCATGCTCAAACCCTGGCTGACCACGTAGGACGCCGGCGCCAACCCAGCGCCCAGCAGCCATTGGGCGATGCCGGCGTTGAGGCTGCCGGTGGCCGGGTCTTCCGGCATGCCGTCGCCGGCGATAAAGGCCCGCACCTCGAACTGCGCCGCGTCGCCATCGAGC
Source organism: Pseudomonas sp. NFPP07 (assembly GCF_900115645.1). NCBI lineage: Bacteria > Pseudomonadati > Pseudomonadota > Gammaproteobacteria > Pseudomonadales > Pseudomonadaceae > Pseudomonas > Pseudomonas sp. NFPP07. The sequence goes on from NZ_FOXG01000004.1 coordinate 452,080, forward strand.
TCGGGGTTCCAGGGGGCGATCACCCCCACCGCAAGGCCCTTGAGCTGTGCATAGTCGGGTTGCAGGTCGAGTACCTGGCCGCGCTCGGCCAGCAGCACCGCCAGCCAGCCGGCGCCGTTGTCCACCCATTGCGCGTCGACGATGGCATCGGGCGCCAGCCTCAGGCCCTGGCGCACCTGCTCCAGCAACCCGTCATCGACCGGGCCGGACTTGAGCAACGGCGGCGCGAGAAACGCCAGCTCGGCGCCGTGGCGGCGAATGCGCACCAGGCCGACCGCGCACTCCTGGACGATCTCCTCGCCCTTGGGCACGCCGCCGGCTTCCAGCCAGGCATGGCAGCTGCCGAGGGTCGGATGGCCGGCGAACGGCAGCTCCTGCAGGGTGGTGAAAATCCGCAGGCGATAGTCGGCCCGCGGGTCCCGGGGTTCGAGGATAAAGGTGGTTTCGCTGAGGTTGGTCCAGTTGGCGAATGCCGCCATGCGCGCGTCGCTCAACTCATCGGCGCCGAACACCACCGCCAGCGGGTTGCCCTTGAGCGGCTGGTTGCTGAAGACATCCACCTGCTTGAAATCGAATCGGCTCATTACGGGTCCTTGTCTGAATGAACGCGGTCAGGCCTGGAACCGGCCTGACCTGCAAAAAAGCATACCTGTAGCCGCTGGCGAAGCCTGCGATCGATGACGCAGTCATCGCAAAAGGACCCACGCGTTGTGCCAGACAGAACGCGTCGTCAGGTTCTACGACGACTGCGTCGCCGAGCGCAGCCTGCGGCAGCGGCTACAGAGAGGGCAGTCAGACCGGCTTGGGGATTTCCAGGCCGCGGATCACCGCCGGGCGCGCGAGGAAACGCTCGAGCACGCGCTGCACGTTGGGGAAGTCCTTGAAGCCCACCAGATCGCCCGCTTCATAGAAGCCGGTCAGGTTGCGCACCCAGGGGAAGGTGGCGATATCGGCGATGGTGTAGCGCTCGCCCATGATCCAGTCGCGGCCTTGCAGACGGCCCTCGAGCACGCTCAGCAGGCGGCGGGATTCGGCGACGTAGCGGTCGCGCGGACGCTTGTCCTCGTAATCCTTGCCGGCGAATTTATTGAAGAAGCCCAACTGGCCGAACATCGGGCCGATGCCGCCCATCTGGAACATCAGCCACTGAATGGTCTCGTAGCGCGCCGCGGATTCCTGGGCCAGCAGTTGCCCGCTCTTGTCCGCCAGGTAGATCAGGATCGCCCCCGACTCGAACAGCGCCAGCGGCTGGTCGCCCGGGCCGTGGGGATCGAGGATCGCCGGGATCTTGTTGTTCGGGTTCAGCGAGAGGAACTCGGGGGACATCTGGTCGTTGGTTTCGAAACTGACGCGATGCGGCTCGTAGGGCAGCCCGATCTCTTCGAGCATGATCGAGACCTTGACGCCGTTGGGGGTCGGCAAGGAATACAGCTGAATCCAGTCGGCGTACTGCGCCGGCCATTTCTGGGTGATGGGGAATGCATGGAGATCGGTCATGACAGGCTTCCAATGACAGTCAGATGAAAGGCCGTGGCCCGGGGCCGGGCGCGACGGCGCTAGATTACAGGCATCGGTCCGCGGCGCGCATTCTTAAATTCGAAACATCCGGTGGTTAAGCTTCCCGGCAGCCAGACAGCGGTGCGGATAAAGTGACGGGCCACGCTCGCAGCCCCATGCCCGGATCGAACCAAAAGGCGTCCTGGGACTCTGAGCACTACCTACGGGTAGAACACTCGTTCAACGACAGGGAAAACCACGCGAAGCGGGAGCTCGCCGTGGAAAGGTTTGTCAGCCTTAACCGATTGCGCTGAAGTACCGACGATCCATGAAGAATCTGCTGAGTTTCACCCAACGCCTGCAACACCGGTCCTACGTGTTCTTCCCGGCGCTGCTGCTGACCAGTGGGCTGCTGCTGTCGCTGGAGTCCAGTGAAAGTCGCGCCCAGCCGGTGGACGGCACCCAGACCCTGGTCTTTTTGCGCCACGCGGAAAAACCCGCCGGCGGCCTCGGCCAGCTCAACTGCCAGGGCCTGAACCGCGCCATCGACCTGGCGTCTTTGTTGCCGGAAAAATTCGGCAAGGCCAATTACGTATTCGCCGCCAACCCGACGCGCAATGTCGAGGAAGGCGAGCTCGACAACTCCTACAGCTACATCCGCCCGCTGATGACCATCAGCCCCAGCGCCATCAAGCTCGGCCTGCCGGTGAACATCGAATTCTCGGCCAACGACACCAGCGAGCTGGCCGACGAGCTGCTGCATGACCGTTATCACAACTCGATCATCTACACCGCCTGGTCCCACGGCTATCTGCCGGAGCTGATCAACAAGGTGGCGCGCGAAGCCGTCGGCGAAAAACGCACCATCACCGACGACTGGGCCTCCAACGACTTCGACTCGCTCTACGTGCTGACCCTGACCTGGCACAACGGCAAGGCCACCCTCGACAGCCGCAGCTACAAGCAGGGCCTGGATAACGGCGAGGAAAACTGCCCGACCTGATACGCCGCCCTCAGCGCAGGGCGTCCAGCAGGCGGTACCAGGCGATCCCCGCCCCCAGGTACAGACGCTGCAAGCCATGCAGCGGAATCGGCCGGATCGGCGTCACCGGAAACGGAAATTCACTGCTCGCCCCCGACAGCCGCGCCGCCAGGTGCTTGCCCAGGGCCGTGGACAAGGCGATGCCGCGACCGTTGTAGCCGAGCAGGATCGACAACCCCGGCTGCGGCTCATGCAGCTGCGGCAGGAAACTCTGATTCAACGCCACCCGCCCGCTCCAGCGATACTCGATGGGCGTGCCCGCCAACTGCGGAAACAGGCCCAGCAACGAACGCTCCAGATGGTGCCAGTCGCCGCTGTGGCTCGGCTCGGAAAACGGTCCGCGCCCCCCCAGCAACAAGCGCCCCTGGGCATCCTGTTTGAAATACAGCAACAGGCGCCGGGCGTCGGAACAGACCTCGCCGTTCGGCAGGATGCCCTGGCGCAGCTCGGCCGACAGCGGGCGGGTGGCGATGATGAAACTGTTGGCAGCAATCACCGTCTGCCGCAGCCGTGGCCACAGGTCGTCGGTGTAGCCATTGGTCGCCAGCACCACGCGCTGGGCCTGGACCCGATGGCCCTGGGCGGTGCGCAACTGCCACTGCCCGCCTTCGCGCTGCAAAGCCTCGACCCGGGTCTGCCCGTGAATCCGCACGCCCTGCTGCTGCGCCACCCTGGCCAGGCCGCGCGCATAGTTCAGCGGGTGCAGGCTGCCGGCGCGCGGATCGACCCAGCCGCCGAGGTAGTTCTGGCTGCCGATGCGCCGACCGACAGCGGCGCGGTCGAGCAATTCCACCGCCACCCCGCGCCGACGCCACTGCTCGGCGCGCTGTTCGATGGCCTGCAGGGAACTGGCGGAAAACGCCGGCTGAATCCAACCCTTGCGCGTCGCATCGCAAGCGATGCGATGCTGCTCGATCAGGGCGAACACTTCGTCGGCGGCCGAGCCGGCCGCCTCCAGCATGGCCTCGGCGCGGGCCGCGCCGAACTTGGCCAGCAACTGATCCGGGTCGTACTTGAGCCCGGGAATCACCTGCCCGCCGTTGCGTCCGGAGGCACCCCAACCCGGCTCCCCGGCGTCCAGCACACAGACGCTGACCCCGGCCTCGGCCAGGCGCAGCGCGGTCACCAGCCCGGTGTAGCCGGCGCCGACTATGGCCACATCGACCCGCAGGTCTTCGGCCAGCGCCGGGGTCTCGACCGCCGCCGTCGCCGTGGCGGCCCACAAGGAAGGCGGCAGGCGCAAGGTTTCGGCGGCCTTCATGCCTGCACCTCCGCGCCCTGATTGAGCAGGCGCTTGAGGAAGTCCTGGGTGCGCGGATGGCGCGGCGCGCTCAGCACCTGCTTCGCCGGCCCGGCCTCGACGATCTTGCCGCTGTGGAGGAAACACACCTTGTCCGCCACGTCCTGGGCAAAGCCCATTTCGTGGGTGACCACAATCATGGTCATGCCTTCGTCGGCGAGCTTGCGCATCACCGCCAGCACCTCGCCCACCAGCTCCGGGTCCAGCGCCGAGGTCGGCTCGTCGAACAGGATCGCCTGCGGGTCCATGGCCAGGGCCCGGGCGATCGCCACCCGCTGCTGCTGGCCGCCGGACAGCTCGTCCGGATAGGCGTGCATGCGATGGGCCAGGCCGACTTTTTCCAGCAGCGCCTCGGCCCGCTCCCGGGCCTGCTGCGGGTTCTGCTTCTTCACGTAGATCGGCCCTTCGGTGACGTTCTGCAACGCGGTGCGATGGGGGAACAGGTTGAAGCGCTGGAACACCATGGCCACCTGAGTACGCAGCTGGTGAATGGTCTTGCCATGGCGGTCGACCCGTTCGCCGCTGACCAGGATGTCGCCCTGCTCGTAGCTTTCCAGGCCGTTGATGCAGCGCAGCAGGGTCGACTTGCCGGACCCCGAGGGTCCGATCAGGCACACCACTTCCCCGCTCTGCACGCTCAGGTCGATGCCTTCGAGTACCGCCACGTTGCCGAAACTCTTGTGTACGCCCTTGATCTCGATCATGACTTTCTCCGGGTGCTGAAGCGCGCCTCCAGGCGACGCAGGGCAAAGGACAACGGCAGGCTCAGGGCCAGGTAGAGCAAGGCCACCAGGGTGTAGACGGTCATGTTCTCGAAGGTCGAGGACGCGATGAGCTGACCGGCGCGGGTCATTTCGGCCACGGTGATGGTGGACACCAGCGAGGAGTCCTTGAGCATCATCACCAGGGTATTGCCATAGGGCGGCAAGGCGATGCGAAAGGCCTGGGGCAGGACCACCCGGCGCATGATCATGCCGCCGCGCATGCCGATGGATTCGGCCGCCTCGATCTGCCCCTGGTGAATGGCCTGGATGCCGGCGCGGAAGTTCTCCGCCTGGTACGCCGAGTAGGCGATGCCCAGGCCAATCACCCCAGCCTGCATGGCCGTGAGCTGGATGCCGAAATCCGGCAGCACGAAGTAGATGTAGAACAGCTGCACGATGATCGGCAGGCCGCGAATGACGTTGACCACGCCAATCGCGAACAGGGAGATCGAGCGCACCTTGGACACCATCATCAAGGCGAATACCAGGCCGATCAGCGAGCTGAGCACAAAGGAGCCGGCCGTGACCTGCAAGGTGACCACCGCCCCTTTCAGCAGAATGGGGAGGAAGTCCAGAGCGTTCTGGAGAAACATAGGAGGACCTGCGCAATCAGGAGTGAAGCGACCCCGCCGGACGGCCGGGCCGCGGGGTGGTCAGTTGAGCTTCCACTTCTCGATGATCCGCTCCAGGGAGCCGTCGGCCTTGATCGCCGCGATGCCGCGGTTGACCTGGTCCAGGGTCTGCGCATCGCCCTTGCGCACGATCAGGCAGACATCGCCCATCACCACCGGTTGGTAGCTTTTCACCAGCTGCACCTTGTTCTGGGTGCCCTGGGCCAGTTGGTAGGCGACGATCGGCCGGTCGGCGAAACCGGCCTTGATCCGCCCCAGCGCCAGGTCGCGCAGCAGGTCGGGGATCGAGTCGTAGCCGCGCACTTCCTTGAAGATCCCGCGCTTGTTCAACTCATCGATGAACACCGTGCCGACCTGGGCGCCGACCACCTGGTCCTTGAAGTCCTCCATGCGGGTGTAGGCGGTGTTGTCGTCGGCGCGCACGATCAGCCCCTCGCCATAGCTGAACACCGGGTTGGAGTACTGCACCACCTTCTCCCGCGCCGGGGTGCGCAGCATGGCGGCGGAAATAATGTCGATCTTGTTCGAGGTCAGCGAGGGAATCAGCGCGGCGAAGGTGGTCTGCTGGATGTCCACCTCGAAGCCGCCGGCCTGGCCCACCGCACGGGCGGCGTCGATCATCATGCCTTCGATGCTCTGGCTCTTGACGTCGAGAAAGGTGAAGGGAATGCCGGTGGCGGTGGCGCCGACCTTGTACACCGGCGCGGCGCCGGCACTGACAGAACCGACGAGGCCGGCGGTGAGTGCGCAGCACAATGCAAGGACACGAAAACGCTTTTGCATGGCGAATCTCCCATTGGACGATTTTATTGTTTGAAGTCCGTGATGGTTGGCCTCTGATAGTGGGGCAGGAGGCATGGACCGACTATAAACAATTTACAAAAATCGTAAAGAGATTTATAAATATCGAATATCGATATTTAAAACACAAAAAACCCAAAGGAACCGCCATGAGCGGCACCCCCAATAGCCTGTTCAATCAGTCGCTGGAAAAAGGCCTGGCGGTCCTGCGCGCCTTCAACGCCGCCCAACGGACCATGAACCTGGCGGAAATCGCCGAGGCCGCCGAGATCAACAAAAGCTCGGCGCAACGCATGATCCACACCCTGGAGCAGCTCGGTTACGTGCGTAAGCACCCGCAGACCAAACGCTTCCAGCTGACCCCGCGGGTGATGGAGATCGGCTACAACTACCTGGCCGCCGACACCCTGGTGGACGTGGCCAACCCGTTCCTTGCCGAACTGGCCCAGGTCACCGGCGAAACCACCAACCTCACCGAGCCCGATGGCCTGGACATGGTCTATGTCGCGCGCTTTGTGGCGCCCAAGTTCATTCCGATCCACATGCCCATCGGCAGCCGCATCCCGATGTACTGCACCGGCTCCGGCCGCGCCTACCTCAGCGCCCTGCCCGACCAGGAAGCCCTGGCGATGCTCCAGGCCAGCGACCGCCAGGCCCATACCCGGCACACCCTGACCGGGATCGACGCGATCCATGGGGAAATCGTCGCCACCCGCCAGCGCGGTTACGCCCTGAACCAGGAAGAGCTGTTTCTCGGCGACATGAGCATCGCCGCGCCGATCATCGGCAGCCAGGGCCTGCCGGTGGCCGCCGTGCATGTGGTGATCCCCAGCAGCCGCTGGACCCTGGAAGAAGCCGAACGCAAGCTGGCGCCTTCGGTGATCGAGTGCGCCCGGGCGATTCGCACCTCGATTCGTACCCTCTGAGTGGCCATGACCCTTTGGTAGTCGCCGGTGCGGATTCCGGGATTTGGCCCGGCACTCCGTGTTGCGAGGTTTTACCACCGCTGCGCGGTCGATCGCAGCCTGCGGCAGCGGCTACACAGGCGCGCAAGGTGCGCGAGTAGGCTAAGATTCGCGACCTAACGTCATTGCCCGGAATCACTGTTCATGTCCAGCCTTGCCCCTGCCAGCCCCGTCCGGGGCTGGTCGTTCTGGTGGAAACCCGCCCTGTTCGTCCTGGTGGCGTGTGTCGGCCTCTACTTCGTCAAGTGGTCGCCCTACTACGCCAAGGCCTTTATCGCCGCCGACAGCCACAGCATCGGCGCCTCGATCATCAACGATCAGCCCTCCTCGCCTTTGAACGCCGCCCTGGCCTACGCCCAGGTGTATTTCCTGGCGATCTGGAAGGCCGCGGTGCTGGCGGTGATCCTCGGTTCGCTGCTGCAAGTGCTGATCCCGCGGGACTGGCTGCTGCGCCTGTTCGGCCGCGCCGGTTTCGGCTCGACTTTGCGCGGCGGGCTGTTCGCCCTGCCGGGCATGATGTGCTCCTGCTGCGCCGCGCCCGTGGCGGCGAGCATGCGCCGGCAGAATGTCTCGGTAGGCGCGGCGCTGGCCTTCTGGATCGCCAACCCGGTGCTCAACCCGGCGACCCTGGTGTTCATGGGCTTTGTCCTGGGCTGGGGTTTCACCGCGCTGCGGCTGGTGGCGGGCATCGTGCTGGTGCTGGGGGTATCGCTGGTGGCCCAGCGCATCGCCCGTCCCGAGCAACTGCCGGAAGCGGCGGTGGAGGCCGTGGTCGAGGCCAGCACGGGCAATGAAGGTGCGTTCTTCAGCCGCTGGGCGCGCAGCCTGTGGCAACTGTTCTGGAGCACCATTCCGATCTATGTGCTGGCGGTGCTGGTGCTGGGCGCGGCGCGGGTCTGGCTGTTCCCCCATGTCGAGGGCGCGATTGGCGACAGCCTGCTGTGGCTGGTGCCGCTGGCGATTGTCGGCACGCTGTTCGTGATTCCCACCGCCGCGGAAATCCCCATCGTGCAGACCATGATGACCCTGGGCATGGGCACCGGCCCGGCGGTGGCCTTGCTGATGACCCTGCCGAGCATCAGCCTGCCGTCGCTTTTAATGCTGCGCAAGGATTTCGATGCACGGGTGCTGATGACCGTGGCCGGCCTGACCATGCTGATTGGCGTGGTGTGCGGGTTGATTGGCGCGGCGTTGTTGTCAGCATGATTTGATGGCGTCCTTACGGACGTCATCGCGAGCAAGCTCGCTCCTACATGGACAGCGCAACTCCCCGTAGGAGCGAGCTTGCTCGCGATGGGGCCAAAGGCCCCGCCCGCTACCGCCTCAACCGCGCTTGGCGCGCTCGCGCAAATACTCCAGCACCGCCGCCTGTTCGCCGACGAACTCGATGCGCGCGCCCTTGCTTTCGCGCTGGAAGGCATACATCGGGTCGTAATATTCCTTGAGCAAGCCTTCGATCCAGGCCCGGTGCAGGTCCACGCTGCCGCTGCGGGCCTGCTCGGCCAGGGCGGCCTCCAGCAGCTGGTACAGGCGCTGGTGACGCTCGCCCCCCAGGCGTTTGCGGATGTTGTTCAGGCTTTCCAGCAGGCGCTCGGAAAACCGCGCGAAACCGTCCTCGCCATGCACCGCGACGAACTCCGCGCACAAGTCGATCACGTAGTCGCGCAGGATCCGCTCGATCCGCCCCTCCAGGCCATCCTCCAGCCAGACCATGGGGAAACGCTGCATGCCCTGGTACAGCGGCAACGGCAAGGCGCAGCTGCCGATCATGCGGTTCTCGTCTTCCAGCACGAACCCGCCGATGCCACGCTCGCGCTTTTTCAGGATGTCCACCGCCAGGCGGTTCTCGAAGTCGATGTTCGACGGCTGGCCACTGGCGCGCTTGCCGAAACTGGAGCCGCGATGGTTGGCGTGGCCTTCCAGGTCCAGGCCGTTGGCCAGTTGGTTGAGCACCTCGGTCTTGCCGATGCCGGTCATGCCGCCGAGCAGGACAAAATCACACTCGGCCACCGCTCCTTCGAGGGTGTCGAGCAGGAAGGTACGCATGGCCTTGTAGCCGCCGCCGACCCGCGGGTAGTCGATGCCGGCCTCGTCCTTGAGCCACTGCTGGACGATCTGCGAACGCAGGCCGCCGCGGAAGCAGTACAGGTAGCCATCGGGGTGGGCCCGGGCGAAATCGGCCCAGGCCTGGATGCGCTCGGCCTTGATCGCCCCGGACACCAGCTGGTGCCCGAGGACGATCGCCGCCTGCTGGCCCTGCTGCTTGTAGCAGGTGCCGACCCGCTGCCGTTCGTGGTCGGTCATCAGTGGCAGGTTGACCACGCCGGGAAAGGCGCCCTTGCTGAATTCGACCGGCGCGCGGGTATCCATCATCGGCCGGTCGTTGAGGAAGATTTCGCGGTAGTTGGTGATATCGATGGGCATCAGATCACCTCGACCGCGTTGCTCTGTCGTTCCACCAGCTCACCGATCGGCGCCAGTTCCAGGCCGAGTTCGGCGGCCAGCGCGAGGAAGGCCGCATTGCCTTCCGGGGTGACGGCGATCAACAGCCCGCCGCTGGTCTGCGGGTCGCACAGCACCAGCTTGTGCAGGGCCTGGATACGCCCGAGCTTGTCGGCGTAGCTGTCGAAATTGCGCTGGGTGCCGCCCGGTATGCAGCCCTGGTCGAGGTAGTACTCGACCCCTGGCAGGCGCGGCACGCGATCGTAGTGAATACGCGCGGTCAGGCCGCTGCCACCGGCCATTTCCACCAGGTGCCCGAGCAGGCCGAAACCGGTGACGTCGGTCATCGCGGTCACGCCGTCGAGCTTGCCGAAGCGGCTGCCGGGCTTGTTCAGGGTGCACATCCAGTCGCGGGCCAGGCCGACGTCGGCGCTGCGCAACTTGCCCTTCTTCTCGGCCGTGGTCAGCACGCCGATGCCCAGGGGCTTGGTCAGGTACAGCAGGCAACCGGCGGTGGCGGTGTCGTTGCGCTTCATGTGGCGCTTTTCCACCAGGCCAGTCACGGCCAGGCCGAAGATCGGTTCCGGGGCGTCGATCGAATGGCCGCCGGCCAGGGGGATGCCGGCCGCGTCGCACACCGCGCGGCCGCCGCGAATCACCTCGCGGGCGATTTCCGGCGCCAGCACGTTCACTGGCCAGCCAAGGATGGCGATGGCCATCAAGGGGTCGCCGCCCATGGCGTAGATGTCGCTGATGGCGTTGGTCGCGGCGATGCGCCCGAAGTCGAACGGGTCGTCGACGATCGGCATGAAAAAGTCGGTGGTCGAGACCACGCCGCGCTCTTCGTCGATGGCGTACACCGCCGCGTCGTCGCGCGAGGCATTGCCGACCCAGAGTTTCGGGTCGAGGTTCTGCGCGCCGCTGCCGGCCAGAATCACCTCCAGGACCTGGGGAGAAATCTTGCAACCGCAACCCGCGCCGTGGCTGTACTGGGTCAGGCGAATCGGCTCGCTCATGGGGCACCTCTGGAAGTCGTGGACCGGCGATTCTAACAGAGCCCTCGCCTCTGGGAGTGTCCTCGGCCGTCGACCCGCGGTGCCGCCCGCGTGCCCTGATGAAAGACCATGCGCCAGGCGTCGCCGTCCTGCCGCCAGCACGAGCTACGCAGCGAATCCTGGGGTGCTTGCCGGTCGATCAGCGTGCGGCAGCGGTAGGTCACCAGCGCCACGCCGGTGGCCAGCAGTTGCACGCGAAAGTCACTGACGCTGTGCTGTGCCGGCGCCTCTTCGAGGAGCGCCTCGATGATCTGCGCCCGGTTCCAGACCCGGCCGCTGGCGCCGAACTCGACGAACTCCTCGGCCAGCAGTTGGACCAGGCGCCGACGGTCCGCGCGCACAGCCGGGTCGTGCAGCTCGCTTTCCAGCGCCAGCAGTTGTGCAGGCAGTTGCATGTCGCTCCTCCAGTCGATCCAGCCTGCAAGCATAGCGGCAAAAAAAAACCGCCCTTTCGGGCGGTTGCAAGGAACCTCGGTGGGGATCAGAAACCGAGGGTGAAGCTGAGGGTCATGGCATGGTCGCGGTTGTCGTGGGACAGCTGGCCCGAGTAACCGACGCCCAGCTTGCCGGCGGGACTGATCTGGTAGTCCAGGCCGACCTCGACCAATGCACTGTCCTTGGCGATCGGTACGCCCTGGGTGGTGAACGAACCACCGCCCTCGATAAAGGTCAGGTCAGCATCGGGCTTGGTGTCGCCGTAGGCATGGCGCCAGCCCAGGGCGGCACGCGGAGTGATCTGCGAACCGTTGCCCAGGGTGATGCGCTTGCCGGCCCGCAGGCCCACGGTGGAGAACGTGATGTCCTGGCTCGACTTGGCGCTCAAGCGCCCGGCCCCGCCTTTTTCCCGGCCGGTATCGCTGTCGTAGTTGACGTAGGCCAGGCCGACGAACGGCTCCAGCGCTACGCCCGCCGCGTCCAGGGCATAACCGACCTCGCCGAACACCTGGGCACTGCGCGCGTCGTAGTTGGCTTTCAGGCGATCGTTGTAGCTGCCGACGCTGACGTTGCGCTTGGTGCTGATCCGGTGCCAGCTGTAGGCCGCGCCGAGACGGACTGCCAGGGCGTCATGCTGGGAGTTGAGGTAGGCCGCCAGGTGGGTACTGTTGATCGTGGCATCGGACTGGCGCCGTTGCGCGTCGATATCGCTGTGGGTGTAGCCGGCCGCGACCCCGCCGCGCCACTGCTCGCCAAGCTGGCGGTCGGTGCCGAGCATGAAGCCGGACAGGTTGCGATCCAGGCCCGCGGTGTTGCTGTCGCCTTCCATGTCGCCCCACGAGCCGAGCACCCGTAGCCAGCCGACCATCTCGTCCTGGTCCTGGCAGCCTTCGCGGCTCAGGCGGTTTTCCCCAGGCGCCAGGGTGCGCCGCAGTTCATCCTCCTCGGTACCGCAGCCGGGCTGGCGCATGCGGTCATTGAGGGCATCGCGCACATGGCGCGAGTCCTCGAGCAGCGAGCTGGCGGTGCTGGCGTGGATCTCGCCCGACAGGCTGTCGAACGCGGCGCGAGCCGAGGCTCGATCCAGGTTGACGACCTGGTCGCTGAGCACATCGCCCGCCGAACCTTCGGCGCCGCTGTAGCTCTCCAGCGCCCTGGCGACACCCCGCTGGTTAGGGGTGGCCGCCACTTCGGCGAAAGTGGTCTGGTTGCGACTGACCGCCAGGCCGACCTGGTTCGGGCCATACACCAGCGAGGTGTCGAGGAAGGCCAGGGACGGCAGGCTGGTGCTGCTGAAGGTACCGTTGACCCCACCACCGGCGGTGATCAGCGAGTAGGTGGTGTTGCCGGTGTAAGGCGCCAGGGAGCGCACTTGCAGGCCGCCGTCGAGAGTAGCGGTACCGCCCACGGCGAGCACGGTGCTGGTTGGCGAAGTCACGGTCAGGTCCAGCACACCGTCCGCGGCGTTGCTGAGGTTGCCCGCCACGCTCAGGGTCCCGGCAGTCCCGCCGGACTGGGTCAGGCCATGGTTGTCCAGCGACCCGACGCTGCCGTTGCCGCTCAGGGCGGCGCCATTGGCCACCGTGACCTGTCCGGCGAACACGCTCGGGGTGCTGCGATCGCCGACCTGCAACTCGCCCTGCTCGACCGCGACGGTGCCGCTGAACGGTTGGGTGCCGGTGAGCAGCAACAGGCCACTGCCCTGCTTGACCAGGCTGCCGGTGCCACTGAGCACGCCGTTGAAGCGCCCGGCGCGGTTCTGGCTGAACAACAGGCGCGCATTGTTGAGGATGCGGCCCTGCAGGCTGGTGGTGTTACCGGCCAGGGTGCCGCCGCTGACGGTGGTGCCGCCGGTATAGGTATTGGCGCCGGTCAGCAGCAGGGTGCCGGCGTCGAGCTTGTTGATCCCGCCTGTGCCGACCAGCGGCGCATCGATCTGCGCGGTCACGTCGGCGTTGACCCGCACCGCGGCCAGGGTGCCATCGGCGGCATTGGTCGGGCTCAGGCTGCCGCCCTCCCCGGCGACCAGGCTGTAGCCGGGGTCGAGGAACTGCAGGCCGGTGAAGCCCTGGTTGCCGACCACGGTGACCGTACCGCCCTGCCCGCCGAAGACCGCGAACTGATTATTGGAACCCAGGCTCTGGGTGCCGTTCGGGTCGGTCCAGTTGGTGCCCGGCCCCCAGGTGCCACTGCCACCGGTGATGCTGCCGTCGGCGGTGGTCTTGTCACCGTTCCAGAACTGCACCTCACCCGGTGTGCCCTGTACCAGCAGGTTGACCTGCTTGGCCAGCGCGGTCTGCAGCGTCAGGCTCGCAGGCAGCACACCCGCTGGCAGCGTGCCGTAGACCAGGCCGTTGTCGGTCAGGCTACCGCCGTAGCGGAACAGCTGGTAGATACCGACACCAAAACCGCCGCCGTTGGTGACGTTGAGGGTGCCATCGAGAGTCAGGTTGCCGGCCACATCGACCACCGTGGTCGAACTGCTGGCTTGCCCCAGGGTGAAGTCCAGCGTCGTCCCCGAGGCCAGGTTCAAGGCGCCCACCGACAACGGAGTGGCAGCGCCGCCAGCACTCAAGGTGGCGCCGCTGGCCAGTTGCAGGGTCCCGCCAATTTCTCCGCTGCCACCAATAGCCGCGCCGGAAGCGACATTCACCGTGGCACTGCTCAAGCTCCCGTCGACCCGCAACGAACCGGCTTGCACGTTGGTGGTGCCGGTGAAGCCGTTGCTGCCAGTCAGCAGCAGTTCGCCGGTGCCGCTTTTGGTCAGGGTGCCGCTACCGCTGAGGTTGCCGCTGTAGGTGCCGTCGCTGTTCTGGGCGAAGGTCAGCGCTGCGTTGTTGAGGATCGCGCCTTTGAGGCTGGAGGTATCGCCGGTGGTGGTGCCGCCATTGAGGGTGGTGCCGCCGGTGTAGCTGTTGGCGCCACTGAGCAGCAAGGCACCGCTGCCATTCTTGACCAGGCTGCCGCTGCCGCCGATGGCGCCGCTGAGGGTGGTGTCCTGGGTTCCGGCCAGGGTCAGCTGGGCGCCCAGGTTGATGGCGTTGGTCAGTTGCAAGGCCGTGCTGCTGTCGAGCTGGGCATTGCCGCCGACGCTCAAGGCGCCGCTGCCGATGGCCGCGTTGTTGCCCAGGGTCAGCTCGCCGCCATTGAGCTGAGTGCCGCCCTGATAACTATTGCTGCCGTCGAGGGTCAGGTTCGCCGCGCCGTTCTTGATCAGGCTGCCGCTGCCGCTGACCACGCCAGCCAGGGTCAGGTCGTTGGAGCCGGCCACATTCAACCCGCCGTTCAGCACTACCGTGTTGCCCAGGCTGACCGCGCCATTGCTGTCCAGGGTGGTGCCGTTAGCCGCGGTCAGCACGCCACTGCCCAGGGCACTGTTGTTGCCCACCACCAGGGTGCCGCCGTTCAGGGCGGTACCGCCGGTATAGCCATTGCTGCCGTTGAGCACCAGGGTGCCGCTGTCGAGCTTGGCCAGGGTGCCGGCGCCGTTGATGGCCACACCGATCGTGGCGGTGACGTTCGGGTCGACGCGGATCGCCGTATTGCCGGTGGCGCCATTGACCGCGTTCAGCGCACCGGAGGTGCCATCGATCAGGTTGTAGCCATCGGTGACGAACTGCATGCCGGTGATGCTTTGCGTGCCGTTGAGCGTGACGTTGCCGGCCGCGCCCTGGAACACCGCGAAGCTGTTGGCCCAGTTCTGATTGAGGGTGCCATCGACATTGGTCCAGTTGCTGGTGCCGCTGGCCCAGGTGCCGCTGCCGCCGTCGATGGCGCCGTTGCCGGTCAACTGCCCGCCGTCCCAGAACTGCACGAGGGTGTTGGGCGCGGTCACCAGCAGGTTGACCTGGCTGCCCACCGCGGTCTGCACCTGCAGGTCGCCCGGCACCACACTGCCCGGCACACTGCCGACCACCAGGCCGTTGTCGGTCAGGCTGCCGGTGTAGTTGATCAGGCGATACACGCCGCTGCCGAAGCCGCCGATATCGCTGACATTGAGCGTGCCGTCGAGGGTCAGGTTGCCGCCGACGTTGAGCAGCGAAGTCCCGCCACCCGCCACCGGCGTACCCAGGCCGACATCCAGGTTGGCGTTCGGCGCCAGCACCAGCGAACCCAGCGTCAGGGTGTTGCCGCTGCTGAGGCTCAGATGGCCGCCGTCGGCGACCGTTACCGCGCCGCTCAGGCTGCCGGTACCAGTCAGGGTACCGCTGTTGTTGACTGCCACATTGGCACTGGCCAGCGAACCGCTGACGTTCAGGGTGCCGGCATTGACGCTGGTATCGCCAGTCAGGGCGTTGCTGCCGCTCAAGGTCAGGGTGCCGCTACCGAGTTTGCTCAGCAGGCCGCTGCCGCTCAGGCTGCCGTCGAAGGTGCTGCTGAGGTTGTTGCCACCAATGCTCAGAGTGCTGCCCGCGCCCACCTGCGCCGTGCCGCTGCCGGTCAGGCTGGCGAGGCTGGCCGAACCACCGAGGTTGAGTTGGGTGCCGCTGGCCAGGTTGACCCCGGCGTCGTTGCCCAGCGCCGAGCCGCCCAGGGTGCTCAGGCTGCCGGCCGCGACGTTGAACTGGCCACTGAAGGTATTGCTGCCGCTGAGGAGCAGGTCGGCCGTGCCGTTCTTGGTCAAGGTGCCGCTGCCGGCCAGGGTGCCGGCCAGGGTCAGGTCGTTGCTGCCCGCCACGCTGAGCCCGGCATTGAGGTTGAGGTCGTTGGCCAGGATCAGCGGCGCGCTGTTGTCCAGGGTCGCATTGCCCGCCACTGTCAAGGCACCGCTGCCCAGGGCCGCCGCGCCGCCCAGGGTCAGGCTGCCAGCGTTCAGGGTGGTGCCGCCCTGGTAGGTGTTGACACCGTTGAGGGTCAGGTTGGCCGTGCCGTTTTTGCTCAACTCCCCGGTGCCGCTGATTACCCCGCCCAGGGTCAGGGCCTGGCTGCCGCCGACCGTCAGGTCAGCGTTCAATGCCAGGTTGTTGCCCAGGGTCAGGCCGGTATTGCTGTCCAGGGTGGAGGCGCCGGCCACCGTCAGGCTGCCCAGGCCCAAGGCCGCGGCATTGCCCAGAGTCAGGGTGCCGGCATTGAGGGTGGTGCCGCCGAGGAAACCGTTGGCGCCGCTAAGGGTCAGGTTGGCGCTGCCGTCCTTGCTCAGGCTGCCGGCACCGTTGATCGACCCGGCGAGGGTCAGGTCGGCGCTACCGCCGATGCCCAGGTTGCCGGCCAGGTTCACCGCGTTACTCACACTGACTGGGCTGCTGGCATCCAGGGTGGTGCCGGCAGCGGCGTTCAGCGCGCCACTGCCCAGCGCCGTGTTGGATGCCAGGATCAGGCCGCCGGCGTTCAACGCGGTCGGGCCCAGGTAGCTGTTATTGCCGCCCAGGGTCAGGTCGGCGCTACCGCTCTTGATCAGGCCGCCAGTGCCGCCGATGGCGCCGTTCAGGGCCAGGTCATTGCTGCCGGCGACCGTCAGGTTGCCGTTGAGGGTGACTGCGTTGGCCAGGTTGACCGCGGTGTTGCTGTCCAGGGTGGTGCCGGCGGCGACGGTCAGTTGGCCGCTGCCCAGCGCCGAGTCGTTGCCGACCACCAGGGTCCCGCCATTGAGCAAAGTGCCACCGCTGTAGGTGTTGGTGCCATTGAGCACCAGGGTGCCGGCGTCGAGCTTGGCCAGGGTGCCGCTGCCGTTGATGTCCACGCCGAGGGTCGCGGTGACACCCGGATCGACCCGCAGCGCGGTGTTGCCACCAGTGCCGTTGACCGCGGTCAGCGCACCGGCGGTGCCCGCCACCAGGTTGTAGCCGCTGGTGGTGAATTGCAGGCCGGTGAATGCCTGGGCGCCGTCGACGGTGACGGTACCCGCAGTGCCCTGGAAGATCCCGAAATCGCCAGCCCAGGCCTGGTTGAGCACGCCGTCGGACGATGTCCAGTTGCTGCCGGCGGTACTCCAGGTACCGCTGCCGCCATCGACGCTGCCATTGGCGATGGTCTGGCTGCCGTCCCAGAAGCGGATATTGACGTTCGGCGCAGACACCAGCACGTTGACCTGGTTGCCCACCGAGGTCTGTACCTGCAGGTCACCGAGGCTGAACCCCACGGGCACGCTATTGATGTCCAGCCCGAGGTCGACCAGGCTGCCGGTGTAGTTGATCAAGCGGTACACGCCCACGCCGAAGCCACCGGCGTCGGTGACATTCAGCTTGCCGTCGAGGGTCAGGTTGCCGCCGACATCGAGCAGCGAGGTGGTGGACGGTGCGCCAAGGCTGGCGTCGAGGTTGGCATTGCCACCGAGGACCAGCCCGCCCGTCGAAAGGGTGCTGCCCGAGCTCAAGGCCAGGTGACCGCCATCGGCCACGTTCAGCGTGCCCAGCAACGAGCCGCTGCCGGTCAGGGTCGCGCCGCTGGCGACGCCGACGTTGGCACTGCCCAGGGAGCCGCTGACATTCAGGGTGCCGCCGTTGACCTGGGTAGTGCCGGTGATGCCGTTGATCCCGGTGAGGTCGAGGGTGCCGCTGCCGACCTTGGTCAGGCCGCCGCTGCCGCCCAGGCTGCCGTCGAAGGTGCTGCTGGCACTGACGCCGCCGACGCTCAGGGTGGCGCCCGCGCCGATCTGTACCGCGCCGCTGCCGGTCAGGCTCGCCAGGCTGCTGTCGGCCCCCAGGTTGAGGCTGGCCCCAGCGCTGACGTTGGCGCCCGAGGTATTGCCCAGGGCGCCGGTGCTCAGGGTGCTGACGCTACCGGCATTGATGTCCAGGGCGCCGGTGAAGCTGTTGTTGCCCGACAGGCTCAGATCGCCCAGGCCGTTCTTGATCAGCGCCCCACCGCCGCTGACCACCCCGCCCAGGGTCAGGTTGTTGTTGCCGGCGAAGCTCAGGTCGGCGTTGAGCACGATGTCGTTGCCCAGGGTGAAAGCCGCGCTGTTGTCCAGGGTCGCCGCGCCACCCACGGTCAAGTCGCCGCTGCCCAATGCCGCGGCATTGCCCAGGGTCAGGGTACCGGCATTCAGACTGGTGCCGCCGGCATAGACGTTGACGCCGTTGAGCTGCAGCTCGCCCGCGCCATTCTTGACCAGTGCGCCGGTGCCGCTGACCACGCCGTCCAGGGTCAGGGCGTTGCTGCCGCCGAAGGTCAGGTTGGCATTGAGCGCCACGTCGTTGTTCAGGGTCACGGCGGTGTTGCTGTCCAGGGTCGCTGCGCCGCCGACGGTCAATGCACCGAGCCCCAGCGCCGCATCGGCGCCAACGGTCAAGGTGCCGGCATTCAAGGTGGTGCCGCCAAGGAAGCCATTGCTGCCGTTAAGCACCAGGTTGGCGCTGCCGTCCTTGACCAGGCTGCCGGCGCCGTTGACTGCGCCGGACAGCGTCAGGTCGGCGCTGCCAGCGATGTTCAGGGCACCGGCCAGGTTCACCTGGTTGCCCAGGGTGACGGCGGTATTGGCGTCCAGCGTAGTGCCCGCGGCCGCGTTCAGCGCACCGCCGCCAAGGGCGGTATTGGCGCCGACGATCAGCGTGCCGGCATTGAGTGCGGTATTGCCCAGGTAACCGTTGGCGCCATTGAGGGTCAGGTCGGCCGTGCCGTTCTTGATCAGCCCGCCGACGCCGTTGATCACCCCGCCCAGGGTCAGGTCCTGAGTGCCGCCGAGGGTCAGGTTGCCGCCCAGGTTGATGGCGTTGCCGAGGCTGACCGCGGCATTGGCATCGAGGGTGGTGCCGGCGGCGGCATTCAGCGCTCCGGTGCCCAGGGCGGTATTGGAACCGACGATCAGCGAGCCGGCATTCAGCGCGGTGGTGCCCTGGTAGCTGTTGTTGCCGCTCAGGGTCAGGCTCGAGGTGCCGTTCTTGATCAGCCCGCTGGTACCGTCTATGACTCCAGCCAGTGTCAGGGGATTACTCGCGTCCAGCGTCAGGTTGGCATCGAGGTGCACACCGTTGTTCAGGGTCAGCGCGCCGCTGCCGCTCAAGGTCCCGGCGCCGGCTACGGTCAGGTCGCCGCTGCCCAATGCCGCGCCATTGCCCAGGACCAGCCCCCCGGCATTGAGGGTGGTGCCGCCCTGGTAGGTATTGGCACCGTTGAGCGTGAGGCTGGCCGCACCATTCTTGATCAACCCGCTGGTGCCGCTGACCAGGCCATCCAGGGTCAGGGCGTTGCTGCCGGCCAGGGTCAGGTCGGCATTGAGCGTGACATCGTTGGCCAGGCCGATGCTGGCCGTATTGTCGAGGGTCGCCGCGCCGCCCACGGTCAGGGCGCCACTGCCCAGGGCATCGGCGTTGCCCAGGGTCAGGGTGCCGCCATTGAGGACGGTGCCGGCAAGAAAGGTGTTGGCGCCGTTGAGGATCAGGTTGGCCGCACCGTTCTTGGTCAGGCCGCCGCTGCCGCCGACCACGCCGTCCAGGGTCAGGTCGGCGCTGCCGCCGAGGCTCAGGTTGCCGGTGAGGTTCAGGGCATTGGCCAGGGTCACTGCAGTATTCGTATCCAGGGTGGTGCCGCTGGCGGTGTTCAGGGCGCCGAGACCCAGCGCCGTATTCGAACCGAGAATCAGCGAGCCGCTGTTGAGGGCGGTATCGCCCAGGTAGCCGTTGGCACCGTTCAGGGTCAGGGCCGCGGCCCCGTCCTTGATCAGTCCGCCCGCGCCGTTGATCGCCCCGCCCAGGGTCAGGTCCTGACTCCCGCCAAGGGTCAGGTCGCCGCTGAGGTTGATGGCATTGCCCAGGCTCACGGCCGCGCTGGCGTCCAGGGTGGTACCCGCGCCAGCGTTGAGGGCGCCTGTGCCCAGGGCGGTGCCGGAGCCCACCAGCAGCGTGCCGCCATTGAGCGAGGTGCCGCCCGAGTAGGTGTTGGTACCGCTCAGGGTCAGGTCGGCGCTACCGTTCTTGATCAGCCCGCCGGTGCCGGACAGCACGCCGCCCAGGGTCAGGGCATTGCTACCGAGGGTGGTCAGGTTGGCATTCAGGGTCACGGCATTGGCCAGATTCACCGCGGCGCTGCTGTCCAGGCTGGCGCTGCCACTCACGGTCAGTCCGCCGCTGCCCAGGGCACTGTCGTTGCTCACGCTGAGGGTGCCGGCGCTCAGGGTGGTGGTGCCGGAATACCCGCTGTTGATGCCACTGAGAAGCAGGCTGCCACTGCCGCTCTTGGTGATCCCGCCGCTGCCGCTGACCAGCCCCGCCAGGGTCAGGCTGCCGGCGCCGGTGGCGATCATGCTGTTGTTGAGGGTGACCAGGTTGTTCAGGGTGATGGTGCCGGGCGTCGACAGCGTGGCCGCGCCATCGATGCTCAGCGTGCCGCTGCCGAAGGCCAGGTTGTTGCCCAGTTGTACCGAGCCGGCGCTGATGCTGGTGTTGCCGCTGTAGGTGTTGGCCCCGTCGAGACTCAACTGGCCGGCGCCGCTCTTGGTCAGGCCGCCAGTACCGGAAATCACCCCGGCCAGGCTCAGGTCGTTGCCGCCCTGCACGGTCAGGCCGCCGGCGCCCAGGGTCACCAGATTGCTCAAGGCCAGGCCGCCGGAACTGGCCTGCAGAATCCCGCCATTGCTGGTCAGCACCCCGCTGCCGAAGGTACCGCTGTTATCGAACTGGGCGATGCCGCCGTTGAGGGTGGTGCTGCCGCTGACCATGGGCCCCTGCAAGGTCCAGGTACCGCTGTTGAGCGTGAGGTTGTTGAAGTTGATGTAATTGTCGCTCGACACCGTGCCACTGCCGGTGGTGCCACCACCAGGGCCGATGGTGTTCTGCAGGATCAGGGTGTTGGTGCCGCCCGCGCCGCCATCGACCTTGCCGGTGGGTGCGAAGGTCAGGTTGATCCCTGGCAGGCCGCCGAGGCCGAGGCTGATGTTGATCCCATCGCCGACGCCGACACTGGAACCGGTAACCGCAGTGAAGGTGTTGGTGCTGTTCACCCCCATCGACACCCCACCCTGGATGGTGCCGGTGTTGATGAAGGTATTGCCGCCGCTGGAGCTCTCGAAGGCGACCCGGCCCTCCAGCGTGCCGTTGTTGGTCATGTTCACCTGGGAACCGCCGTACACCGCCACCACCGGCGTGTCCGCCAGGGTCACGCTGAGCAGCGACAGGCCGGTCGAGGTGATGGTGCCGTTGTTGACGATGGTGGTGGTACCGCCAGTACCGTTGTTGATGTTCAGCGCGGCGCCGTCCAGGCTGCTCAGGTTCAGGCCGAGCAATTGCCCGGTACCGCGCATGATCCCGGTGACGGCGTTGGTGACGTTGACCACCCCCGCCGCGCCGTTGCCGATGAAGGCCCCGCCGCTCAGCACCGAGACCAGCCCCAGCAGCGCCGGATCGAGGGTCCCGGCGTTGTTCAGGGTGATGGTGCTGCCGGTCAGGTCCAGCACCTTGCCGCCCAGGGTCGCGTTCATTTGCGCGCCACTGTTGACGTTGACCGTCAGGCCATCGGTGGCGCTGGAAAAGTTGTTGAGGAACAGCGGCAGGCCCGGTACGCCGGTACAGGTCACCACGCTGCCGACGGTGGAACAGGTGGCCATGGCCGAAGGACTGACCAGGCTGAGCAGCAACCCGGCAAGCCCCAGGCGAACTGCCAAAGAAAGGGGGGAAAGATGATTGACTGCGTCCCTGACCTGAACTTTGTCCACGCTCAACTCCTTACTAAGGGGCCAAGCTGTTCATCCATGAATGCGTGTACTGCTCGCTCAGCAACGTCCTGAATCGATACGCACTGACTTCGAATACCTGACCGTGGCGAAAATTGCTCCGTGCCAGAAACGTAGACGAGCTTTGCGGGGGCAGAGACGAAACCGCAGGATTAAATAGCATTAATACTATGGTAAGAATTGACCGATAAAACTTCGTAAAAAGTTATCAACTCCTTATTTATCAATTAGTTAAAAAACAGCTTTTTTGTCAGATCAGATACATCCCCTCACAAGTGCCCACCTTATGCCCCACCCTCTTACCGCCCAGCGATTTCAGAAGTATCCGGTTTGATTTTCCGGATATTTCCTAACAAGGCAGTCAGTTTCTGCACCGATTTTTCATTTGTTTCAACCACCTGAGCGAAGTTGGTACAGCATATGCAAACGTTTGCGCGAACCCGTTGAGCCGACGATCAATACAAGTTCGCCTCAACCCGGCCAGCCATGGCTTTCCTACCGCATGAACAGGGAGTTTCAATGCATCGACCTCTTACACCTTCGGCCTCCTGTCGCACCCTGGCTGTTTCCCTGCTACTGACCGTCGTTACGGGAGTACTCAGCAGTGCTGCCCAGGCCCAGGAAAAAACCGTCGACCGCCAACAAAGCGTTGATGACTCGGCCCAGGGCGAAACCCTCAGCCCGGACGCCAATCCGCCCACAAAAGGTGCATACCTGTCGGACTGGTACAACCAGGACCTGACCCTGATCGGCAGCAAGGACATCAGTTTCGGCCCGCAGCCGGCCGACGATATCTACCTGGAATACGAGTACTTCGGCCGCAAGGGGCCGTTCGAGCTGTACGGCTACATCGACATCCCGAAGATCTTCAACATCGGCAACAGCCACGACAAAGGCGTGTGGGACCACGGCTCGCCGGTGTTCATGGAGCACGAGCCGCGGATCTCCATCGACTACCTGGCCGGACGCAGCCTGGCCATCGGCCCCTTTAAGGAGTGGTACGTGGCCTTCGACTGGATCTACGACCACGGCAGCAACAGCGCCAACCGCGCCAATACCCTGTACAGCGGCCTGGGCACCGACATCGACACCCATTCGCGGGTCAACCTGTCGGCCAACTTCTACGGGCGCTACCAGTGGGAAAACTACGGTGCCAGCAATGAATATTCCTGGGACGGCTACCGCGCCCAGCTCAAGTACATCGTACCCATCAGCAAGTTCGGCAACGGCGCGTCGCTGACCTATATCGGCTTCACCAACTTCGATTTCGGCTCGGACCTGCACAAGGACAACCCGGCCCGTACCGCCAACGCCACGGTATCCACCAACGTATTGCTGTATTCCTTCACCCACCTGCGGTTCACCCTGGTCGGCCGTTACTTCCACAACGGCGGCAACTGGCAGGACGGCAGCGAGCTGAATTTCGGCGATGGCGATTTCCGCGCCCGGTCCAACGGCTGGGGTTACTACGCCGGCATCGGTTACCAGTTCTGATCACTCAAGCAATGGAGGCTTTCATGCACGCGATAACCCGTCTTTCCCTTTCCGTGGGCCTGGCCTGCGGCGCCCTGCTCGCTTCGACGGCCTGGGCCGCCGAGGCCCCGGCGACCCCGATCAAACCCAAGGTGATGCTGATCACCATGTTCGCCCCCGAGGCCCAGCACTGGATCGAGCGCCTGGAACTGAAACAGGAAGTGCGCGTACCCGGCCTGTCGGCGGAGTACCCGGCGATCCGTTGCAATACCAGGGACGTCTGCCTGCTGGTCACCGGCATGGGCCAGACCAACGCCGCGGCCTCGACCCTGGCACTGGCGCTGTCGCCGAAATTCGACCTGCGCAAAAGCTACTTCCTGGTCGCCGGGATCGCCGGCATCAGCCCTAAACACGGGACCATCGGCACCACCGCCTGGGCCCATTACCTGGTGGAATTCGGTACCCAGTGGGAACTGGATTCGCGGGACGCGCCCAAGGACTGGCCGACCGGCTACCTGGGCATCAATACCAAAGGCCCGAACGAGAAACCGCCGCTGGACTACAAGACCGAAGTCTTCGAACTCAACCCGAAACTCCAGGCCAAGGCCTTCGCCCTGTCGCGTAGGGTAAGCCTGAGCGAAAGCAAGGAATCGGCGGCCTGGCGCCTCAAGTACCCGGCGGCCCCGGCCAACCAGCCGCCGGTGGTGACCCAGTGCGACACCCTGGCGGGCAACACCTGGTTCTCCGGTACGCGCCTGAGCGAGCGGGCCGAGGTCTGGACCCGCCTGCTGACCGACAACAAGGGCGAATACTGCACCACCCAGCAGGAAGACAACTCGACCTACGAGGCCCTGCTGCGCGCCAGCCGCGAAGGCCGGGTGGACGTGCAGCGGCTGGCGGTGGTCCGCGCCGGCTCCGACTTCGACCGCCCCGAGCCGGGCGGCAGCGAGGTCGACAACCTGCTCAAGTACGCCGACCAGGGCGGTTTTGTCCCGGCCCTGGAAAACCTCTATCGCACCGGCAACCCGCTGGTGCAGGACATCCTGAAGAACTGGTCGGCGTGGGAGAAAGGCGTGCCGGGGGCGTAAACCAACCTGTAGCCGCTGCCGCAGGCTGCGATAGGTCCGCAGGACCTCAGCGAACGCAAGATCGCCGCGCCCCTTCGGGGCAATCGCAGCCTTCGGCAGCGGCTACAACAAGCCACGCCAATCCTCTGACCCGCACAAGACCCCACCCTTACGGCAGCAAAATCACCTTCTCGCCACTGCCCTGATTGACCTCGTGATAACGCTCGACGCCCTGCTCCAGCGGCGATTCGAACAGCCCCTGCGGCAATGGCAACAGCCCCTCATCGAAGAACCGGCCGAACTGCTCGAGCATGGCCGCGCAGGCCTGCACGCCGTACAGCAACGAGTTGATCCCGACCACCGAACCGCCCTTGCGATACAGGCCCAGGGCCGGCAGTTGCACATGACCGTCCACCGGCGCGGCGATGATGGCGATGCGGCCGAACGGCGCCAGGGCCGCGACCGAGGCCGGTAGCCAGAAACCGGTGGTGTCGAAGATCACCTCGGCGCCGCCGGCGAACACCTCGTTGACCTGCGCCCCCAGGTCTTCCGGCTGGTCCAGTTGCAAGGTCTGGAACCCTTGTGCCTGCAAGGCCTTGACCTGTTCCGGGCGCCGCGCGGCGGCCAGCACCCTGGCCCCGCGAACCTTCGCCAGGGCCAGGGCGGCGCTGCCCACCGCCCCGCCGCCAATCACCAGCAACGTGGTGCCGGCGCTTACCCCGCTGCGTTCCAGGGCATCCCAGGCGGTGGTGTAAGGCACCCCCAGGCTGGCGGCCTGGGCGAAGCTCAACTGCGCCGGCTTGTGCGCCACGCCCTTGGCCGACAGCGCCACGTACTGGGCATGGGAGCCGTCCGCATAGAACCCCAGTTCCTTGCCGGTGCCCCAGACCTCCTGCCCCACCCACTCCTGCGGCCCCTCCACCACCACCCCGGCAAAGTCCCGCCCGGGAATGCGCGGCAAGGTGGTGTAGGGAAAACGCCCGAGCACATTTTTCACATCGCTGGGATTGAGGCCGGCGGCCTTGATCCGCACCAGTACCTGATCGGCGGCCGGCACCGGGGTCGGCACCTCGACGTAGTGCAGCGACGAGAGATCGCCGGTCTTGGAAAATTGCAGGGCGTGCATAAGCACCTCCATGAACAGGAATATATAAAAGAATCGAAAGGCCTCAGGACAACCAGTTGCTCACCAGCTGCCGGCCCATGGGCCACAGCTGTTCGCCGGCGAGCATGCCGAGCAGCCCGACCAGGGCGATGGCCGGCGGCGCCGGCGAGCGAAAATTCAGCGCGCCATAAAGCAGGCCGACGCCGAGACCGATGGCCAGGGAGATGAGGTAATGCATGACGAACTCCAGGCAGTGCGCCGCGCCTGGGCGGCGGCAAGTGGGCATGCCGGGAGTCTAGGGAACGCCGAACCGGGCAACCGGCCAAGCACTTCAGGATTTCGGCCAATCTGTGGGTATGAACGAGTAAGAGCGAAGCCTGGCTGCGATGGCCCCGACGTGGAATGTCTGGCATACCGCGTTATCGTTCATCGCGAGCAAGCTTCGCTCCTACGGGATTGCAGCGCCCACACACAATGGATGCCTGTACGCAAAGCCCCCGTAGCCGCTGCCGAGCCGCGCGAGGCTGCGATCGACTGCACAGCAGGCGCAAAACCTGAGAATGCAGTGGGTCTGGATAAACGCGGTGGCCCGGTCGCAGCCTCGCAGAGCTCGGCAGCGGCTACAGGGATGACAGGCACTCAGGCTCGGGCTTCCCCGGCCGCGTATTGCGACGGGGCCAGCCCCAGCTCGCGGCGGAACATGTCGCTGAAGCTGCCGGGGGAATACCCCAGCTCACGGGCGATGGTGCCGACCGGCACGCCCTGGATCAATTCGGCGGCGGCCGTGGCCAGTTGCACCTGGCGGCGCCACTCGGCGAAGCCCATGCCCAGGCCGTCCTTGAACAGCCGCGCCAGGGTGCGCACGCTGGCGCCCGCCGCCTCGGCGTGGCGTTCGAAGGGAATGTCCAGGGAAGGCGCGGCCATCACCGCCTGGCAGAGGCTGATCAGGCGCCGGTCGGAACTGTCCGGCAGGACGATCTTCAGCTGCGAGCGCCGGGCGCGCTTGAGCTCCAGCAGGGCCAGGCCCACCAGCGCGTCGTAGTACTCCGGCTGCGGCGCGCCGTCATGTTCCACCAGGCGCACGATCAACTCGCGCAGCAGGTTGTCCACCTGCAACACCTGCACCTGGCTGTCGAGGGTCGCCGCCAGGCACGGGCGCAGATAGATATTGCGCATCTGCAGGTCGGTGACCACGCGGATCCCGTGGGGCACGCCCGGCGGCAGCCACACCGCCCGTTGCGGCGGCACCACCAGCGCCTCGTTCGGCGTCTCGACCCACATCACCCCGCTCATGGCGTACAGCAGCTGCCCCCAGGCGTGTTCGTGGGGCTCGATGAACAGGCCGCGCGGATAGGTGCGCGCCAGGGGTTGCACCGGTACGTCGGTGTCGCTGAGGTCGGGAGGTGCGGCAAGGGCCATGGCCGGGCATCGTCGTCAAGCAAGGGGGGCCCATGGTAACCCCGTCGATCCGCCTGGAAAACCGCGAGAAAACATCCGAACGGGCGCCGCAGCGACAGGCAATAACCCGTTCGAATGCCTGCCCGACCACTGCCCGACCGCTGATACCCTTGCTCGACAATCCGAGTGAATTTTTCCCTGCCCGCGCGGGTCACTAAACCATCACAGGGAGGATTGATAGCTCTATGAACAACGCAAAACTTTTCGTCATCGAATACACCCTGCACGGCACCCCCAAGTCCTTCATCATCCGCTCGGAGAAGATGGACAACGCCGAGGCGTGGCACTGGGCAAGCTGCGACGCCGGTGTCGGCCGCATCGGCCGCTTTGGCCTGGAACGGGTGAAAAAGACCAGCAAGCCCCTGGCGGAAAAATTCGGTATCGAGAACGTCACCTGGCGACCGTCGACCTGAGCCAAGCGAGGTCGATGCCTTGCGGCGTGCGCTGCCAAAGCCGCCGGCCAGCCGCCTTGCCAGCGAAAGCGGTATCTGCACCCCGCACAATTGAAAGTGGAGCCACGACAGGCTCCACTGTTTTTTTTCGCCCCGCCACTGTTGCAGCACGTCAGTGATGCGCGCCCTTGGCGCAATCGCAGCCTTTGGTAGAGGCGCAGGGTTCGCCGTTGGCGTGGTGGCTGGCGCAGGCCTGGCAGCAGTAGTGCTTGCCGTGACGCACAATGGCATGGGCGCCGACCTTGCAGGTGCAGCCTGGACAGGCACAAGTCTCGTTGGACATGGGGTGACTCCTTTGTGGTGGTCGTCGACGACGCGGATGTTGCCGCGTCTCTAGCAGTGTAGTGGCTGCCCGTCGCCGCCATTGGCCCCTGGTCGCGGCGGCTTCAGTTCCAGCCTTCCAGGCGCAAGGTCGCCCGCACCAGGCGCTGCTCTTCGTTTTCGATCTCCCGCAGGTTGTCGCAGAGGCCCTGGATATGCGCGATGGCGGCCTTGCGCGCCTGCTCCGGCAGGCGGCCGGTGACGGCGTTGTAGAGCCGCGCGTGCTGGCGGTCGATCTGGCGCTTCTGCGCCTGGCGGTGGTAGAGGTTGTTGACCGAGGCGAACACCGAATTGAGCAGCAGGTCGGTCAGCGAGCGCAGGGTCTGCACCAGCACCGGGTTGTGCGAAGCCTCGCAGATCGCCAGGTGGAAAGCGTGATCCAGGCGCGCGTGGGCCGAGGCATCAAGGGCCTGGTCGTGGGCGTCCAGCAGCGCCTGATAGGCGCGGCCGATCAGCACGAAATCGGCCTCGGTGCCGCGCAACGCCGCCAGCCGCGCCGACTCGCCTTCCAGCAGGCTGCGCACTTCGAACAAGTCGTAGAGGGTGCGTGGCTGGGAGCTGAACAGATGCATCAGCGCCGAGGTCGCGCCCTGCCCCGACAGTTGGGCGACAAACGAGCCCTTGCCCTGTTCGGTTTCGATGATGCCCCGCGCCCGCAGCAGCTTCAGGCCCTCGCGCAAAGCCGTGCGCGATACCCCGAGTTTTTCCGTGAGGCGCCGCTCCGAGGGCAGCAGCTGGCCGGTCTTGAGTACGCCGTCGACGATCAGGCGCTCGATGCGTTCACACACCACATCCGCCACCTGGTGCCGGCCCGAATCGCTCTTGTGCATGCGTCCTCCACTGGTATGACCAGCTGTGAAGAAAAAACCCGATCAAGCGGACCGCCAGGCCATCCTGCTGATATGCCTGGCTTTTTATAAAAAACCCGGCATCGACGGCAAAACAAACTGGTTCGACCAGCGCTCGGCCCCGTGGACAGTAAGGCCAGCCGGGCCAATGATGCAACTGAGCGGCCTGCCCCTGCCGGCCGCCTAATAAAAACAACTCAGGGTCGTTAGCCACCCATGAATATCCTCTACGACGAACGCGTCGACGGCGCGCTGCCCAGCGTCGATAAAGCGGCATTGCTCCAAGCGCTGCGCCAGCGCCTGCCCGACCTCGACCTGCTGCACCAGACGGAAGACCTCAAGCCCTACGAATGCGACGGCCTCTCGGCCTATCGCACCACGCCGATGCTGGTGGCCCTGCCGCGGCATATCGAGCAGGTGCAGGAGCTGCTGCGGATCTGCCATGAACGGCGCGTGCCGGTGGTCGCCCGCGGTGCCGGCACCGGCCTCTCCGGTGGCGCCCTGCCCCTGGAACAGGGCGTGCTGCTGGTGATGGCGCGCTTCAACCAGATCCTGCATATCGACCCCGCCGCCCGCACCGCGCGGATCCAGCCCGGGGTGCGCAACCTGGCGATCTCCCAGGCCGCCGCGCCGTTCGGCCTGTACTACGCCCCCGATCCGTCCTCGCAGATCGCCTGCTCGATCGGCGGCAACGTCGCGGAAAACGCCGGCGGCGTGCATTGCCTGAAATACGGCCTGACCGTGCACAACCTGCTCAAGGTGGAGATCCTCAGCGTCGAAGGCGAACGCCTGACCCTGGGTAGCGACGCCCTGGACGCGCCAGGCTTCGACCTGCTGGCGCTGTTCACCGGCTCCGAAGGCCTGCTCGGGATCATCACCGAAGTCACGGTCAAGCTGCTGCCCAAGCCGCAACTGGCCAAGGTGCTGCTGGCGGCCTTCGACTCGGTGGAAAAAGCCGGCCGCGCGGTGGCCGATATCATCGCCGCCGGCATCATCCCCGGCGGCCTGGAAATGATGGACAACCTGGCACTCCGCGCCGCCGAGGACTTCATTCACGCCGGCTACCCGGTGGACGCCGAGGCCATCCTGCTGTGCGAGCTGGACGGTGTCGAAGCCGATGTCCACGACGACTGCGACCGGGTCCGCGCGGTGCTCGAACGGGCCGGCGCCACCGAGGTCCGCCAGGCCCGCGACGAAGCCGAACGGGTGCGTTTCTGGGCCGGGCGCAAGAACGCCTTCCCGGCGGTGGGCCGGCTGTCGCCGGACTACTACTGCATGGACGGCACCATTCCGCGCCGCGCACTGCCGGGGGTGCTCAAGGCCATCGCCGCGCTGGCCGCCGAATACCAGCTGCGGGTGGCCAATGTGTTTCATGCCGGCGACGGCAACATGCACCCGCTGATCCTGTTCGACGCCAACCAGCCCGGCGAACTGGACCGCGCCGAAGCCCTGGGCGGCAGGATCCTCGAACTGTGCGTGGCGGTCGGGGGCAGCATCACCGGCGAACACGGGGTCGGCCGGGAGAAAATCAACCAGATGTGCGCCCAGTTCAACAGCGACGAGCTGACCCTGTTCCACGCGGTCAAGGCGGCCTTCGACCCCGGCGGCCTGCTCAACCCCGGCAAGAACATCCCGACCCTGCACCGCTGCGCCGAATTCGGCGCCATGCATGTGCACGCCGGACAATTGCCCTTCCCCGAGCTGGAGCGTTTCTGATGACGGCACACGCGGATAACGACGCCAGCGGCGAACTGCTGGAACAGGTCGGGCAGGCGCTGGCCGGCAATACCCCGCTGCTGATCCAGGGCGGCAACAGCAAGGCCTTTCTCGGGCGCATGAGCGCTGGAGAAGTGCTCGACACCCGCGGCCATCGCGGCATCGTCAGCTACGACCCGACCGAGTTGGTGGTGACGGTCCGCGCCGGCACGCCGCTTGCGGAACTGCTGGCCACGCTGGACGCCGCCGGGCAAATGCTGGCCTGCGAACCGCCGGCCTTCGGCGACGGCGCCACGGTCGGCGGCATGGTCGCCACCGGCTTGTCCGGCCCGCGGCGGCCCTGGGCCGGCTCGGTGCGCGACTTCGTCCTCGGCAGCCGGGTGATCACCGGCACCGGCAAGCTGTTGCGCTTTGGCGGCGAGGTGATGAAAAACGTCGCCGGCTACGACCTCTCGCGCTTGCTGGTGGGCAGCTACGGTTGCCTGGGAGTGCTCACCGAGGTGTCGCTCAAGGTCCTGCCCAAACCGCGCCAGTGCCTCAGCCTGAGCCTGGAAATGGACAGCGCCAAGGCCCTGGCCCGGCTCGCCGACTGGGGCCAGCAACCGCTGCCCATCAGCGCCGCCAGCCATGACGGCCAGTGCCTGCACCTGCGCCTGGAGGGCGGCGAAGGCTCGGTGGCCGCGGCCCGCGACCGCCTGGGTGGCGAGCCGTTGGCCGCCGATTACTGGGCCAATCTCAACGAACAACGCCTGGCATTCTTCGACGAAGGCCTGCCGCTGTGGCGCCTGTCGCTGCCCAATAACACGGGACTTCTGGAGCTGCCCGGCCAGCAGTTAATAGATTGGGCCGGGGCCCAGCGCTGGCTGAAATCCGCGGCGCCCGCGGAGCGCATCCGCGACCTCGCCAGCCGCGTCGGCGGCCATGCCACCTGCTACAGCCACGGCCTGGTGGACAGCCCGTTCCAGCCACTGCCGGCGGTGCTGCTGCGCTACCACCGCCAGCTCAAGGCGCAACTGGACCCGCAAGGGATCTTCAACCCCGGCCGGCTCTACGCCGAGCTCTGAACGCAGACCCCAAGCATGCAAACCACCTTGAACGAACAGGCGCGCCAGCTGCCCCGCGCCGCGGAGGCCGAGACCATCCTGCGCACCTGTGTGCACTGCGGTTTCTGCAACGCCACCTGCCCCACCTACCAACTGCTGGGCGACGAGCTGGACGGGCCACGGGGGCGCATCTACCTGATCAAGCAAGTCCTGGAAGGCCACGAGGCCACGGCCAAGACCCAGCTGCACCTGGACCGCTGCCTGTCGTGCCGCAACTGCGAAACCACCTGCCCGTCCGGGGTGGATTACCACAACCTGCTGGACATCGGCCGCGCCGTGGTCGATGCCGCCGTGCCCCGGCCCCTCGGCCAGCGCCTGCTGCGCCAGGGCCTGCGCGCCCTGGCGCCGAACCCGGCGCTGTTCAAGGCTCTGCTCGGCACCGGCGCCACCTTGCGTCCGTGGCTGCCCGAGGCCGTGCACGGCAAGCTGCCGCGCCAGGTGCAGCCGGCCAAGGCGCGTCCGGCCACGGCCTACGCGCGGCGTGTCTTGCTGCTGGAAGGCTGCGTGCAAGCGAGTCTGTCGCCCAACACCAATGCGGCGACGGCGCGGGTCCTCGACCGCCTGGGCATCGCCGTGCAAACCGTGAGCGAGGCCGGCTGCTGTGGCGCCGTGGATTACCACCTGGACGCCCAGGAGGCCGGCCTGGAGCGGGCGCGGCGCAATATCGACGCCTGGTGGCCGCACCTGGAAAACGGCGCCGAAGCCCTGGTGCAGACCGCCAGCGGCTGCGGCGCCTTTATCAAGGATTACGGCCACCTGCTGGCCCACGACCCGCGTTATGCCGCCCGCGCCGAGCGGGTCAGCGCCCTGGCCCGGGACCTGGTGGAAGTGCTGCGCGACGAACCGCTGGAACAGTTGCACGCCCACAGCGACCAGCGCCTGGCCTTCCACTGCCCGTGCAGCCTGCAACACGCGCAGAAACTCGGCGGCGCGGTGGAGGCGGTGCTCAAGCGCCTGGGCTTCGAGCTCACCGAGGTGCCCGACAGCCACCTGTGCTGCGGTTCGGCGGGCACCTATTCGCTGACCCAGCCCGAGCTGGCGCGGCAACTGCGCGACAACAAGCTCAATGCCCTGGAAAGCGGCCGGCCCGAAGTCATAGCCACCGCCAATATCGGCTGCCAGACCCACCTCGACGGCGCCGGGCGTACCCCGGTGCGGCACTGGATCGAACTGGTCGAGGCCGCCCTGCCACCCCTGAATGCTTCCCATCAATCAGCTACGCCCTGAAAGGAGCACGCCATGCACAGCAAAGCCGTACTGGGTCAGCGCGAAGTCCAGCGCATCCTGATCGCCGCGCGGGACGAGGCCGAGCGCAACCAATGGGCGGTGAGCATCGCCATCGTCGACGACGGCGGCCATCCGCTGGCCCTCGAACGCCTGGACGGCTGCGCTCCGGTCAGCGCCTACATCGCCGTGGAAAAGGCCCGCACCGCGGCCCTCGGCCGACGCGAGTCCAAGGGCTATGAAGAGATGGTCAATGGCGGGCGCACCGCGTTTCTCTCCGCGCCCCTGCTGACCTCGCTGGAAGGCGGCGTGCCGGTGGTGTTCGACGGCCAGGTGATCGGTGCGGTCGGGGTGTCCGGGGTCAAGTCCGGGGAGGATGCCCAGGTGGCGCGGTTCGCCGCCCAGGCGCTGGATTGAAAATCTGGACCGCTGCGCGGTCCATCGCGAGCAAGCTCGCTCCTACAGGGTTCTGCGCCGTCCATGTAGGAGCGAGCTTGCTCGCGATAGGGCCGGAAAATCCGCCGCCCCGACGCCTGCCTCACATCACCAACTGCGCAATCAGCCAGGCATTGGCGCCGCTGATAACGGCGAACAGGCTCCAGGCGAGGATGCGGGTCGGCCAGCGGTTGACGAACACGCCCATCAACCGCGGGTCGCTGGTCATGCGGATCAGCGGGTAGAGGGCGAATGGCAGTTGCAGGCTGAGCACCACCTGGCTCAGCACCAGCAGCTGGCCGACCGCGCCGTCGCCCATCAGCCACACGCCGACGAACGCCGGCACCAGCGCCAGGCCGCGGGTGATCAGGCGCCGCTGCCAGCACGGCAGGCGCAGGTTCAGGTAGCCCTCCATGATCACCTGGCCGGCGATGGTGCCGGTGAAGGTCGAGCTCTGCCCCGAGGCCAGCAAGGCCACGCCGAACAGCACGCTGGCCAGCGCCCCGCCCACCAGCGGATCGAGCAGGTGATAGGCGTCCTGCAATTCCACCACCTCGGTGTGCCCGGTGCCGTGGAAGGCCGCGGCGGCGAGGATCAGGATCGCCGCGTTGACCAGCAGCGCCAAAGCCAGGGAGCCGATGGTGTCGATGCGCGCCAGCTTGATCGCATCCCGCCGGCTGGCCTCGTCCCGGCCCACCAGGCGGGTCTGCACGATGGAAGTGTGCAGGTACAGGTTATGCGGCATCACGGTGGCGCCGAGGATGCCGATCGCCAGGTACAGCGGCGCCGCCTCGCCGATCGCCGCCAGCGACGGCGTGAAGCCTCGCGCCACATCCGGCCAGTAGGGCTTGATCAACAGCAGCTCGACGAAAAAGCACAGGCCGATGGTGCCCACCAGCACCAGCATGATCGCCTCCAGGCGGCGGAAGCCACGGTTCTGCAGGGCGAGAATCAACAGGGTGTCGAAGGCGGTGATGACAATCCCGGTGGTCAGCGAAACCCCGAGCAACAGGTGGAACGCCAGGGCGCACCCCAGGACCTCGGCAAGGTCGGTGGCGATGATCGACACCTCCGCCAGCAGCCACTGGGTCCGTGCCGTGCGGGTGCTGTAGCGCTGCCGGCAAAGCTGCGCCAGGTCGCGCCCGGTGGCGATGCCCAGGCGCGAGCACAGGCATTGCACCGCCATGCCCGCGAGGCTCGCCAGCAGCACCACGAACAGCAGGTTGTAGCCATACCGCGAGCCGGCCTCGATGGCGGTGGCCCAGTTGCCGGGGTCCATGTAGCCGATGGAAATCAGCAGGCCGGGGCCGGCGAAGCGCAGGATGCGCTTGAACAGCGGCGCGCTGGGATCGACAACGATGGTGCCGGCGACTTCCGGCGGGCAAAAGGGTGCGGTACCGACTTTGGGGAGAGTGAATTTCACGCGGGCATCCGGAAGGCTGGAACGGTGGCCCAGCTTAGACGTTTCAGCGAACCGGCCCAAGCCTTGATAGCGCCCTGCCCCGGCCTTTTGCAGCCTTGCTTCTGTAGGAGCGGAGCTTGTCGCGATAGCGGCATATCAGTCATCACAACAGATGAGCCGACCCCTTTTCCCAAACCATCCCGCACCGACCGACCGCTCCTACAGCCCCCGTATTTTCAGGCATGATGCGAGGCAGCCATCCGCGGAGCAGCGCCATGAACACTCCAGCCCACCCCACTGTCGCCCTGGCGATGCGTTCATATTCCGGACAGGTCGAGCTGCATCATCACGATTTTCCGCAGATCGTGCTGCCGCAGTCAGGGGCGATGGAGATCGAGGTGGATGGCCGTGGTGGCAAGGTCGACGCCAGCCAGGGCGTGGTGATTGCGCCGGGCGCCCGGCATAGCTTCCTGGCCGAGCGCCGTAATACCTTTCTGGTGCTCGACCTGGATAGCCCCGACACCGAGCAATCTCTGGCCGATACCCGCTTCTTCACCATCGACCCGCAGATCCGCCACCTGCTCGGTTATGCCAACCACAGCGGTGCCTTGCTCAGCTCTGGCAGCCAGGTCGCCAGCGCCTGGAGCGCCCTGCTGCTGGCCTGCCTGGCCCGCCCGACGCCGAGCGCGCCGCAGCGCCAGACGCTGGTGCGGGCCCTGACCTACATCGAGCAACACCTGGGCAGCCCGCTGAGCGCCCGCGCCATCGCCCAGGCCGCGAGGGTCAGCGAGCGCACCCTGTATCTGCTGTTCGAGCGGGACATGCACAGCACGCCTTTCGCCTACATTTCGACCCTGCGCCTGGACCGCGCCATCGACCTGCTCGGCCGTACCCTGCTGCCCATCAGCGAGATCGCCCAGCGGGTCGGCTACGCCGATCAGAGTGCCCTGACCCATGCGTTGAAGAAGGCGCGCAACCAGACCCCGGCCGCCCTGCGCAAGGCCGCTCGCGACGCCCAGGCGCAGGCTGCGACAAGAGTTCGGCAGGCCTGATCAATACCGCCGTCGCGGCGACTTCTATGCTGGCCACACCGCCCTTGCCTCGGTGTGCCTATGACCGCCATCCACTCAACCCGCCTCGCCCCCTCCCGCAGCGGCGCCGCCACCGCCATCGGCGTGATCGCGGTGTTTCTCTGGTCGTGCCTGGCGCTGCTGACCACCCTCACCGCCGGCATTCCCCCCTTCCAGTTGCTGGCCCTGAGCTTTGCCGTGGCCTGCGGCGCCAGCCTGGTATTGCTCGGCTTGCGGGGACGCGCCGGCTTTCGTGGCTGGCGCCAGCCCTGGCCGGTCTGGGCCCTGGGGTTCGGCGGGATCTTTGCCTACCACGCGCTGTATTTCTTCGCCCTGAAAGCCGCGCCGGCCGCCGAGGCCAGCCTGATCGCCTACCTCTGGCCGTTGCTGATCGTCCTGCTGGCGGCCAGGGCCGGCGGCGAACCGCTGCGCGGCCGGCAACTGACCGGTGCCTTGCTGGGGCTGGCCGGCACCGCGTTCATCATGCAGCAGCGCGCTGCCAGCCAGGTTGGCGCGATGCCGGTGGCGGGTTACCTGGCGGCATTCGGCTGCGCCCTGGTGTGGTCCGGCTACTCGGTGCTCAACCGCCGTTTCAGCAGCGTGCCCAGCAGCCTGATCGGCGGCATCTGCGGGCTGGTGGCGCTGGCCGGGGCGCTCTGCCACCTGATGTTCGAAAGCCCGGTGCAACCGGACCTCAAGCAATGGCTGGCGATCATCGGCCTGGGGCTGGGTCCGGTCGGCCTGGCCTTCTTCGCCTGGGACCACGCCACCAAACACGGCAACCTGGCCACGCTCGGCGCACTGTCGTACCTGGCGCCGTTGATCTCCACCCTGCTGCTGATCGTGATCGGGCAAAGCGCGGCCAGTGTATGGCTGCTGGTGCCGGCGCTGCTGATCATCGCCGGGGCGGTGCTGGCGACTTCGGGGGCGCGTTCTGCCCGGGGCGACGAGCAAAAACTGTCACACCGATAAGCGCCACGAAGGCGCTCCCGCGCCCTTTTATCCGAAATTTCGCGCCACCGCATATCCCACTGGAGTGCCCCGCGACAGCCGTGGGAAGATGCGCGCCCCAACGCGCTCACTCTGGAGAATCTGCATGTCCCTGTTCGGTAAACACGCCGCGGTCCTGGTCCTGGCGGCGCTGGCCGGCTTCAGCGCCCTGGAGGTGTCCGCGGCCCAGCCGACGAACAACAAGGCCAAGGTCGAGACCGTCTCGATGCTCGGCGGCAAGTTCAAGTTCAGCCTGCCCAAGGGCTTTATCGCCAACCCGTTGCCGGCCGGCGACGAAGCCAGCGGCACCGCCGGCGCCACCGGCACTCTGTACACCAACGCCAGCACCAAGACCGTGGTCATCGCCGCGGAGAACCTGATCCCCGATGCGGTGCAGGCCAAGGACAACGACGCACAGTTCCTCGACAGCGCGGTGTCGGGTTTCCTCTCGCAACAGGCGGCGGCCCTGCCGGATTTCAGCAAGCAGAGCGAAAAAAGCATGACCCGCGGCGGCCTCGGCCTGCGCCAGATCGACAGCACCGCGACCCAGGGCGGCGGTATGACCCAGAGCTCCACCCTGCTGGCCGGCTCGGGTAACCGCATGGCGGTGGTGCAGGTGATTTCGCGGATCGGCGACAAGGCCAATCACGACAAGCTGGTCAGCCAGATCGTCGGCAAGTAAGCGCAGCGGCACAGCGGCCGCGGCGGGTTCACGGCTTCAAGGGTTGAGGCTGAGCAACCAGCGGTTCAAGTCCTGAAGCTCGGTGTCGCTGATGGTATGGCCGATGCCCGGGTAGGCATGGAATTGCGGAGCCAGGCCCAGGCCGCGCAACAGGCTGTCGGCCTCGGAGCCGTCGCTGTAAGGCAGGCGCATATCCGCGGTGCCATGGGCGATGAAGATCGCCAGCCGCTCCAGGCCCGCGCCGCTCTTGAGCTGCGAGCGCAGCACCGGCAGGATCTTCCCGCTCAGGGCGGCGATCCCACGGACCGCCTGG
This sequence comes from Pseudomonas sp. NFPP07, assembly GCF_900115645.1. Lineage (NCBI taxonomy): Bacteria > Pseudomonadati > Pseudomonadota > Gammaproteobacteria > Pseudomonadales > Pseudomonadaceae > Pseudomonas > Pseudomonas sp. NFPP07. The sequence goes on from NZ_FOXG01000004.1 coordinate 489,278, forward strand.
GGATGGCGCAGGCCCAGCTCGTAGGCCATGATCGCGCCCTGGCTGAAGCCCACCAGGAACACCCGGTCGGCGCGGGTGTGGTACTTGGCGAGCGCCTGCCGGACGAACTCGTCGATCAGCTTCGCACTGTCGGCCAGCTCGGCGGTCACGCCGTCGTAAGCGCCTTCGCCCTGCTTGTGAAACCACTGGTAACTGCCCTCTTCCACGGTCTGCGGTGCCCGTACCGAGAGGTAGGTGTAATCCGCCGGCAACCCATCCTTGAGGCCGAACAGGTCTTCTTCGTTGCTGCCGTAGCCGTGGAGAAAAATCACCAAAGGCCGGTCGCGGGAATCGGCCGGGGCCTGTTCCAGATAGCGCAGCGGCAGGTCGTCGTGCAGCACCGTCTGCGCCTGGGCAGTGGCGCAAACACTTAGCAGCAACAGGGCCAGGAACTTGAACATGGGACGTCCTTGCGGGTGAGAGGGGCTCGCGGTCACCAAGGGCAAAAGCGTTGCCTGGTGGTCTGGCCGCGGAGCGGCCATCGCGAGCCAGCTCGCTCCTACAGTGAGGAGCAGTGAGGAGCGGTTCGCTCAATCGTTGGTCAGCTTGCCGCTGCGGATCGGCTCGCGGCCGGCGACCTTGGCCTGCCAGATGCCCGGCTCGGTATAGCGGCTGCGGTCCAGGGCGAACAGCACACCGCTGGTGGCGGCGCGCACCACGCTGACGGTGTCGTTCAGCGGGTCGACCACCTCGAAGATCGCATCGCCCCGCTCCACCCATTCGCCAGCCTCACGCAGGAAACTGACCACCCCATGGTGCGGGGCGAACAGGTATTGGGTGCCTTCGAACGGCATGCCCTCGCAGCAGGCATCCGGGGTCGCTGGCCATTGGCCGTCGATAAACCCCTGCTCGGCGAGAAAGCCGAGGATCGCTTCGCAGTTGGCCTGGGCCTGTTCGACCCGGGTGTCGCCCATGCTGCCCAGCTCCAGGGTGGTGGCGAGGTTGGCCGGGGGAATCGCCGCCCGCGGGAAGTCGCGGGCCAGGCGCAGCCAGGGCGTGGAGCAGGATTCGTCGAACGAGCTGCCCCCGGAATCCTCGCAGAGCAGCGCCACGCCGGCCTTCAGCCGGGCGGCCAGGGATTGCCAGCGTGGCCAGTGCTGAGGCAATGCGTAGAGGTGGATCGCCGCTTCGAAATCGCAGTGCAGGTCGAGGGTGATGTCGGCGTCGCAGGCATGGCGCAGCAGCAGGCGTTGCAGGGCCTGGAGTTGCGAGGTCGGGGCTGGCAGAGCGTCGAGGACATCGCCCATGGTCTGGCGGATCAAGGCGACGTTGGCCGCCGCATCGCTGCCCAGGCGGTCACCGATCAGGTCGCCCACCGGGCCGCTGAGTTCGACGAAGGCACGGTTGAAGTTCTTCCCGCTACCGCTTTCAAACCGCCCCAGGTGGCTGCTTTGCAAGTGCTGGTCGAGGCCGATGGGGTTGGCCACCGGCACCAGCTCGATCACGCCTTTGAGTTGCCCCTGGGCTTCAAGTTCGCTCAGGCGTTTTTTCAGTTCCCAGGCGGTGCGCATGCCCGGCAGCTCGTCGGCGTGCAGGCTGGCCTGGATATAGACCTTGCGGCTGCCACTGCCAAAACGGAACACGCTGAGCTGGCGCTGGGTGCCCAGGTGGCTCCAGGGCAAGGAATGGTCGATGCGTTGCATGAAGGGATCCGGAAGAAAAATGGAGTTCGGCGGGGGCCGTAGCCTGAGGCATTTGCGCGGCCGTGAAAAGGTCGTCGTCCGCTGCCGGGTAGCGCGGGCTTCTGTAGCCGCTGCCGCAGGCTGCGATAAGGCCGAAGGCCTTCAGCGATCTCAAGATCCCTGCGCCCCCTGCGGGGTCGATCGCAGCCTCGCGGGCTCGGCAGCGGCTACAGGAGCGCCCCATCGCACGGGGTAAATCGCACTCATGAAAAAGGCGGCCCCGGTAAACGGTAGCCGCCTTTTTCAGCCCGGCGAATTACTCGCCGTAGACGTCGAACTTGAAGTACTTGTCCTGCACGGCCTTGTACTTGCCGTTGGCGCGGATCTCAGTAATGGCGGTGTTGAATTTCTCGGCCAGGGCGGTATCGCCCTTGCGCACGGCGATGCCGGCGCCGCCACCGAAGTACTTCGGATCGTTGTACTCGGGACCGACGAAGGCGAAGCCCTTGCCGGCGTCGGTTTTCAGGAAGCCGTCGTCGAGGTTGACCGAGTCGGCCAGCAGCGCGTCGATGCGCCCGGAAACCATGTCCAGGTTGGCTTCCTGCTGGGAGCCGTAGCGCACCAGGTTGATCCCGGCCGGCACCAGCACTTCGGTGGCGAAACGGTCATGGGTACTGGCGCGCAGCACCCCGACTTTCTTGCCCTTGAGCTCGGTCAGCGGGTCCTTGACCTCGGTGCCTTCCTTCATCACGAAGCGCGCCGGGGTGTGGTAGTACTTGATGGTGAAGTCGACGTTTTTCTTGCGATCGTCGGTGATGGTCATGGACGACAGGATGGCGTCGATCTTGCGCACTTTCAGCGCCGGGATCAGGCCGTCGAATTCCTGCTCGACCCAGGTGCATTTGACGTTCATCTGCTCGCACAGCGCGTCGCCGATATCCACGTCGAAACCGGTGAGCTTGCCGTCGGGGGTTTTCATCGAGAATGGCGGGTAGCCGGCTTCGATACCGATGCGGATCGGCTTGGCATCGTCAGCCACGGCGGTCAGGGACAGCATGGACAGTGCCAGGGCACCGAACAGTACAAGCTTCTTCATTTATAACTCCCGTAGACGGAGGCTCTTATTGGCAGAAAGGTTCGATTGGGGGAAATCGAAGTGGCCAGCAGTCTAGAGCGGCGCCCGGGAGGCAAATTGTGTTTATGCGACAAATATTTATATAAAAACCCGAGAAATCCAGGCATCGACCGAGCGGCCCCACACAAGTGCGAGGCCCCTGGAAAATGCCCTCGATCCCGGCATTTTTCCGCGTTCCAGCGCCTGAGTCGCGACTCGCCAGTCGCCGCCGGAACGCCTTGCAAGGCCTTAATCATCCTAGATACGAGCGGGCCGCGGTATTTCAGCCAGGCCCGGTACAGCGGTTTTGCGAGGACGACGTCCTCGATCGCAGCCTCGCGGGCTCGGCAGCGGCTACACGCACAACGCCAACTGTAGCCGCTGTCGAGTGCCAGCGAGGCTGCGAACGGGCGCGAAGCGACCGCCAATCAGGCACCACGGTGACTCAGCAGGCGCACTCCACGACCACGCTCGCCGGCCGCTCCAGCTCGACGCTGAGGGCAAAGCCCTCATCCAGCCAGCCGGTCACGCCGCCAATCATCTCCTTGACCGGGTAACCCAGGGCCGCCAGCCTGACCGCGGCCTTATTGGCGCCATTGCAATGCGGGCCGGCGCAATAGACCACGAACAGGGTGTCGCGGGAGTAGCCCGCCAGGCGCTCGGCGTTGATCAGCCGCCCAGGCAGATTGACCGCCCCCGGAACATGGCCGCGCTCGAACGCCAGCGGTCCGCGCACATCCAGCAGGACGAAGTCGACCTCCCCGGCTTCCTGGCTGCCGAAGACATCCGAGCAATCGGTCTCGAAGGTCAGGCGGTTGGAAAAATGCATCAGGGCGATGGCCGAGGGGGCGGCGGGAACTTCACGAACCAGGCTGGTCATTGCGGCGTCTCCAGAACAACAGTGGGTGTGGCGAGACTTTATCGACACGAGCGACGCCGCTACAGTGGCGCACAAGACACTGACTGGTAACTTCCCGCCAAATGCATAACGCCCCCGGTTTAGTCGCGATCCTGGCCTACAACGGCCTCTGCACCTTCGAGTTCGGCATCGCCGTGGAGATCTTCGGCCTGGCCCGCCCGGAGTTCGATTTCCCCTGGTACGAACACCGCATCGTCGCCGTCGAGCCCGGGCCGCTACGGGCCATGGGCGGTATCCAGGTGCTGGCCGATGGCGGCATGGAGCTGCTGGAACAGGCGCGGACCATCGTCATCCCCGGCTGGCGCAACCGCAACGAGCCGCTGCCGCCGGGGCTGAGCGAGGCTTTGGTGCGCGCCCATGAGCGCGGCGCGCGGCTGCTGTCGATCTGCTCCGGGGTATTCGCCCTGGCGGCCACCGGGCTGCTGGACGGCCGGGGCGCCACCACCCACTGGCAATACACCGATGAACTGGCCGAGCGTTTCCCCGCCATTTTGGTGGACCCGGACGTGCTCTATGTGGATTCGGGGCAGATCATCACCTCGGCCGGCAGCGCCGCCGGGATCGACGCCTGCCTGCACCTGGTGAGCCGCGACTTCGGCACCCACGTCACCAATTCGGTGGCGCGGCGCCTGGTGATGTCGCCGCAACGCACCGGCGGCCAGGCGCAGTTCATTCCGGCGCCGGTCAGCCGCACGCCGCGCAACGACCTGTCGCGGGTCATGCATTGGGCCCGCGAACACCTGCATGAGCCACTGGAAGTGCGCGACCTGGCCAGCCAGGCGTTGATGAGCGAGCGCACCTTCCTGCGCCGCTTCAACCAGGCCACCGGCGTCTCGCCCAAGGCCTGGCTGCAGCACGAACGCCTGGCCCGGGCGCGGGAGTTGCTGGAGAGCGGCAGCGAGCACACCGAGACCATCGCCCTGCGCTGCGGCTACCGCTCGGTGGAGAGTTTTCGCGTGGCCTTTCGCAGCGTGGTGGGCCTGCCGCCGTCGGCGTACCGCGAACGGTTCGGGCGTGGGGAGAAAGTGGTCGCCGAGTGATGGGCCGAGCGGGAGAACGTCATCGCGGGCAAGTCGGATCGCCGCCCGCTCGCTCCTGCAGAAGCAGCTTCCCGCTTGCCTCAATCCTCCGGCTTGCGCAGCAGGTAGGTGTCCATGATCCAGCCATTGGCCTGCCGCGCCGCCTTGCGCACTTGCTGGATCTGCCCCGCGACCTCCTTGAGCCGGCCGGCAATCAGGATTTCCTCCGGCGTACCGAGGTAGGCGCCCCAGTAGATCTCCAGGTCCTGGTCCGCCACCTGGCGATAGGAGTCCTCGGCGTCGAGCATCACCACCAGGCTATCGGCATCGCTCACCTGCCCCGCCGCCAGTCGCCGGCCGGTGGTGATCTCCACTGAACGGCCGATGCGGTTCAACGGCACCTTGTGCTGCGCCGCCAGGGCCTGGACGCTGGTGATGCCGGGGATCACCTCGAACTCGAACGCACAGCGGCCGCTGGCCAGGATCGCCTGCAGGATGCGAATGGTGCTGTCGTACAGCGCCGGATCGCCCCAGGCCAGGAAAGCCCCGGTTTCACCGTCCGCCAGTTCCTCATCGATCAGCCGCTCGAAGGTGCGCTGCTTGTCGCGGTTCAGCTCGGCGACGCTGGCCTGGTAATCCACCTCGGCGCCGCGCAGTCGCTCCGGGCTTTGCGCTTCGACAAAACGGTAGCCGGGCCGCTCGATGTAGCGCTCGCAGATTTCCCGGCGCAGGTCGATCAGCGCGTCCTTGCTCTGGCCCTTGTCCATCAGGAAGAACACGTCGCTGCGATTGAGCGCCTTGACCGCCTGCATGGTGATGTAGTCGGGGTTGCCGGCGCCGATGCCGATGATCAGGAGGGTTTTCACGAGGGGCAGGTCTCGATGGCGAATCGGAAATGGAGTATGGCCGGGTTGTCGCGGCGCGTCACAAAGCGGCCGCCGGGCGGCCTATCGCGAGCAAGCTCGCTCCTACAATGATTTGCGCCAACCCTGTAGGAGCGAGCTTGCTCGCGAAAAAATCCCCAGGCCACGCCGAGCCAAGCCCGCTAATCGCGCTGGTCCAGACGCAAGCGCCAGCGCCCGTTGAAGCGCAGTTCGACCTGGGCCAGCGGCTCGACATCGATGGCATTGAAACTGGCCAGCGGGCACTGCATGACGTGCACCAGCGCCGCGCGGATGACCAGCGGATGGGTCACCGCCAGCACATGCCCGGGCTGCTCGCTCAGCGCTGCCAGCCAGGCCGCGACCCGCTCGCACAGCTGCGCCACCGACTCGCCGCCATGGGGCGCCAAGTGGCTGTCGGCCAGCCAGGCTTGCACGGCCTCGGGCTGCTCGCGCTGCAGATCGTCGAGAGCCAGGCCCTGCCAGCGGCCCATGTCACAGTCGCGCAGCGCCGCCACCGCCTCCACGCTGGCGCCATACAAGGCAGCGGTCTGCCGCGCCCGTTGCTCCGGCCCGCTGAGCAGGCGCGGCGCACGCTTGAACGCGCCGGCCCGCGAGCCCGCCAGCGCCTGCCAGTCCATCTCCAGCGGTTCGTCCAGCGGGAAACGCACGCGCTTCTGGGCGACGGTCCGGGCATGGCAGATCAGGGTCAAGCGGGTGGCCGGCACGGGGAATCTCTCGACGTTGAATGGACGCAGCGGGCAATGTGGCTGCGTTTGTATCATGGGCCGCCGAGGGATTCCCAACTTGTCGCAGCCGAACCTAGGCGCTGGCGATCCCCGACCGGGCCAGGTACAGCACCTCATAGCGCTCGGCGCCGCGCGCGCTGTCGGGCGCGCTGGCCGAAAGGGTGAAGCGCACCAGCTCCCAGGCCTGCAGGTCGAGGGCGACGAACACGGCGAAGGTGTCCGGGTCATCGGCCAGCCGCTGGTTGTGTTCGACCTGCTCGGCCAGCAACCTGGCGCGATCCGCCAGCGGGTCGATCGCCAACGGCTCGCGGTACAGCGTCCGTGCCTGGTTGGCACGCCCGCGACGCCAGTCCAGGGGCAACCAGGACTCGATGTGCGGACGGCCGAAGGAGTCGATCACGCTGTCGAAACCGCCGCCCATGAGAAACCGCGCGGCGCCCGCCGGATCGGCCCAGAGGTAGATCGAGGCGTACAGGTTATGCCGCGCGCCGTGCACGCCCCGCTCCTGCCCGGCGAAGACCTTGAACAGCAACCCGTCGACCTCGTCCCACAAGGGCCCGCGATCCGCGGCGCGGTGGCGGATCACGCCCATGTCGTAATCGGCGGGCAGGCGGTGTGAATACTGTTTGGCCAACATGGCGATGCTCCTGTGCTTGATGGTGTTGCCAGCTTGCGCGGGGCCAGCCATTACAACAAGATATCGGCATATATATCTGCGATAAGCATTCGATATGAGCGAACCCGTCAAGCCGTTGGATATCGACACCGTGCACGCCTTCGTGCTGATCGCCGACTTCGGCAGTTTCACCCGCGCCGCCCAGGCGCTGGACACCTCCCAGGCCGCCATCAGCCTCAAGCTCAAGCGCCTGGAGGAACGCCTCGGCTATCGCCTGTTGGAGCGCACGCCGCGGCATGTGCGCCTGACACCGGTCGGCGAGCAATTCATGCAGGCCGCCCGCGACCTGCTGCGCGCCCATGAGCGGGCCCTGGGCGACATGCAGGCGGCGCCGGCGCGACGGCTGGTCATCGGCATCAGCGACCACGTGGCCGGCGCGGAACTGCCGCACCTGCTGAGCCGCATCGCCGCCTACGATCCACTGCTGATCATCGAGGTGCGCATCGCCTCCTCCCGGGACCTGACGGCGGCCTTCGACCGCGAGGAGCTGGACGCGGTCATCGTGCGCAACGAAGGCGCGCGCCAGGATGGCGAAGTGCTGGTGGCCGAGCGCTTCGGCTGGTTCGCCGCGCCGGCCTGGCAGCAGGCGCCGGGCACCCCGCTGCGGCTGGCGACCATGGCCGCGCCCTGTGGCGTGCGGCATGTCGCCGTGCGGGTGCTGGACGACGCCGGCATTGCCTGGACCGAAGTCTTTATCGGCGGTGGTGTGATGGCCGTGTGCGCCGCGGTCAGCGCCGGGCTCGGGGTCGCGGCGCTGGCCCATCGGGTGGCGCCGGCCGGCGCGGTGGAAGTCGGCGAACGCCTCGGGCTGCCGGTGCTGCCAGTCAGTGAAATCATCTTGCTCGCGCGGCCCACCGACGCCCGCTCCGAGGAAACCCTGCGCGCCCTCAGCGCCGCCTTTCGCGGCACCCTGCCGCGCTGACGGCGGGCCTCAAAAAAACCTCGAACACCCAATAAACCTGGGCTTTCACGCCCCCTTTTGGCGCATTGCAGGGCGCCTTTATTTTTCACTGGACATGTAGCGTAAATTACATAAATACTGTTTTCACTTTCAGTGAAACAAAAACGACATCCACTTGCGAAGGCGTTTTTATGCCGTCTCTCAGAGACCAGATCACCGACCCGGCCCTCGACCTCACGCCTTCGGAGCGCAAGGTCATCCGGGCCCTGCTCGACCATTACCCGCGCAACGGCCTGGGGCCCATGTCGCGGTTGGCCGAACACGCCGGCGTCAGCGATCCGACCATCGTGCGGCTGGTGAAAAAACTCGGTTTCGGCGGTTATGCGCAGTTCCAGGAAGCGCTGCTCAGCGACATGGACGCTCGCCTGCGTTCGCCCAGCACCCTGTTGCAACCGCGGGCCCAGGTCCCTCGGGACGATGCCTGGAGCCATTACCTGCAAGGCAGCCTGCGCAGCCTGGAACAGACCCAGGCCCTGACCCAGCCCGAAGACGTGCGCATCCTGGTCGACTGGCTGCTGGACAGCCGGCACGCGCTGTACTGCTACGGCGGGCGCTTCAGCAGCTTTCTCGCCAGCTACCTGCTCAATCACCTGCGCCTGATGCGCCCCGGCTGCGTGGTCCTGGACGACAACGCGCAACTGCCCGACCGCCTGTATGACGTGCAGCGCCAGGACATCGTCCTGCTGTTCGACTACCGCCGCTACCAGAGCCAGGCCCTGCGCGTGGCCAGCGCGGCCAAGGCGCGGCACGCGCGGGTGGTGCTGTTCACCGACATCTACGCCTCGCCCCTGCGGGAGCTGGCGGACCTGATCATCAGTGCCCCGGTGGAGTCGGCCTCGGCCTTCGACACCCTGGTGCCGGCGCTGGCCCAGGTCGAGGCGCTGGTCGCCAGCCTGACCCTGCGCAGCACCGACCTGGACCGACGCCTGGAGGGCATCGACGCCCTGCGCAACGAATTCGCCACTCACCTGCTGGAGGACAAATAAGGATGGTCTGCCTTCCCCACCAATCGCCCCGCGACCTGCCATTCACCCTCGATCGCACCGCCCTGCTGCTGGTGGACATGCAACGGGCCTGGCTCGAGCCGCAGCTGGATCCGCATTTGCAGGTGCCGGATGCCGAGTACTTTATCAAGCGCACCCGCGAGCAGGTGATTCCCAACCAGCAGAAGCTCCTGGCGGCCATGCGCGGCGCCCGGCAGAACGTGCTGCACACCATTATCGAAAGCCTGACCGCCGATGGCCGCGACCGCTCGCTGGACCACAAGCTGTCGGACATGCACCTGCCCAAGGGCAGCCCGCAGGCGGCGATCATCGATCCGCTCGCGGCGCGGGAGAACGAAATAGTCCTGCCCAAGACCTCCTCCGGGGTCTTCAACTCGACCAACATCGACTACGTGCTGCGCAACCTGCAGACCCGCCACCTGATCGTCGCCGGCATCGTCACCGACCAGTGCGTCGACATGGCGGTGCGCGACGCCGCCGACCGCGGTTACCTGGTGACCCTGGTGGAAGACGCCTGCGCCACCTACACCGACGTCCGGCACCAGGCCTGCCTGAACGCGATCAAGGGCTACTGCTGGATCACCGACACCCAGACCGTGCTCGACCGCCTGCGGGAGATGCAGGCATGAGCCGCAACAGCGAGCCATTGCGGCCGGTGGCCATGACCACCCTGCTCACCACCGACCTGATCGGCGTCAGCCGTGGCCGCTCGTTCCCCAGCGACGAACTGGACAGCTACACCAGCGCCGGCTGCGGCTGGGTGCCGGCCAACAGCGCGCTGACCCCGCAGGACATCATTGCCGAGCCCAACCCCTGGGGCGCCCGTGGCGACCTGCGGCTGATCCCCGACCTGGCCAGCCGGGTGTATGTCGGCAACGGCCCGGACGCCAGCGCCTCGCCGCTGGACTTCATCCACGCCGACATCCGCGAGACCGACGGCCAGCCCTGGGCCGCTTGCCCGCGCACCCTGCTGCGCAACGAGGTGCAGCGCTACGCCAGCGAGCTGGGGCTGCAGGTCACCGCGGCCTTCGAGCACGAATTCAACCTGCACAGCGCCACCGCGCAACCGGAACGCCTGGCCTTCTCCCTGCAGGCCCAGCGCCAGGGTGCGGACTTCGGCGGCTGGCTGCTCAGCGCCTTGCGCGCCGCGGGCGTCGAGCCGGAAATGTTCCTGCCCGAATACGGCAAGCAGCAATACGAAATCACCTGCCGCCCGACCCAGGGCGTGGCCGCCGCCGACCGCGCGGTAAACGTGCGCGAGATCACCCGCGAGATCGCCCGGCAACTAGGCCATGGCCTGAGCTTCGCGCCCAAGACCGCGGAGCACGCGGTGTGCAATGGCGTGCACCTGCACCTGAGCCTGCAGGACCTGGACGGCGCGCCGGTGCTGTACGCACCACAGAGCACCAATGGCCTGTCGTACCTCGGCGAGTGCTGGGCTGCCGGGGTGCTCAAGTACCTGCCGGCGCTCTGCGCCTTTACCGCGCCGACGCCGATTTCCTACGCACGCTTGCAGCCCCATCACTGGAGCGCCTCCTACGCCTGCCTGGGCCAGCGCAACCGCGAAGCCTCGCTGCGCATCTGCCCCACCGTGAGCATCGGCGGCAAGCCCGTGGCGCCGCAGTACAACCTGGAATTCCGCGCGCTGGACGCCACCGCCTCGCCGCACCTGGCCATGGCCGCGGTGCTGATCGCCGGACGCCTGGGCATCGAACACAAACTGATCCTGAGAGCCACCACCGACGAAGTGCCGGACGAACTGAGCGCGCAGCAGCGCCAGGACCGCGGCATCGTCGCCCTTCCGGCCTCGTTGCCGCAGGCACTGGACTGCCTGCGCAACTGCCCGGAACTGCTGCAAGCGCTGCCAGCCCCGCTGCTGGAAACCTATTTCGCCGTCAAACACAAGGAAGTAGAACTGACCGAGCACCTGACCCCTGCCCAACTCTGTGAGCACTATGCACACCTGTACTGAAACCGCTGAACTGGGGCTGTACACCCGACCGGCCTACCAGCTGCTGCGAGAAGATTCCGCGCACCCGCTGATCCTCGTCTGCGAACACGCCAGCCGTTATATTCCGGCGCAACTCAACGACCTCGGCCTGGACCCGGAAGCGGCGCGCGAACACATCGCCTGGGATCCCGGCGCCCTGGAGCTGGCGCAAAGCCTGTCGCAGACCCTCGGCGCTACACTGCTGACGGCCAATTATTCGCGGCTGCTGATCGACCTCAACCGCCCGTGCCAGGCCCACGACAGCATTCCGTTGCAGAGCGAGATCTACCAGATCCCGGGCAACCAGTACCTCGACGAAGCCACCCGCGAGTACCGCCGCAAGCAGCTGTTCAGGCCCTTTCATGCGCGCCTGAGCGGGCTGATCGACGCGCGCCTGGCCGCGGGCCGGCCGGTGCGGGTGGTGGGCATCCACAGTTTTACCCCGCTGTACTACGGCCAGCGCCGTACGCTGGAGATGGGCGTGCTGTTCGACCGCGCCGAGGGTTACGCCCGGCGCCTGCTGGAAGGCATGTCGGTCCACGACGTGAAGATCGCCGGCAACGAGCCGTACAAGATCGACGCCCTGGGCGACATGACCGTGCCGGCCCACGGCGATGCCCGCGGGCTGGATTCGGTATTGATCGAGGTGCGCAACGACCTGCTGCGCACCCCGCAGGCCATACAGTGCTGGACGGATTATCTGGCGCCGCTGTTGTAAAAAAGCTGTACATCAGGATCGAGCTGTCGTTGTAAAAAAGCTGTTTGCTGTACCGGTACAACAACTATAAAAAACCGCCGTGGCGTGTCTTTAAACCTGCCAGGTTCAAATACATTGCCTGCCCCTGCAGGTCGTCCTTCGACCTCAGCGACAGGCTCCCGCCCCCCCTTTGGCTGACAAGGAGAACCTCTTCATGGAGATTGAAGAATTCGGCTACAAACAGGAACTCAAGCGCGGCCTGACGCTGCGCGATCTGGTGGTCTACGGGATGATTTTCATGATCCCCATCGCCCCGTTCGGGGTCTACGGCTATGTAAACCAGGAAGCACCGGGCATGGTGCCGCTGGCCTACATCATCGGCATGCTGGCGATGCTTTTCACCGCCCTCAGCTACGGCAGCATGGCCCGCGCCTTTCCCATCGCCGGCTCGGTCTACTCCTACGCCCAGCGCGGGCTCAACCCCCATGTCGGGTTCATCGCCGGCTGGCTGATGCTGCTCGACTACCTGCTGATCCCGCCGTTGCTGTACGTCTACGCGGCCATGGCGCTGAACCACCTGTACCCGGACATTCCCAAGGTCGGCTTCATCCTCGCGTTCCTGGTCAGCGCCACCTTCGTCAACCTGCGCGGCATCACCTTCACCGCACGGATGAACATCGTGTTTCTCCTGGGGCAACTGGTGGTGCTGGGGATCTTCCTGTTCTACGCCTGGAACGCCCTGCACGGTGGCGCCGGTAACGGCCAGCTGACCCTGGCGCCGCTGTACCACCCGGAGAATTTCCACTTCGGCATGCTGATGCAGGGCGTGTCGATCGCCGTGCTGTCGTTCCTCGGTTTCGATGCCATTTCCACCCTGGCCGAAGAGATCAAGAGCGAGCCGGGCAAGAGCGTCGGCCGCGCCGCGCTGATCACCCTGCTGGTGATGGGCGCGATCTTCGTGGTGCAGACCTGGATCGCCACCGACCTGGCCGCCGGCATGGGCTTCAAGTCGGCCGACACCGCCTTCTACGAGATCGCCGAAATCGCCGGCGGCAGCTGGCTGGCGACCCTGACCGCGGTGGCCACCGCGCTGGCCTGGGGCGTGGCGGTGGCCATCACCTCGCAAGCGGCGGTGTCGCGCCTGCTGTTCGGCATGGCCCGCGACGGCAAGCTGCCGAAGATCCTGGCCAAGGTCCACCCCAGGCACAACACGCCGCACGTCAGCATCTACCTGGTGGCCGTGCTGTCGCTGCTGATCTGCTACCTGTTCATCAACTCGGTGGACACCCTCACCTCCCTGGTGAACTTCGGCGCCCTCAGCGGTTTCATGCTGTTGCACCTGACCGTGATCAATCACTACTGGCGTCGCAACCATTCGGCCCAGGTACTGCGGCATCTGATTTGCCCGGTGATCGGCTTTCTAATTGTCTGCGCGATCATGTACAACATGGGGGTCGATGCGCAGAAACTCGGTTGCATCTGGATCGCCATCGGCCTGGTCTACCTGTTTTTCCTCAACAAGCTGGGCGCCAATACGGCGCTGGCCGATCCACTTTAATCAACACCCCCGGCCGCCGCGGCACCATGAAGGTGCTCCGGCGAATCCGAGTGGGCGCCGACAGGTGCCTGCGTGCCACCACCCGCCCATGCGGGCAGTGGCAGTAATGCGTGGAAACCGACAGTGATTGTCAGGTTCGGCGCCCCGGGTTTCGCGACCAGGCGTCGATCATTTTGATACAGGAGTGCATCCATGCTGGTCTTACGCCCAGTTGCGCCAGACGATTTGCCGGAGTTGCAACGGCTGGCCCGTGAAAGCCTGGTGGGGGTGACGTCCCTGCCGGACGATCGACAACACCTTTTGGACAAGATTCTCGACTCCTGCTCCTCCTTCGCCGCCAACGTGCAGGCGCCGGGGCCGGAGAACTATTTTTTTGTCCTGCACGACCCGGCCAGCGGCCAGTTGCGCGGCTGTTCGGAAATCCTCGCCATGGCCGGGTTTTCCGCGCCCTTCTACAGCCTGCGCAACCGGCCTTTCGTCAGCAGCTCGCGGGAGCTGAACGTGCAGCACGGCGTGCCGACCCTGTCGCTGTGCCAGGACCTGAGCAACCACAGCCTGCTGCGCGGCTTTCATATCGACCCGGACCTGGTCGGCACGCCAATGGCGGAGCTGCTCTCCAGGGCTCGCCTGCTGTTCATCGCCGCCCATGGCTCGCGCTTCGCCGACACCAGCATCACCGAGATCGTCGGCTACAGCAGCGACGACGGCCATTCGCCGTTCTGGGATGCCCTGGGCAAGCACTTCTTCGACCTGCCCTACGTCGAGGCCGAACGCCTATGCGGCCTGCAAAGCCGCAGCTTCCTCGCCGACCTGATGCCGCAGTACCCGATCTACATCCCGATGCTGCCCAAGGCGGCCCAGGACTGCATTGGCCAGGTTCACCCGCAGGGTCGCGAGGCCTACGAGATCCTGCTGCGCGAGGGGTTCGAAGCCAACCACTATGTCGACCTGTTCGACGGCGGCCCGACGCTGTACGCCCGCCACAACGGCGTTCGCTCCATTCGCCAGAGCCTTATCGCCAACGCCTGCCCGGGCCCGCAGAGCGGCAGCGGCCGGGCCTGGCTGGCGAGCAACGAGCGGCTGGGGCAATACCGGGCCGCCCTGGTGCACCTGGACGAAGCACCGGGGGACCTGGTCAACCTTGACCCGCAAACCTTCCAGGCCCTGCACCTGCAAACCGGCGACCCGGTACGGCTGGTCGCCCTATGAAGAACCCCGGACACGTTTGCATTCGCCGCCGCAACAGGCGCGCAGAAGGAGCTGCATCATGATCGTTCGCCCGGTACGCATGACTGACCTGCCCGCGCTGATGGCCCTGGCCCAGCGCGCGGGCCTGGGGCTGACCACTCTGCCGGCCAACCAGGATCGCCTGACCCATCGGATTCGCTGGGCCCAGCGGACCTTTGCCGAACAGGTGGAACGGGCCGACGCCGACTACCTGTTCGTGCTCGAGGACGACGACCAGCAAGTGATCGGCATCAGCGCCCTGACCGGCGCCGTGGGCCTGCGCGAACCCTGGTACAGCTACCGGGTCGGCATGACCGTCAATTCGGCGCCGCACCTGGGCATCCGGCGGCAGATCCCGACCCTGTTCCTGAACAACGAGATGACCGGCCAATCGGAACTCTGCTCGCTGTTCCTGCGCCCCGACCAGCGCCGTGACAGCAACGGCCGCCTGCTGTCCCTGGCGCGCCTGCTGTTCGTCGCCGAGTTTCCGCACCTGTTCGGCGACAAGCTGATCGCCGAGCTGCGCGGCAAGGGTGACGAGAACGGCTGCTCGCCGTTCTGGAACAGCCTGGGCCGGCACTTTCTGCAGATGGATTTCGTCCAGGCCGACCACCTGTCCAGCCTCGGCCACAAACCCTTTATCGCCGAACTGCTGCCGCGCCAGCCGCTGTACACCTGCCTGCTCAGCGAACCGGCCCAGGCCGCGATCGGCCAGGCCCACGAAAACGCCGAGGCGGCGCTGGCCATCCTGCGCCACGAAGGTTTTGCCCATCAGGGCCATATCGACATCTTCGACGGCGGGCCGGTGATCGAGGCCGAGCTGAGCAAAGTCCGCGCGGTGCGCGAAAGCCAGGTGCTGCCGCTGCTGGTCGGCACCCCGGACGACGACGCGCCGACCTGGCTGATCCACAACCGCCGGCTGGAAAGCTGCCGCGTCACCCGCGCCCGCGCTCGCCTGGTGTCCGGCTGCCTGCTGGTGGATCGCCTCAGCGCCAAGCGCCTGCAAGTGCAGCCCGGCGACCTGGTGCGCGCCGTGCCGCTGCTGGCCACCCAGGCCAAGGCGGCTGCGGTCGAAAGCCCAAGGACGGCGCTGGCTGATGCCTGAGCGGCGCCAAGGGCCGTATCGGACTCATTCGAGCTTGAACCCGTCATCCAGCGGCACCCGGTAGCCGTTGGCCAGGCGATTGGTTTCGTTGGCCATGCCGACCACCGCCTGCAACTCACCGAACATCGCCTCCGTCATCCCCGCCTTGCGCGCCGCGGCGGTGTGCGAAGCGATGCAATAAGGACAGTTGTTGGTGACGCTGACCGCGACGTAGATCAGCTCCTTGGTCAGCGGATCGAGCGCCCCCGGCGCCATGATCTCCTTGAGACTGTCCCAGGTACGCCGCAAGGTCGGCGGATGGGCCGCCAGGCATTTCCAGAAGTTGTTCACCTGGTCGACCCGGCGGGTGCGCATGATGTCGTCGAACACCGCCCGCACTTCCGGGCTGGCGTCGGCGTATTCGGTGAGGTGCTTGCTCATTGAAGGCTCCGCGGTGGGGGACGAGGCTTTCGAGTATAGGCAGGGGGATCGCAGGCGCCCGCAGCCATTCCCCTGTAGCCGCTGCCGAGCCTGCGAGGCTGCGATCGACTGCGCAGCAGGCGCAAGGATCTCGAGACCGCTGGAGGACCTGCGGTCCTATCGCAGCCTCGCGGGCTCGGCAGCGGCTACAGGTCCGGCCATGCAGACAATGCAGTGCGTCTGTTCCTGCAATCAGCGCTTGGCCGACAGCTCCATGATCATCCGCGCCAGCAGATAGATCCGTGGCGCCACGCTCTCGACTTCGGCGTACTCCTCGGGGGTGTGGATATTGCCGCCGACGATGCCGAAGCCATCCAGGGTCGGCGTGCCAACGCCGGCCGAGAGGCTGGAGTCCGCCGCCCCGCCGCTGCCCTCGATGGTCAGCTTGCGCCCCAGTTCGCCGTAGATGCCCTGGGCCATGGCCACCAGCGCATCGGACTTCTCGGTCTGCGGCATCGGCGGCAAACCGCGCTGCAAGCTGGTCTTGACTTCGGTGTCGGCGATCAGCTTGTTGGCCGAGACCCGCGCCAGATCCTGCTCGATGCGGTCGAACTCCTCCGGCACCGCCGCCCGCACATCCGCCTTGGCGGTGGCCTGGTCGGGAATCACATTGGTCCGGTCGCCGGCCTTGAGCACGGTGAAGTTGATGGTGGTTTTCTTCTCTTCATCCCCCAGCTTGCCCAGTTGCAGGATCTGGTGCGCCGCCTCCATCGCCGCGTTGCGCCCCAGCTCCGGCGCGACGCCTGCGTGAGCGGCCTTGCCCTTGACCTCCACCAGCGCCGTGGCGCTGCCCTTGCGCCACACCACCAGGCCATCGGCCGGGCGCCCCGGTTCCAGGTTCAAGGTCACGTCGTGGGCCTTGGCGGTTTTCTTGATCAGCTCGGTGGCGATCTCCGAACCGGTTTCCTCGCTGGCGTCGAGCAGGAAGGTGATCTGTGCATAGTCCTTGAACTTGAGGTTATCCAGGACCTTCAGCGCGTAGATCCCGGCGACGATGCCGCCCTTGTCGTCCATCACCCCGGGGCCGTAGGCGCGGCCATCCTGGATGCGGAACGGCCGCTCGGCCGCGGTGCCTTCCTTGAACACCGTGTCCATGTGCGCCATCAGCAGGATCCTCGCCTTGCCGGTGCCCTTGAGCGTGGCCAGCACATGGCTGCCGCCGGCCGTGCCGTTGGGGACTTTTTCGATGCTGGCGCCAAGCTTCTTCAGTTCGGCGATAGCGATGTCGCTCACCTGGTCCAGCCCCGCCTCGTAGCCGGAGCCCGAGTCGATGTTCACCAGGCGCTCCAGCAGTTTCAGGGCGTCGCCCTGGTATTGCTGCGCATCGTTCTGCACTTGGGGGTGGGGTTCGGCGCTGGCGTGGGTGGCCAGCAGGCCAAGGGCGAGGGTCAGGCCGATACGGGCGGCCAGCAATGAGCGAGGGGAAGTCTGCGTCATGAATCGGTCCTTGTTTCGTGTCGGAAGGTGCCCGCCCACCCTACCTGACAAATTCGCCCCCCTCCATGCTGGCGCAATGCTCTGCGAGCGGCCTCACAGCGAGTTCAGCAGGACCTTTGGCGAGCGGTCGCCGCGGCCGCAGCTGACCTTGTTGCGGCCGGTGGTCTTCGCCTCGTACAAGGCCTGGTCGGCATCGTTCAACCAGTCCAGGGCATCGCTATGGTCCGGGGAATAGGCGGCCAGGCCGATGCTCAGGCTGACCTCCAGGGCTGGGCTCTGTTCATAGCCCAACCCGCCAAAACGGCAACGCAAGGCCTCCATCAGTTCGGCGGCATGCTCCAATGGCACGTCCGGCAGGATCACGCAGAACTCGTCGCCGCCGTAACGCCCGGCCAGGTCACTGATCCGCAGGTTCTGCTTGAGCAGCTTGCTCAGCTGGCGCAACACGATGTCGCCGGCGACATGGCCGTAGGTGTCGTTGATGGCCTTGAAATGATCGATGTCGATCAGCGCGATGGCGCCGCCCTGGTTCTGGGTCGAGGCCTGGCGCCGGCAACGCTGGAACTCGATTTCCAGCTGGTCCTTCCAGGCCCCGTGGTTGAGCAGGCCCGACAGGCTATCGGTGCGGCTCAGGGCCAGCAATTCGCGTTTGTGCCGGGACAGGACATTGGCCTGCTGGTAGCAGATAAAACCCAGGGCCAGCGGATACAGGGTCAGCATCGGCAGGCAGGCATAAAGTTGCAGCGCACTGGTCTGGGTCACGAAGCCGACGCCGAACAACAGCAGCCCGACAGCGATCCCCAGCGCCTGCGCCAGACAACCGGCCAGGAAAAAGGGCACGCCACCCAGGGCGATATTGTTCATCGCCATCAACGACAGGGTGGTGGTGGTCGGCAGCGGGTTGAAGTGCATGGCCGCCACCCAGAACCCGCCAAGGAAGGCATCCACCAGCAGGTTGCGATGCTCGCCGCGAAACGGCACTGGCGAGCAGCGCGCCCACTGGTACGCCAGGTGCGGCCAGATGAAAGCGTTGAACGACATGAACGCCCAGACCCAGGGCGATGGATGCAGCGGGTACATGCCCGCGGACACGCAAAGGAAACCGAGGGCCAGCCCCAGAATTCGCGTCTTGTATAGCCTCCTGGCCAGTGAAAGTCCCTTTCCTCCATTGTGCGGCGTCAAGGCCAAGTCGCCTCCGTTGAACGGTACGCAAGCCATGGGATGCGGTGGTGTTCAGAAGTCTATCAGCGCAACGGCAAATAGCCATCACCGCTCGGCCGCCGGAAAGCGCTGCGGGTTGCCTGAGTGAAAACCAGCGGATGCCATCGGTCCAGTTGCACGTAGCCACCCTGCCCGCCTGCATTCATTTGCAGAATGAAGTCCGGAAGAAACTTCGTTTGTCAGCACACCCCGCGCCAACCAGAATCAGGCCCAGCCAACACCGCTACCCTCTTTGTCTCACTACGCCGGGAATCCTTGTTTATGAGCCTGCAGAGCTTCGTCAGCCCAGACCTGATCCGCCAACGTTTTTCACGGGCGATGTCGGACATGTACCGCGAGGAAGTGCCGCTGTACGGTGCCCTGATGGAGCTGGTGGCCCAGGTCAACGCCGGGGTCCTGGACAGCGACGAGAGGATCGCCCGGCAGCTGCGCAGCACCGGCGAAATCCAGCGCCTGGACCTGGAGCGCCACGGCGCCATTCGCGTCGGCACCGCCACGGAACTGGCGACCCTCGGCCGGCTGTTCGCGGTCATGGGCATGCAGCCGGTGGGTTACTACGACCTCACCCCGGCCGGGGTGCCGGTGCATTCCACGGCCTTTCGCGCGGTGCATGAAAGCGCCCTGCAGGTCAGCCCGTTCCGGGTCTTCACCTCGCTGTTGCGCCTGGAGCTGATCGACAACCCGCAGTTGCGTAGCTTCGCTGAATCGGTGCTGGCGCGTCGGAGCATTTTCACCCCGCGCGCCCTGGCCCTGATCGAACAGGCCGAAACCCAGGGCGGCCTCGATGACAGCGCCGCCGGGGAATTCGTCGAGCAGGCCCTGGAAACCTTCCGCTGGCACCACAGCGCCACGGTCACAGCTGCGCAGTACCAGCAACTGAGCGCCCAGCACCGATTGATCGCCGACGTGGTGGCGTTCAAAGGACCGCATATCAACCACCTGACGCCACGCACCCTGGACATCGACCAGGTGCAAGCGCTGATGCCGGCCCACGGCATCACGCCCAAGGCGGTGATCGAAGGCCCGCCGCGCCGGGAATGCCCGATCCTCTTGCGCCAGACCAGCTTCAAGGCGCTGGAGGAAGCTGTGGCCTTCACCGACCAGCCCGACAGCCGCGGCAGCCACAGCGCGCGCTTCGGCGAGATCGAACAGCGCGGCGCCGCCCTCACCCCCAAGGGCCGGGCGCTGTACGACCAGCTGTTGAACGCCGCCCGCGACGCCCTGGGGGACTTTCCCAACGAAGCCAATGCCCAGCGCTACAACACCCTGATGGCCGAACACTTCCGCGCCTTTCCCGATGACCACGAGACCATGCGCGAACAGGGCCTGGCGTACTTCCGCTACTTCGTCAGCGAACAAGGCCTGGCCGCATGCCAACAGGCGGATCGACCGACGAACCTGGAGGCGCTGATCCACGCCGGGCATGTGCGGGCCGAGCCGCTGGTGTACGAGGACTTCCTGCCGGTCAGCGCCGCCGGGATCTTCCAGTCCAACCTGGGCGACGATGCGCAAAGCCATTACGCCGGCCACTCCAACCGGCAGGCTTTCGAGCGGGCCCTGGGGCGCCCGACCATCGATGAACTGCAGCTGTACGCCGACACCCAACAGCGCTCGCTCCAGGCATGCGCCGCGGCGCTGGGCCTGCCGGCTCTCTGATTCTCCGTCCCACAGCATCAGCCAGAACGGCTGATGCTGGCTCTTTCCCGCCCCCGCAGCCGGGCAATGGCTACAGGGTGTTTCGGCAGCCCTGATCGACAACATGCCGATACGAAACAGCCCGCCTCGCCCACTCCCCTCCTGCTTACCTTCCCATGACGTCTTCAGGTGCACCGTCAGTCGCCTGGGGGTCGTTACACCTTTTTATTTTGTCTCTATATGGATACAGTCACTCATGGATTACGAGATCCTGCAGACGACCGTCTTTGCCCAATGGCACACCACACTACGGGACCTGCGCGCCAGGATAGCCATCGCTCGGCGCATCGAGCGGGCTTCGGCGGGCAACCTGGGCGATGTGAAAAACCTCGGCGGCGGTCTCTCGGAAATGCGCGTGAATACAGGCGCCGGCTACCGCCTCTATTTCACGGTGCGCGGCCACACCCTTATCGTCCTGCTGCTGGGCGGCGACAAGTCCACCCAGCCTGCCGATATCTGCCAGGCCCGTTCCCTGGCCAAGGAGTTCTGATATGTCCGACACCCTGCTTCCCTTCGACATCGCCACCCTGCTCGACAGCGACCAGGCGATCAGCGAGTACCTGTCCCAGGTCCTGGCCGATGGCGATACCGATGAACTGATCCGCGCCCTGGGCCATGTCGCCAGGGCGCGGGGCATGACGCAGATTGCCAAGGCCACCGGCCAGGGCCGGGCCAGCCTCTACAAGGCCTTTGCCCCGGGCGCCAAGCCGCGTTTCGATACCGTGGTCAAGGTCATGCGCGCGCTGGGCCTGCAGCTGTGCACCACCGTGTCCCGCGGCTGAAGCCGACCCAGGCGGCAGGCAATGAAACAACAGGCTGTGTCGGTAAAGAGTCTTGCTGGAGAGAGCCGAGCGCTCTTGGCAACCGCGGGCAACAGGCGTCGAACCTGCGCGGGTCGCATGAACGCAATGACGGAAATCGTGGGGCGGGAACCCCGAAGAGGGTGTTCGCCCAGTGCTCTGGCCTGGCAATCCATGCACCGGTAAAGAGCCCTTGCACCGGGCGAACGAGAACTATTTTAATCGAACAACAAAAGAAAGTCCGTGCACATATTCTGAAGAATTCTGAACACAAAGCTGGTGGAAATTTTTTTATTTCGCTCACCTTCGTTCAACTCTGCGCACGGACCTCCGAGATCCGGCGCGCCGGCCGCCACAGCGACCAGCGCCCGGTCTCAATCAACCTTCGTGCTGGGTCGTAACTTGCAACACGTCGGTGTAGGTCACCACCACGCTCTGGCCGACCTTGAGGTCTTTCAGCCGGGCCTGGACTTCCGGTTTTTCCACGGCCAGGACCTTCTTGTTACCCGCCGGGCCCTGGAAGGTCAGCTGGTTGTTCTTCAGATCGATGTCGGTGATCTTCAGTTGCACCTGCACCTGGCGATAGGCTTCACCGCCCGGGTTGGGGTTGTCCTTGGTGGCGCGAATCACCCCGGTGCGCTCAGCGGAATCCGGCAGGCCTTTTTCCACATTGGTGTCCAGCACCGCCACCACCGCGTGAGTGACCCGCACATTGACCTGGTCGCCCACCTTCAAATGCCCCAGGTCCTTGGCCTGATCGCTGAGTTGCACATGCACCGGTTGGCCCTGCGCGCCTTCCAGCACCACACGATGCTTGGCGGCATCCACGGAGAGCACTTTGGTCACCAGTTCATCGGCCTCCACGGTACCGGCCAACGGAATGTCGGCGGCGTAGGCATGCAGGCTGGCAGCAGACAACAGAGTGGCCAAGGCAACGGCTTTGGCCAGAGAGTGAAGCGGCTTCATAGAAGTTCATCCCTGTAATTGAAGACAAGACCCGCGCCGTTCAGGCGCGCGGTGCCGCTTGAGCATAGACGCTGTAAATGCCCACGCCGCCGCGAACCACAGATTCGTTGCTGCCCGTTCAACCACCGAGCGCCCGCACCAGCACAGCCTGGTTCTGCAATTGCGCGGTCTTGATCCGCGACAGCGCGTTCTGCGCCGTGAGTTCGACGCGCTGGGCCTGCAGCACATCGAGAAACGGCGCCTCACCGGCGGCCCAGGAGCGCTGGATCTGCTGCGCCGCCGAACTGGCCTGCGCCGCGGCACTGGCCAGATGCTGCTGGCTCTCGGCATTGCGCCGGGCCGCGGCGAGGGCCGACTCGACTTCCGCCACCGCGCCGAGCACGGTACGGCGATAGCCGAGCAAGGCCTGGCGCCCCTCGGCATCGCGCAGTTCCACCACCGCGCGCCGGCGTCCGCCGTCCAGCAGCGGCACGCTGGCATTGATACCGGCCAGCCAGAAGGTCGAGCTGGCCAGGTTCGCGGCACTGACACCATCGACCAGCGAGCCCAGGGCTGCCGACAGGCTCAGGCGCGGCAGCAGGTCGGCCTTGGCCACCCCGACCCGTGCGTAGGCAGCGATCAGCCGGGCCTCGGCGGCGCGGATGTCGGGACGCCGACGCAGCAGGTCGGCCGGGGTGCCGGCATCCACCAGATCCACCTCGCTCAGTTGCGCCGGGCTGGCGGCGAACTGTTGGTACAGCGCCTCGCTCGGCTGCGCCAGCAACACTGCCAGGCGGTGCAGCGAGCGCTGCCACTCCAGTTGCAGGGCCGGCACCTGGGCCGCGGTGGACTCCGACTGGGAACGCGCCCGCAGCAGATCGGCCTGCGGGCTGCTGCCTGCCGCATACAGCTGCTCGGTCAGTTGCAGGGTGCGGCTCTGGCTCTCGGCGTTCTGCCGCACGATGCTCAGGCGCTCTTCCAGCCCCCGCGCCTGGGCATAGGCCTGCACCACCTCGGTGACCAGCGCCACCTTGACCCCACGCGCCTCTTCCGCGCTGGCCTGCAGGTCGGCATCGGCGGCCCGCACGCCTTCGCGAATCCGCCCGAACAGGTCGATCTCCCAGGAGGCGTCGAGACTCAGGCTCAGCGGCTCGGTCATCAAGGGTTCGCTGAACCCGGCCTGGTCCGCCGAGATCCGTTGCCGGGCGGCGCTGGCCCCCAGGTTCAGCTCGGGGCTCGCGCCGGCAGCCGCGACGCTGCGCAAGGCACGGCTGGCATCGATCCGCGCCAGGGCAATCTGCAGGTCGAGGTTTTCCTCCAGTGCCCGCGCCACCAGGCGGTCGAGCAAGGGGTCGTGGTACAGCGTCCACCATTGCTCGGCAATGCCCGCCGCCGGTATTTGCGGCGCATTGACGAAACGCCCGGCGGGCGCCTCGACAGCCGGTGGCAAGGTCGGCGCGGCGCAGGCCGCAAGCAGCGCCGCGGTAAAGGCCAGGGCGGGAAAACGCAGCAGGTTATTCATGGACCACTCCCGAAGCAGAGACGCTGGATGGGGCCTGCAACCGCCGCTCGCCCCCGGCGAGACGGCGGATCAGGACATAGAAGATCGGGGTGAACAGCAGGCCGAACAGGGTCACGCCGATCATGCCGAAGAACACCGCCGAACCGACCGCCTGGCGCATTTCCGAACCGGCGCCTTCGGACAGCACCAGCGGCAGCACACCGAGGATGAAGGCCAGGGAGGTCATCAGGATCGGTCGCAGGCGCAGGCGACACGCCTCCACCACGGCATCGACGATGCCCTGCCCGTCCTGTTCCTGCTGCCGCGCCACCTCGACGATCAGGATGGCGTTTTTCGCCGCCAGCCCCACCAGCACGATGAAACCGATCTGGGTCAGGATGTTGATGTCCAGGCCCATCAGGCGCACGCCACCGGCGGCGGCCAGCAGACACATGGGCACGATCAGCAGGATCGCCAGCGGCAGGCTCCAACTGCCGTACTGCGCGGCCAGCACCAGGTAGACGAAGATCACACAGAGCGGGAATACCAGCAGGCCCATGTTGCCGGCGGTGGTCTGCTGGTAGCTCAGGTCGGTCCACTGGTAGGTGATGCCCGGTGGCAGGGTCTGCCCGGCCAGGCGTTCCATGGTTTGCAGGGCGAAGTCGGAGCCCAGTCCGGGCAAGGTGTCGCCGTTGATTTCCGCGGTCGGGAACAGGTTGTAGCGTGGGAAACGCTCGACCCCGAGCGACTCGTGCAACCGCGTGACGCTGGCGATCGGCACCATGTCGCCGGCCTCGTTGCGCACCTTGACCCGCGCCAGGTCCTCTGGCGTGACCCGATACGGCAAGTCCGCCTGGGCCGTCACCCGATAGGTGCGCCCCACCAGGTTGAAGTCGTTGATGTAAGTCGAGCCGAAATAGGTCTCGATGGCCTGGTTGATCTGGCTGCTGGGCACCCCGAGCATCTCGGCGCGCTCACGGTCCAGCTCGACGAACACCTGCGGCGTACGGGCCGAGAACGGCGAGTAGACACCGGTCATGCCCTGGGTCGCATTGGCCGCGGCGATCAGTTGCTCGGTGGCCTTGGCCAGGGCCTGGCTGCCCAGGCCGGCACGGTCCTGCAGGCGCATGGAGAAGCCACCGGTGCTGCCCAGGCCCTGGACCGGAGGCGGCGTGGCGACAATCACCGACGCGCCGCTGACCACTTTCAGGCGCTCACGCAGGTCGGCGGCGATCTTGTCCGAGGTCAGGCCGCGCAGCTTGCGCTTGGACCAGGGCTCGAACACCGGCGCCAGGCCGGACGAGTTGGAAGAACTGGTGCCGGTGACCATGGAGAACCCGGAGAACGTCGGCACCCGGTCGACACCCGGCACTTGCAGGGCGATGGCTTCGATCTGCCGGGAAATCTCGTTGGTGCGCTCCAGTGCAGCGCCTTCCGGCAGTTGCACGATCACCACCAGGTAACCGCGGTCCTGGGCCGGAATGAAACCCTTGGGCGTGGACACCAGCAGATAGGCCGTGGCCGCGATCAATACCGCGTAGATCGCCAGCATCAATGGAGTACGCGCCACCAGCCCCCGCACGCTACCGGCATAGCCCACCGAAAGCTTGAGGAAGCCGCGGTTGAAGCCCTCCGCTGCGCGCTTGAGCAGGCCAGCCACACCGTGCCGTGGCGCCTGATGCGCCTTGGGGTCGTGGCGTCGCAGAATCATCGCCGCCAGCGCCGGCGACAGGGTCACCGAGTTGAACAGCGAGATCGCCGTGGCCACCGCGATGGTGATGCCGAACTGGCGGAAGAACTCACCGGAGATCCCCGGAATGAACGCCGTGGGAATGAACACCGCGCAGAGCACCAGGGTGATCGCCACCAGCGCGCCGCCAATTTCCTGCATGGTGATCAGCGTGGCCTGCAACGGGCTCTTGCCTTCGGCCAGATGGCGCTCGACGTTTTCCACCACGACGATGGCGTTGTCGACCACGATGCCCACCGCCAGCACCAGGCCGAACAGGGTCAGGTTGTTGATCGAGTAACCGAGCATGGCCATGACCGCGAAGGTCCCCACCAGCGACACCGGAATCGCCAGGATCGGGATGATCGACGGACGCCAGCCTTGCAGGAATACCAGGATCACCAGCACCACCAGGATCACCGCCTCGTAGATGGTCTTGCCCAGCTCGCCGATGCTGTCGGCGATGAACGCGGTGGGGTTGTAGCCGATGCTGTATTCGATGCCTTCGGGGAATTCCTGGCTCAGGTCCTGCATGGTCTGCTCGACCACCTTCATGGTGGCCAGGGCATTGGCGCCGGGACGTTGCAGCACCTGCAGGCCGATGGCCGGGTGGCGCAGGTAATAGGTGTTGTTGACGTAGGCCAGGCCGGCGATTTCGGTGCGCGCCACATCCTTCAGGCGCACCAGGCGCCCGGCGCTGCCGGACTTGATGACGATGTTGTCGAAGTCCGCCGGCTCTTTCAGGCGACCTTCGAAAATCAGGTTCGGCTGGAAGGCCTGGGACGCCACTGGCGGTTGCGCGATCACCCCGCCCGCCACCTGGGTGTTCTGCGCGCGCACCGCGGCAATGATGTCTGCCGGCGTCAGGTTGAAGGACGCCACGCGCTCCGGGTCGAGCCAGATGCGCATGGAGTATTCACGGGCGCCCAGCGGATTGATGTCGCCCACGCCGTCGATGCGCTTGAGGGTATCGGCGACGGTCCGGATGGCGAAGTTGGAAACGTAGAGCTGGTCGTAGGTGCCCTTGGGCGAGGAAATGAAGATGGTCGACAGCTGGGTCGGCGACGATTTGCGCACCGACACGCCGCTGCGCTGTACCGGCTCCGGCAGGCGCGGCGTGGCCAGGGCCACGCGGTTCTGCACCAGCACCTGGGCCTTGTCGACATCGGTGCCGCTCTTGAACGTCACGGTCAGGTTGAGGCTGCCATCGGAGGTCGCCTGGCTGTACATGTAGAGCATGTCCTCGACGCCGTTGACCTCCTGTTCGAGGGGGATCGCCAGGGTCTCGGCCACGGTCTGCGCCGACGCGCCCGGGTAGGTCGCCTGCACCACCACCGTGGGCGGCGCGATGTCCGGGTATTCGGACGTCGGCAGGATCAGGTAGGCCAGGCCGCCGACGATCATCAGCACGATGGACAGCACGATCGCCAGCACCGGCTGTTCGACGGAGATTTTC
Source organism: Pseudomonas sp. NFPP07 (assembly GCF_900115645.1). Lineage (NCBI taxonomy): Bacteria > Pseudomonadati > Pseudomonadota > Gammaproteobacteria > Pseudomonadales > Pseudomonadaceae > Pseudomonas > Pseudomonas sp. NFPP07. The sequence goes on from NZ_FOXG01000004.1 coordinate 516,082, forward strand.
CCCAGGTTCATAGCGGCGCTCCTTCGCTGGCCGAGGCCTTCGGCGCCAGCGCCAGGGCCTGCTCGCTGGCGGTCGCGGTCTCGCCGACGCGCACCCGCTGGATGCCGTCGACTATTACCCGGTCCTCGGGCCGCAGGCCGCTGGCGACTTCACGCAGGCCGTCATGCAGCTTGCCCAACTGCACCGGACGCAGTTCCACCTGGTTCTGCGCATTGAGCACATAGACCACCTTGCGCGTGGCATCGACGCTGATCGCCGTGTCCGGCAGCAACAGCGCCTGATAGCTCGGGCGCCCGGAAAACTGCACACGCCCGAACTGCCCCGGGCTCAGGCGCAGGTCCGGGTTGGCCACCCGGGCGCGCTGGCGCAGGGTACCGGTGGACGGGTCGAGGCGGTTGTCGATGAAATCCATGCGCCCGCTCAGGGTCGGCTCGCTCTGCCCCGGCAAGGCGATGCGCACCAGGTTCTGGCCCGCGGCGCCCTGCTCCTGGCGGCGGTACTTGAGGTAGCTCTGCTCATCGATATCGAAGTAGATGTCGATGGGGTCCAGGGACACGATGGTGGTCAGCAGGGTCGCATTGTTGTTGCCGCCGTTGACCAGGTTGCCTTCGCTGATCAGCTTGCGGCTGATCCGCCCGCTCATGGGCGCGGTGATGCGCGTGAACTCCAGGTCGAGCCGGGCATTGCTCAAGGCGCCTTCGGCGCTCAGGACTTCGGCCTGGGCCGCCTGCCGCGCCTGCAAGCGCTGGTCATACAGGCTGCGGGCAATGGTCTTCGATTCGATCAGCACCTTGGCCCGGGCATACTCCTGCTCGGCCAGGGCCAACTGCGAACGTACCTGGGCCAGCTTGCCCTGGGCCTGGACCACCGCGGCCTGGAAGGAGCGCGAATCGATGACGAACAGCAGGTCGCCCTTCTTGACGATGGCGCCGTCGGTGAAGGCGACCTTTTCCAGGTAGCCGCTGACCCGCGAACGCACTTCCACCGAATCGGTAGCCTCGAAACGTCCGGTGAAGCTGTCCCAATCGATGATCTGCCGGTTCACCGGCTGGCTCACCGAAACCGTCGGCGGCGCGGGCGGGGCCAGTACCTGATCCGGACCGCAGCCGGACAACGCCGACAGCAGCGCCAGGCCGATGGCCGACAACGCGGCAAACTTCAAGGGTTTGGACTTCATCGCGGATAATCCTGGTTTCATAACTTTCCCCGGGGTTGGCGAACAACTTTTCAACCCAGTTTTCAGCCACACAAAAGAGTCGGCCGCCTACTTTCCAGCAGCGGCCACTTGAACTTTAAACTTCAGTTTTGTGCCGAGCCCGCGCTCAATGCGCGGTTTCTTTCGACAAAGGCGCCGGACTCCTCGGCCTGCACGCCGACCACGGAAGACAAGGCCAGCAAGGCAAGGAACAGGGCTGCGGATTTTTTCAGACTGAACATGGCGGAGAACCTCAGTGATATTTAAGTTGAGCGAATTCTCCGTCTTTGCGAAAAAAGATAAATGCTGCGCCGGGGAAAAGAATATTGAGTCGAAATCATGAATCGACACTTTATTAGTTCAACAGAAAACCATTCACAGTTTGACGCGAGAGATAAATGAATATTGGGCAAATAACTAATGACCGGCACTCACGAATACCTCGTTAATAGCCGGTCATCTCCAGATAACCGCTGCCGGCATGGCTGCCGCTCAATTGCACCGGGCCTTCCCAATAAGGAATGCGCAGGTTCATCCAGGCCTTGGGGTTGAGCGCCTCGGCATTGATATCCAGGCCGTGGCCGGGAATGCGCAGACGCCAGCGGGTGGGCAACGTGCGCCCCGCCACCTTGGAGTCCTCCAGCGGGGTGAGCTGGATATCGTCCTTGTGCAGGGTCTGGGTGCGGCCGTCGGGCTCGATCCAGGTGCCGGTGATGTAGGGCGGTTTGTGGTTTTCCCGCACGCGGAACAGCATCAGCCGTTCGCCGCTGTCCAGGTGCAGGGAGAACCAGTCCCACCCGCTCTGCCCGGCCGCCAGGGGCTGGCTGCTCCATTCGCGGTCGAGCCAGGCTGGGCCGCTGACCTCATAGGTCTGGCCGTCGATCTGCAGGCTGCCCTCGGCCTGGAAAAACGGCTGGCTGTAGTAATAGGACGCCTGGCCCTGCTCGGACTTGCGGCTGTAGCCGCCCTCGCCCTGGAGCACCAGGGGCCGGTCGCTGCGCAGCTGCAAGCGGTAGGCGAAACCCGCGCCGCTGGCTTGCAGTTGCATATGGGCCAGCGGGTCGGCGTTGGCGTCGGCGGACTGGCTGCTGAAACTCCAATCGTCGATCCAGGCCTTGAACGGCTGCACCGTCACCCCGGCCTGCCCCACCCCGCCGCGGGCATAACGTTCGGCGGCGTGATGGGCAGTGGCCGAAGTCGCCGCGGCGTGGCCCAGCCAGACATTCGGCGCCTGCCAGCCGGGCTGGTCGGGTTCGGCGCGCAAGGCGCTGCGAAACAGCGTCCACTGCACGCCGAAGCGCTGGCCGTCGCTGGCCCTGAGGTCGGCGGTGAGGTACCACCACTCGATGCGAAAACCGTCATGCACACCATGGTCCGCCGGGAAGCTGAACACCCGCCCCGGCACCACCTGGGTGAACGCCGCGGCGTCCTCGCCCAGGCCGGCGAAACCTTGCGCTGGCTCGTCGCCCTTATCGCAGCCGCACAGGGCTGACACCAGCAACAGGCCAAGCAGCCGTTCAATCTTCATGGGCGAAAGTCCTGAGCAGATCCGCCGGCTGGCTGCGATACAAGCGCAGCAACGGCCAGGCCGACGCGAGCAAGGTGGCCAGCACCGCCAGGGCCAACAGCTGCACCAGTTGCAGCGGGAACACCCGCAACGGCAGGCGCCAACCGAAGGCCTGGACGTTGATCACCGTGTCCAGGCACCAGGCCAGGGCAATGCCCAGGGGCAGCGCCAGGAGCAAGGTCAGCAGCGCCAGCAGCCAGGTCTGCCCGAGGTTGAGCAGCATCAACTGGCGCCGGCTCACCCCCAGCGCCCACAGCGGCGCGAGCTGGCCCAGGCGGCTCTGGCTCTGGGTCAGCAGGCTGATAAACAGCGCCACGCCGGCCACTCCCAGGGTCAGGCTGTTGAGCGCGGCGGTGGCGGCGAAGGTGCGTTCGAATACCTGGCTCGACCAACCCTTGAGCTGCGCCTGCTCGACCATGCGGCTGTCGTCGAGACCGAAGCGCTGCCGCAAGGCGCTGACCAGCGGCGCCACGGCGGCCGGCTCGATGCGCAGGTTAAAGCGGTTGGGCGTCAGCTGCGGCCAATGCGCCAGCAAGTGCTCGGCATTCACCAGCAGGTGGCCCCTGGGGTTGCCGTAGTCGGCATAGATCGCCACCACTTGCGGCGCCCACTGCCCCACGGGCACGGGAATCTCCAGCCGATCGCCCAGCCGCACCTTGAGCCGGCGCGCCGTCTGCTCGCTGAGCATCAGGGTGTCGGCGCTGGCCATCTGGGTCCAGGGCTGCTCGCCCAGGGCTTCGAGCAAGGGCCAGTGCTGGCGGTAGCTGGCATGCTCGATCACCCCGTACAGGTCCGCCGGCCAGCCTTGCAGTTGCAGCGCCACCTGCCAGACCGGAAGCACCGCGGCAACGGCAGGTTGCTCGGGCAGCCAGCGTTGCAGCTCCCGCGCCTGCGCCGGGGTCTGCGGGTTGATGTACAGCTCGGCGCTCAGGCGTTGTTCGAGCCAGTCGGCGAAGGTCTGGCGAAAACCGGCGGTCATGCTGCCGGCGCCGATATTGGCGGCCAGGGCCAGCAGCAGCGCCATTAACGCCAGGCTCAGGGCCGGCAACTGCTGCCGGCAATCGGCGAGGAACCACTGCCCGAGCACCGAACGGCTGCGCCCGAGCAGCGCGCTGAGCAACCCATTGAGCAACACCGGCAAGCCCAGGGCCGCGCCCAGCAGCAGGCCCGCCATCAGCACGAAACCGCTGCCCAGGCTGTCGCCCCAGGTCCAAGCCGCGCCCGCCAGCCCCGCCAGGGCCGTCGCCACCCAAGCCTGACGCCGCAGCCAGCGTGCATGCGCCTGGTGCCAGGCCTGGGGATCGGCCAGCGCCAGCAACGGCAAGCGTGCCGCCCGCAGCAGACTGTTGGCCCCCGCCAGCAAGGCGCCGAGCAGGCTCAAGCCGATCCCGCTGAACCACCACCAGGGGCTCAGGCTCAACTGCCCCGCCACCTCGGCGCCATACAGGCCACGCAGGCTCGCGGCAACATCCGGCAGCAGCACGCTGGCCAGCAGGTAGCCGCTAAGCACCCCGGCCAGGCCACCGAGCAAGGCCAGGCCACCGAGTTCGACACACAGGCAGGCGATCAGCATCCGCGCACTGACCCCGCAGGCGCGCAAGGTGCGCAGCAGGCCACGCCGCTGCTCCAGGGCCAGGCCGATGGCGGCGTGGACGATAAACAGGCCGACCAGGAACGACAGGAAACCCAGGGCATCCAGGTTCAGGTGAAAGCTTTCGGTCAGGCGCGCCAGATCGTTTTCCTCACTACCGCGCTTGAGCACCAGCAGGCTCTTGAACGCATCGGGCAAGGCCGGCGCGCTGGCGGCGAAATCCGCCGGCAACAGCAGGCGCGAGATCTGCTGCGGCAAGCCCAGCAGCGGCTGGGCAAAACCGATATCCACCAGCAGCAACCCCGGGGCCATGTCCGCCTGGCTGTGCAGTGGCGGCAGTGGCTGGCCGCTCGCGGTCACCGGCCGATCGCCTTCGCGATAGCCGAGGGCTTGCAGGGTCTGTGGGGCAATCCAGGTGCTGCCCGGCGGGCTGACGAATTCGACCATGCGCGCGGAATCCAGCACCTGGCCGGCGACCGCCGCACCGGCCGGCAGCGACAGCGGCTCGATCCCGAGCAATTGCAGGCGCTGCTGTGCATGGCCCTTGAGCGTCAGCCGGCCTTGCACCACCGGCGACACCGGCCAGCCGGCCCGGCGCAGGCCGACGAACAGGTCCTGGGAAAACGGCGCGCCATTGGCCGTGGCCAGGCTGGCCTGGGGCGCGCCGCCGATCAGTTGGCTGGCCTTGGCGTAACTGTCCCGCGCCTGGCTGTTGAGCGCCTGCACCCCAGTCAACAGGCTGGTGGCCAGCCACAGCCCGGTCAGCACACTGAAAAACTGCACCGGGTGCCGCCGCCAATGGCTGAGCAGCGCCCGCAGGCTGTGCCAGAACACCCGCACCTCAGCGCTCGCCCGCGCCGGCCAGACGCCCGCCATGCAGCAATGCGATCCGCCCCAGGCGACTGGCAACGCGCTGGCTGTGGGTGACCATCAACAGGCTGGTGGGGGTCTCGGCCAGCAGCTCCAGCAACAGCTGCAGCACGTCGTCGCTGGTGGCTTCGTCGAGGCTGCCGGTGGGTTCGTCGGCCAGCAGCAGCCGTGGTTTGCCGGCCAGGGCGCGACCCAGGGCCACCCGCTGTTGCTGGCCGCCGGACAGTTGCTCCGGGTAACGCCGCAGCAGATCGCCCAGGCCCAAACGCTCCACCAGTTGCGCCTGCCAACGCCCATCGAAACGCCCGGCCAGCCGCGCCTGGAACCCCAGGTTGTCCTCCACCCGCAGGCTGCCGATCAGGTTGAACTGCTGGAACACCAGCCCGACTTCGGTGCGCCGCCAGTTGGCCAGCTGGTGTTCGTTCATCCGCTCCAACTGCTGATCGCCGATGCGGATGCTGCCGCCATCGACCTTGTCCAGGCCGGCGATCAGATGCAGCAAGGTGCTCTTGCCACTGCCCGACTCGCCCATCAGCGCCAGGCTGGCGCCCTGCTCCAGGTGCAGGTCGACCCCCTGCAACACCGGCAACGGGCCCTGGGGCGTGGCGTAGCTTTTGCGGACGGCTTGAACATCGAGCATGGGTGGGCTCTGGCAGCGGAAGGAAGGCTCAAGGATAGCGCTTGTCAGGCCACGAGGGTTCGCGGCGCACCCCGCCCGGCACTCAGTGGTATCGACGGACTGTTTGAACCGCGGATGGGCAGTGGCTGCCCATCCTGGCTAAAGGCGCCCCCATGGACATGCCTGGAGGTGACTGCAACGCCGTGCCGGCGGTCTGCCGGGTGAACCCTGTCCGGCGTCGCGTCATCCCCGCAGGCCAGCTCCGTGAGCGAGCCCTTGTCGGTGGTGGTTACTTCGGTTGCTCTACGACCCGCAGATAGGGCTTCAACGTCTTGAAGCCTTGTGGGTATTTCTTCCGGGCGTCCTCGTCGGATACCGAGGTAGGAATGATCACATCCTCGCCCGGGCGCCAGTTCACCGGGGTGGCGACGGTGTGCTTGGCATTCAGTTGCAGGGCATCGAGCAGGCGCAGCACTTCATCGAAATTGCGCCCGGCGCTCATCGGGTACACCAGCATCGCCTTGACCTTCTTGTCCGGGCCGATGATGAACACCGAACGCACGGTGGCGTTGTCCACGGCGGTGCGCGCGCCGCCACTGGCATTGGGGTGGATCATGTCGTAGAGCTTGGCCACCACCAGGTTCTCGTCGCCGATCATCGGGTAGTTGACCGCATGCCCCTGGGTCTCCTGGATGTCGCCGACCCAGGCTTTATGGTCGCTGACCGGATCGATGCTGAGCCCGACAATCCTGGTGTTGCGTTTGTCGAACTCCGGCTTGAGCCTGGCCATATAACCGAGCTCGGTGGTGCACACGGGGGTGAAGTCCTTGGGGTGCGAAAACAGGATTGCCCATTTATCGCCGATCCACTCGTGGAAGTGCAGCGGACCTTCGGTGGTGTCGGCAGTGAAATCGGGTGCTTCGTCGCCAATGCGGATTGCCATGTTTGGTCTCCTTGCAGTGACTGGGAGGGGTAGTTGTCAGGGAACTGACGGCTGTTGCGGCGGCGTTCGGGTACGACTGAACCTGTCGGCGCGAATGAGTATAGGAGACCCATCAGGCAAGGCGAGCGCAGACAAAAAAGTCCGGCAGTGTCGCACTGCCGGGCTTTGGTCTCAGGGTAGGCCTTCAAAACCGGTAGTTGGCGCTCAGTTCCAGGGTGCGTGGCGCGCCCGGCGTGATCAGGTCCACCGAGCCATGCGCCGAGGCGTAATAGTCCTTGTCGAAGACGTTACGCAGGCGCAGGGCCATGTCCCATTTCGGCAGGTTGTACAGCAAGGCCGCGTCCACCGTGGTGTAGGCCGGCATGACCACCTGGTTGTCCAGGGCGGTGTAACGGTCATCGACATAGTTCGCCCCCATGCCGACACGCCACTCCTGGGTCAAGGAACGTACCAGCCACAGATTGGCGCTGTGGCGCGGGGTCAGGGTCGGGGTCTGGCCTTCGTTGGCGACCCCGTTGGTACGGCTGTTGGACTTGATGATCTCGGCATCCAGGTAGGCATAGCCGGCATAGACCTGCCATTTGTCGCTCAACTGTCCGCTGGCGGTCAGTTCCAGACCATCGGTACGCTGCTCACCCGCCAGCACCAGCTTGCTCGGGTTCGCCGGATCGGTGGTTTTCATATTGGTGCGTTCCAGACGGAACAGCGCCGCGGTCAAGGCCAGGCGATTGTCGAACAGGTCCCACTTGCCGCCGATCTCGAAGTTGGTGGTCTCTTCCGGCTCCAGGTCCTGGTTGCTGGTACTCAGGGCGAACATTTCCGCGGACGGCTGGTAGGAACGGCTGACCGAGATGTAATAGGACTGGATCTGGTCAGGCTGATAAACCAGGCCGACGCGCGGGCTCCAGGTGGTGTCCGTGCGGGACAGGCTGCTGTGGGTCAGGTCGTCGGAGTATTCCTGGTCGAATATGTCATAGCGCACGCCCACCAGGGCTTTCCAGTGTGGCGTCAGTTCGATCAGGTCCTGCACATAGAAGCCGGCGGTGTCCTGGGTGTTGCTGCCCTTGGCGGTCTGCCGGTTGGCCTGGAACGGCACATCGACCAGGGCATCGCGATACACCGGCACCTGCGCCACGTTGGATTGGCTGAACACCGACTGATCCTTCACCTGGCGCCCCAGCTCCACCCCATAGAGCAGGCTGTGGTTCATCCCGGCGAGCACGGCCTGTTGCTTGAGCTCGGTCTGGTTGAACCAGCCATCTTCCTTGCGCTGCACATTGCCGCGGTTGAGCTTCACCAGCAGTTCGCCATTGGATGCGGTGACAAAGCGCGTCGGGCTGGAGTCGGCCAGCGTGTTGTTGCGATCCAGATCGTAGTGGTAGTAGCGGCTGGTGTTGCTCAGGCTGAAATCGTCGTTGATGCGGTAGTCGATACCCGCCGTGAACGAAAACACCTCGCTGCGGGTGTAGTCGTCATCCGGGTCGGCGGAACCGAAGCGCTTGTCGCGGTCCACATCGACCGGGCGATTGCCGCGCGCCGGAATGCCGAAGTCGATCAGGCGCTTGTCGTACAGATAGGTAGCGCCCAGGTTCAGCTCCAGATCGTCCGAGAGCTTGAAGTAGGCCGACGGCGCGATGGCCTTGCGGTCGATATAGCCGTCATCGCGGAAGGTGTCGCTGTTCTCCAGCGCCCCGGTGACCCGAAAAGCCTTGTCGTTGTGCTGCTGGTCGGCCCAGCCGGCATCGAACTGCGTGCGCTTCTTACCCTCGCTGTCGAAGCTGACCCCCACTTCCTGCTTGGGGGCGAAGTTGGGCTTCTTGCTGATGCTGTTGATCAGGCCACCGGATGAGCCGCGACCATAAAGCACCGCCGCGGGCCCCTTGATCACCTCCACCCGCTCGACATTGGACAGGTCGCGGAAATACAGGGCGTCGTCGCGAATGCCGTCGACGTACATATCGCCAATGGCGCTGAAACCGCGGATGGTGACCTGATCGCGCTGGCCGTCGCCGTTGGACAGGCCGACACCGGGGACATTTTTCAGCACGTCCTCCATCGACTGCGCGCCCTGGTCCTTGATCACGCTCTGGGGGATCACGTTGACGGTTTGCGGGATATCCCGCAGCGGCGCATCGATCTTCAACGCACTCCTGCTCTCGGTCGGCATGTAGCTCTGCTCGCTGTACTCACTGTTCACAGCGGTGGCCGGAAGGGTTAGAGCAGACTCCGTTTCTGCCTGTAGATCAGGGACGACCAGAATGCCCAGCAACGACAGAGAAGCCGGGTAAATGCGCGATGAGACCACCATGGATACCTTTTTTTGTAGGAATTATCTGAAGATCGCGCGAATGATAACGATTATCTTTTGTAAGTAAATACATATCATTATGATTCTGATCATTGACAAAGCCTGGAACGGCCGTCTCGATTTGGCGGGTGCGCTGTTCAGCTTTAGCTCGCGTTTGTACGGAGCTTGATGCATCGGCAGGAAATTCATCAGTGGCAGGCATTGCGCGTCGTTCAGGCCGAGCCGCCGGTAGCGTTCGTCGCAGCCCTGCCGGCTGAAACCCTCAAGGCCCAAAGGCAGCCCATAAGCCAGCGCCGCCCCTATCGGCCAGGGGCGACGAACTATTAGTATTGCGGCCCTTTTCTTCATCGCAGGACGCACAGATGAACTACACCCAGGCCCAACTGAAATACCGGCTGGCCATCGCCGCAGGCGCATTGCTGTTTACCGGCGCCTTGATCTCCACCGTGTTTTCCACCCTGAAAATGCTCCACTGGCGCCTGGACAGCTACACCACCGCCGCGGCGACCATCAACCGCCCGATCAAGAACTTCATGTTCACCGTCTATGAAAACACCCGCCCCCTGGACTGGTTCTGGGACAACAGCCCAACCCCCGACTTTATCCGCCTGAGCAACCCGCCCCACTGGAAATTCCTGGTGATCTACCTGCTGATCTTCATCGGCGCCGCCCTGTTCACCTGGGGCCGGACCCTGATGCGCAAAGTCGAGGAAGTCGAACCCCTGATCCAGGCCCGGCTCAATGCGCCAGCGGAGGAAGGTGTCGCGGTCATGACGTTGCAGCAACTGGAGGAGTCGACCCCGGTGGAGGCCGTGCCTTCGTTCTTTTCGCAGGTTCGGGTGCTTTGTGTGCTGCCGGTGGGGATTGGGGTGGTTTATTTGGGAGTGTTGTGGATGTTGGGCATTTTGTGAGTCCGGTGGTGGCGGATTGAGCTATATGTACTCGGTGATAAATGTCCATGAGTTGAAGCAAATCAAGGGGACCTTTTCAGAGCGTGTCTAACGTACGAAGTCGTCACGGGAGCGAAAACACAATATGGTCCATATGCGGTAATGATCATAATCGGCAGCAAACGGCCAGAAGCTGCCAGTCGTCACCGGCTGGAATCCGACTCAACTAGGTCTACACGGGCCAGGGTTGGCCTCACCCTTAGTTGCTCTCCCTGCCCAAACCGGAGAGGCGTAAGCCATGCAAGGCATAGCGGCATATCGACAGCATGGTCAGCTTTCAGTTAGGGTTCGGTCATAGAAATCCCCGAACAACCTAAGTAACGGATTACACGTCGATATGACGCAGATAATAAACCGGGATGCCGCTGACAAAACAAAAGGCTTCCGGCTCCAAAAGCTCCGAGCAGCAACACTTCTGCTGAGAGCAGCAAATGACTTGTCAAATGTAAATTTCTACTATGCAGCCATTGAAGTGGAAGAAGATGTAACAATAATAAAAACTGTAAATTTAAGCACAGAACAGATAATTGAAGAAGACAAAAATTACAGTTCTGATAGCAACTTTACAATACACTCAGAAGCCGTACTAAACACCCTTGTAAGCTTTTTTGATATCTATATAGGCAAGTGGCACAAAAGCCAATCTACAGTATTTACATTTAGCTTTTACACCACAACGAATTTCGGAAAAGAAAAAAAGAAAGAACTTGCAGACGGGACAATAATAGAGCTTCCCGACAAGCCGATTCTTGAGATTCTTCAAAACTCCTCTGATATTCCCGATGACATAGCCAGTATTGTCAAATACCATCCTGCTTGCTGAATACAAAAAGCAATATGAAAAATTCCCCGGAAATGGCTACCTCAAAGCTCTCGAAGATATTGATCTAGAAGAATTCAAGGCTTTTCTGAAGAAAATAAACTGGCTGTCTGGGCAAGAAGACGAATCAGAAATCCAAGACAGTGCAGAGAAACTGATAAAAAGCTGCAAATATTATCAACTCAGCATGAGTGGAAAGGAGCAACTGATTCTCGCTAAAATTCTTGACAAGATTGATGAGAAACAACACTTCACAGACTTCGCAGAGAGATTTATCAACTCCGCCGAGGTAGAACTAATTTTCAAAATGGCAGAGTCCGAAGTCAGTGAGCAGTTGCTTGACCCCATATGGAAAGAACTTAAAGAGCTATCAGCTAAAATCACTGACAAACGCAATTTAGAAGAAAAGCTACTAGATAGCTGTCCAACTTACCCAAAATCAAAAATTGCAACCCTTGCAAGAAAAGCCTGCAGTTCGAAAACGGAAGAAGAAGCAAGCAACAAAAGCTTTTTATCATTAAAGTACAGGGTTTTTGAAGCCTGTGAGGACTTTTTTTTTGATAACGAAAAATTCAGCGACACCGTTAATCAGACCTCAATCGACACCACAATAAAATCACTACAGCAAAAAGCAGCAGATACGATTGAAGAATTGAAAAAAGATTACACATACACCGTATCAAACAAAGAAACCATCAACGGCATAGTAGTAAACCTAATAGACTCATGCTTCATATGCTTCGATGAGGAGAAATCCGAATGAACGAGGCAGCAAAAAAGAGCTTAATGTTCATATCATCTGATGACTTTTACCTGCTGACATATGCAACAATAATTATCCTTGACTGCCTAAACTGCACCAAGGGACGAATTTTTAAAGACTACAGAAAAATTCCATTCATAATAGAGCTAATAACCAACACTCGAAACACACTAATACTAGAGTCCTCAACTACAGAGAGACTACACAAAGGCGATAAAGACTTCCTCTTCCACAGCTATACAAATGGCCTCGCCAAAAGAAGCGAAACATTAAAAATTTTATTCACACTTGAAAAGAAGGGATATGTATCTCTCCACAAGGGTGACACAGAAGCACTAGTCAACATAACCCTAAATAAAGAAGAACTGCCCCCAAACTTCCTATCCAAGGAAGTCTTCAAGAACGAGTACATGAATTGCGAGAAATTTAAGAGGGCAATTCAGAGAAGCACAGCCATTACTCTTGACACATTTCTTAGCAAGGTATATCGAGACAGAGGTATAAAAATATGGGAAGTTTAAGAATTCAGAAGGTGGTTTATGAGGGCACAAACTACCATTTCGAATCCCCCCTATTTGATGAAAACCTCATTCTTATAGAAGGTGACAACGGAACGGGGAAGAGTACATTTTGCAACTTGATTTATTACGGGCTTGGTGGGCGAGTTAGCGAGTTTAGCCGTAAAGAGAAGAAAGAGCAGCATAAACAAATCACAGAAGACAAAGACAATCGCGTCGAACTTTACGTAAAAATAAACAATGAAAGCTACAAGCTAACTCGCTACATAGACGACAACGATATAACTGTATCATCGACTCTAGAAGCCTGCGATATCAGCACTAAATCACGAATCTTAATACACAACAACGATCAGCCCACGTCCATCTTTCAGGTGTTTCGCTCCCCTGAAGTAGAGTACATATTTTCTGACTGGATTCTTTCGAAGCTTGAAATAACCGTTGTAGAGCTATACCAAGGTTATAGAAATTTTAAAATTAATTTCACTGACCTTATGCGGCTTATCTATCATGACCAGCAACCCGACCCTAAAGGGGTTTACAAGAAGATAGATACACAAAGCAATTTCATGAATGACTCAGAGCTTCTGAGAAAAGCCATCTTTGAGCTTTTAGTCGGAAAAACATTTTCGGAATACTACGAATCCCTTTCCAAGTCAAAAGCACTAGAAAAAGATAAAAACATTGCAGCTGGGCTTCTGAAAGAATACTCCCGAATCATTGAGGAACTGTCCGGAAGTTCAGAACCGCTAAATATTTCGTTTCTTCAGGCCTCCCTGCAAGAAAAAGAGAATCAATTAGAGCGCTTGCACAACGCCAGGAACAAATTCAAAAGCAATAGAGAGATCAAAGGAGCAGTAGTAGACTATGCACTAATAGATATAAAGAACCAAATTACCGAGAAACAGCTAGCCTTAAGCAAGTTAAATCAAGACCTGATCTCAACCATAGGTGAAAAACGACAATTAAACACGGTAAAAGAAAATACTCTAAGAGAAATTTCTCAAATCGTAAAAATCATTCACTCGCATGATCAACTTAATTTATTCTCAGCAGATACATGCCCCTACTGTTTAGGAAAGGTTGAACGGGCAACAGGTCACTGTGTTTGCGGCTCAGAGATACAAGAGGAACAGTACCAACGCTTCTTCTATACGTCCAAAGAATACAAAGAAATCTATAAAGCAAAAATCAAAACGACCCAAACCATTGAAATAGCTATAACTGACTGCAATCAAGACCTAAAGATCATTCAGGATAATATTCACAAGCTGGAAACAGAAGTCCCAGAGCTAATGCGAAAAATAGAAGAGAGAGTTGACAATCTAGGCACCCCTGTAGATCTAGACACAATTAATGATATTGATGATGAGATCCTAAGCACTCGTCAAGATATAGAAAAGATACGCCAGCAAATTGAAGCAGAAAGCAAAAATGTTCGCCTTACAAACGACTACGAGCGAAAGAGAAGCGAACATGAAATTTCAAAGCTGCAAACAGATGAGTTAGATGCGAAAGCAAAAATAGATATTCAAGGTAAGGTAGGGAGGCTCAGCTCTATCTATAATAAATTAATGACTGATTCCCTACCTGACTGCAACACTGCTCGCATAAGTTTAGATGACTACCTCCCGATAGTTGGTAGTGGTGAATACAGAGAGGCCAGCTCAGCCGTATCAAGGCGACTTATGTATTACCTCGCTCTTATGAATTTATCCCTGTCACAAGAAGACGTACCGTTTCCTAAATTCTTGCTTATCGACACGCCAGAAACTTCAGGGATTGAGCTGGACAACCTTAAACGTTGCCTTGAAAAAATTGGCGAACTTGGCAGCTATGGAAAATCTTATCAAGTCATACTCACTACGGGCCTTAAAAAATATCCTGACAGCTTTAAAGTGCATAGAAAAATCTATCTTCCAGACAAGCAGCATCGCTTATTAGTCAAAAAACAAACGGCACAGTAAGGGCATACATTGTTCTCAAATTATGCCCCTCAACGTCTTGTAAAGATCTGCTTGTGCCTCAGGAACCGCTGAACGACATCTGAGGCTACTCCAAAGGGGATGAGGGGCTTATCTGCTTGGCGCAGTGGATCGCCCCGATTTCCGCATGAACCGAAAGACCACTTCTGGCCAAAAGCGGACTCGTAGTTTTTAAAAGCGGAGCATTTTGTACATTTCTGCCTCTAGCGTCCTATGCGAGGGTTACTAATTGGGCGTGACATTCGTGATAGGTTGTGTCGTTCACAAGTTTTTGACAGGAGGTCATCATGGCTAAACCAGCGGTGCGTAAGAGCGACCCATTAAGTGAGCCTGAACTGACAAAGGTCAGGACCGCACTCTCTGATCCATTCAATGATTTTCCGGTGGATTACGACTCCATAGCCAAGGAAGTAAAAGATGTCGATCCTGACGTGCTGTACGAGATCCTTTATTCAGAAATTGCACCGGTGTGTTTCACCAATATTGCGGCAGCCGTGCCCTCTATCTGGTCGGGCTTTGATCCTGACTCGCTCAACGCCATGATCGAAGAAAGGCTGGCGGCGAGGGAGAACAGTTGGTTTCGCAGGCTGTTAGATAAAGCGCTGGTTCTCTGGCTGAAATACAACTACGGCTATATCTGGAAGGAAATTTCTTGCAGGCTTTGAGGTTTGGTTACGAACGGACATTAGGGTGTCAAGTCAATGTAATTACGCCCCACCGCCGTTGCCTCCAACGCTCCGACACAACCACTCAAAAATCCCCTCCAATGCACGGTTGCGCCGCTCAAGCGCGGCCCCTATAGTTCGCCCTCGCGGCAAAATCCGCGAACGACCTTGGCCGGTCGAATTACAACGACGCATCAGCGTCCAAAACACCATTGCAGACGCTTTTTTTGTGCCTGCGATTCTGTGTTATGGCGGCTGTGTGCGGGACACCTTCGGGTGTGCCGGTGTCGTTGTAAACCGGTCGGCCAACCCTCACACAGCTGCCACCCTCAATTTGCTTGGCCGCAAATGGTGGAAGCTCTACAACGAGTAACGACCATGGACGATCAATCGATTTCCCGCTTCACCCCCGTCGACACCCACGACGCCGACGCTCCCGTTTTCTACCTCGATAGCAACGCGCCCTTGAGCGATCTGGCGGCTAGCGCAGCCCATCGTTTCACCGTGGTGCGCGACCTGATGGACAGCCTGTCCACGCTTAACCTGAAAGATATTTCCGACTGCGATCTAGCACGGGTAACCCGAGGGGTGCATTTGCTGACCCGGGAAGGGTGTGCGGTGTTGGAGGTGATTCAGTGGCGCACGGCGCAGGAGGCCTGAGCGCTATTGAGCCTGGGAGGCTGTTTGTAGCCGCTGCCGAAGAATGAGGCTGCGATCGGCTGCGCAGCAGACGCTAATTCTGCCTCCCGGCTTTACCTGTTACACCGCGTCGTCAGGTTTGGCGGGCGCTTCGTCGGAATGCCGCCCAACCCGATCGCAGCCTGCGGCAGCGGCTACAGGGAGTGTCAAAGCCTTTGCACCTTATGAGGAGATCCCCGTGCACTATCCCATCTGCATCGAGTGGGGCGACGAGCACACGGCTACCGGCATCCAGATTCCCGACATTCCTGGCGCGGTCACCGCCGGCGACACCTTCGAGGCCGCGTACAGCGCCGCCATCGAAATCGCCCACGTCATGCTCGAAGAACTGGCCCGTGAGGGACAAGCCATTCCCCTGCCCTCGCCCACCGGCACCCACCGCGCCAACCCCGACTTCGAAGGGATGGGCTGGGGCATGCTGGATATCGATATCACGCCTTACCTGGGCAAAACCGAAAAGGTCAATGTGACCCTGCCGGGCTACGTGATTCAACGCATCGACCGCTTTGTGCGCGAGCACAACATCAAGAGCCGGTCGTCTTTCCTGGCGGATGCCGCAATGGAAAAGCTGGGGCGTTAAAAACCGAAAAGCTCCCTACACACAGCCCAGCCCCAAGGCCGGCCGACAGGCCGCCGTCTTGCTCTGCTCTTGCTTTGGCTTTTGATCTAAAAGCCCCGTTAACCACGATGGCCGAACGCAGGCATTGAGCCGTGGGTAACCCGGCAGGGATGCCGGGTTAGCCGCCCCAGGCCATGGATGGCCTGTGGCGGCGGCCCACGGATCAATGCCTTCGTTCGGGCATGCCGAGCCTAGGCGAGGCACCGAGTGGTGGGGCAAAGCGTTTTGGTTACTTTGGCGCTCTTCCAAAGTGACCCGCTGTAAGAGCGGAACCATAAGTAGCCGTTACCGCAGGAACGGATATGCACCCCGTCCAACATCACCAGCGAAACCACTACCGCTATCGCGAGCAAGCTTCGCTCCTACAAAAGCCCATGCAGCAACAGATATGTACCCAAGAAGATCACGGACGACAGCGCCCTACTGCACCGGCAAAAAATTCATCAGCAGCAGACTTTGCGCGTAGTTCAGGCCAATACGCCGGTAGCGCTCGTCAAGCATCTGAGTCAGCAGGTCGAGGCGCGCCACAATCTTCCCAAACTCCACAGCAAAACTCAGATTGCTGCCCTCCTCCGAAATCTCATTGGAAAACAGCAACAACTCCCCATTGGCCCCCTGCCGCTGACTGAGCATCCAGGTAGCCTTTTCAATATTGCGCGCCGCATTACTGACAAACTGCGGATCAATAGTGTCGGTCATAAAAAACTCAGTGCGCCCGCCATGGGCAGTCACCAGCATGCTGCCAATGGCATAGATGAAAGCGCCGACCCGGTCGCCACGAAACTCCGGGCTCAAGGCATAACTCAAGGCTGCCAGGTCACGACGGTTGCCCAGGGCCGGCAAGGCCTTCTGCTGCTCGATGGCCTGGCGGATTTCCCGCTGGGCGCTGGTGGCGTCGGTATACCCCCACTCGCGCCACTGGTTGGGGTTGCGCAGGTAAAGCTTGTTCATCAGCAGGTACAGGCTTTGCAGGTTGTCGCGCATGCTCAGGGTGGCCATGCGGTCGACGCTGGTCTGGAAGAATTCCTGGGGCTTGCCATTGCTGAACTGGTGGACCATGTCGCGCCCCTGCTGCTGGCTGCAGCCACTGGCGCAGACCATCAAGACAGCGGCCAGCCACAGAGGCTGGCACGGCATACGCAGGCAAAACACGCGCAAGGAATAACGAGAAAGCGGATAAACCATCGGCACCATTCTGGACTCTGGCCGCGCGGGGAGTCGGCGCGGCCTGGCCCTGAATAGAACCGCAAAAACGCAAAAAGTGCGGTGGCCGGGCCAACCGTGCATCGCCGGCCAACCCCGCCGAAGCCCTGGTAGGCAGCGTGCAGGCTCGCCCAAAAACGCCATCAAGGCACCGACGCCAGCCCGCCAATGGCCACGCGCCCCGCCCATGGCGGCTCGCCGATACGGCTTCGACGACTGATGCAAAACCAGCGGCGGCCTTGCATACTGCGCGCCCCGCACACTGCCCAAGGAAGAAACGTGTTGGCGCCCGCCCCCTCTTTGTCGAACCTACTTATCCGTCGCCTGTTCACCCTGTGCTCGTGGATCAACGCGCTGCTGAGCGCAATCGCCGTGGCCGCCCCGCTGGCGGTGATGGTGATCGCCGACCTGCAACTGATCGTCCCGCGGGACGTCAGCGGCACGCTGTTCGGCGGCGCCATGGGCTTTCAGCTGTACCTCGGCCTGTGGCTCGTCTGCCTCCTCGGCCTGACCCTGGCCCTGCTCACCCGCATGCCCGGCGCCCGCCTGGCCTGGATCGTCGCCGGGCTGGTGCCGCTGCTGCTGGGCACCTGGTGGCGGATCAATTACCCGGACGATGCCGACGGCAACCTGATCTTCAGCCCGCAGTCCTGGGAGCTGGATTACGCGATGGCGATCGGCTGCGGCCTGACCTTCAGCGGGCTGTACTGGTATCGGCGCGGGCGCCTCAAGCCCCGGCCAGCCGCCACCAGCGCGGATGTGCTGTTGCCGCGGATCGTTGGCGCGCTGCTGTTGGCTGGCGTGTTCATCCTCCCGGCGCTGAATTTCATCAAGCAGCCCTTGCCCACCTGTGCGTTCAACAAGGCCGGGCAACAGCTGAGCGTGTGCCTGAGCGATGACCCGAACGAACGGGTGATTGTCGATTGAGGGACCGCGCTAGTCCCGCCGGCAAATTGCATTGCATCGCCTGCCGTCGCAGGATGTCGCCCTGACCCACAACCGCTCAAAAGGACGTGCCGATGACAATTCGTGCTGTGGTTTTCGATTTTGGTGGCGTGCTGTTCGACTGGAGCCCGCACCACCTGTACCGCCAACTGATCCCCGACGATGCCCGCCGCCAATGGTTCCTCGAGACCATTTGCACCCAGGCCTGGAATACCCAGCAGGACGCCGGGCGGCCCCTGGCCGAAGCGACCCGCAGCCTGGTGGCCGAACACCCGGAGCATGCGCCGCTGATCGAGGCCTATTACGGGCGCTGGCCGGAAATGCTCCGCGGCCAGCTGGACGACGGCGTGGCCTTGCTGGAAGAGTTGCACCAGACGCAGATGCCGCTGTTCGGGCTGACCAATTGGTCCCAGGAGACCTTCCCCTACGCCTGGGACAACTATCCGTTCCTCCAGCGTTTTCGCGACATCGTGGTGTCCGGGCAAGAGCGGCAGATCAAGCCTGACGCCGAGATCTACCACACCGCCCTGCAGCGCATTCGCGCGCACCTGCCGGATGTGGCGCCGCAGGAGTTGGTGTTCATCGACGACCACGCGCCGAATATCGTCGCCGCCAAGGCCCTGGGCTGGAATGCGATTCACCACCAGTCGGCGGCTGAAACCCGTCGCCAGTTGCAGGTCTTGGGGCTTTTGGGCGCGATGTGAAATAGCTGGATGAAACCGTTGCCGCAATGACAGCCAGGATCAACCGATCTGCGATGAAAAAAAGGCGATGGCCGCTGCCGGCCATCGCCAAATCGCCCTGCTCAGGCGCCTTGCAACGGTCCGGGTGAAACGATGATCTTGACGTTGTGTTCCTTGTTATTGACCAGTTCCTCGAAGCCCTGGCCAACGATCTGTTCCAGCTGGATACGCCCGGTCACCAGCGGCGCAATGTCCAGGCGGCCGTCGGCGATAAAGGCGATCACGTCGGCGAATTCGCCGTTGTAGGCCAGCGCCCCCAGCACCTGCTTCTCGGTGGCCACCAACTCGAAGAAGTTGAACTCGCTGGGCTCCTCGAAGATGCCCACCAGCACGCATTTGCCAGCCTTGCGGATCAGGTCGATGGCCAGCTTGGCGGTGTGCTTGTTGCCGATGCATTCGAAACTGACATCCGCCCCCAGCCCACCAGTCAGGCGCTTGACCTCGGCCAGGGCATCGCACGCCTTGGGATCGAGCACATGGCTGGCGCCGACTTCCAGGGCCTTGGCCTTGCGCGCGCCGGACATTTCCAGGGCGATCACCTGGGCCGCGCCGGCGGCCTTGGCGCACATGATGGTGCACAGGCCGATGGTGCCGGCGCCGACCACCACCACGTTCTGGCCCAGCAGGCTGCCGGCCTTCTTCACCGCGTGCATGCCCACCGCCAATGGCTCGATCAAGGCCCCGGCCTCGGCGGGAAAGTTGTCCGGCAAGGCGTATAGCAAATTGGCCGGCACGTTCACACGTTCGGCGAAGGCGCCGTTGTTCATCAGCCCGGTAAAGGCCAGGCTCTCGCAGATGTTGTACAGGCCGTGGGTGCAGTAATAACAGGTGCCGCAATGCTGGCAGGCGTCGGCGGCCACCGCCTGGCCAACGCTGAACCCTTGGACCCCGGCGCCGAGGGCGACGATCTCGCCGCAGAACTCGTGGCCGAGGATGCACTGGCCCTTGATCCCGGTCAGCGGGTGCGGCGCCTCCACCGGAATGAACACCGGCCCGGCCACGTATTCGTGCAGGTCGGACCCGCAGATGCCGCACCAGTCGACCCGGATCTGCACCCAGCCGGCAGGCGGCGCCTCGGGCAGCGGCACGTCTTCGACGCGGATATCGTGACGGCCATGCCAGACCGCGGCGCGCATACTGGGGACGGCTTTGAGGGAAACACTCATCTTGGCTTCTCCTTGTTTTTGTCGGGCTGCGACGGCCCCTTGGCCGCCGCAGAAAACTTCAGTGCTGCTGGATAAAGTCGAGGATCAGGCGATTGACCTGCTCCGCCGCTTCCATCTGCACCATGTGCCCCTGCCCCGGCAGCACCTCGATCTGCGCCTTGAGCCCGGCGCTGTGGCTCATCGGAATAATCCGGTCGTCGCTGCCCCAGATCACCAGCACTGGCTGCCCGCCGTCCTGCACCACGGGGCGCAGGTCAGCCTGCTGGCGACCCTCGGCAAACAGCTGGCCGGCCAGTTGCCCGAGGGCCGCGTCCACCCCTTCCAGGCGCTTGAACTTGAGCATGTCGTCGAGCATCTGCCGGTTCACCAGTTCGGCGTTGGAGAACAGCTGCACCAGTTGCGGCTTGAGGGCATTGCGGTTGCCGGCCTCGACAAAACCGCGCAGGTAATCGCCGTTGATTTCGGCCCCCAGCCCGGCGCTGCCGATCAGGCTCAGCGAGCGCACCCGCTGCGGCGCCAGGCGCGCGGTGTTCAAGGCCACCGCGCCGCCCATGGAATGCCCCACCAAGTGGGCCGCGGGAATTTCCAGGTGATCGAGCAAGGCCAGCAGCACGTCGCTCAGTTCGTCGAGGTCGCCCCGTTGCAGTTTTTTGGCCGACTCGCCGTGGCCCGGCAGGTCGAGGGCGACGACCCGGCGCCCGGCGGCCAGGGCTTCGTGGTTGAACAGCCAGTTGTTCAGGTCGCCGCCGAAACCGTGCACCAGCACCAGCGGCGTGCCGCCTGCGCCGCGCTCGAAGTAGCGGATCAGCCGGCCCTCCAGCTCGACCTTCTGCGGCGCCGGGCCGCTGTCTTCGTCGGCGGCATCGCCGGGCACGAAAGACGCCTGGAACTGCTCGATCAGCGCGTCGATCTCGGCGTCGCTGGCCTCGCCCTCGACGACGATGCCGAGCAAGGCGCCCACCGCCAGGGTCTCGTCCTGGCGGGCGAGCTGCCGGCGCAGCACGCCGGAGAACGGTGCCTCGACGCTGCTGGAAATCTTGTCGGTTTCCACGTCCAGCACTTCGTCGCCCTTGCTGATGCTCTGCCCCTCTTCCTTGAGCCAGGCATCGACCCGGCCCTCGGTCATCGACAGGCCCCACTTGGGCATGGTCAGGGTATGGATCTGGCTCATCGGCGGCTCCACTCGATCAGGTTCAGCACGGCCTGTTCGATCTTCGCCGCGTCAGGGATGTACAGGTCTTCCAGGGCATCGGAGAACGGCACCGGGGTGTGCGGCGCGGTGACCATTTCAATCGGTGCCTTGAGCGCGGCGAAGGCTTTTTGCGCCACCAGCGCCGAGATGTCGGTGGCCATGGAACAGCGCGGGTTGGCTTCGTCGATCACGACCAGACGCCCGGTCTTCTCCACGCTTTCCAGGATGCTGTCTTCGTCCAGCGGGCTGGTGGTGCGCAGGTCGATGACCTCGCAATCGATGCCGCGCCCGGCCAGGCTGCGCGCCGCGTCCAGCGCGGTGTTGACCGTGCGCCCGTAGGACACCAGGGTCACGTCCTTGCCGTCGCGCAGGAAGTTGGCCTCGCCGAACGGAATCGCATAGGACTCCTCCGGCACTTCGCCCTGCAGGCTGTAGAGCAGCTTGTGCTCGCAGAAGATCACCGGGTCGTTGTCGCGGATGGCCTGGATCAGCAGGCCCTTGGCGTCATAGGGCGACGACGGGCAAACCACTTTCAGCCCGGGGATGTGGGTCCACAGCGAGGTGAGCATCTGCGAATGCTGGGCCGCGGCGCGCAGGCCGGCGCCGACCATGGTGCGGATCACCAGCGGGGTCTGCGCCTTGCCGCCGAACATGTAGCGGAACTTGGCCGCCTGATTGAGGATCTGGTCCAGGCAGCAGCCGGCGAAGTCGACGAACATCAGTTCGCACACCGGGCGCACACCCCGGGTGGCCGCGCCCACGGCGGCGCCGACATAACCGATTTCCGACAGCGGGGTGTCCAGCACTCGCCCGGGGAATTGATGGTAGAGGCCCTTGGTCACGCCCAGCACGCCGCCCCAGGCGTCGTTGTCGCCGGGGGCGCCGGCACCGCCGGCCACGTCTTCACCCATGATGAACACGCTGGGGTCGCGACGCATTTCCTGGGCCAGGGCTTCGTTGATGGCCTGCTGGTAACTGATTTTTCTCGCCATGATGGTTCTCTCGATTTTTTGTTGTGGGGGCGATGAAGGGGCCGCTCAGGGGTAAGCGACGTAGACGTCGCTGAGCAGATCGGCCGGGCTCGGCTTGGGGTCGGACTTGGCCTTGCGCACCGCGTCCTCGATCAGCGCGTCCACCTCCTGGTCGACCTGCTCCAGTTGGCTGGCCTGGACCAGGCCCGAGCGCGTGGTGCGCTCGCGAAACTGCATCAGGCAGTCGTTGTGCTCGCGGTAATGCTTGACCTCGTCGGGGGCGCGGTAGGTCTGCGCGTCGCCCTCGAAGTGGCCGTAGTAACGAGTCAGCTTGACCTCGATCAGCGAGGGGCCCTCGCCGGCCCGGGCCCGCTCCACGGCGGCGCCGGCGGCCTCGTGCACGGCGAAGAAATCGAAGCCGTCCACCGTCACCCCGGGCATGCCGAAGCCGGCGGCGCGATCGGCGATGTGATCGCAGGCCACCGACCAGTTGGACGCCGTGGCCTCGGCGTAGCCGTTGTTCTCGGCGACGAACAGGCACGGCAGGTTCCACACCGAGGCCATGTTCATGGCCTCGAACACCGCGCCCTCGTTGGAGCCGCCGTCGCCGAAGAACACCACCGACACGCCGTCGGTGCCCTGCAGCCGCGCCGCCAGGGCCGCGCCCACCACCAGTGGCGCGCCGGCACCGACGATGCCGTTGGCGCCGAGCATGCCCTTTTCGAAATCGGCGATGTGCATGGAGCCGCCCTTGCCCTGGCAGACCCCGGTCTTCTTGCCGTAGATCTCGGCCATCATCCCGTACACGTCCACGCCCTTGGCAATGCAATGGCCGTGGCCACGGTGGTTGGAGGCGATGCAGTCATCGTCCCGCAGGTGGGCCATGACCCCGGCGGCCGAGGCCTCTTCGCCGGCGTAGAGGTGGACGAAACCGGGGATCTCGCCGGTGGCGAATTCCACGTGCAGGCGTTCTTCGAATGCGCGGATGGTGCGCATCACCCGGTAGGCATGCAGCAACTGCTCAGTGGTCAAAGGTGTCGACATTTTTATTCTCCAGGGTGTCTTCGGACTGAAAGTTCACGGGGTGTTGCCGGTGCTGGCGGTCGATGGCCAGCAGGCGCTGGCGCGCCGCGTGGTCCAGCACCGCGTTGACATCGATGCTCAGCGGGCCGCCGCCATCGAGGGTGACCGTGGGCCGGTCGTGGGCGTTGAATTCGATCTCGCGCTCGCCATCCAGGGCCAGGGTGCCGGCGCTCAGGCACAGCGGCTGGGGCACGTCGGGCAGCAGGTAGCCGGCGTCCCGCACGCCGCAGCCCTGCAACAGGCCCGGGGCCAGGGGCACCAGCAGCGCTTCGGGGGATTGAGGGTCGAGGCGCATCCAGGCGCCGTGGGGCTCCTGGCGGGTGACCGGCAACCACAGCCCGCAGAGCGCGGAAATGCCAATGGACTGGGGCTCGGCGAAGGTCACGAAAACCTCGGCCAGGTCGCTGGCGCGGCTGATGGCGCGGGCGCCGACAAAGGCCAGGGGCGACACCGCCACGTCCACCAGGGCCACTTCGCAGAGGCCCCGGGAAGGCTCGCGCACCAGCAGGCGCTTGTTGCGCCGCAGGGCGATTGCGCCGGGCACCCGGCCGCTGGCGTAGAGGCCGCCGGCCAGCCCGGCGCTGGTGGCTTCGCGCAGTTCCGGGAAAGCGTTGTTGGTGCCGGTGGACAGGGTCAGCAAGGGGATATCGCCCACCTCGGCGGCCACCGCCTTGTGGGTGCCGTCGCCGCCGAGCACGGCGATCAGCGCCACCTCGCGCTCGGCCATCCAGCGCGCCGCCCGGCGGGTGTCCTCGACGCTCTGGCGCAGGGTCAGGTCAAGGAATTCCAGGGCCGGCCAGTGGTTGTCCCGGGCCTGGCGGCTGCGGCTGTTCTTCTGCACCGCGGCGGCGATCCCGGTCATGTCGGTGGGCATCAATACCTGCTCGATGCCGGTGGCGCCGAAGGCCGCCAGCAGGCGCTGGATCACCGAGACCTTGTCGGTGCTGGAAAACAGCCCGGCGTTGGCGGTGAGGCGGCGCACATCGCGCCCCGAGGCCGGGTTGGCGATGATGCCCACGCTCAGGGGACGGCGACTCATAAGCCCACCGCGGGCGGATCACAGGCAGGACAAGACATGGGGCACCTCGTTGTTATTCTTCGATGAGCCAGTCGGGGCTGGTTATCCAGGGATAGAGCAAGGCCGGTGCCAATTGCCCTGGAAAACCCGGACAAGGCCGATCCAGAGCGCTTGCCTTGACGCTGGCGAGGCCTTGGCCAGCCCCGCCGATGAGACGTTGCATGTCAGGTTGCACGGGGCTTCGGCGAGACCTTGAGACGTTGCGTCTCACGACCGCCGCCGGGGCAGCCGGCGCTTGTCGAGGCGAGCGGATCGGCGCTTAATTGCGCCCACAACGATAAGAAGCTGCAACCGGAGGCCTTCATGCTTTCCGCACACTCAAGAGCCCACGTGGACTGCGTCAGCCGGGTCCTGAAAAACGCCGCGCACCTGCCCCAGGCGCCGGTCCCGAGCTTGATCCTCGACTCCTGGCGCCGCTCCCTGGAGCAGCACCACCTGGACCCCGGTTCGCTACAGGGGCCACGCATCCTGTCCCAGGATGTGCTCAAGGAATGCCGCGAGCGCTCCGAGCTGTTCCTGCGCATTGCCAGCGAAGAAGTGGCCCGCCTCCATGGCCGGGTGCGCGACGCCGACTACTGCGTGCTGCTCACCGACGCCCAGGGCCGGACCATCGACTACCGGGTGGAATCGACCATTCGCAACGACTGCCGCAAGGCCGGCCTGTACCTGGGCACCTGCTGGTCGGAGGGCGAGGAAGGCACCTGCGGCGTGGCGGCGGTTCTCACCGCCCGCGCGCCGATCACGGTGCACAAGCGCGACCACTTTCGCGCGGCCTTTATCGGCCTGACCTGCTCCGCCGCGCCGGTGTTCGACCCTCAGGGCGAGCTGCTGGGGGTGCTGGATGTTTCGGCGGTGCGCTCCCCGGACGAGCGCCGCTCCCAGCACCTGATCCGGCAGATGGTGGTGCAGAGCGCCCGGGAGATCGAACAGGCGTTCTTCATGAGCAGCGCCCAGGGTTATTGGGTGCTGCGGGCCCACGCCAGCCCGGGTTATGTCGACAGCCAGCCCGATTATCTATTGGCCTGGGACGACGACGGCTGCCTGCGCGCGCTGAACCCGGCGGCGCGCGCCTACCTGCTGCAACGTTATGGCCAGCTGCCCCAGCACATCGCCCAGGTGTTCGATCCGCAATTGCTGCATCGCGCCCGGGATGAAGCGCTGTGCCCGCTGTCCGCGGAACTGCATGGACGGCTGCGGGCGCCACGCCGGCCCCTGAGCCGCCCGCGCCTGAGCCTGGCCGGCGAGCCACTGGACCCGCGGGTGGAGCAGAGCCTGCGCCTGGCGGTGCGGGTCAAGGACCGGCATCTGCCGGTGCTGATCCAGGGCGAGACCGGCTCCGGCAAGGAAGTCTTCGCCCGCCAGCTGCACCAGGCCAGCCAGCGCCGCGAGCGGCCGTTCGTGGCGGTGAACTGCGCGGCGATCCCGGAAAGCCTGATCGAGAGCGAGCTGTTCGGCTATGTCGCCGGAGCCTTTACCGGAGCCTCCGGCAAGGGCATGCAGGGCCTGTTGCAACAGGCCGATGGCGGCACCCTGTTTCTCGACGAAATCGGCGACATGCCCCTGGCCTTGCAGACCCGCTTGCTGCGGGTGTTGGCCGAGGGCGAAGTGGCGCCGCTGGGGGCGTCGCAGCGCCGGTCGGTGGATATCCAGGTGATCTGCGCCACCCACCGCGACCTGGAAAGCCTGGTGGCCGAGGGGCGCTTTCGCGAGGACCTGTATTTCCGCCTGGGCGGCGCGCGCTTTCAGTTGCCGCCGCTGCGCGAACGCAGCGACCGGCTGGCGCTGATCACGCGGATTGTCGAGGAGGAGTCCAAGCGCTGCGGGGCGCCGGTGCAACTGGGCAACGCGGCCCTGGAATGCCTGCTGGGTTATCGCTGGCCGGGCAATGTGCGGCAATTGCGACATGTACTGCGCTATGCCTGCGCGGTGTGCGAGGGGCCGTTGATCCAGCTGCATGACCTGCCGGAACAGGTGCGCGGGGTCGAGCCCGCGGGCGCCCTGCCCGCCCAGGAAACCGGCGGCAGCCCCGAGCGCCAGGCGTTGCTGGATGCCCTGGTGCGCCATCGCTGGAAGCCGGTGGCGGCCGCCAGGGCCCTGGGTATTTCCCGCGCGACCCTGTACCGCCGGGTGCAGCAGCACGGCATCCAGATGCCCGGACGCAGCCCGGCCTGAGCGGGGTCGGCGATGCTGAGTCCGTAGCCGCTGCCGCAGGCTGCGCAGGCGACGTAAAACCCGCATCCATGGTTGACCTGATGCACCGCGCTGCCTGGCTTGGCGTCCGCTGCGCGGCCGTGCGCAGCCTGCGGCAGCGGCTACACAGTCGGGCGCGCGGCAGTGGCTATGGGGTCGGGGGTTGGTAGCGCGCGCGATAGCGCCCGGGGCTTTCGCCGGTCCATTTCTTGAACGCGCGGTGGAAGGCGCTGGGCTCCTGGAAGCCGGTGCGCTCGGCGATTTCGCCGATGCTCGCGCGGCTCTGGCGCAGCAGTTCGACGGCCATACCGCGGCGCACTTCGTCCTTGATCTCCTGGTACGACACACCCTCGCGCTCCAGGCGCCGACGCAGGGTGCTGGGGCTGACCTGCACCTCGCCGGCGAAGGCTTCCAGGGTCGGCCACTGGCTGTAATGACTGCGGCGCAGGCGTTGATAGACCTGGGTCGCCAGGCCGTGCTGGTTGCGAAAACGGATCACCAGCCACTGCGGCGCGCTGCGCAGAAAGACCTTGAGCGAGGCCAGGTCCTGGACCACCGGCAGGCGCAGGAAACGGCTGGCGAATTCGATTTCGGTGCGCTCGGCGCCGAAGGTCAGGTTCGGCCCCCAGAGCAAGGCATCGTCGCTCAGGGACAGGCGCGGATAACGGAAGTCGGCGCGGTCGATGGGAATGCGCCGCCCGCCGAGCCAGCACAGCAGGCTGATCATCAGCACCAGGAAGGTCTCTTCGCCAAAACGCCCGGCGGCGTCATCGCAAGGCTGGCTGTCGAGGCTCAGCACCGCGCGCTTGCCACGCACGCTGAGGCTGCCACGAAAATCGCGCAGGAACAGGCCGAAATTGGCCAGGCATTGGCGCAGGGCCTTTTCCAGGGTCGGCTCCTGGATCAGCCCGCGGCAGATCAGGGCGAACGCCCCCGGCGGCAGGCCGTGGGAATCGAGCTGGAAAAACTCGTCGCGCAGCTCGCGGATCTGGATCAGCCACAGGGCCGCGAACGCGCTGGCCGGCACCCGCGCCTCGGGCTGGCCGAGCAAGGCCGGATCGATGCCCGCTTCGGCCAGCACCGCGGCCAGGCGCTCGGGCCGCTCACGCAAGGCGTGGACCATCACCTGCACGAAGTAGACCGCGACCGAATCCTTTTCCCGCATGGAATGACTGCTCTCTGTGGCTGTGGACATGGCAAAAAACGCCAGCGCGGCTGAGCGCTTTTGGCATAGGCCGGGGTCGGCGCGGGCACTAGACTCGCGCCTCGAAGGTTGCATTGCAAGACGCGCTCGCGCTGCGCTGCGACACGTCCGGACGAAGAAAGAGAAGCCAAGATGAATCTGCAGAATATCGGTGTGATCGGCGCCGGCACCATGGGTAACGGTATCGCTCAGGTCTGTGCCCAGGCCGGGTTCGAAGTGACCTTGCTGGACATCAGCGACAGCGCCCTGCAAAAGGCCGTGGCCACGGTGAGCAAGAACCTCGACCGGCTGATCGCCAAGGGCAGCCTGGACGAAGCGCAGAAACAGACGACCCTGGGGCGCATCCGCACCAGCACCGACTACGCCAGCCTGGTCGACGCACAACTGGTGATCGAAGCGGCCACGGAAAACCTCGAGCTGAAACGGCGGGTGCTGCAACAGATCGCCGCCCAGGTTTGCAGCACCTGTGTCATCGCCTCCAACACCTCGTCGCTGTCGATCACCCAGCTCGCCGCCAGCGTCAGCGCGCCCGAGCGCTTTATCGGCCTGCACTTCTTCAACCCGGTGCCGGTGATGGGCCTGATCGAAGTGATCCGCGGCCTGCAGACCAGCGACGCGACCCACACCCTGGCCCTGGACATGGCCACCCGCCTGGGCAAGGTTGCGATCACCGCCGGCAACCGCCCGGGCTTCGTGGTCAACCGGATCCTGGTGCCGATGATCAACGAGGCGATCCTGGTATTGCAGGAAGGCCTGGCCAGCGCCGAGGACATCGACGCCGGCATGCGCCTGGGCTGCAACCAGCCGATCGGCCCGCTGGCCCTGGCCGACCTGATCGGCCTGGACACCCTGCTGGCGATCCTTGAGGCCCTCTACGATGGCTTCAACGACAGCAAATACCGGCCCGCGCCGCTGCTCAAGGAAATGGTCGCCGCCGGTTACCTGGGGCGCAAGACCGAACGTGGCTTCCACCGCTATGGCTGAGCGTTGCTCGCGTTTTGCCGAAAGCCGCGACAAGGCCCTGGAGCTGTTCGCCAGCAAGGGGTTCGGCCAGGTCGGCATGCGCGAGCTGGCGAGCCACCTGGGGCTGACCCCGGGCTCGCTGTATCACCATTACCCGAGCAAGCAGCACCTGCTGCTGGACCTGATCGAAGAGTTCTACGACGAACTGCTCGGCACCCTGGGGCGCATCGAACGACGGCGCAAGGCGCCGGACGATCGCCTGCGCACTCTGATCCGCGCCCACCTGAAACTGCACCGGGAACTGCCTCGGCATTTCCGTCTGGTGGAGCGCGACAGCGGTTGCCTGAACCAGGACCAGCAGCAGCGCGTGCGTCAGCTGCGCGAGCAATATGAACGCCGCCTGCTGATGCTCCTCGGCCCGCTGCCGCGGCTCGGCGACGCGGCGCTGCTGGCCACCGGGCATGCCATCGCCAGCCTGCTCAACAGCGCGCCCGGCTGGCTGGACGAACAGCCACTGACCGAGCACGAGCGCGAAACCCTGCTGGAACACCTGCTCAGCGGCGCCCTGGAACGGCTGTTGAACAGCGCGCCGCAGAGCGCCGTGGCCTGAACCGCGGCGCAACACCAATCGCCGCCCCTGCGACCATCGACTGCCGACCGCACTCCCACAGACAACAACCGCCCCTGTAGCCGCTGCCGCAGGCTGCGATAAGGCCCGCAGGGGCTTCGGCGTTCGTGCGTTCGCCGCGAGCCTGCGGCTCGATCGCAGCCTGCGGCAGCGGCTACAGATAAGGCGGATGGCGGGGCATGTAAGTGGTGGCGCCGGCTTGTATTCATTCCTTGTAAGCGGTGGGTCGCTGATTGCCAAACGCGCTATAGGGCCGCGTCAGTTCCTTGTCCTGCCTGAATATATTTTTTCCCGATAACGGCTATTCAAAGTTATTCGTTCACCCTCGCGTTTGCCCCATGCCCGGCCTGCTTAACTGCAAAAGCTGCCGGATAGCGCAGTCTCTACAACCCTCCCACGGAAGGCAACGCCATGAGTTCATCCTCGCTCCACCCCGTCACGCCTTATGGCGTGGCGATTCAAGAAGCAATCGCCCTCGGCAACCTGCCGCAGATGAAGTCCCTGCTCAAACAACGCGATTCATCCCAGAAAGAATCCAAAGAACTGAGCAGCGCTTACGAGCAGTTGGCACAGGAAGTCGCCCGTCTGGAACGGCGCTAAGGCCGTTCCATTTTCTAATGCACTGGAGGCAATCATGTCCGGTTCCACTTCGTCCAATCTTGGCTTGTTTCCCCTCAGCTACCGGATCGGCACTTCGATCCCCGGCGCGCCGAGCCTCACCCTCGACCTGCTGGTCTACACCCCCGAGCAGAGCGTGCGTGGCACCTCGCTGGTGACCCAGGCCGTCAACCCACCTTTGGAGCTGTCGTCCGATGTGTGGGGGCAATACACCTACCTGACCGTCATGCCACCCAGCACCAGCAAGATCCTGGTCACCGCCCAGGGTAATCAGGGCGGGCCGGGCTCGAACTCGATCATCACCTTCAAGATTCAACTGGTGGTGGATCACGACTGGAAGAACGGCATCGCCAACTACCAGTACTACAACGGCCAGCGCTGGGTATCGGTGGAGAACGTTCCCGCCCACCTCGTCGAGTCGGTGCCCTCCTACGCCTTCTCGGCCTTGCCGATACCGCTGGAGCCCGGCCCGGTCCTGCTGCCCTATCCACCGATCACCCCGCTGTATGCCGCGCCGATCCATGGCGCCATCGCCAGTGGCGACCTGGCCCAGATGAAGAGCCTGGCCAGCCTGGCCCAGCAGCAACTGGAACAATTGCCCCAGCTGCGCAGCGCGCTGGACGCGGCCAAGGACGAGATCGGCAGGCTCGAGCGGCGTTGACCATGGCGCGCCAACCCATCCGGCTTCCCTGAACAAGAACAAGGAGTTGCACCATGCAAACTGGACTGTTCCATACCCGCATCCAAGCCACCACGGGGCTGTTGGGTGCCCCGGTTCTGATCCTCGACCTGTTGGTCAACACCGTGCAGAAAAAAGTCAGCGGCGTGGCCCGAGTGTTCAAGAGTACCTACCCGCCGGTGAACTTCTTCGCCGACGTGTGGGGCGACTACTCCCAGTTACAGCTGCACCCGTCGACCGAAGGCCACATCATCCTGAGCCTGACCGGCAACCCCAGCGGACCGACCAGCCAGATCGCCGCGACCTTCCAGCTGCACGGGATTCTCGGGCTCGACTGGGCCAGCGGTTTCGCCAGCTACAAATACTGCTACCAGGGCAACTGGCAGGACGTGCAGCACGCCGCGGTCAGCCAGGTGTCGATCCCGCACCCCGAGCCTGTGCCTCATCACCCCGTGCCGCTGTATGCGGTGGCGGTGCAGCAGGCGCAAAGCAGCGGTGACCTGGCGCAGCTCAAGGCGGTCGTCCGCCAGGGCGAGCAGCAACTGGCCAGCGGCGATGCGCTGCGCAGCGCCCTGCAGCAGCTGAACGCCGAGATCGCCCGCCTCGAAGCTCGCTGAAAGGTGGCGTCCGGGCCTGGCCTTCCTTCCCCCAGGGCCAGGCCCGGTTCCCCACTGGCAAACCCTTTGTCCGCCCGGGCCGGCATCGCCAGGGACGGCGCGGACATCCGCCAGGTTCGTGCCGCGCGCCGGAGTGCGCGCAAAGGACTGTCCATGTCAGCCAATCGCCCCGCCCGCTACCTCAGCGAAACCGACCTCAAGCGTTACGTACCAGTGCATGTGGTCTGGGAAATCACCCTCGCCTGCGACCTCAAATGCCTGCATTGCGGCTCGCGCGCCGGCCACCGACGCCCCAATGAATTGAATACCCAGGAATGCCTCGACGTGATCGACGCCCTCGCCGCCCTCGGCACGCGGGAAGTCACCCTGATCGGCGGCGAAGCCTATTTGCGCAAGGACTGGACCCGCCTGATCCAGGCCATCCACGACCACGGCATCTACTGCGCGATCCAGACCGGCGGGCGCAACCTGACCCCGGCGAAAATGCAGGCCGCGGTGGAGGCCGGGCTCAACGGCGTGGGGGTTTCGCTGGACGGCCTGGCGCCCCTGCACGACGCCGTGCGCAATGTCCCGGGCTCCTTCGACAAGGCCGTGGACACCCTGCGCCGGGCCAAGCAGGCCGGGCTCGCGGTCAGCGTCAACACGCAGATCGGCGCGGCCACCCTGCCCGACTTGCCGGAGCTGATGAACCAGATCATCGAACTGGGCGCCACCCATTGGCAGATCCAGCTGACGGTGGCCATGGGCAACGCGGTGGACCACCCGGAACTGCTGCTGCAACCCTATCAACTGCTGGAAGTGATGCCGCTGCTCGCGCGTCTCTACCGCGAAGGCCAGGAACGCGGCCTGCTGATGAACGTGGGCAACAACATCGGTTACTACGGCCCTTACGAGCATATGTGGCGCGGCTTCGGTGACGAGCGCGTGCACTGGAGCGGCTGCGCCGCCGGGCAAACGGTGCTGGCCCTGGAAGCCGACGGCACGGTCAAGGGCTGCCCTTCGCTGGCGACGGTGGGGTTCTCCGGCGGCAATGTGCGCGACATGAACCTGCACGACATCTGGCACTACAGCGAGGGCATGCATTTTGGCCGCCTGCGTTCGGTCGACGACCTCTGGGGTTATTGCCGCACCTGCTACTACAACGACGTGTGCCGCGGCGGCTGCACCTGGACCTCGCACTCGCTGCTGGGCAAGCCCGGCAACAATCCGTACTGCCACTACCGCGCCCTGGACCTGCAGAAAAAGGGCATGCGCGAACGCATCGTCAAACTCGAGGACGCTGCCCAGGCGTCGTTCGCGGTCGGTCGCTTCGACCTGATCACCGAACGCATCGACACCGGCGAGACGGTCAGCAGCGTCAGCGACAGCGGCCAGGTGATCAAGCTGGCGTGGATCAACCAGGGGCAGAAATCCCCCGAGGAAGGACGCCTGCCCACCCAGCTGGCGCTGTGCCGCGGCTGCTGGCAGTACATCCATGCCCACGAAACCACTTGCCCGCACTGCTCGGCCGATGTGGCCAGCGCCGAGGCCGACTACCTGGCCGACCGCGCCCGGCAACAGGCGATCATGGACCGCCTGACCGGCCTGCTGGGCATGCCCCAGACCCGGCTGGTGTAGCGACCAGCCAAAGCCCGCCGCCAACCGGGCGGCGGGCCTGGCAGGGGGTTGCACCAAGGGTGATAACCCGCCACGGGCCCATGAGAAAACCGTCTAAAAACAAGCCCACTGCCACACAGGTTTAGGCTTTGCTAGTGGAGGTCTCAACCCATCAGCTTTTGCCAGCGGGCCGGCTCACCCGGCGCGCCCGCGGCCCCTGCCATCCGGGAGTCCCAGCATGAAAATCAATCCCTACCTGATCTTCAACGGCGATTGCGCCGCCGCCTTCAAGTTCTACGCCCAGTGCCTGCAAGGCACCCTCGAAGTGATGATGACCTTCGGCGAAAGCCCCGCCCGCGACCATGTTCCCGCCGAGTGCCACAACCTGGTCATCCACACCCGCCTGCTGGTGGGCGACCAGGCCATCATGGGCTCGGACAGCACGCCCGACCGGCCTTACTCGGGGATCCACGGCTGCTCGATATCGCTGAATGTCGACAGCATCGCCGAGGCCGAGCGGGTGTTCGCCGCGCTGGCGGACCAGGGCACTGTGCAGATGCCGCTGGAGGCCACCTTCTGGGCGGCGCGCTTCGGCATGCTGGTCGACCGCTTCGGCGCCTCGTGGATGGTCAACTGCGAAAAGGACCAGTGACAGGCGCCTGTCGTTAAGCCAAGGGGCCGCGGCGATTCGCGGCCCCTCAAGCCTCGCCCTCGGCCTCCATCGCCCGCAGCCCCGCCAGCCGCTGACGTATGCCTTCGCTGGCCACCGGCCCGGCCTGGACCGTGCACGCCTCCAGCGGCACCGGGCGACCATCGGCCAGGTCGGCCATCATTGGCCGCACCGGCCGGCCGGTGGCGCGCTCGACGATCTGCACGCTTTCCCCTTCCGGCGCGTAATGACGATTGCCCCAGGCGACGAACGCCATCAGCACCACACGAAAATCCTCGCCCCGGGCCGTCGGTACATATTGGTAGCGCAGCGGCCGCTGACTGTAGGCCTGGCGCTCCAGCAAGCCGTCCTCGACCAGCGAATTCAAGCGCCGGGTGAGCATGTTGGGGGCGATCTGCAGGCTGCGGGAAAACTCCTCGAAACGCCGTAGGCCATGCAGAGCGTCGCGCATGATCAGGATGCTCCACCACTCGCCCACCCGCTCCAGACTACGGGCAATCGGGCATTCGTCGTGAAGGAGGGTCTTGCGTTGCATGGTGGTTCCTCGGATTTCGCAGTTGCGTATTTGTGGTTCGGGCATGTTACTTTCATGATGATAGTGACGTCCATAGAGCGACACACCCCACACGAGATGAAGGAGCTGAAGGTCATGAACAAACGCATTGTCGTCACCGGCATGGGCGCATTGACCCCGCTGGGCTGCGGCGTCGAACAGATCTGGCAACGCCTGCTGGCCGGGCAATCGGGTATCCGCCGGCTACCGGAAGAACTGATCGGCGACCTGCCGATCAGCATCGGCGGGCAGGTTCCCGACCGCACCGAGGACCCACAGGCCGGCTTCGATCCGGACGCGCTGCTGGCGCCCAAGGAACAGCGCAAGATGGACCGCTTCATCCTGTTCGCCCTCGCCGCCGCCCAGGAGGCGCTGGCCCAGGCCGGCTGGGCGCCGCAGACGGCAGAGGCGCAGGAACGTACCGCCACCATCATCGCGTCGGGCGTGGGCGGTTTCCCGGCTATCGCCGACGCCGTGCGCACCACCGACAGCAAAGGGCCGCGCCGTCTTTCGCCGTTCACCATTCCGTCCTTCCTCAGCAACATGGCCGCCGGTCATGTGTCGATCCAGCATGGCCTGAAGGGGCCGCTGGGCACGCCGGTGACGGCCTGCGCCGCGGGCGTCCAGGCCATCGGTGACGCCGCGCGGATGATTCGCGCCGGGGAGATCGACGTCGCGGTCTGCGGTGGCACGGAAGCCACGATTCACCGGGTCAGCCTGGCCGGTTTCGCGGCCGCGCGCGCCCTGTCGAGCGATTTCAACGACACGCCGGAACGCGCATCGCGGCCCTTCGACCAGGCGCGCGACGGCTTCGTGATGGGCGAAGGCGCCGGGCTGCTGGTGATCGAGGAGCTGGAACACGCCCTGGCCCGGGGCGCCACGCCGATCGCCGAACTGGTGGGCTACGGCACCAGCGCCGACGCCTATCACATGACCGCCGGGCCGGAGGACGGCGACGGTGCCCGCCGCGCCATGCAACAGGCGTTGCGTCAGGCTGGCATCGAGCCGTCGCAGGTCCAGCACCTGAACGCCCACGCCACCTCGACCCCGGTGGGCGACAAAGGCGAGCTGGCGGCGATCAAGAGCGTGTTTGGCAACCACAGCGACCTGGCCATCGCCTCGACCAAGTCGGCCACCGGCCACCTGCTGGGCGCCGCCGGCGGGATCGAAGCGATCTTCACCATCCTGGCGCTGCGCGACCAGATCGCCCCCGCCACCCTCAACCTGGAAAACCCGGATGCCGGCGCCGAAGGCCTCAACCTGATTCGTGGCCAGGCGCAGCCGCTGGCGATGGAATATGCCTTGTCCAACGGCTTCGGCTTTGGCGGGGTGAATGCCAGCGTGCTGTTCCGGCGCTGGGCGTAAGGCCGGGATTGTTCGCCGGGCACAGGGCGGTTTCAGTGCGGCTTCGCTGAAACCTCAATGTGCCCAGTCAGTCCCGTGCAACTGAGTATTTTCAGCCGGATGTCAAACCATCCGGCACCTTCGCCAGGTTGACATGCATGCGCATCAGCATGGCTTTGAGCTGCTCCACTTCCGCCTCGCTGAAACCCTGGATGGCCACCTCCTCCCAATACATCGCCCGTGGTACCAGCGACTCCACCAGGGCCAACCCCGCGGGCGTCAGGCTGATGCAGACCTGACGGCCATTGGCGTCCTGCCGCTCGCGCAGGATCAGCCCCAGCTTCTGCATGTTGGTCACTTGCCGCGACAAGGTGGAGATCTCCGCCGAAACCCGTCCGCCCAGCTCGCCAAGGCTGAGCCCGCCCTGTTCCCGAAGCACCGCAAGCACTCGGTACATGACCAGCGTCAGGCCATGCTCGCCAAGCTCCTGGGAAAAGCACTCGCCCATGCGCATCCCGACACGAGTGACCAGGTAAGGGACGGCGGTGGAAAAACAGTAACTGTTCAAAGGTTCAGACCTCGGTATCCATTGCTGAGACGGCTCTGCGCGGGGGCATGTTACGTCGTTGAGCTGATCCGGTGAAATGCGCCTGTCCCTTTCATTCGACACTGCCCGAATGGAGATGGTGGAAAACATGCACTTACAACTATTGCAAATGCAATACTTGCAAATACAAATGTCTGTTGAAATACTCCTTCCGCGATCGCCCTCGACCCAAGGCCGCCATCGCGTTCCGAGCCAAGGAGGCGACACCCGGTTGACTCAACCGACGGCAACCCGGAGTCCTTCCACCTTTCACAACGGCAGATTGTCCCTATGAATGCTTCCTCTTCCTACAGTCTGGCAGCACGGTTTTTCCACTGGAGCATGGCGCTGATCATCATCGGCGTCTGGCTGATCGGTTTTTACTCCGCCAACCTGCGTGGCGATGTGCCCAGGGGCGGCCCGGCGGTCTTCGTGCACAAGGCGATTGCCAGCACCGTGCTGTTCCTGCTGCTTGCCCGGCTCTGCTATCGCTTGACCCACCGCTACCCGGCCATGCCCAGCAGCGTCTCCAGGGCGATGTCCGGCATCGCCCATATCGCCCACGCCCTGCTCTACCTGATCGCCATGTTGGCCGTGCCGCTTTCGGGCTGGTACTGGAGTTCGGTCGCCGGTCACCCGATACCGCTGCTGGGTCTGTTCAACCTGCCGCCCATAGCGCCGGTGGATCAGTCCCGCTACGACCTGGCTATGTGGATACATCGCCTGCTGTCCTGGGGCGCCGGCGCCTTGATCCTGGTCCACGTGCTGGCGGCGTTCAAGCATCACTTCTTCGACAAGGACGACATTCTTGCGCGCATGTTGCTCAGGGTTCGCCGCCGCGGCTGACGCCCGGGCTGGAAGGTAGAGAGGATGGGCGGCTGCGAGCCACCCTCGAGCTAACCAAACTGTAATGACGCCGGATTTATAGCGGCTGGATCGGGCTTTCACTAGGACGATCGTGCCAACACCCCCTTACCTTACCCACACCCTCCAAATGAATGAGTAGCTTGGGCGCAGATTCCGGAGCGCGCAGTCACCAGGCTCCGAAATCCGAGCGAAGAAGAACAAGAAGACTTCAGCTCTTGTTTTTTTTCATGACTTTTTAGTTTGTGAGGGAAAACGAACCATGGCGATATTCGACTACAAGGGCCAAGACGGTCGCGTGCTGATTTCAGATGCCTGGAACCTGGCCACCTACACCAGCGGCGTAGCGACGGTAGGCGCGCTCTACCACTTGCCCGGGGCGGTCCTGGGCGAAGGCAACACCTTTGTCCTGCCCAAGGGATGGCGCGAGATCAGCGCCAGCGACCTGGGCATCGACGGCAGCCACCTCGACCTGACAGGCAGCTTCAAGGGCGAAAACGTCTCCGGCTCCCAAGCCAAGGTATTCGGCCAATACGACGAGAGCGGCAAGCTGGTGAAAATGGGCTTTTCGATTGCCGGCACCAACTCGCCAATGGACTTGCTGGGATACCCGGCAATGATCGACAACTCCTATATCCACGGCTACGACTACCTGCTCGACTCGATCAAGAACTACGCCAGCAGCCATAACCTGACGGGCAAGGATGTGCTGGTCACCGGCTACAGCCAGGGCGGCTCCGTGACCAACAGCATGTACCAGGGCAGGGAAACCCTGGCAGACGGCTTTTTCAAGGATTCGGACTACTTCGGCATGGCGTCGCCAAAGGCCAGCAACAGCGACGGTATCTTCAACTTCGGCTTCGAAAACGACATCGTGCACCGGCTGATCGGCGAACAGACCGACCTGAGCGGCGCCATTCTCGCGGCCCTCAAAGGCAGTGACGCCAGCTACACCTCGACCACCGATAACATCGTGCTGTTCGACACGGTCTACGCTTTGCCCACCTGGCCCAACGGCCCCTTCTCCGTGATCAATCCCAACGGCTGGGTGGCGCACCTGGAAGGCGTTTTCATCAACCCTATCCAGCGCATCGGCCAGTCGACGTTCTACGACTACATCGAGCGTGACAGCACCATCATCATCAGCAACCTCGACCCGGTCAGCCGCAGCTTTACCTGGGTCAGCGACAAATACTCCGCCACCTCCAACCACTTCGGCACGCCGGCCTTTCTCCTCGGCACGGACAGCGCGGACAAGCTGCAGGACGGCAGGAACGACGACTTCCTCGACGGTTTCGCCGGCAACGACAGCTTCAGGGTCAGCACCGGCACCGACATCGTCGCCGGCGGCGTGGGCGACGACAAAGTCTTCCTGCAGGGTACGGTTACCAGTTACGAAGCCGTGCGCCTGAGCGATGGCAGCCTGTTTCTCAACGACACCAACGGGCGTTACGGCCTCAAGGAGCTGCACGACGTCGAGCATGTCGAGTTCGAAGGCCTCCTGGGCCAGGCCTTGACCCCGGCCTTTACCGTGACCGGCAGCAAGCTCGATTTCGAAGGCCTGTTCGGGTCGGACAAGAGCTACGCCAAGGCCACCGAAGGCACGCAGTTGGCAGACCTGCTGAAGGGTACCGCCTCCCGCGACCTGATCTTCGGCCAGGGCGGCGACGATCTTATCGAAGGCGGCGCGGGCCATGATCTGCTGCACGGTGGAAGCGGCAACGACACCCTGCTCGGCGGCAATGGCAATGACGCCCTCTACGGCGGCGCGCACAACGACATCCTGGTGGGTGGCCTGGGCAACGACACCCTCAGCGGCGGTGTGGGCAGCGATCTGTTTGTCTTCGACGTGGGCGGCTTCGGCCATGACGTGATCAGCGATTTCAACGTTCACCAGAACGGCTTCGATCAGTTGGTGTTTTCCAAGTCGCTGTTCGCCTCCACGGCCGCCGTCCTCAGCGCCACCAGCCAGCAAGGCAGCGACAGCCTGATCGTGGCGGGAGACAGCAGCATTACCCTGGTCGGCCTCAACCCCGCGCAACTCAGTGCGGACATGATCAGCCTGGTCTGACGCTCGATGGGCACACCCTCCGCTCCTGTGAGGGTGTTGCTCCAGCCGGCCGTCGATGTCCTGGTCTTCCCAGGGGCTGCCTTGGCTACAGGTGAATTTGAGGCATAAAAAAGCCTGCCCTGAGTGGGCAAAGGGCTGATCCGAATTTCAGGCCCCTGACTCAGGATCACTCGCGGGCATGTCACGAAGCTCCTTGTCCTTTTCTTCCTGTGTATCTGCGCCAGGATCATCGACGCGACCACTTTTCCCTGCTTCCGGGTGCTCACTCGACACCGAGTTGTTTACATCTACGTCGATCATCTCTTCATCGACCGGCGCTTCATCATTCGCAGGCAATGGAACCTCAGGCTCCTTGCGCCTTGGGTCATGGCCTGCTTCGCTGTCCGAGGTTCGCTCTACGCCCTGCTGCGACCAGCTACCAGGTGCATTTTCGTCATTGTTCATGTTGGCTCTCCGTTCTAATGCTCGGGAAATCCGTACTTAAACATGAGAAACGACAGAGCCTTGCAAGTGCCGAGAAATGGATAAACGGCGGTCAATAAAAAACCGGCTCGATGGCCGGGTTTCTATTCGGTCAACCCTGCGCGCGCAGGAATGACAGGCAAGCCTCGCCAGCATGTTGAGCCGGGGATAGCGCTCGACAACGCAAGACACAGGTGACAGCAGGATCAATGCGTGACCGACAACACCACACCACGTCAATACCAACAGAACGAGAGCGAGGCGGTATCAGCTACAAACGTGAATGGTAGATCGATGAGAGCCAGCGGCCCTATGAACTGGGCGAGCTGATACTCGGTTTCTAATCCGTCGTAGCAGTCATATGAACCATGTGAAACCGCGGCAAACCAAGCGCAGCCGCTCAACTGCGAAATAGCCAACATCAAAATGAGCTTCCGTAGCACGTAATTTCCTTATTACTTTTCCATTGCCTGCTTCATAGACGCTCTTAAACAGAGCCAGTCACCCGTTGGGGCGGGATGGGGCCGCGCACAGTCGCGGAGTTCGTCGCAGACTGTGGCTGGGACTACGTCCTGAACTGTTTGGATCGCGGAATCAGTTCGACGGTTTTCAGCGGTAACGCCCTGCATGCTCTGGCTAAGAAGTGCATCGTCCAACGCCGCCGACAACAGACCGGGCGCCATGATTGGGAACTGGGTGAGCTGAGTAAGGGCGAAGCCCGCGAGCTTTGGCATGACATCGATGTTCTGCGCGGCATCGAGAGTGCAAATGAATGCTGGCACCACAGCACGCTGCTGACCGAGCTATTCGGCGAGGAATGGCATTACCCACTCGATGGCAAGGCTGTCGAAGAGAATCACAAGTTCACGTACCTGCGACGTGTTGTCGAGGCTGTTCAACAGGCGTTACGCCAGGAACAGCAGCAACAGGCTGCATGACGGTCGTGAATGCCTATGACCTGATATCGGCGGAGGCACGCGAATTCACACCGCAGCAACCCTTATCCCAGCTCATTCAAAGCCAGGATTAGTTCTTCTTTGAGTTGTCTCGGGAGAAAGCTTCGTTAAGTTTTTTCCGAACCTCATCCCGCTCAGCGATGGAGCGCTCACGAACACGCTTTTTTGTCGACTCCATGACGCCCTCCAAGGGGTCAGGACTTCGCTTACTAAAATTCGCGGGATCTTCTTCCGGAAAGTCCTCGAAGTAATCCGACCATTCGCCCATTACGACCTTCTCTTCATAGTGATCTGGTTTGTGAAGTAAAGACCAGGTACCAGAAAAGGAAAACTCCTCCTCAAAGTCAGCCGCTATAGCGGCAAGGACGAAGTCATGCCTGAAGAAATCAAAAAGACAGGTCCGGACCACTACCGCTACATCGACACAATTGGTTCAGATGGTCTTGAAGTGCATTGCATCACCTACACGGTGATCGGTGAAACGGCCCAGTGCTGGTACATCGCCGACAAATACACCGTCAACATGATTATCGACAAGCAACGCGGACTGAGCAAAGAGTGGGGGTTTCGGGTATCAGCCACGGACTCACGCGGGCCTGTACTGACAATTTTGAAGAGGAGGACAGGATGAAGTCCCGAAAAATCTCCCCACAAATGAAAAAGCCCAACCTGTGAAGATTGGGCTAACTCATTGAAAAATATGGTCGGGACGGAGTGATTCGAACACTCGACCCCTAGCACCCCATGCACGCAGTACGGATGCAAGCCCTTCTGGAATAGCCGTTTTTATTGGCGCTCGCTGCAATCGAATGCCCATAAGCGCTCACACGAGCGTGAGAGAGTCACGCAAAAGTCACGCACCCTCCTCCGGCATTCTGCCGACCGAGTACCACTCCACTTGTACTACCTGCATGTTTTAACCTACCAAGCCCGCAATCTTGGATCCGCGGTCTTAGCTTTCCAATCCCTGCTTGTATAGAATTCGACACTAAGCAGCTACACAATCAAAAATTTAAAGGACCCATCATGCAACGGATCGCCTTTGCGAACGCCTTGCGCGGAATCGCAGCCCTCTGCGTGGTTATCGCCCACTACATACTGATGTTCAACTATATCCGCGGAGAGTTCGGTGGGCTGCCTGCGCTGCCAGAGAAACCTTTCCCGGACTGGATGATCAGCTTCTTCAATCCGCTGAACAGCTTGAACATGGGTGCATTCGGTGTTGCGCTGTTCTTCCTGATCAGCGGCCTGGTGATCCCTATTTCTGTCGCAAGCCTCCAAGGCAAACAGCTTGCGAAAACAAAATTCGTGATTGGCCGCCTGTTCCGGATCTGGCCAACCTATATTGTCGGGCTGCTTATCACGCTCGGCGCGCTTGAAATTGCCGCTGGTTACATGGGCTACACGACCTCGTACACCGTCCCGCAAGTGCTGACCCAGATGTCTCTATTCCGCGATTGGTTCGGCAGCTCAGTACCGCTGGACGGGGTTGTTTGGACGCTGGAAGTGGAGATTAAGTTCTACCTGGTCGTGCTTCTATGCTGGTCACTGATTGGCAGCGCCAAGCTTCTCCCGTTATTCGTGCTTGGCATCGCCACTGTGCTGGCTGCGAACTTCTATCCGGGGAACATTCACCAGTCGGGGCCGTTGGCCGCTTTCGTTTACCCGATCAAGTACATCTTCTTCATGATGATCGGCGTGGCGTTCAACTACCATTTCCGTGGGCTACTGAGTCTTGAGCGGCTGTTTGCCATTGCCGTGGGAATGCTTTGTGTCTTCGGCTACAGCTGCATTATAGAGGGCTGGCAGCTTGAGGTTATCGTTTCCTACTTCGCGGCTTTTGCGCTGTTCACAGGTTTCTATCTGCTGGCCAGGGACTGGAATGGAGGCCCGGCGTTCGACTTTCTTGCGAACATCAGCTATCCGCTATACGCATGCCATGGCGCCTTTGGGATCGTGGGGATGAGGATCATGATCGACCAAGGCATCGGAGCAATTCCGGCTCTTTCTATGCAAACGGCCATGACCATCGTGTTGTCTTGGATTATCCACAAGGCGGTTGAGAACCCTACACACATACTCGGGAAGAAGCTGGCAGCAATGCTGAGGATTCCACCAGTACCAGTAACTGCACGCCCATAATAGAAGCCCGCTCTAATCAAGCGGGCTTTTTGCATTTTGGATCTACACGAAAGAGACTGGCTCAACGATGTAGCAGTCTTCGCAGTCTTCAGTGATGACTGTATCCAGGATGATTGGTGATGCCACCTGTGGCCGCAATAGGCCGGAACGGATGGACGCGGTGTACACCCCGACGTTCACCGTGTTGAAGCGGCCCCGGGCATTCACAGAAACGGTATCGATGCTGTAATTCATCGCCTGACCAACTCCGCAGTTCTCTCCGCCGGAATTGATAATCCGCGTCGAATCCTGCCCTTCGACAACAACGGCCCAAGTATTCTGTTCGGGGCCTATGCCGGGCTCTGTCCCCGTGCAGTAGCTGTTGATGATGGTGTTGTACTCGCCGCCATTGTCGAGCAGCAGCATGCATCGCCCTTTCCAGTCAACCGACGTGATGTTTTCGATCACGCAATGCTGGGCGTAGTGCATATGCAGGCCGACTGCCGCATTGCCAGTGAATTCCAGGTTTCTGATGTACACATTCTTGATCGGTTCACACAGCGCGACAATCGCGTTTTCCGGGTGCTCTCGCTTGATCACCCGGTTGACGATAAGGGAATCAGCCAGGACATAGATAACCTGCCTGACCTCCATCGGGCCATCCAGCGGCATCGGATAGGTGTCAAAGTCAGTGGAGGCATCCGAAATTACAATCCATGACCCGTTCGTGTAAGGGGTCGTATCCGCAACGAAAATCTGGGTTGTGTTGACGTGGGCTGTAGCAGTCAGGTAGCTGCCGGGCCGGACGTTGCCCTCATAATCAATCGCTGCGTAGCTGGGATCTGATGGTTGATTTGGGTTACGGCCGACACCAGTACAGTCAATG
>NZ_FOXG01000017.1:0-26216 GCF_900115645.1 Pseudomonas sp. NFPP07
CGCACCGCCTCCGTAATGCGCTTGGCTCCTTGTGTGATCGGTGCACTCACCTTGCCTGCTGCTGCCCTGGCAAGCGGTGCGGCTGCGCGAGCGCCCTGGGCAATCGCGCCAAGCTCAGCGGTCATTGGGGCCACCGCGGCTAAAGGCACCAATGCCTCACCGGCAGCCTGAGTCATTTCTTGCCCAGCCTCTGTGCGGGGCGAATATGTCAAAGACTCGGCACCTTGTGTAGCGGCTTGCTCCACAGCGTCAGCCGCTTGCTGCGTGCCAAACTGCCCTGATAGCAA
Organism: Pseudomonas sp. NFPP07; assembly: GCF_900115645.1. Taxonomy (NCBI): domain Bacteria; kingdom Pseudomonadati; phylum Pseudomonadota; class Gammaproteobacteria; order Pseudomonadales; family Pseudomonadaceae; genus Pseudomonas; species Pseudomonas sp. NFPP07. The sequence goes on from NZ_FOXG01000017.1 coordinate 288, forward strand.
CTGTTCAGCGAGCCCCTTAAGCGTGCCCCCGATCATGCCGAGGGCGCCGCTTGTGGCGCCAGTGCCGAGAGCCAGAGCCGTTTCACCAGCGCCCACAATTTCGTCGCCTAGGGATTGATCAGGGGCCCGCTGCACTGTCTCCGGGATTTCATTCCCTGGAACCTGATTCATGGGGTCTTGTCTTGCGCGCGAAACAACAGCGGCCAATTTACGGGCTGCGTCCATGTCGCCGGCCTTATCGGCGTTGATCAGGGCTGATTCCAACTGCTGTAGAGTGGCCATTATTGAGCCCCGTACTTTTGCAGAAGAGCATCGATATCATCTGGCCCCGGGGCGGCTGATGGCGTGTCAGGTACGACGTCAGGCACGCCGAACCTCTCAGACAAATTGCTGCGGCTTTTGAGAATCAGGCGTTGCGCTTCTCGAACGTTCTCGACAAGTCGCGATGGTGATTGTCGAAGGCTCAAGTTTTGCAGGGACGCCTGGAGCTTTTCGCCCTCGGCATTGGAAAGCGCCCCCATTCCCTTGAGCGCCGGGATCTGAGCCATAAATGCCTGAGATGAAAGAGTGGTCAGCAATTCTTCGAAGTCAGCCGTATCCTGGCTTGCTGTGGGCAGCCTAGAAGAAATTGGCCCCGTAGCGCTTTCAATAACCCCTACAGGAGTCTTCAGCACCCTATCTGCGGTATTGAGCATGTTGTCGATAGTGGCCCGCGACGATTCAACCTCGGCAGCCTTCCCGCGTATCGTCTCGTCTCGCTTCATCTGAGCGTCTTGCACCTTCTGTTGTAGGGCCTGGCGCTTCAAGTCATTGCTTTCCCGAGCGATATTCGCGTTCAGCGCCGCGATCTGAGAGTTCTGACGTGACACCTGGATGTCATTCTGCATCTTGGAGATTTCCCAGCCCCCTTTCGCCAAATCCTGAACTGCTTTTGACTCAGCATATTTGGCGTCAACGGCCGCCTTTGCTGCCTTGGCCTGGGAGGCTGTCAATTCGGAAGGGGCGGCTTCGGCGGAGCGCAATTCGCTGGCGATCTTGCCCCACTTCTCAGGGTCCAGAGCCGAGAGGGTCAATCCGATCTGGGCGCCGGTCAGCTTAGGATCGCGCTCGAGTGAATCCCGAATCTGAACCAAGCTGCTTGGGTCCTGTCCGGAGTTCTCCATGGCCTGAATCTGCTGGTCCAAAATACCTTTGGCGATATCCGGCTTGCCACTCTGGATTGCACTGTAAACCTGGGTGCCTGCCCGGAACTGGGAGTCCTGCTGATCCTTGCTCTGGATATCCCAGGCCTGCTTGAACGCCTCCCTTTGGGCCGGGTATTTGACAGACATGGCCGCAGCAGCACCGGCAGTTGGGTTGTTCAAATAGCTCTGCAGATCGGCCGAGTATTGCTCAGCCATAGCGTTCGCTTTCTGCTGCTGGGCAAGCCCTTGTCCGGCCTGAATACCACCCATAAGCGAACCGGCGATGTCAGGTTGCTGGATGTTGTAGTTGAATGGTTGGGCCATGTCAGAAAGCTCCTGCGCCGTATGCAGCGCCGCCGATCCCGATCAAACTGTTGATCATCTGATTCTGCGCATTGGCTTGGCCGAGAATGCCGCCAGCCCGTGCTTGCCCCTGCTGCGCCAGAAGCCCGGAGATGTTATTTGCCGACTGCATGCCGGCATTGCCTGTCTGCGCGGCAGAGTTCTGCCCTATAGCAGTGATGCCGCCGAGGTTCTGATACTGCTGCTGGACCAACTGATTCAGAAGCTGTGGCCGATATTGAGCCAAAGCACCCTGAATGTTGCCGCCACGCAGACCTCCAGTGGCGGATGCGTTTTGCAGCATGGCATTTTCGCTTTGCTTCGCAACGGACTGAAAATAAGGCGAATTTTCAATGCCGGAAATAGCGTCTCGCTGAGCATTTGCGCCGCTCAGGCCGAGAATTGCCTGCTGCTGCCCGAGGGCACCGGTACCAGCCGTCACATAAGGCTCAAGCAGCTTGCTGATGGCGTCGAATTGTCGACGTTGCTCGGCAATTCCTGCTTCTGATGCTTCGGCCTGGGCCTCTCCAGCCTTGCCTGACGCTTTTGCAGATTTCGAGGCGCCATACACTGCCGCGCCTGCCCCGACTACGGCCGCTGTAGTGGCTGCCATTACAAAATCCTCGTAAATGAAGTTTCAGATTTCTGATAGCCGCGACGCTGATAGATGGTCGCGCCTATTTCTGGGTCGCATGACTCCATGACGATCATGTTCCAGTACTTGATGCCCTGGCTTCGTGCTTGCCCCTCGATATGGTCCATGAGGCGAATTCCATTCATCCCTTTTCGGGCCCGCGGGTTAACCCACCAAGCTATCTCGGTACCGCTTTTCACTGCCGCACACCCCAGCAGCGGGCCGCAAACGCCGGCCACGAAACCTTCGATGCTGCCGTCAATCTCCAGGATGGCCAGAAGCCCATGATCGAGCGCTAGCGATGCCATGAAGTGAACATGATCAGCATCGAAAGGGTCGTCATACATGGTGTGCTTCCAGAACTCACGAGCCATCTCAACCACAGCAGCAAGATCTTCTAATTTCCCGTCACGGACCATGATTGCCTCAGCTGAAAAAGCAGGTCAGAACGACCCGGGTGTTTTCTGGAGTGTCACCAAAGCCGCCGACAGGTTCGGCTCGATGCAATCTCGCAGCATCGAATATCACGGCTCGGTTCGGGCGCATTTCGGCCATGTCACGAACATCCCATGCATCTGGGTCGTTTTGACTTGCCACAACCAATGAGACGAAAGTTGGGTGGCCAGGGTTGTAGCCAATGCCAGTGTCTTTATGGCTTAAGAAGCTTGTCCCGCCACGGCAATCTTCTTCGCGATTGAGATATAGCATCAGGCTCTTGTGCCCCATGCTCAGATCAGAATGGACTTGGTGCGGACAATGAATTCCGGCAGGAGAGCGGCGCATAAACATGGTCGGATTCAGGACTTCCGAACCGACGATATGCGAAAGTTTAGTCAGGACAGACTTTGCGATCTGGGGCGGTATATCGCGGCAAATGAGCGGATAAGTGACGCCATCAAAGTCATTTACAACATTTTTGAATTCAGCGCAGTCCGCATACTCGCGCAGCGCTTCGAACTCAGGTAGGAAATTATCAACAATCAGCATCACACTCTCCATCACTGGGGTTGTGAGCTGCTGGCCGCTCTGATTTCTCAGCTGCTTTGATTATAAATCAATGGCTATGTAATTTCTCTTCCCGACGCACTGATAGTCAGAGAAGTAGCGGCGCTTGCAAGCGTGCTGATATAGCCACCCGAATCAAGAACCTGACCTACAAGCTCGGGACATGTATATGCCTCGCCCGCCGCAATTCCTCTTGTTTTCGTCACAAGATTATGATTCCCAGGAGTATCGCCCGAGGCAACAAGGTTACAGCTGAAGCTGACCGTTACCGCGCTCGTATTGGTAACTGTGAATTTGTCGATCACAGTTTTAACATTCAAGGCGGTATATTGCGTCGTCTGGCTGTTTTCGGCCTGCTTCCTCGGGATTATATTTTTGACTATGACCGCCATATCAGCCCCTCAGGTTGAAGTGTTATAGACAACATTGAATATGAAGCGCTTGGTCGCCAGTGTGCTGCATGCCAGGGCAGCGCCATTCGCCGCGGCACGAAACGCGATAGGGGTGGTAGCGCCATTTCCCAAGTCCATATCCACAAACAATGCCGCGCCATAATCAGTGAAGTTCACTGCCCCACTGCCAAAACTACTACTCAGGGCAAATGGCACGCTCAGTGTGGAGACAGAGGCAGATGCAGATGCACCAAAGGTCACGTCATACATCACATAGACCAGCCGGCCTATCTTGGTGTACGTGCACGAATTAACCGTAAGAGATCCACCGTTCCATGTTGGAACAAATGCGTCCTCCTCATAGTCATCAAGCGTGTTCTTATCGGACGAGGCGCTTTGTGTTGCCGGGAATGTTAGTCCAGCCCCTGAAGCGGAAGGAGTGGCATTCCCAACGCTCATCGTTGTAGTGGCTTTGGCGGTCGTGACATGAATCGGAATTGCCCCGCTATTCAGCCATGCAGCGATCGCTGTTTTGATATTGGCCCACGTCCATTTCTTGAGTGAAAATGACGCCGCACTGTCTATCAGCGGGAACTCATCCGCATCAACTGGCGTTGCCTTGGTAGATGCTGCATGTGTCTCAGCAGCGACAACTCCACCAGCTGACTGAGATACGTTCTTCCAGTACCCAAGCCCAGAGTCATATTGGAGTATGTTCTTGTCGGCCAAAGCCGATATCTCAACGTTTGAATCCGTCACGCCAAGCGCGCTTCCGCGCTCGACCAGCACCTGGAGCGATCCGGACGAGCCGGGACCTGCGCTGATGACAACGGCAACCTGTGTCTTCTGATTCGGCGCAGAGGGCCTGACATTCGTCATGAGGCCGCCACCCGTAGGCTTGTACCAAAGGGCGTCTCCGTCGCTCCATACCTCGCCAGATGAAGCACCAGATGTATTTATACCGCGCACAATGCCTATTGTGGTGATGCGCCCAAAAGCGTTGAGGTCGATGTTCTCGGTGGCGACTCCGACTATATCGTTGGGATCGGTCATCCCAGCAGTAGTAGGGCCAAGCGTCACCACTCCTGATGCACCTACGGTGCCAGTGATTCGGACTAGCTGGCCATCAGTAATGGCGGCCGATGCCTTCCCATAGATAAAGACTTCCTCGCCCACCTGCTGGGTAATATTGCCATTACCCATCCCAAGGTTCAGTGTCCCCGTCTGATTCCACCACAATCTGCCAACGGTATACGCAGGCTCCGGCGGGAGCGTGTCGATATCGATATAGTCAGCCTTGAGGAAATTGTCCGCCTGAACCGCGGGGGCGGCGGCTAGCATCTGCAGAGACTCTGCAATGCTCTGAAGCGCACTATTGGCCTGGTCAGCCCTGGCCGACCCGGACTGTGCTTCTGAATATGCCTCTTGAATGAGGATCGTCAGCCCTTCAAGGCTGTCGGGGATATCGACATTCAGCTGAAGAAGCATCTGCTCAAAAGCTCGTATCACCTGAGCATTTGGCGCGAAAGCGGCAAGCTGCTCTCTACTGATTTTTATCTTAGGACTAGACATTCAGAGGCTCTATGGTGGCTTCTAGCCGCGCGATTGATATGCGTGCATCACTTGTGCCTTTGAACCTTTGAATGCGCCAGTTGCGCATATGCCCCTGCTGAAACCAAACCATGCGCTTGGCTCTATCTCCAGCTTTGCCTGTCCGGATGAATTTCTCCTGGCTCCAGTTCTCTCCGTCTACAGAGTATGAGGAGCTTACCGTTGGGTCCAAGCCGAAAGCAGATCGGCCGACGAGGCAAACCAGCTCAAGCTCGTGGAATATCGCGCCCCTGCTTTCGTTATAGACAATGGTTGTGCCGAACTCCCAGCGCACCAGATCACCATAATGAGACGACAACTCGGTCGTGAGGTACCCAAGCATACTGCTCGTGGGATCGGCGCAGTTCCAGCGGTCAAAGACCCAGACCAGATTCCTGGCGCGGTAGGTAGAGAACCCATCGACAGCACTGGTCAAGTAGAACCATAGCGGCTGTTGCACCGCTGACGACCCTGCTACGTCATAGACAAGGGTCCGGTCAGGAAGGTGTACAAGAAGGTGCTGGTGTCCCTTGTCGACTCTCGTCTCAAGAACACTCTGGGAAAGCTGGGCCTCAGAGTAACCAAGAAGAATCTGGTCCACTTCGCGAGTGGAAATCTTGGTCGCAACGCTATTCGCCCCCAGGTAAACCCCGGGCGCCTCATTCTTCCCGCTGCCAAGGAATGCCACAGCATCAACCAAGATGCATGCGGCATGGGTGCCAATGATCCCCTTCTGGATTTGCGCGCCTTCAATGCGCTGGAACGGGAAGAGGTCACCCCCAATATTGTCGAAGACCTCAATCGTGTACCGATTCATTGCATACACTTCGTTCTGAATCTTGAGCAACCCAAGGATAGGGTCAGGATCAGCCTCGGAGCTTCCGTACTTCAGCGGGTCCACTGCGGCCGGGTCGTTCAACTCGGTGACCACGAGGGATATTCCGTCAGTAGTCATGAAGTACCCGTCAATCCACACGACATCGATTACTGCACCCAAATCTGGGTCCGTGACCTGGGTTAGAGAGGTACCGATCAGGTAGTAAAGCTTGTTGTTGGAAGCGATCGCCAGGCGGTCAAAAGAATAATCAAACCTTACCTGGTTGGTGCCACCAACATCGCCCAGGACGGTCACGGTCCCGGCTTGATCGATTGATACCAGCTTCGATCCCATTACCCGATAATAGGCACCCTTCCAATTGATGCCGCCCCTATCTATGCCAGGCCCAGATCCGGACTGGATGATCCCGTCAGCAGGGCGAAGGTATCCTTTAGATATCCCATTTTCCTTAGGAACAGGGATCAGGTTCACCGGATACGAACTGCGGAAATCCGCCTCTTCATCGGTATAGATCCCGTCAAGGATAGGGATTTGCATGGTTAAATGCCGCCTTCGCCAGTCTGTACATGAAGAGTGGTGCCGGCAGCGGAGATATGTGCCAGGGTATCCTCGCCGTCACCCTTGGTGATGATCACCGAGGAAAGCGGAAGCACTGGCAGATCTGCGGTTGTTGCCGTTTGGGCGCCGGTCCCGACGCGTACATGACAGATGTTCGCCCCGCTATTCACCAGTCGAACCGATTTCGCCACAGGATCGATTGAAATAGATGCCGATGCCGCGGCGGGGGTAGTGACTTGGTTCGCGCCACGATGCGGATTGAATGCACGATTAATCATTGTCTAATGCCTCAGTTAGCCGACGCGATACCAAGTGCCGGTAGGTAGATCGAATTTCAGGCGGAAGAATGCGTTTGCGGCCAAAGTGGTAGGCGCTCCCGTCACGGCCGTTGCACCATTGGCGCTAACCGTCAGGGCGGTAACGATCTGAGTGCAATTGACCAGAACTTCTTGCTTGTCGACGCAGGTGCTGGCCAGTGGGAGAACAAGCGTCCCGGCAGCGAAAGTGCCTGTCGGCGTCAAGATCAGATGAATATTCGACGCCCCGGTGGTGATCGAAACGCTAAAGCCTGTCGCTGATGGGGCGGCATATTGCGTGACGAACTCAGGGATTCCAGTGCTTGGGAAGTCAAGACTCCCCTGCATGTATGCGAGAAGCACCGACAATGCGGCGCCACGTGCGTCACCTTGATTCTGGATGTAGATAGGGACGACATCGCCAGCATTTACCGTGTCGACCCGGGTGAGCTTGTTGATTGACGTCATGGCTTGGCCTCAGTCGAATTCGATAACGCTGTCAGGACCAGCAAGAAGCGGGTCGCAAGGCGGATTAAGGAAGGGGCTATCATTGTTGCGCCATGGCTTGTTCCCGGCGCCGGCTGGAAGAGTCCCAGGGAATTGTTTCTCGATCGGGGTCGACGCCAATGCCAGCAGCGTGTCATAGGCGGTTTTCGCGAAGAACTTAACCTCGGGGGCTACCGTCTTGCCAAAGTCTGGAGCAATGCGAATCCCCAGACCGTAATAGATCGCCTCGTTTGCTGCGTCAGGGACTCCCGTCTCTTCATCGATGTTGCTGTTCTGAGGGCTGCTGGGGGCTGGATACCCGACGCGAATACCCTTCGCATTCCATGCGGCCATCATCGAGTCAAGACGTGTCAACGCCATCTGAAGCTGCTGAGGCTCAAGATCAAAGACGTATCCGGCCATCCCGATAGCAGAGAATGCCTGCTCAATGTATTGCCGCTTCGTCCAGCCCATGATTACGACTCCTGGCCGATCGAGGCTTCGATCAATTCGGCTAGACGCCGATCAGATGTGCGCCCATCGAACTTAATCGCGAGCTCTGAAGCCTTCTCTTCCAGCTCGGAGCGCGACGGCTTGGAATGAATATCTTCTCCAGCCATGGCCTCAGGAAGAGTCATAAACCACCCGGCGGCGCGGAGACTCGACAGAGCTTCTTCATCTGCTGCGCCAATGTAGTCATACGTTCCTCCGGTGCAATGATGAGCACCTGGACACCTGTAAACGATGGTTGGAAAGCTCACCGATATTCCTCCTGGGCAGCACTTGATTCTTTCGCTCGGACAGGCCGGCGTACCGGCCCATCCATCCGGCTTAGGACAGCCGATAGGTTACGAAGGTATCCGCCGCAGTCTTGCGAGTACGGAAGAGCCCGGATGTCACGGTGACCACTGCTGCGACACCCACCAGGGTATGGCCGGTGGCCGCGGTTACGGTGAAGGTATTGCCGCCGGTGTTGATGACAGACCAGTCAACGGAATCGTTGATCGCCATTTCGGTAGCCGCGTCCATGACTGCGCCGGTCGGAACAGTGCCAGCCACGGCTGCCGCTGTGGTCGAAGTGACGATTCCGCCGAGAATGGCGGCCGCGGTAATGGCGCCAGTCGCATTCAATGCAACGGGAGCCGCCTGAACTTGACTCGCCAGACGAGACAGAACAGTAGGCGCGGTACCTACCTCATACTGGACCTCAGCAGCACTGGCCTCGATGGTGATACTGGCCGCAGTGGTAAACGGGCCGAACACAGTTTGGGTGTTGACCACGGTACCCAGCAGGTCTTTGGCGGATGGGAAGTTTGGGAAGCCCACGTTTTGAAATACGTTGGCCTCGCCGACGGTGAATACCGCGACACTTTCGTTTGCCGGCACCGTGAAGGTCGCAGTGCCTTGGGTGTAGATGAGTTGCGACATGATCTGAATCCTCTGATTTTTTGGACAGAACGAAGGGGCCGAAGCCCCTTAATTCTTGCTGTTAGGTCTGGCTGAACAGCATCAGGCCGGCCATTTCTGGCTGGGCGCAGACCACGCCGAACAGAGTGTCGACACGATATTTGATCTTCATCGTGTTGATGTCGTACCACTTCTGCATCACCAGCTCGATACCCTGCTCGGTGGACGCGCGCATAACCGCGGTACCGGCATCGCTTGGGACTGCATAGCGGCCCGGCAGGATCTCGAAGGCATCGCGGTGCCAGAAGGGGTTGGCATAGGCCGAGACGGTGTTAAGGAACACAATCGCAGCGGTAGCCGATGGGGTCACAACGACGTTCTGGTACTGCGCCTCAGCGTCCGAGCCACCTTGGTTCGAGATGATCGGCGGGCTGATAGTCATGGTGGTGGCGGAGTCAACCGAAATGACCCGGAAGGTCTTCAGCTGGCCGGTGTCGCCCTTGGTGATGTGCTGCACAGCATTCACGCCGGCAATCGTGAACGCATCGCCAGCGGCCACGTTGGTGGTGCTGGAGATGGTCACGGTTTGATAGCGGTTGTCGACGTTGCTGGTCTCGCCGGTAGCTGCAACCGAAGTAGCCTTCGGCACCCACCAGTTGTTGGCGCCCACCAGGGTGCTGATGGTCAGGCCGCCGCCACCTGCCGCAGCAGGAAGACGGTTCGCGTAATCCAGCTTGTAGGTATCGAAGCTCGCAACCTCGCCTACGAATGCCTTTTCGTATGCGGTATCGGATTTGCGATTGCCGAACGAACGAGAGGCGGTAGACAGGTTGCTGGCCATGCCGTTGTAGTCGCGGGTCGACAGCGCCAGGTAGCGGTCGAAGCCGGAAATGCCCTGCTCGTTCATGATCGCTTCGGCCTGGGCCACATCATCGAAGCCGGAGGCTGCGGTGGTGCGCTTCACAACCAGAGTGCCTTGCAGGGCAGCAACGTTCATCACGGCCACGTTGATGTCACTGGCGAGCTTCTGGTAGGCCGCCTTGCCGAGACGCCCTTCTTGCAGTGCATCACGCAGCTGCTTGGCATCCATCTGCCATGGGGACGACTTGCTGAAGCCGATGCGGGCCGGCACGGAAAGCTGGGTGCTGTCGCCGAAGTTGGCGGTCTGGTCCATGCCGTCGAACGACTGAGCGATGTACGGCATTGGGCGCCAGATGACGTCGTTGGTACGCTCCATCATTGTCATGTCGTTGCTGAACGTGGAAACGTTCCGGGACAGAACCAATGCATCCTCGAAGCCTTCGAGCATATCCTCGAACGCTACGCGCTCTTCTTTAGAGAATGAGTTACTCATGTTGAAACCCTTTATGAATGAGAAATTACCGGGCAAATGCCCCGCTTTAACTCATCCACTTAAAGGGCTGGATGGCGGCCTTTCGTGCAGCTCTGCCTAGTTGTGGCTGGCGAAACCATTTGTACTACCTGTGCAAGTATACAGCGCTATTGACTGATCACATAGTCAGCTGTTACGCGCCTTTTCTCGTTGCTGACGACGATAGGCATTCACCTTCGTCATGTCTCCAGTCTTCTCTGCCTCGGCCCGTAGGCGCTCCAGCGTTGAATCGACAGACCCGGATACTTTCCCGGTCCCGGTCACGGTCTTCTCGGGTGGCGGTGCTGGCTTGCGGCTTTGAACTTTCAATTGCGTCTCCAGCTTCGCGATGGCGAAGGCGAATTTCACATGGTCGTTGATGGCGGCAAGCTCTGCGGCCTTCTTCGGGTTCTTGCCCAGGGCGTAGACAACCAGCGCCGGGTTTTCTGCGCCCTGAATGATGATCCCTTGCTGGGTGACGTTCAGCGAGTTGCGCACCTGCTCTTCAGCGTCATCGAAGTCCTTGACCTTCAGGCCTGACTTGGCAGTGGAGTACTCGCCAAGGCGCTGCTGCCACTCCTCCTTCTGCTTCTGCTCCTGCTTGCGGGCATTCTCCTGCGCTTGATCGATCTCGCGCTTACGTTCGTGCCATTCGGTCAGGCGCGCTTCGAACTTCTCGGCGTCGTAATCGATGTCGGCATCGTCCATGGAAGGCTTCTTGCCCAGCGTTGGAGCAGACTTGTCAGAATCTGGTGCATTGACCTTTGCGCGCAGCTCGCGCAGCTCTCTCTGTGCCTCGCGGTGGCTCTTGCGCAGCTCTTTGACCCATGCCGGGGCTGAGCCTTCGTCCTGCTCTTCCTGAACCTTCTCGCCGGCGATGGTTACAACGACTTCGCTATCGTCATCCTCCACCTTTTCTTCCAGGTCTTCCTGCTCTTCCTGCTCCTCAGGCTCTTCTTCCTCTTGTTCTTCTTCCAGAGCGTTGACGCTGCCGAGGTCGCTCCCTTCACCGTCCGTCGTGCTCATCAGGAAATGACCAAGCCTGCAATGTACAAATTGATTCATGTTTCTCTCCATTTGCTCGAGCATTCAATGGCAGCCCGGATGCCGGTTAAAGCGCTGGGGGCGCTGGGGGAGTTGCGTCAGTAGCAATCACTGTTACATCAGGCGCAGGGGGCAGGCCCTGCTGGAATCTTTCGATTACCTCCAGAGCCTGCTGCTGCTCAATCTGGTCAGTCTCGGTGATGGTCTTGATGGTTTCGGCCTTGGACTTATCAGCGTCGGCCAGGGTCTTGATGGTGGTGGCGCGCGCCTTGACGGCGTTGGCCTCAGCCTCTTGCGCTGCCGCCTGCAAGTAGATGGTGTTGGCGTCTGGCTTGGCGTTGGCCTGGGCTTCAGCAAGCTCCTTGGCCTCTTCTTCGGTCGGCTTAACAACGCCCATGCTGACCAGCTTCTTGCGGAAGAATCCGCGAACGTCCTCGATGCCTTCGCCCTCCATGTTCATCATGACCATGGCGCTCAGAACCTGAAGCGTCTCCGGGTCGGTGGTGATGGTCATCATCCCTGTCAGTGCGCGAACGGTGGCGGCGCGCTTGCTGCTCGAGGATGGGCCTACATCGACCGCCACGTCGAAGCTGGCGTTGGACAGGTCGTTCTCTATCTCGAAGCCTTGGGCGCCGGTGACTGGTCGCAGGATCTCAACAGACCCAGTAGTGCCGTCATAAGAGACGGTCTTCATCTTGCGACCTTCCTCCACCAATACATCCTTGGCCATGCTCAGCCAGATTTCACCAGAGCGCTTGACGGCCTTAGCCATGTTGCTCATGTAGATGAAGGTCTGCATGTCCAGGCGGTTCTGGATCAGCTCAACGGCTTTGCCAGACATGTTTGGCTGGAGCTGTTCACCGGCCTGCTGGTTCCCGAGAAGGTCTTGCATATCCGTCTCGGTGATCTGGAGTAGTGCAGCCATCGCCGCGGGGATCTCAGGCGCCTTGGTGTACCCAATAGGGCCGGATGCTACCTGCTGGCCCGCTGCATCCGTGATCGGGCTCACAAGCAAATATGGAAAGTTCTTGATGTTGTCTTCAGCCCACATCACCTGATGGCCGGCCATCTGCTCCGGTGTGAATATCGGCTTCTCAATTGAGCTCAAGGCACTGATTTCGCCAAGCTTGCTCAGCTGCATATTTTTCAGCCGCTGAGCATCCTTGGCCAGGCGCACATGCCCCATGCAGCGCTCAACGTTATCGACAAACCAGCGCTTCCCGTACATGGGAACGATTGGGATGCACTTGCCTGGGAGATAGCCGCAGTCCTCAAGCACCTTCCCGCCCGACATGATGTACTTGCGGATCTTCTTGCACTTGATCTTCTTCTGGCGAATCTCTCTGCTGCCTATAGCAATCAGGCGCTCGCGAAGGTCTTCGTCATCCTTGAAGTCAGAGTCCTTGTAAACCTTCTCTTCGCCATCAAGATCGCGCCAGATGTAGGCCGTCTCTTTCAGCAGCTCAACGACATAGTATTCAGCAATGAACACCACATCAGGGGTGCACCAATCGAACTCAGACTGATGCACGATCTTTGGCCAGGATGCCGGGTCGTCGCCCCACTCTTCCTTGTATGCGCCAGGGGACATAGCTGTTAGCACATAGCAGCGCTTGGCGTCCGATTTGTCCTGGCGTTTGGCATTCAGGTCGAAGAACACCGAGCTATCAGCGTCAAAGATTGGCTCAATGCGGATGCGTTGGCGCTCGTCCTCGGGGTCCTCGTCGTCTTCGTACTCGCAGCGCAGGCGCCATGCACCAAAGCCGCCACCGACTGCCTCCTCAAAGGCATTGTCGTATGCCTCTTCGGCGCAGCTGTCCTGTTCATCTGCCCGGTACAGGCCATCACAGGTATCAGCCAACTTATCGTCTTCAGCGCCGTCCTTGCTGATGAAGTCAACCGTGATTCGGTTGTTCCGGTATTCGTTGATGATCCTGATGACTGAGAGGTGGACCTTGTTCACTTCGAACTTTGGCTTGTTCTCGAACTGGTCATTGAGCGGGCCTTCCCACTGAGCGCCGGCGATCGAGTAGAAGCGCCGGTCTTGCAGGCACTGGCGGCGCTCATCGCGGAGCGCCGACTGGATATTGTCGAACTCAGCAAGCGCTTCCGCGTGGATGCCACGCAGCCTTTCTTCTTTGGATAGCGACATTGCCTATTTCCTGTTGAAGTGATTCATGGTCGCGATAGGTGTGACCGAAACTTCTTTCTTGAAGAGGATCGGCCATTCAACATCGACGCAGTAGCCGATAGCGGTGGTGATGTGCTGGTATTGGTTCGTCTGGTCTTCCTGGAAGGTCGATCCCTTCTGGAGCTGAACCGTTGACAAACCCTTGTCGCAATACTTGGCGGTCGCTGGATTGACGTAGAGGCTGATCACCCCGTCGGCCGTAGCGATCTTGGCCCGGACAGCGTTCTGCCTGTCCTTGATCGCTGGGTGCGCGGCCTTCACCTTGCGCTGGAAGGTCCAGCCATTGGCGCGTAATACGGCCTCGATGTCGGTGTAGTCAGATGCGTGCCCGTGCTTCTCACCAGCCTGCCCAGCTGGATCGCCGTAGATGATCACGTTCTTGTTCTGGTGGTTCTTGAACTTGTCCACGAACTCGATGGCGGATTGTTTCGATACAGCACTGATCAATACGATCTCATCCAGCAGGTACAGATCCTTCCCGCTGTTGCGGCGAACGCCAATGGCCGATGACAGCGGGGTGAAGTTCTGGTCATGCATCCACATCAACTGCTCATGCGGCTCGATGGTCGCAGTGGTGTGGTTGGCTTTGCTGTAGTCCTCGTAGATCCGGCCGGATGCCGTCTCGAACGACGCCTCAAACTCTTGCTTGAACTGCTTGGCGGACATCGCGCGCTTCATGTCTTCAATGACATCGGGCGGCAGAATCTCTGCTGACTTCCAATGAAAGACCTCGAAGTTCGGGTCTTGCCCTGTCTCTGCCTGCATGCACAGGTCGTAGTAGTGGTTCAGGCCATCAGGAACGCCGAGAAGCCAGCACCAGGCGCGATAGTCCGGCATCGTTGGATTCACGGTGTTCAGCGCGGGAAGGATGTTCGCCTCCCATGCGTCGGGCTTGATGTCGGCAAACTCATCAATGCCGCCGCCAGTCCAAGGAACACCTTCGATGCGCTGCGGCTTGTCGAGCCCGATAACGTTAATCTCGCTTCCGTTGTCCAGGTAGATGATCAAGTCCGACTCAGAAGGCCGTCGGCTATGCATGCAAGACAGTGAGAAAGCCTTGAGGTCATCCCAAAAGATCTTCTTGGCTTGTGCGTGAGTCGGGGCCGCGGCGAAGTACATGCCCGCATAAGCAGTGGCTTGCTTCACCAAGAACCGTTTGAATCGCTCGGTCTTGCCGCTACGTCGACCGGCCGGAACGAGCGGGAACCGGACGCCGCGGAGAACGGCAGATACAAGAGCCAGTTGAACCGGATGGTCTTTCAGTGGATACCAGCGTGCCAGCTGGCGATCGAGCATCAGGTTGCCGGTGTTCATGACGGCAACTTGGCAATCAGATCAGCCAGCAGCTGGGCGTTCGAATTGCCGCCACCCTTCTCGATCAGCTTTATCTCTGCCTTGCGCTTCTCGATCTCTAGACGCTTTATCTCTGCGTCGAGTTCAGCATTACCTGGCGCAGTGAACATGCCAAGGTGACGGCCGATGTCAACCAAAGCGCCCTTCTTGTCATGCAGCTTAACCTTCAGCCCTTCCTTTCCTTGGGAGACCTCAGCAATGGCTCCAGCGGTCTCGTCGTCGATCTCGGTGGAGTCGATCAATGCCAGGCCGTGGTACGGCACCATATCCTCTGCACACTCTTCCTCACCGTCGACCATTCGAACCATCGTCTCGCCCCAGCGAACGACCTTGCGGATGTCGCTGAATCCGATCTTGGCGAGTTCGCGCAGGACCATATCCTGGGTGATTCCCACTCTGCCGGCCCGCGCATCCATCCTTTTTGCGATAGCGGCCTGTATGTCAACATTTGACAACAGTCGATTCCCAGCTTGCCGGGCAGTCTTAGGGCTGAATCCAGCGCGGATCGCCGCCTGAGTGGCGTTCAGGTCGATCAGGTATTCATCAACAAAGCGTCGCTGCTTTGCTGTCAACGTCCCCACGTATTACTCCGCTTCAGCTGCGGGCGCGTCTACAACGCTGAATGCGATGTTGCGCAGTGGGTAGACGGCGATATCGCTGCCATCAGCAGCGAGGAAATGCGCGCAGCCGTCTTCTCGGCGATCGACGCTTTCAGCTTCCAGGTAGTGAGAGCCTTCATTGGTTTCGATCTTGTAGGTCTGCATATTCAGCTCTTCTTCAGGCAAGCCTTAACGATGTAGTTCTGAAGCTCTGCAACCTGAGCCATTACCTTGTCGTTGGCTTCTCGGAGGTCGGCATAACATTAAAAAAAAAAAGGTTCAAGTTCGGGGGCGGCTGCATGAGAGCTGCCGGGGGACTTGGTATCTGGCAATTGGGGGCAGGCGGCACGGACGTACACGCGCTTAACGCCATTGCGCAAATCAGCAACAAGCTGAGCCTTTTTGGTCTCGGCATTGCTCAGAGCCTCTTGGTATTGAGCGTCGATGGAGTCGCGAACAGCGAGAGAGTGTTCGTATGCCAGTGCTTGGCTCTCCAGATCACCTACACGCTTCGACGCGGTGCTCAGGCTGGTGCTGACGTGGTCAAGACGCCAAAGCGCCACAATCAGCGCCATGGCAAGACCTGCGAGCAGGTAGCGAGTCATGGGCGTACCCCGAAGCGCTTGGCACAGTAGTCGGAAAGATCCCGCTCATCGCGCAGGACCGCCACTGGTGCACCGGTCAGGCTATGGAGCACCACCAGCAGGCTGCCGACGGTGTGCACCTCGCCTTCGTTGCCTTGGTAGTTCCAGCCGCCCTGCTTACCGGTAGCCCAGATCACGCGGGCTTGGCGCCCTTTGCATTGCTGGGAACGCAGCTCAACAGCGGAGTACTGAGTATTCATCGCTGGGCCTCAATGCACTTTTCGTGGCGCTCAAGCTGTCGAGTCCACACGCCCCAGCACCGCTTGTTGCCCGGGGTTGAGCAGTCGAAGCCGGCGGCGAATTTGTACTTGAGCAAGTCGTGACAGGCCTGGGCGTAGTTACCGGCCAGCAGGTCGCTGCGCATTGAGGACTGGCGCCAGGTGCCGATGCCGTACTGGCCCACGAAGTCCATGTACAGGTCGAACTCTTCTTGGTGGAGCTTGACGCCCGGCAGGCTGGCGGCGAACTGCTTCTCGGCCTGACTGTTCAGGTTGCGGGCCAGGACCTCGGCCCGGGCCCGGGTAATGGTGTCGGTCATCTTGACCGCGGTG
This sequence comes from Pseudomonas sp. NFPP07, assembly GCF_900115645.1. NCBI lineage: Bacteria > Pseudomonadati > Pseudomonadota > Gammaproteobacteria > Pseudomonadales > Pseudomonadaceae > Pseudomonas > Pseudomonas sp. NFPP07. The sequence continues at coordinate 16,774 of NZ_FOXG01000017.1, forward strand.
CCGTCTTCCCACCGAGTCGAGCCATGGCCAAGGGTCGGCACGTCGCCCTGAGTGGGGATCACGGCGTGGTCGGTAAACCCCTCGCTAGCCTTCCAGGCGCCGAAGCCAGCCATGCTCAAGGTCAGCATGCCCACGGCGATGCGCTGGCGGGTGCTCACGGCCGGCACTGCTCGCGCAGGGCCTTGATGCGCTCCACGCTCTCGGCGTGCTCACGGCGGTCGCGGCGGATCTGGAAGTAAGTGCTGATGACGAGGCCCAGCACGGCCACGGCCACACCGGCGATGCCGATCCAATTGATCTGGGATAACCAGCCGACAAGACCAGCAGCGCCGCCAGCGAGCATCCCCTTATTGGCCACTGAAACACCCACCACCTCTACGATGCTCTCAGGCGTCGGGTTGGCCATGCTTGGACTCCTACTTGAGGCTGCCATGGTGGGCCTCCAGAAACGAAAAAGCCCCGGCGAATGCCAGGGCTTGGAATGGGTGCAGATGGCCGGTGCTGATCGCCGGCATTAGGCTCGGGAGTACGAATCCCTAGCGCATCAGCCTGCGCATTCATCTGCATAAAAAAGCCCGACTCAATGGCCGGGCTTGTCTTGAGCGGTAAAACCGCAATGTGGCAAAATAATGCCAAACACTACTCAAAACGTCAAGCGGCATTCTCCTCTTCGCACATCTCGGCGACCACTACCGCCACTGGCCTCAAGGCCTTTGCATCGAGCTTGTCGATGTGGCTTGCAAGGGTGCTCCATATACCAGCCCAGTCGCGAACCCAGTTGTGGGGATCCATGGATGTGCCCGTCCGGTCCTCGACGAACATGCATACTTCACCGGGACCCATTTCCGGCCGCCCCTGAACCATGCGCTTATGGGATTGAAGGGCGGCGAGAGCCATCCAGTAGGCGCGCTCACGCTTTCGCTCAGGCAGCGTATCAAGACCAGACCCAAGCCACGCCAGGCCGTGTGCAATGGAAAGATCGTTGCCGGTGGCCATTGGCGAGTAGAGGAAATGGCCAAGATGCCGGATCGACTTTGGCAGAGTATCGATCGCTCGCATGATCAGCCCAGCAATGAGCATGTGGGCACAGCGTGATTCAGTCAGCCTTCTGCCTGGCCTGGTCTCGTGCACTCCTGCGCTCCGTACAGCGTATGACTTGGCAGTTTCTTGGCCATGCTCGTTCTCAAGCATGACCACCACCCTTTCCTCGCCGGCTCCGGACTTCTTGCCCAGGCGAGCCTGCTCGGCGGCCACGGCCATTACCGAGCTGCGGCTTTCATGGAGCGCGTCGTGCCATGCCTGTCTTGCATTAATAAGTCTCATGCTGCAGCCCTCTTGAGTTCTCGGGTCTTGGCCCGGTATTCGACGGTTATTGCCTTGAGTTCTTCCACGGTGTACTTGCGCGGCTCATGGTCGGCTTCGAGCGCCTCGACTGCCTCGAGGCCAATACGGGCGATCAACCCGCCCCGGAAGCCCTGGGAAACGGTGTAGCCCTTGCGGGCGTGCATGTAGGAGCCAGAGTTACAGGCTTTGCATTGAAGCCAGATATTGGTCGGCACCAGCCTTAACTCTGGCCTAGCGCCCTTGCCGAGGAAGTGCCCCGCATCGAATGCCCCGCCAGTCTTCCAGCCCTGGGCGGCGATGATCTCTTCTTGGCTCAGGCCGCAGCTCATGCACCCACTGCCGATGCTCAGCTCGTAGGTGCGGCGATAATCGCGCAGGGCCTTCTCGGCATCCTTGAGGTGGTCGGCGCGACTCTTCAGGGCCTCTTTCCTGACCTTGATCTCCCGGCGCTCGACCTGGGCCAGGGACTTCCGGGCCTTGGCCTGGTTCACGTCCTTGATGGCCAGGCCGCACTTCGGACTGCATACGGCCTGCCCAAGGCGCTGAGGCACGAATGATTCCGCGCAATCGGGGTTTTTGCAGGGCTTCGGACGGGGCTGTCTGGCGGAGATCACCACTTCATCTCCTTGATCGACCCAAAGTCGAAGTCAGGCAGCGTAGAGGTTCCGTTCAGGTAGTCGGTCATGATCTGCACGTCTTCCTGCGTGCAAGACCCTGGGCAGGACTGCCAAAGGCTCATGGGGTCAGTGCTGTACATCGCGCCACGACAAAAAATACCGTACCGGCAGTACATACCGTCCTCGACAACCCCTACACGAGCTTTCCCCTTGTCGAAGTAGACGATGTGGTGCTTGCCTGCATCGGTACGGATGAGCTTCGCGCCTTTACGATTGCTGCGCTTAATCCACTTTTGGATTTCTTCGCTGTAGGCGCTCATGCTGCCGCCTCACTCAGCAAGTCAACGAACACCACGCCCTTGGCGCTGAACTCGGCCACGATCTGGTCCGTGTAGGCGATGCCCTGGGCGCGATTGAATAGGCGAGTCACCGGGAAGCCGTCGGGCCCGAAGATCGAACATGGCCCCATCAGTTCCAGCTTTGTCTCGTAGTCCAGGTGCAAGAACATCCGGTTCCAGCCGTGGCGAAAGTCGACGTCGGCGCTGCGCATGATCGGCACGCCAAAGTGCAGCTTGCAGTACTTACGGGCGTCCTCCACGTCGCCGATCTGGGTCATCTGGGCGATTCGCTGGTACAGGGCGAACCACAGGGCGTTCTGATCGAGCGTGCGGTCCTTCCCTGGGCGCAGGGAGACGACCACGAACTTCTTGTCCCGGTACATGGCTGTCAGGGCGTTGATGGCCTCGGAGAGCTTGGTTGCGCTGTTGACGCTGATCTTGTCGGTCATGGCTTGTCTCCTGTCACATACAGGCATCGGCCTTGGCCCATGTCGTACAGCCAGCAGCCCAGATGGTCTTGGATTTCTTCGCAATCTTCGTCGCAGTCCTTGCAGATAGGCTCGCGAGGGGGCGCTTCACTGGCGCGGACAGCGATGATTAAGTCTTCGGCGTGTTCAGTCATGGCTGCTCTCCCTTGCCCAGGGCGGCGACCACTCTCTGTGCTGCCTCGTGCGCGTCTTCGAAGCGCTGGACGTTTTGCTGCATGCAGAACAATCCACCATCCACCAAGTCCCAACAGTAGCCATACATGGCGGTCATGCCCTTCAGTGCGGTCAGCAACGCCTCGTTCTCGGCCTTGAGCGCAGCATTCACCTGGTTCTGCGCTTCGAAGCCAGTGCGCAGGCCGGAGAGTTCAGCCTTGAGCTGGGCGCGCTCTTCCCTTGCGGCCTTGTTCGACTGGACGACACGGGCGCGAGACTCCTTGGCCGACCGTACCTGAGAGCGTAAATCCCACTCGCGTGCGCTCCCTGCGGCGACGTCATGCTTTAGTTGCTCGTTCTCGGCGATTAGGGCCAGGACTGCGGCAGGACTGGTTGCAAGCCTGTAATCGGCGCTCCAACTGCATCCTGGATGATTTGCAGCCTCAGCCAGCCGCTTCAGTTCGGTGTAGTCGGTCATGGCCGGCGCTCCAAGTAGGACCAGAGCACGGCAGCCCCAGCGGAAAGAATCCCGAATACATAGCCAATCATCGCGGCGCCATCTGAGACCACCCCATTGGCAGCGATGAAGAAAAGCAGCGAAAGGATCAGGTAGAACTGGTGGTTACTCATGGCTTCACCTTCAGGCCCTGGGCCTCGATTGCTTCGCGGCAGTTTTCAAGTGCTTCGTTGTAACTCTGGTTTTCGTCGATTCTGGGCAAATGGCGAATCTTGCGCTCTGCTGGCAGCTCCACCACCAGGGTCTCGCGGTAGGCTTTCCATCCCCACCAGGCCGCCTGTATTGCATCGTTACGATAGGTGCCATCTGGCTTTTTATGCAGATCACTGTTCTTGTACAACTCGACAACTGCCTGTTCGAACTGCTCGCGCATCTTGTTGGTGTCCATCAGAAACTCTCCTTGCCGCGTTGTGATTCCCAGGTGAACGGCAGAACAATCACGCCGCCTTCGCGCAGGCGATCCGCGCAGCGCTCGCCGATTGCCGCCGGTAGTTCCTGGGCGCCCAGGTTGGAAACAATGATGGTTGGCAACTGCTCCTCGTACCGGCCATTGATGATGGCGAACAGGGTCGATAGCTCGAAATCGCTCGGCTTATCCTTCGAGGCGCCGATTTCATCAAGGATCAGCAGCGAAGGCTCAATGAGCGCGGCGAAAATGCCCGACTCCGACCGCTCGCACGCTCGGTCGTACGTGGACCGGATGTCCTGCAGGATTGTCCCAATGGTCCGGTAAACAGCCGCGGCTGAGCTAGTGGCCATGATTTCGTTCGCTATGGCCACGGCCAGATGGGTTTTCCCGGTTCCAGGCTTGCCGAGCAGCAACATGCAGCGGCCAGCTTGGAAGTGATCGTGGAATGCATCGGCATAGGCCCGGCACTTTTCCAGCGCTTTCGCCTGCGCCGCGCTTTCGGCGACGTAGTTATCGAATGTTTTGGATGAGAAGCGCTTGGGAATTAGTGCTGCACCGAGCTTTTCAGCCATTCGCATGCGTGCAAGTGCCGATTCCTGGGCCTGCTTCCTGATCTCTTCCTCTTCGGCTCGAATCCTGGAACATTCCGGGCAACCGATCTTGAACTCGCGCCCCAGCATGAGCATGACCTTCTGCTGGAAAGGCCCATGGGTTTCGCACTCGGCAGGCTGGATGCGCTCGCCCATGCCTTGATCATCGACGGATACGGCGATCTCAGAACGCATAGGAACCATCCTCCCGCTCGATCAAGCCCGATGTGTAATCACGATCAGAAAAGCCGTGGTGGCGAGACTGAGTGACCGGCTTGGATGGGGCGGCTGCGCGCCTGGTGATCCACTCGACCTCAAACCCCTGCCAGCCGTTGTCGACAGCGATGGTCAGCGCGTGGTTTGGCAGGACGCCAAAGGCCTTGCACTGCTCCAGCTTCGCGTTGAGGCCGGACCATACCCGGGCGGTCATCGGCGCCTTCTTGGCCCGGCGAACAGCCAGGTAATCATCGATCAGGGTTTCGGAGACCTGGTGCGGGTTGTCGGCAAGCATCTGCGATTTCCCGAACGGTGCTTTCCGCTCAGACTTGGCAGGGGTCGATTCAGTGTGGGGGGTAATAATCTCTTCCGAAGGAAGAGTTATAGGGGGTTTTTCTTTCTTTGTATAAAGAAGGGAAGTTGCCGTTTTGGTCTCACTCGCTTCATTTCTCAGTGAGACGATTTGGGCTGAGTGAGACGATTTGGTCTCAGTGAGATTGTCTGATTTTTCCTCGTAAAAGGCCCATTCGGAGATAGGGGAAATACCGATGTCTCCACGGCTTCCACCTACCCGATAGATGATCCTGCGCCCAAGCAAATGGCTGATCGCCTTTGAGGTTACATCTCGGCGCATGTTGGTAAGCTTGCCCAGGTCATCAGCAGAGAGGCGCCGAGTCTCCTGCTGGTATCCAATTGTCTGCCGTGCGATAGCCATCAAAACGCGAAGCTCCCGCGCCGGTAGATCTACCGTTGCGAGAGCCTCCATCAGTGTGTTGTCCATACGGGTGAACCCCCTGGACTTGTCAATTTGGAAGATGTTTGTCATGATTCTTCTCGTTGAACTTGCTGTAGAAAGAGCCGACCTTGACCGTCGGCTTTTTTGTGCCTGGAATTCGGTGTTTCAGTCTTTCCTGCGGAACGCTTGAATCGTTCCCCTCATCGGCTTAGGTCTTGTTCTTGTTGCAATGACTTGCTGAATCCCTTCCTTGATGAGCTGCGGAACAGTTACTTGCCTCTCCGCCGCCAGCCCCCTCAAAAACTCCAAATCATCGCCATCGACCAATTCGCCAATGGTCATTTCTTCTTGGTTGCTGCTCATAGGGCCTCCAGAGGGACTCAAGAGGGACTTCAGGCCACACGGCTGCTTCGCTTAAGCTCTTCCCTCATCCCGTCGATCCATGATTCAAGAGCCTCACGGGCCAGTACTGCTTTCCTGGTTCTGTGGATCTTGGCCAGGCTGACAAGCGCAGCCTCGTACTCGTCGTCCAGACGGACCTTGGTCTCGTTTTCGTGCTTGTAGCTGGACTGGTTCGGGTCATATGCCATTGGTGAGGCTCCTTGGTTGTTCGAAAGGGTTAAGCAGCTGATTTGCGCGCAGGAATTGGCCGAGTCTCGCTAGCCTGAACGCTGCCGTCATCGTGGATCGTGATTCGAATGTCACGCTTAGAGCGATACATCTGAGATACCGCGCTCTGCTGGATACCGAGAGCCTTGGCGAGTTCGCTCTGGGTTCCATGCCCGGACAGGTACTCCTCAAGGGTTACGGTCTTCATTGGAGGTAGTCTCATGTGGAATTTGATTTGATATTAGCACTGCTACTTCGCACAACTCAAGACAAAGAGTAGCAGTGCTGTTTGCTTTAAAATCAGCGGTGCTACTAAATCACGCGCATGAAGAAACCTATTCGAACCCCGCTAAGCAGCGAGCAGCTTGCCGATGCAAGGCGGCTTGCAGAAATTTACAAGGCCAGAGTTAAAGAATCCAAAGCTCGAGGAGACGTCCCCACGCTTAATCAAGCCGAGGTCGGCGAGAGGTGCGAGTGGAAGTCAGCTCAAAGTACAGTCAGTCAGTTCATGACCGGAAAAGTTGCTCTGAACCTTGAGGCTCTGGTTAGGCTTTCTGAAGCTCTAGACTTTGAACCCTACGAGGTAAGCCCGACGTTGGCTGCTGGGATAAGGCGTGCCGTCACGGACCATGCGAAAACCAACCATGCTGCAGAACCGGCCAACAGCCCCCTGCCGGCAGGAGAAGACATCCAGGAAACGATGGATGACCGCTATTCGTTCATCCCTCAGTACACGGCATATGCAGCAGCTGGTGGCGGTCACGACAACCCACATGTCGAGATCCGTAGCACTCTCGCTTTCAAGCGTGACTGGCTACGCCTCAAAGGCGCAAATCCAAAAAATCTGAAGGTCATCTATGCCGACGGCAATAGCATGTGGCCAACGATCAGTGACCGTGACGTTCTCCTAGTGGACGAGTCGAAGATCGAACCAAGGGATGGGCAGATTTTTGTCCTTGAAAGCGTTGCTAAAGGCACGATCGTGAAGCGCCTAGTCAAGTCAGACTTTGGTGGATGGATCATTCGCAGCGACAATCCGGACAAGATAAATAACGCAGACCTGGAGCTTCCAGACGGCGAAATCCATGAGCACCGTATCCTTGGCCGAGTCATCTGGCGCGGGGGCGACCTATAGGAGCTTCACCCATGTGGATTGCAATTACGCATATCATCGGAGCAGTGCTTGCCTCCTGCCTGCTTATCATGGCATCGCTGATCATAGGCGTATGGATTAAAAAAAGAGTCATCGTGGCCGAACTGCAAGCTATTTCCATACAGCTAGGCGTAGCCGTTGAAGATCTGGAAGATCATGCGAATGTTGATCGAGCCCTGCTATTTATGGCTGATCGCTACAGCAATGACCGACTAAGCAATCGATTATCAGATCTATTCGGCTTGCTTCAGACGGCTCTTGATTGGCTGGTATTTATTGTCCAAATAGGAATTTTGGTAGGTGTTATTTGGAGTGCAGCTACAGGTTCAGTGGGGGAGGCCTCTAACGCATGGAGCATTCCAGCTATCTCACTACTGCTCTGGATTGAGAGAATGCTGCTCATGGCCGCTTGTCGAGTCCTGACCGGCAGATATCCAAGCCAAGCCAAAGAGTGCAGAAAGAAGCTTTCCGAGCTCTTGAGAGCGAAGAAGCAACAGTCTGCACACGTCTATACGTAATATTGAGCTCTAAAAGGATCGCAGCCCTTAGCTGACTTGTATGTGGGAATGACCCAGGCCTATCGCTAAATCCCGCCTTGCGCGGGATTTTTTGTGCGCGCAAGAAAAATAACAGCAGTGCTGTTGACCAACCAATAACAGCAGTGCTACTTTTACCCCATCGCAGAGACACAACCACTGCGAAGGGCCTCAAGAGACCCGCCGCTCTTTAACAACGTGAAGACGAGTCACCCGGCGCCAGAGTTCTTTCCCTGACAGTGGCCATAAGCCCGGGTGAACGGTAAGCAACACAGCAGGCTCCCTTGCCCGACACGTCGGCTCGCTGGTCTGTTGAGATTTAGAGAATTTAGCTGCTGCGCCCGGCATGCCGTCGCAGCGGCCAACACGACATAGCAACTACCGAGGATTTCTCGGTAGTTCGATTCAAGCCGATGACGGCCGCCAGTAGCGGGTCACGGCGGCACAGATTTCCTCGATGACCTTGGAGACAGGGTCATCCGGAAAATCGGACGCACAACGGAGCAAGGCGAGATGATCGTTACCAAACACGAAAGCGATGGCCCAAAAGGCAATCGATATGTAGGTCGTTCGGCGCATGGCGGTTACCGCTGGTGCATTCAGCACGCTACTAAAAAAGAGTTCGACGTTGCACAAGGCACATGCGAAGCCCAGGACCTTCCAAAAGATATTCGTGAACAGTGTGATGCTTACGATGGCGTGAATTACGCCTGCCAATGGCCGCTCTAACAAAACCAGCTCATCTCAAGCCCCTTAGCTTGAGCTTTATATTCCCGATCCTCTCTATGAGAGCGCATCGGGGTGTGATCTGACTCACCATGACCGCGATAAGACGCGAAGCGAGCTGTCCAGTGATGGAAGTAGGGGCGCAACCCTGAAATGGCAGGTGCTGAAAAATCTAGGGCCTTGAGTAAGCTCGCAGATCACACCCCGATGCGGACGAAACTGCGGCCTATAACCGCCCACCTGCATCACCAACCCAACCGGAGAGCACCATGCTCCAGATCATCCTGATCGGCGCAGCGCTCAGTCATGTGCGGCCAGAACCGCCTCTCTCTGCCGGCCTGCCAACCGATCCACCAGCCTGCATTCGGGAAAAGCCTCGACTGACATCCGGGGTCGCCGCGTTCTGGCGCTGAACGATCCCGCCAAAAAAACCTGACTCTGAGATCACTGCATCGTAGAGCTACACCGAAAGCCCCGACGTCCAACGGGGCTTTCGTCTCCCCCGCCTCGAACCCACCCGACAAGGAATCCTCATGAAAACCAAGAAGCTCAATGCGCCAGAAACGGCGTTGGTCCTGCGCACCTGCCGTGCCGATCTGACAAGTCATGGCCGCTTTCAATGGCCAAACGAAGTGGGTGCTGTTGTTACCGCGCCGGACTGGCGTAAAGACGACGAATGCGGCCACGGCCTGCATGGCTGGCTGTTCGGCCAGGGTGATTCGGGCGCCAGCGATAGCATCGGCGATAAGGAGGCGAAATGGCTGGTGGTTGAAGTCGTTTTGGCTGACATCGTCGCCCTGGGCGGCAAGGTCAAATTCCCCTCTTGCACCATCCGCCATATCGGCGACAAGCACAGCGCCACGGAATATCTGCTGGCTAACGAGCTGCGTGCGGCAAGCGTGGCCGTCATCGGCGTCACCCTGACCGGGGGCGACCGCTCGACCCTGACCGGGGGCGACCGCTCGACCCTGACCGGGGGCGACGACTCGACCCTGACCGGGGGCGACCGCT